>NZ_QEOA01000002.1:0-618517 GCF_003096855.1 Bacteroides galacturonicus | reverse complement strand
TGGAAGTGTGGTGACATATGGAGCTGATCTGTACTAATAGGTCGAGGGCTTAACCGAAAGAGGTTAAGGTTTGGATAGAACAAAGAGAGTTATTCTTAAGGAAAGTACGAAAGTACTTGACAGGATACGGATGTATAAGATATATTTAATGTGCAGTTTTGAAGGAGCAATCTATTCCTTTAGATAGGGGTGTGGTGAAGTGGTATCATAGGGGTCTCCAAAACCTTTGGTGGGAGTTCGATTCTCTCCACCCCTGTTATAATTTTATATAAGTTAGAAGATAGTTTTTGCATTAGGAGATAATGTAAAAGCTTTTTTTATTTTAATTTAGTATCTTATGAAATAAAGTTTATCAGCTTATTGTCAAAGCAACTTATGCGATATGACTAAAAGATAAAGCTATTTATTAAACTTATGTAAATCATAATTATAAATATTGCGTCAGAAATAATATAATGTTATCATTAAGAAGATATGTATATAATCAATTATTATAGCATAATTAATAATATATTCAGGAGCGTATATGGTAGACAGCAGCTATTTTAAGAATAATAAGAACAATGGTAATAGAGCGGGCGGTAAGAATAACGGCAAATTAATGGACAGGTTAAAGCAGCATAAGTGGATACCACTTGTTGTAATTATAGTATTAGCACTTGCAATGATTGCAATTCAGTATTTTATGTTAGATGTACTTCAATATACAAGACAGATGGCAGAACAGCAGAAAGAGGGATTTATTAATATATATCCTATAATCAATAATTTGCTTTAAAGAACATTTAGCATTTTAAAATAGAAAAATTTAAAATGCTAAAATTTTAAAATATTCAAAGCTTAGAAGGTTATAATAAATAAGGTCTTAAAAGTCAAAATACGCAAATTCCCACCTAGAGATGGAGGAGAATTATGCAGTTTTTGATTTTTAAGACCTTATTTATTTGATTTTAATTGTTCCCCAATATTAAATTGTATGTGTTTAAGTTTACGTGTTATTAGAAATAGAAATTAAGACTTATAAGACAAGATAGATTTATAAGATAAGATAGATTTATAGGACAAAATAGACTTATAGGAAAATGTGACTTATAGGACAAAATGTGTTGATAGAAACCGTCCTCAGACCTTTAATTTCAATGGCTGAGGGCGGTTTAATCTTTTTTGAAATAACTTTGATGGTGGTTAAAATATATTGATAAAAAACTTATATTCAATTTCAAATAAAAGAGATAATTAACAAATGTAAGAAAATAGATAATACATATTGACTTTATAAATAATATGCTTTACTATTTAGATAGATTTCTAATTAGATAATTTTCTAAATAGAATGAAATTATAATACAGCGCTGAATGGAACAATAATTAGGCAAAGTTAGGAAGTGATATGTTTGGCATTTGCAGATACTTTTAAGGCATTATCTGACCCGGCAAGGAGGGATATTTTAGAGATGTTAAAGAATAAGCCTCTTTCGGCGGGAGAGATTGCTAAACAGTTCGATATGACACAAGCCACAGTATCATATCATTTGAAAGTATTAAAAAAGGCAGATTTAATAAGAGAAAATAGAAAAAAGAATTTTATTTACTATGAATTAAATCTCACAGTACTAGAGGAACTGATGATGTGGTTATCTGATTTAAAGAATAAAGAAAATTAGGAGGAAAAGTATCTATGAAAGATAATAATACAGATTATCAAAATGATAATAGCTGTAATAATTCTAATATAAGCCTTTCAATGGCAGTAATATCGGTTATCGCTACATTGCTACCAATTATTATAGGATTGGCGTTATGGAATAAGCTTCCCGATGAATTGCCTGTTCATTGGGGAATTAAAGGCAATGTAGACAGATTGGCGACTAAGGCTGAGGGAATATTTATAATGCCTTGTCTGTGTGCAATTATCCAGATTGGTGTACTTATTAAATTATATATTGACCCAAGAAAAGAGCAGATTCATCATAAACCTGTACTTGTATCAATATGGATTGTTCCATTGATTACCATTTTAATTAATGTACTTATATATATAATAGCACTTGGTGGTAAAGTAAGTATGACAATGGCAGTATTTTTTATCATTGGTGTTATGTTTATAGGGCTTGGTAATTATATGCCAAAGTTGAAACAGAATTATACAATAGGAATTAAAGTTCCGTGGACATTAAATAGCGAAGAGAATTGGAATATGACACATAGAATGGCAGGTAAGGTATATGTTGTGGCAGGTGTTATTTCAATAATAATTGCATTGCTTAATAATGTATTAAGTGATGAAGTGACAATTATTATATTTATGGCTGTATTTCTTGTGACAGGCATAGGAAGTGTTGCTTATTCATTCTGGCTTTATAAGGTCAAGGGCCTTTAATAAATTGTATTATATCAAGATGTCCCCAGCCCTGCTGATTGGTGGCAAGATTGACTTTGTGACAGCATTTTTTAAGCCGTTGGCGGATTTCGTCAGGAGTATAATCGTGATTATTAAGAACACGGGCGATTGCACCGCTTACAATTGGTGCAGACATGGATGTTCCGCTTTTGGTGGAATATCCATTTTTTTTATTACTGCACGCTGTGATATTAGAGCCAGTGACAACAAGTTCGGGCTTAAGAATGCCATCAAGAGTAGGACCGCGGCCGGAATTAAATGTCTTATCATCAATAGAGCCAACGGTAATGACAAGGCGGCTTGTGCCGGGTGCGGTTATGCTGTGGGACTTTGGACCGCTATTACCGGCAGCGGCGACAACAATAATGCCTTCATTCCACATATTTTCCACATTTTTTATTAGTTCAGAAGTATTGGAGGGGTTGTGGGTAGTGCCAAAGGAAATATTTACTATTTTTATATTGTAAATATCTTTATTATTGATTATCCATTTAGTGCCTTTAATAACATTTTCTATATTGCCATTGCCGTTGGAGTCAAGCACCTTAACAGATATAATCTGGCTCATAGGGGCTATTCCTTTGAATCGGCCGTGACTTGCATAGCCATCGCCTGCGATTATGCCTGAAACGTGCGTGCCGTGACCGCTGTCATCATATGGAAATGCTCTATTATTAATAAAATCTTTAAATGCGATTATCCGGTTTCCAAAATCTATATGCTTATATATGCCTGTATCAAGTACAGCAACACCTATATTATTATTCATATCTATCCTCAGTTATGCTCTATATAAATATTTTATTCATAATAATTGTGATTGGTGCGTTGATTATTGATGTCTTATATTTGCTTTTTGTATTAAAATCTTATATAATATTCAAATACATAATACATTTAAGTAATTGGAATTGCTTTTATCTGAGATTTTCGAGTAGAAAGTTTTTATGTAAGATTAAAGGCATTGATAATATGTATAATATTCGTGAAAAGTGAGAGGTTGCGTTATGGACAAGAAAAGAATTGTTGTTGCATTAGGAAGAAATGCTTTCGGAGAAACATTCCCAGAACAGCAGGCAAATGTTAAGAAAGCAGCTAAGGCTATTGCAGATTTAGTAGAAGCTAAGTATCAGATAGTAATTACACACAGCAATGGTCCTCAGGTTGGTATGATTCAGACAGCTATGACAGAATTTGCAAGACTTGAGCCAGAAGACAGGACTGTTGCTCCTATGTCAGTATGTGGTGCTATGAGTGAAGGCTATATAGGTTATGATTTACAGAATGCAATCAGGGAGGAGCTTCTTAACAGAGGTATCTATAAGACAGTTTCAACAATTATAACTCAGGTAAGAGTTGATCCTTTTGATATAGCATTTTCTGAGCCTTCTAAGATAATCGGAAGATATATGACTAAGGAAGAAGCTGAAGCAGAGGAAGAAAAGGGTAACTATGTAGTTGAAGAAGAACCAGGCAGGTTCAGAAGAATAATTGCAGCTCCAATGCCTATTGATATATATGAGATTGATGCTGTTAAGGCACTTCTTTCGGCAGATCAGATTGTTATTGCTGCCGGTGGTGGTGGAATTCCAGTATTACAGCAAGGTTCACACCTTAAGGGTGCATCAGCTATTATAGAGAAGGATTACACAGCAGCTAAGCTTGCAGAACTTGTCGGAGCAGATACATTATTATTCCTTACAGCTTATGATAAGCTAACAATTGGCAAGGGAACAGCTGACGAGAAGGTATTTGACAATGTATCAGCAGCAGATCTTCACCAGTATATTAAAGCTGGACATTTCCCAGCTAAGACAACATTCCCTAAGGTAGATGCATCAATTAGATTTGTTGCAGCTGATTCAGACAGAAAGGCAGTTATTGCTAATCTTGAGCAGGCTAAAGAAGGCTTAGACGGAAAGGCAGGAACTACAATAACAGCTTAACTGGGTGACATATAATGGAACCTGCACAACAATAAGTGGTTCAATTACAACATATATTTGATGAATTACAACATCTCTCGATAATATATATAATTATGTGGTAGAATATGGTTATAATAATTATCAGGAGGTGTTGTTTTGCTTTTAATGGGGATGCAAAAGAAGAATTCAGATATGGATAGTCTGATGGAACATTTAGAATTTAAGGGTATTAATGTATTGAATGTATTTGAGGAAGGGAGGGTTAATAATCTGCTGTGGCAGATGAATACAAGAAAGAATAATGAACTGTTTATTAAGCACAGGTATGTTGTGTTATTTATATCATATGAAATGCTTAATGACATTAAAGGAGTATATTATCTGGAGCTTGTTAAGAAATTATCAGAACAGGGGAAGATTAAATTATATGTAGTCAACAACCATATTAAGATTAAGAATTTGCCCAAAAGAGGTGGCTGGCTTGAAAGTGTTATATGTGATTGTGAGGAGTGCGAGGACAATTATGAGATGAATTGTAAGATGTATCAGCTTGCTGATGATATTGTGTGTAATGTTGTCAATGATATATTCAATCAGAATACTTGCAATTAATCCCAATTCCATCTATAATTGTAATGTTTAACATTACTGGAGGTTATGATTAATGATTAGTGCAAACAATGTAACACTTCGTATAGGTAAAAAGGCCCTTTTTGAAGATGTAAATATTAAGTTTACAGAAGGTAACTGCTATGGTCTTATCGGTGCTAATGGTGCAGGTAAGTCAACATTTTTAAAAATACTTACTGGTCAGATTGAACCAAGTAAGGGAGATGTATCTATTACACCAGGTCAGAGATTATCATTCCTTGAACAGGACCACTTCAAGTATGATGAGTACACTGTATTAGATACTGTTATTATGGGTAACACACGCCTTTATGAAATAATGAAAGAAAAAGAAGCAATATATGCTAAAGAAGATTTCACAGAGGAAGATGGTAATAAGGCAAGTGAGCTTGAAGCAGAGTTCGCTGATATGAATGGCTGGGAAGCAGAATCAGATGCTGCACAGCTTCTTAACGGGCTTGGAATTACTACAGATCTTCATTATAAGCTTATGTCAGAACTTAATGGTAGTGAGAAGGTTAAGGTTCTTCTTGCTAAGGCTTTATTTGGTAATCCTGATATTCTTTTATTAGATGAGCCTACTAACCACCTTGATCTTGATGCTATTGCGTGGCTTGAAGAATTCCTTATTAATTTTGATAATACTGTTATCGTTGTATCACACGACAGATATTTCCTTAATAAGGTATGTACACAGATTGCAGATATTGATTATGCCAAAATTCAGCTTTATGCTGGTAACTATGATTTCTGGTATGAATCAAGCCAGCTTATTATTAAGCAGATGAAGGAAGCTAATAAGAAGAAGGAAGAAAAGATTAAGGAACTTCAGGATTTTATTCAGAGATTCTCAGCTAATGCGTCTAAGTCTAAGCAGGCTACTTCAAGAAAGAGAGCATTAGAGAAGATTGAACTTGATGAAATCAGACCATCAAGCAGAAAGTATCCTTATATAGATTTCAGACCAGCAAGAGAGATTGGTAATGAAGTACTTCAGGTTGAAGGTATTTCTAAGACAATTGATGGTGTTAAGGTGCTTGATAATATATCATTTATTGTTAATAAAGATGACAAGATTGCATTTGTTGGTTCTAATGAATTAGCAACTACAACTTTATTTAATATTCTTACAGGTAATATGGAGCCAGATGAGGGTTCATACAAATGGGGTGTAACAACTTCACAGGCATATTTCCCTAAGGATAGTGCGGCAGAGTTCAACAGAGAGGATACAATTGTTGAATGGCTTACACAGTATTCACCAGATCCAGATCCTACATATGTAAGAGGTTTCCTTGGACGTATGTTATTTGCTGGAGATGATGGTGTTAAGAAGGTTAAGGTACTTTCCGGTGGAGAGAAGGTTAGATGTCTTATATCCAAGATGATGATTATGGGTTCTAATGTACTTATATTTGATGACCCTACTAACCACCTTGATATGGAGTCTATTACAGCACTTAATAATGGACTGATTAAGTTCCCAGGTGTGGCACTTTTCACATCACACGATCATCAGTTCATTCAGACTACAGCTAACAGAATTATGGAAATCGTTCCATCAGGGCAGCTTATTGATAAGATTACAACTTACGATGAGTATCTTGAGAGCGATGAGATGGCAAGAAAACGTCAGGGATTTGCAGAAGCTGCAAGTGATGATGAAGATTAATTATTAATGCTTAGGATGGGGTTGTCACGAATGTGGCATCCCCATATATTAGTATTAGTCAGGTGTTGATAGCTTATGTATGCAATATAAGTGTGTATACACAAGCTGTTATTACCTAATTTTAAATATGTTGAAAGGAAAAATATGTTATCTTTAGTAGTTAATGTATAGAAAGTAAAAGAATAGATATACCCTAATAAACCGTAGTAAGTATAAGGGTTTGTTGAGGTATATTACTGTAAAGTAAGTGTACCTTAAAAATTGAATATTAAAAGATTATTAAACAGTAGTATAACTGTTGAACGTATGTTCTTTATACGGTAAAATATATAGTAAATAAAAGATATTTTACTTATTAGACATATAATAATTGTATTGGAGGTATCAGATACATGGAATTACACGTTACAAAACATAAAGGAAGGGAGATAGTTGTTCTACTGGATAATGATATGAGAAAAGAGATTGCTTTAGATTATAGGTAAATAATATCAGAAGAAATATAAATTAGAAAAGCAAAAGTCAGCCAAGATGTTTCATGGCGCATTGGTGCCTTTCGTAGAAAGGCGGATTATAAAAATGAAAAAGACAAAAATAATAATCACAGCTGCAATAATGGCGGCATTGGTAACAGCGACAGCTTGTGGTGGCAAGAACCAGGCTTCTACAGCAACAGAAGCTCAGACAACAACAGTTGCAGTAAAACAGGTTAATTCAACAAGCACAGAAAATGCAACGGACAAGCAGGAAGTAACAGAAGCTTCCGTAGAAAATACAGAGGCTTCTAATGAAGAAGTTTTAGTAGCTGAAGCAGTAATAGATGAAAATCAGGGAAATGGTGATAGTGTAGAAGAAGTTAATAATACAGTTCTTGAAGAACAGCCAGCAGAAGATATAAATGCAACCTGGACAGATACAACACCGGCAGAACAGCCAGAAGAAAATATTAATTCAGGCTGGGAAGATGCAGCACCAGTAGAGCAGCCAGCCGCTCCGGCAGAACCAAGTCCAGCACCAGAGCCAGTAGTAACTCCTCAGGCACCAACAGCTACAACATTAACAGATGAAGAAAGATTAGTTGCAACTGGAAAATGGACTAAAATTAGTGAAGGTATAAATTCTTATACAGGAAAAGCTTACTCTATCTATGAAGGTATTGACCCATTAACAGGATATAAAATAGGTACTGTATTTTCAGATGGAACTTTAACAGGACTTCAAACTAACACGAAAGAAGAGGCTTGTGCAATTGCGCAAGCACATAGAGCTACTTAAGACATTGCCTCAAAATACAGTAAGGCAGATGATTGTTGATGGAATGCAGTCAACATTTGGCAGAAAACCACAGATAAAAGGTGTTCCAGATAATATAGATTACTATGATGAAATTATATTAGGCACACCTATATGGGCAGGAATGCCAGCCGCACCAGTATATACATTTATAAAAAAATATGGAATAGCTGATAAAATAGATGCAGTATTTACATTTAGTGGCGGCGGAGATAATGACAGATGCATGGCGCAGTTGTCAAAGACACTTAAAAATATAAAAAATGAGGTTGCATTAGCAGACCGTAATAGCGAAATGGCAAAGAATAATCATGATAAACTTGAGAAATTTATTATGGATATTAAGTAGAATATAGGGGCATTAATGTATAAGATGAACATAATGAAAAACTGATGAAAAGAAATTACTTGTGACATTCTGTGCGGTCAAATCAAATGTATTATTAGGATGGCTTATAGGACTTGGCAACGTGGAAGAGTTAGAACCAGAAGATGTAAAGGAAAAAATGATAGCTCTTCTTGATAAAAATAAAGATTCTTATAAATAGATTTAACAGTGGAAGTGTATTTTGTGTATACTAAAAAGATATATAATGTGTTTTAGATAAAATTTAAAATATAATAAAAAGAAAAAAGGAATTGTTGTAAATTTGCGGCAATTCCTTTTTTAGATGGTGGTAGAATATTATCAAATAGTAATTCCAATATGTTGATATTAAAATAAAATATATAATAGTTATCTATTATTTACATTCCAGTATGGTAAATGTTTATAACTTAGAATTCTACAGTAAAAAATTAAAAAAATCAATATATAAAGACATTGAAATAAATTAGCACCTAATAGATAACTTTTATATTGACATATATAATAATAAGTGATATATCTATAGCATAAGAAGATAATAAAGGAGGTGAAATTGATGATTCAGTTAGTATTAGAATTTCAGCTAGAAAAGCCAGAACTGCCAGTAGAATATGAAAGAACAATTGTGAGCTTTTTAAAGGCAGCAAGTAATAATTATTCACAGGAAATGTTTGAAAGATTATATGATAAAAGTAAGTCAATAATAAAAACATTTACATATAGTGTATATCTGCCAGGAGCTGTTTTTGACAAAGATGTGATAAAACTTAAAGAAACGAGATTTAAAATATTTTTCACTGATGCAGATATGGGACAGAGCATAGAGTGGTTTAATTCATTTCAATTAATGAGAATGAAGAAATATCCGCTTAATAACAATGCAATGAAACTTATTTCAATAAAATCACAAAATAGAAAAGAGATTGTTGATAATGAACTTGTCATTAAAATGCAAAGTCCACTTATTGTAAGACAACATAATGCAGATACTAATAAAGATGAATATTATACATATGACAGTGCTGAATTTGCTGATAAGGTAAGAGATAATGTTTCAATATTCTTGCAGAAGGTTAATCTGGATATATCCATGGAAGATTTTTCACTGTTGCCAGTGAAGGGCAAGAAAGTTGTAGTTAATTGCTTTGGAAGAAAGATAGATGCCAATATAGGCATTTATAAAATAACAGGAAATCAAGAGCTGCTTAATATACTTTATCAGTCAGGACTTGGCAGTAGGCGTAGTGTAGGGCATGGTAAGTGGGAAGTGCTGATGTAACGTAACAATATGTATGGTATATAAGTATGCATTGGAGTTGAAAGTGTATACAAATAATTTGATTAAATTGAGAGGAGGTAAGAAATGAGTAAGCATCTTATAATACCGGGGGATTTTCTTAAAAATGCTGGTATTGTCGGGTTATATTATATGCTTAAGGAATATAATATAGATATTCTTGAAGGCAGGGAATATGGCATAAAAGAGCAGGGAAGTACTGAATATGGTTTTGAACCATATGAAAGTGGATTATGGCTGGATGAAGATTTTATAGAAAATGCTGATTGGACAGATATATTTTTTAAAGCCTGTGTTAAATATTACAGAGATAGTACGGTGTATGCAAGAGTTTTAGATAATATTAATGTTATTATAGACAAAATAGATAATGATGTATGGCAGGAAAATTCTGCTAATAAAGATATGCTTAAGTTTATCAGTGATAAGCTTTTATCCAATAGTTACAAGTCAGGCTTTGATAATATAAAGAATGATATAGAGAATGCATATATATATGAGAATCTGCAGAAAGAAAAGCTGAGCTTCAAGTTAGATGCGTGTGAACTTAAAAGGCGTTTAGAAGAATTAAATATATTTTTAAAGCAGCCTTTATGTGAAGAAACATTTGTTATGAAAAGTGTTATATATAATTATATTAACCGTTTTTGGGATGGAAAATGTTTTTTATTAAGAGCTAATGCAAAGAAAAATATGCGAATATTATTTGAACAGGATTTTGTAGAACCATTCAAAGAATATGTTAAGAAATTGCATAGTAAGGATAAAGATATATGCATTGACTGTGGAAAATTGCTGGGTAGTAGGGACAAGGTTTCAATAGCATTTATGAAGGATATGGCGGATGATCTTTCAAGAAAAAAATCAGCTTTTTGGAATTGTAAAGTGGATGCTTTTTTGTGTCCTGAGTGTGCATTTATTTATGCTTTATGTCCGTTGGGATTTAATCTTTTAGGAAGCCGATTTGCATTTCTTAATACAAATATTTCTATTAGAGGGATGATAGAGGCTAATAAAAAGAATGATTATGCTTATATAAAAGAAAATGATATATATCCGGATAATGCTGTAAAGCGTGAAAAAGAAAGTTATTCACAGTGGTTTGCAAGAATGTTGAACAGGCTGATGGAATATAAACTTAAAGAATTATCCAGTGTCCAGGTAATAATCAGAGGTACGAAGCAGGATGATAAGTATGTTTTTGCAGTTGTAAGTAATGATGCATTGAAAATTATTAAAGAGAAAAAGGTCCAGAATGCTTTACAATATATGCAGATGTATCCATATATTATGATAGAAGGAGAGTATATTAATATTCATGAGCAGGTTGTTCTTAATATACTGAACTTTAAAGGTCAGGAGCTGCTTCTTAACAGAGTGTTAAGGGCATCAATAGAGTCACCAGCTTATAATGCCTCTGCTTACTGGATTTATAATGTACTTTTGTGGAGCAATATAGTTAAAAGTGGCAAAGAGAATGGAGGTAAGATAGCTATGAACAGATTAGCAGTCATGAATAGTGGTTATTCACTTCGTACAGCATTATTAGCATCAAAGGGAGCTAAAGATGATGAATGTATCAGAGGTACGTTGTATCAGCTTATGAATGCACTTTCGACAAAGAATACAGGAAAGTATCTTGAAATAGTGATGAGATTATATAGTTCCTGCAAGATACCTGCGAATGAGGAGCAGGCAGGTAAGCTGGTAGTTCCTAGTGCGTTTGTAAATATGTTTAATAATCCAGCATTATTTGAAGAGTACGGATATGCATTTTTACTCGGATTAAAAGGATGCAATTCAAATTCTAAAAAACAAGATAATAAGAATGATTAAGGAGGGCATATAGATGAAAAAGGATGGATTAACATTAACAATGGTATTCTTGGCAGAGAGTGCCAATTATGGTGAGGGCGTAGGAAATATAACAACTTTGAAAAAGATGACAAGGGGAGATTATCAACAGTACTCATATATATCAAGGCAGGCTATAAGGTATAATTTAGTTCAGCAGCTTAATTGGGATGATACACCTGTGGATGGAAAGAGTGGGGTTGTTCAGTTTGCACCGTCCGCTACAATAAAAGAGTATCCAGAGATAGATTTATTTGGTTATATGAAGACGACATCTAAAGATGATAATCTTAAGGGTGGAGCAACAACAAGAAGCGCTGTGGCAAGACTGAGTAATGCGATATCTCTTGAGCCTTATCAGGGTGAATTAGAGTTCCTCACCAATATGGGACTTGCAAAACGACAAAATCTTGGTAATGCTATTGCACAGAGTGAGATACACAGGGCGTATTACACATATACATTATCGATTGATCTAGACAGAGTAGGAGAGGATGTAGATATAAGTATATCACCAGAACAAAAGACAGAAAGAGTAAATGCACTATTAGATGCCGTACAGTATTTATATAGAGATATTAAAGGAAGAAGAGAAAATCTTTCACCACTATTTGTTATTGGCGGTAATTATGCTAGGAAAAATCCTTTCTTTGAGAATTGTGTTCGTATTAAGAATAATAGTATAAGGACAGGTGCATTTGTAGATTTAATGCAGGGGGATGACAGTATAAATGATAATACGGTTGTTGGAGTTGTATCGGATATATTTGACAATGATACAGAGCTTAAGGAAAAGTTACACGCAGTGACAGTAGCAAAAGCATTTAGCCAGTTGAAAGAGAAAGTGAGCGAATATTATGATGAAAGCAATTAGACTACACTGTTTTCAAAATCTTGCTAATTATAAAAAGCCAAGCAGCTTTATCATAAAAGAAACGTATCCACTTCCACCATATTCAACAATCATAGGAATGATACATGCAGCATGTGGGTTTAAGAGATATCATAGGATGAAATTGAGTATACAGGGAACCAATCAGGGAATGATTTCTGAACTGTATACAAGATATTCTTTTTCATCTGGGGCAAAATATGAAGAAGGACGACATAATATATGCATTGAAGATGGTGAAAAATATGGAGTATTCAAAGGAGTGGCTAATGTAGAATTAGTCTGTGAAAATGAGATAATTATTCATATTTTACCAGAAGAAGATGAGGATATGCAGATTATATATGAGGCACTTAAAAATCCACCTATGTATCTGTCGCTTGGAAGATATGAGGATTTAATAGATATAAAAAGTGTTGATATAGTAAATATAAGAGAAGAGGACGAAGCAGATACAAAGCATAATATATATATTCCAGTATCATATATTATGGAAAGAGGTTATGAAAACAGTAATTCTACTGTTTATACCCTTAATAAGGAGTATGAGATAACTAAACAGGGGCTGCGTAGATGGAAGTCAGAGAAAGAAGGCGGACGGGTTAAAGTTTTTTATTATCCTAGTGGAATAGAGATAGAAAATATTTTAGTAGATGATTCACAATCAGAAGATGTAGTAGTATTTGCGTAATTAAAATTAATAGATACATATTGGAATTAGATTTATTTATCAATAATTACATAAGAGTTTGACAGAGTAGAAGGAGAACATATGGAGTATTATGCAAAGTCAGCAACAAAAAGTTTATCTGATGATGAGAAAAGTGAAATTGTTAAAAAGATTAAATCTGCAATAGAAATAGTAGAAGATAATCTCACACAAAGTGAAAAAACAGCTATTGATAATTCCATTGATGAGTTTATAAATATAACGGAAAAAGGACAGGTTACGTTAAAACAGCATCTTGAAGATATAGTAATATGTGCAGAGAATTTTTTTAAAATATATGGTGGATATTTTACGGATAAAGAGAAAAAGCTTGTTGTTGAAGCATGTCGAATACATGATATTGGTAAAGCTAACATAGTATTTCAGACTAAAATAGGTAATAGAGATTTACATTTAGATGAAACCTTCGATTATGAAATTCCTCATGGATATTTAAGTGCAGTAAGTATATCTCAGGATGAATTAAGCAATATGGTTCCAGATTGTACAGTAGAAGATTTTAAGATATTTATAACTGCTGTTTACCATCATCATGACAGGGAAGATAAGTGGGAAAGTGCTCAAATAAAGGAATTCTGTAAGAAATACTATATTGATAATCTGGCTGATTTTTATAAAAGAGAAGAAAAAAAGATAAGAGCAGCCAATGTTAATAAAATTTTATTTAGAAATAATGAAACATCAGTTAATAAGAGGCTTGATAATAATGTATGGGAAAAATATGCGCTAGTCAAAGGTCTGTTAAACAAGTTCGATTATACTGTTAGTTCAGGCTATGATAAAGCAGAACAGGTTTCGGATATTGATAACAAAATATTAGTTAACAATATTTATTCTTACTTTAAGTCACATAATATGCAATTTAATTCTATGCAGCTATATATGAAAGAGAATATTAATAAGAATCTAGTAGTAGTAGCACCAACAGGAATGGGAAAAACAGAAGCAGCTTTATTGTGGGCTGATGGTGAAAAATGTTTTTATACATTGCCATATATGGTTTCATCTAATGCTATATATGACAGAATAAAGAAAACATATAATTATGGTGATGTTACATTATTACATTCAGGAAGTATGCAGCATTTTATAGATGAAAGCAGAAAGGGAGAGGAAAGTGCTTATAATATGTATCAAAAGGCAAAGCTGCTTTCTTTTCCATTGACTGTGTGTACTGTTGATCAGATATTTAAGTTTGTATACAAAGCATTGGGAACAGAAATATTTGCAGCAACACTTAAATATTCTAAAGTTATAATAGATGAAATACAATCATATGATTCGGAAATTATAGCAGCAATTATATATGGTCTGAAAATTGTATCAGATATGGGAGGACATTTTGCAATTATAACGGCAACATTTCCACCAGTGTTAAGAAGTTTAATGGAGGAATATGGTCTTATAGAAGCAGTAGATTATGAATATAAAGATTTTTCAACAGTGGCAGAAAATGTAAGACATTGGCTTGATGCAGAGTATGGAGATATTAATGTAGATAAAGTTATTGAAGATGCCAGAGATAAAAAAGTGTTAGTAATATGTAATACTATCAGCAGTGCTCAGGTGTTGTACCAAAAAATATGTGATATATACGATTTCTGGATGAATGAAGAGAAAACAGAAATACATCTTTTACATTCAAATTTTATAAAACAACATAGAAGAATATTAGAAGAAAATATAATGTCATTTTCAAGGGATAATTCGTCTACTGGTATATGGATAACAACGCAGATTGTAGAAGCAAGTCTAGATATTGACTTTGATGTATTGTATACAGAAATGAGCACGGTTGATAGTTTATTACAACGTCTAGGAAGGTGTAACAGACATATGCGTTATGTACCTATAGAGGCTAATGTTCATATATATATTGCAGAAGAAATTAATAGCAAAGGAAATTCGGTAGAAATACTTAATGGTGATGATGTAAAAAGTAATAAGAAAAAAAGCATTAGTTATATATATGATAAAGATATATATAATCGCTCAGTAAATATACTGAAAGATTATACAGGAAGACCTTTAGCAGAAAGAGAAAAGAATGAATACATAAACCGGGTGTATTGTACAGAGGAATTAGTAGATACTGCTTATTACCAAAATATAAAGAAGGCTCTAGATAATTTCCAAATGATTAAGGAGGCGGAGTATAGTAAACAAGAAGCTGATAGACAATTCCGCAATATAAATAGTGTTACGATAATACCTGATAACATATATAACCAAAATATTGATTTTATAGACAATTGCTTAAAGATAATTAATGATAAATATATTAAAAAGGACATTAGAAGTATATTTACATCTAAAATATCGGATATGACTTTGTCGTTGCCAACATATAATAAGTACAAATTGCCAGAATTAGTTGACGAATGTGTTATTTGGGAAAGTGGCAATGGGGATGGGAAAAACAAAGCAAGGCAAGCAGAATTGAATATACATAGAGCAAGTATGGATTATGAATTTGATATAGATAAATGTACGGGAAGTGGATTAATAAAAAAACAGACGCAGGCTTCTATATTTATGTAATAGTTGTTAATAATATCAAGAGTATGTAGTATTTATGAGGTTTACAGTTATGGAAGATAAAATAACAGGTGTAATGATATATTATTATTTTATATGTAAAAGAAAACTGTGGTATTTTTGTCATCAGATTACAATGGAAGATGGCAATGAAAATGTACAACTTGGTAAATTGCTGGATGAGAATAGTTATGCAAGGGATGACAAGCATATTAATATTGATGATGCTATTAATATTGATTTCATACGTGAGAAGAAAGAATTACATGAGGTGAAAAAGAGTAAGGCGATAGAGGAAGCTGGAATATGGCAGTTAAAGTACTATCTATATTATTTGAAAAAGAGAGGCGTAGAAGGGCTTACTGGAAAGATTGACTATCCTTTGGCTAAAAGAAATATAGAGATAGAGCTAACAGATGAGGATTGCAGGGAACTTGATAAAATTATTGATGATATTAATAAAATAAAGGAGTATAAACTGCCACCAGAATTGAATGAAACCAAGATATGTAAAAAATGCGCTTATTTTGATATGTGTTTTATATAGTATTATGTAGTAAGTGGAGGAATAAAATGCAGCAGAGCTTTTATGTATACAATAATGGAGATTTAAAAAGAAAAGATAATACATTAAGATTTACATCATATGATGGTGAAAAAAGAGATATACCTATAGAGCGTATATCAGATATATATGTTATGTCAGAAATGTCTTTTAATACGACATTTTTAAGTTACATATCCCAGTATGGAATACCGATACATTTTTTTAATTATTATAATTTCTATACAGGAAGTTTTTATCCTAAAGAAAGTAATCTTGCAGGTCAGTTATTAGTAAATCAGGTGCAGCATTATACAGAATATGATAAAAGACTTTTAATAGCTAAAAAGTTTATTCAGGCGGCAGCAGATAATATATATAGAAACTTACGATATTATAATGGACGAGATAAAAATGTATCAGATTATATGAAGGATATAGATTCTTTGCGTACAGGATTGGTAGGTGTAAAATCTATACAAGAACTTATGGGGATTGAGGGAAATATACGAAAAAAATATTATGCTGCATGGAGTGTAATTATTAATCAGGAAATAGAATTTGATAAAAGAGTAATGCATCCTCCAGATAATATGATTAATTCATTAATTTCATTTGTTAATTCACTAGTATATACAAGAACATTAAGCGAAATATATCATACGCAGTTGAATCCAACAATAAGTTATTTACATGAACCTGGTATTAGAAGATATTCGTTATGCCTTGATATATCAGAAGTATTCAAACCATTGATTGGTGATAGATTGATATTTTCATTACTTAATAGAAAACAAATAACAGAAAAAAGTTTCACAAAAGAATTGAATTATTTACATTTAAAAAAGGATGCTTCTAAACTTATTGTTTCGGAATTTGAAAAAAAGATGAAACAGACAATAATGCATAAAGAGCTTGGACGACAGGTATCATATCAGTATTTGATAAGGTTAGAGGCATATAAACTTATCAAACATCTAATAGGTGAAAAGGAATATGAAGGTTTTAGGATATGGTGGTAATATTATATATGGATATCGGGTTCCAAGGTTCTTCACCAACTTATGAGCAAGCTCATGTGGGCTTAGACCTCTTGACTCTGGTATCATGTATGAAATTAACGACATTTAACATATATAAATAAAATATGAGGTTAGTGTATGTATATTGTTTTAGTATATGATGTAAGCAAGGATGAAAATGGAAGAAAAAGATGGTGTCATATATTTAAAATATGTAAAAAATATATGACACATATACAGAATTCGGTTTTTGAAGGAGAATTATCAAAAGTACAATTAATTAAAATGCAAAAAGAATTAGCTCCATATATTAATAACGAACTGGATTCTGTTATTTTATTTAAAAGTAGACAGCAGAAGTGGGTTGATAAAGAGTTGTGGGGTAGACAGGATAATGTAACAGATTTTATAATATAAAGTTATATATGTATTGCACAATCTTGTCTGTCGAATGATAATGATGTAAAATAACCATAAGGTCGACAATGTAGGTTTTATCAGATATTTGTAATTGTTGGATAAAATCTTTAGGATAATAATATATATAAATAATAGGAGTCGACAAAAAGGTATAAATTAAGATATCAAAATAATGTCATTTAAGACCACGTGTTTTAATAGATACATAGTGGAATGTAAATTATGTAATGTTAGTCGAGAAATACCCAAGTACAGCAGTTTTAATAGATACATAGTGGAATGTAAATCATTATGTAAGTCCGTGGGAAGCTTATAACGAAATTGTTTTAATAGATACATAGTGGAATGTAAATGCAGAAAATAACAATGCAGGAGCAGTTGATACAACAGTTTTAATAGATACATAGTGGAATGTAAATCATAAAATTGGATTATTTGATATTGATGGTGAATACGTTTTAATAGATACATAGTGGAATGTAAATATGGTACATATTGGGAATACAACGGAAATCCCCTTGGTTTTAATAGATACATAGTGGAATGTAAATCTAAATCCGCAACGGCAACTGTAACAGTTGTTTAATGTTTTAATAGATACATAGTGGAATGTAAATGTAGAAAAAAAATGTGGTGACTTAGATTATACATTGTTTTAATAGATACATAGTGGAATGTAAATGAACAAATTATTTAGCGAATGAGTGCGATAAACTGGTTTTAATAGATACATAGTGGAATGTAAATTTGAGTGAAGGCAGGCTAGAATTCGTGATGTAATTAGTTTTAATAGATACATAGTGGAATGTAAATGCTCTTCTATGCTCTCTTGACTGTAAAAGTTGCTTGTTTTAATAGATACATAGTGGAATGTAAATGAAGATGAAAAGATATTTCCGGTAACAGCAAGAGCGTTTTAATAGATACATAGTGGAATGTAAATTATTGCTATGAAAGTCAATATTAATAAACTTCCAGGTTTTAATAGATACATAGTGGAATGTAAATCATCCTACTTACATAGTTGATTCTGGTCGTGGAATGGTTTTAATAGATACATAGTGGAATGTAAATTTCTGCTTAGGATATTGTTGTTTATTGATATTTAAGGTTTTAATAGATACATAGTGGAATGTAAATTGTATAACAACGCTGTTCAGCAGCTGGATGATTATGTTTTAATAGATACATAGTGGAATGTAAATCTGCTTAGTAGTAATACTAAGGTATACGCTAGAAGTTTTAATAGATACATAGTGGAATGTAAATATTTAAGATCCGGAATAATCAGACTTGGCTTTTCTTGTTTTAATAGATACATAGTGGAATGTAAATTACAGATACAAGTGTATATGCAACAGGATGGTATGCGTTTTAATAGATACATAGTGGAATGTAAATGGTTATTACAGCACAGGACAGATATTTCACGGTTGAGTTTTAATAGATACATAGTGGAATGTAAATTACTTATAAATACTCATAGTGTTAAAAAAATCTAAGCGTTTTAATAGATACATAGTGGAATGTAAATGCTTTAGAATTATTCCGAGATGTGTTCAGTGATGTCAGTTTTAATAGATACATAGTGGAATGTAAATACACAATAGGAAGAGCTGTATATTCAGGTGAGACGGTTTTAATAGATACATAGTGGAATGTAAATAATGGAAAAGTTATTGCTGAACTTGTATGGAGTGAAGTTTTAATAGATACATAGTGGAATGTAAATAAAACTTTTCTCATTTCTCTCTGCATATCTGTAAGCGTTTTAATAGATACATAGTGGAATGTAAATTTTTGTCACTGATGACAGTATTGGGACACACTTGCGTTTTAATAGATACATAGTGGAATGTAAATGAAGGAGTGTGTACTTATATTTTCAAAGCCTACATAGTTTTAATAGATACATAGTGGAATGTAAATACAATTCCGATGACAGTAGATAGCTTTGCAACTTAGTTTTAATAGATACATAGTGGAATGTAAATCTTGATAAAGTGAAACTCTGCTGTGAAAATGCAGAAGGTTTTAATAGATACATAGTGGAATGTAAATTAAAGAGAACTCTGTCATTGTATATCGGTAATGTACGTTTTAATAGATACATAGTGGAATGTAAATATATGTACCGACAAGGCATTACATAGGGCTATGAAGTTTTAATAGATACATAGTGGAATGTAAATACATTAATCCCTAATATTTCAAATCGTTGGGGAAATAGTTTTAATAGATACATAGTGGAATGTAAATATAACGATGGTGAGATTTGCTGTGTCACAATCGGTTTTAATAGATACATAGTGGAATGTAAATAGATGAATTACTACTTGTAATAGAAATTCTATTACCGTTTTAATAGATACATAGTGGAATGTAAATAAAGAAAAGGCGACAAAACTTGAAATTATGCAATCGTTTTAATAGATACATAGTGGAATGTAAATCACGTATATATATTTTTGTGTATCTCTGTCGGTAGTTTTAATAGATACATAGTGGAATGTAAATATAAACAAATCGCATCTAAAATTCCTCCTGAGAAGGTTTTAATAGATACATAGTGGAATGTAAATTTTTATGATTATTCAATGTTCAATCTATTAAATGATGTTTTAATAGATACATAGTGGAATGTAAATGAAAAACCTAGACAGAATGTAATTCAGATTGAATTTGTTTTAATAGATACATAGTGGAATGTAAATTTGTTAAATCAGATATTCAAACACTAATTGATAAAAGTTTTAATAGATACATAGTGGAATGTAAATCTTTTTGGAAAAGAAATTGCAAACTGCATAGATGGGTTTTAATAGATACATAGTGGAATGTAAATTTAGTCAGACAAGCGGTTGGTATGCCAGACAACCTTAGTTTTAATAGATACATAGTGGAATGTAAATAAAGAGCAGAACAATTATTTGTTTGTGACAAGTTATGTTTTAATAGATACATAGTGGAATGTAAATTTGGCACTATAACACTGTATAGTTGTTGGGTTATTATGTTTTAATAGATACATAGTGGAATGTAAATGAGGGTATATCTGTGGACGATTATATTGCACAAAGTGTTTTAATAGATACATAGTGGAATGTAAATAACATTATGTGGCAAGTTCTAACAATTTTTCTTTGTTTTAATAGATACATAGTGGAATGTAAATTCGTCTGGGGAAGATATAGGAACACAGGTAGAGATGGTTTTAATAGATACATAGTGGAATGTAAATACAGAATAGAAGCTGGTGATTTTGGAAATGGCAGGGAGTTTTAATAGATACATAGTGGAATGTAAATGTAGGAGGTATAGTGTGAAAAATAAGATTTTCATAGTTTTAATAGATACATAGTGGAATGTAAATTCAATAATACTATTGGTGGGAGCACCAGTAGCGTGTTTTAATAGATACATAGTGGAATGTAAATATAAATGTATAATGCAAGTATCTTATACGAGGGGGTAGTTTTAATAGATACATAGTGGAATGTAAATAAAGATAATCAGACAGTAAATTCTATGGCTAATGCGTTTTAATAGATACATAGTGGAATGTAAATGTAACAATAGTAGTTTTAATTTTACTTTCAGAAATTTGTTTTAATAGATACATAGTGGAATGTAAATGACATTTGGAATTTTAGACACTTCCTCATATTGCTCGTTTTAATAGATACATAGTGGAATGTAAATACAAAAAGCAACGGTGGAAGAATAAAATACACTTAGTTTTAATAGATACATAGTGGAATGTAAATTTATCATCATTGAATTATATAATGAATTAACAAATCCGTTTTAATAGATACATAGTGGAATGTAAATTTTGTTAAAGTCACCCTTAAATACAGTAAATGTTGCGTTTTAATAGATACATAGTGGAATGTAAATATAAGCAAGAAAAAGATATTAAGGCTGGTGAGTGGGTTTTAATAGATACATAGTGGAATGTAAATTTATTATGTCTATGTTGTTGTGCTGCGGGTGTTCTGGTTTTAATAGATACATAGTGGAATGTAAATACGGATGATAGCAGTTCGTCTGGTTCATCAGGTAGTTTTAATAGATACATAGTGGAATGTAAATTTAAGCTAGAGGCGTCTATATGTATATGTCATAATGTTTTAATAGATACATAGTGGAATGTAAATCCAGAAGGTTTTTATTGGATATTTGACGGAGACAGGTTTTAATAGATACATAGTGGAATGTAAATCAAAGTCTGTTCGTACATCTGTTACACCTCCTTTTCGTTTTAATAGATACATAGTGGAATGTAAATGAAGAAACAAGATAACAATCTGAAATATTATCTTGTTTTAATAGATACATAGTGGAATGTAAATACATATGGCTCTGAATATGCCGCCGGTGCTGACCTCGTTTTAATAGATACATAGTGGAATGTAAATCTTTTCAAGTGTTGGTCTGCCCAGCTCTACAGACCAGTTTTAATAGATACATAGTGGAATGTAAATAATAGTGATGATTATATAAGCTATAATTCAGATAGGTTTTAATAGATACATAGTGGAATGTAAATGTCAGTGATTGTGATTGTGTAATGCGCACCGCAGGTTTTAATAGATACATAGTGGAATATAAATTTTTCTGATAATGAATTAAAGATATATACCCATGAATTAATCTCTTTTGATTGTAAAAAGAGTATAAAATCCCTATGTCAAGTTTTTGGGTAGTTATCTAGCTGTCGAGGTTAATTAATAGTTCCTATGAATCATTGAGATTGCATCAAAATAAAAAAATAAAACGCATAAAGAATATATAAAGAAATCACAACTAATCTTGCAATAAACAGTATATACTGATAGAATACAAGATGTTGCACGTTTTGCAGCTTATACAATAAGATATAGTTCCAGATGATTATATAATTAAAAAGGGAAAAAGTATATGCGTATAAATAGATTAAAGAAAGTGATAAAAGTATTCTTAATAATACTTGCTATACTACTTATTATTGTGATTGCCATAGTTGGTTGTGCGCTTATTACATATCATAAACAGCCAGTATTGACGGAAGAGGACAAAGAAGAGCTGTCTGTTGATAATATATGGAAGACAAGAACAGAGCCGGAAATGGCGGAAGTTATAGAAGATAATGGAGATGCACTGCTTGAGCGTATTAAGCTGATAAGCAACGCTAGGGATGAGATTATATTATCAACCTTTGATTTCAGGGCAGATGATAGTGGAAAGCTTATTCTTGGTGCGCTTCTAGATGCTTCAGAACGTGGAGTATCGGTAAATGTAATAGTTGATGGAGTATCTGGATTTCTCCGTATGAATGGTAATCCTTATTTTGAAGCGTTGGCAGCTGGAGAAGGAACAAGCATTAAGATATATAATAAGGTCAATCCGTTTGCACCATGGAAATCTATGGGAAGACTTCATGATAAGTATCTTATAGCTGATAGAAGCAGTTATATAATAGGTGGAAGAAACACATTTTCATATTTTTTAGGAAGCAGCTCGCCATATAAGAATTATGACAGAGATGCGTTGGTGTATTGCGAGAATCCAGATGAGAATAGTTCTGTTAACGATATTCTCTCGTATTTTGGGAAAGTATGGAATTATAAAGAAAGTAAGGCTTTTATCAATGGGGTAAATGCGCTTACGGATACAGACACATATTTTACAATATCAGAGAAAAATGAATATAATTATTGTGTAGAGAATACATATTCACATAATAATTCGGTGGACAGTTCCAGAATCACAGATAAGAAAAACAAGCTGGCAGCTAAGAAGAAAGTGGCAGCAGCCAGGGAAGAACTTCATTCATTATATGCAGACTATTGTGAAGACAATACAGATAATGGTATTTATAAAGGTCTTGGGAAAAGTGTTTATAAGGATATGTTTAAAGATGCTTATGAAGTGAATAATGTAGCACTTTTGAGTAATCCCATAGAATATTCATCAAAGAAACCATATGTATGGTATCAGCTTGTTGAACTTATGAAGAAGGCTGAAAGCAGAGTTAAGCTGCATACACCTTATATTATATGCAACGATTATATGTATGAAGGGCTAAAGTCGGTTTGTGACACAGTGGGTGATGTATCACTTATGACGAATTCAGTTGCTAACAATGGCAATCCATTTTGTTCTGCAGATTATTATGTTAATAAGAACAGGATACTTGGTACAGGGATTGATGTATGGGAATATGAAGGCGGTTATTCATACCATGGTAAGTCAGTACTGATTGATGATAACATATCAGTTATAGGCTCATTTAACATAGATATGAGAAGTGCTTATCTGGATACAGAGCTTATGCTTGTGATAGATAGCAAGGATATTAACAGAGAGTTGAATCAGTCAATGGAGGGCTATGAAAGGGTAGCAAGAAAGGCTGATAAAGATGGAAGCTATGATAATCCATATAACGTAAAGCCGGTAGAGTTATCATCATATAGAGAACGTCAGATGAAGCTCATAAAGAATTTTGCTTTGTGGGCAAGATATCTATTTTAGCATATATTAAAGCATTTACACCTTTAAAACAATTTAGCAGAAATCCAGTTAGCTTTAGCTGAGTGGATGAATGCGTCAGTCATAGACAGATTGTTCTAAAACAATCGTCCGTTACCGATAAATCAAATAAAGGAGATTTGTCATGGGCGAATGGAAATCAAAAAATCATAGTAAATACTTATTACAGAACTATGAAAAGCTATACCACTTATCATATCTGGAAGAAATATAATACTTATCTTTCTAAATGCTTTTGGAAAGAACATACCTTTTGGATGGATTGATATTTTGTATGTTCAGTTGGAAATGTCAGTGAAAAAATTCTAAAGGAATATATCGAAAACCAAGGGTAAATGTAAAATTATGGTCGACTATTATGTGGCAATACCTTATAATATAAGTATATTAAGAAAGGCGGTATGCTTATGGATAAATTATATTGGCATACCTACAGCAGCATTACAGGATTGGGAGCACGAAAGACGTACTCCCCCACCATATATCATTGGTATGATGGAACGGATTTTAGAACTGGAAAAAGAACTTTCAGAGAAAGGATAAGCTATGGTTCAGAAAGCATATAAATTCCGATTATATCCAAACAAAGAACAAAGAGAATATTTTGCCAGGACTTTCGGTTGTGTGCGTTTTGTATATAATCGCATGCTTGCTGAAAAGATAGCCTGTTACGAGGAAACAGGTAAATCTTTGTCTGTTACTCCTGCAAAGTATAAATCGGAATTTCCATGGCTGAAAGAAGTGGATTCATTAGCACTTGCCAATGCACAGATGAATTTACAGAGTGCATATCGCAATTTTTTTCGTGATAAATCAGTGGGTTTTCCTAAATACAAGAGCAAAAAGAACAACCACAAAGCCTATACAACAAACAATCAGAAAGGTTCAGTTGCGATTGTTGGGAAATGCATAAAGTTACCTAAGATTGGATATGTAAGGATAAAACAGCATCGTAGTTTTGTTGGAACAATCAAAAGCGTTACGATTTCTCAAGTACCCAGTGGAAAGTATTATGTGTCAATACTTGTAGAAACAGAGCATATCGAACTTCCACATACTGATAATAAGGTTGGACTGGATTTAGGAATTAAAGATTTATGTACCGCATCAAATGGAGATAAGTTTGAAAATCCTAAGACATTAAAGAAATACGAAAAACAGTTGGTAAAATTACAACGTCAGCTTGCACATAAGGAAAAAGGCAGTGCCAATTTCCATAAAATGAAACGAAAGATAGCAGGATGCCATGAAAGAATTACAAATATCAGAAAAGATAAACTGCATAGAATCTCACATAAACTAATCAACGATAACCAAGTGATAGTAAGTGAAAATCTGGCAATATCCAATATGATAAAAAATCACAACCTTGCAAAATCAATAGCAGACTGTTCATGGTATGAACTAACACGACAATTGGAATACAAGGCTGAATGGAACAATCGTCAGTATATAAAGGTCGATACATTCTATGCGAGCAGTCAGTTGTGTGGGTGCTGTGGATATAAGAATACAGATGTAAAAAATCTTGCAATAAGAATATGGTCGTGTCCTGTATGTGGGACAAAACATGATAGAGACCTCAATGCAAGTCAGAATATATTAGCAGAGGGACTCAGACTACTCTCTGCATAACAAAATACAACTAGGGATGGTTCAGCCCGAAGTTACGCTTGTGGAGTTAGTAGGTTACGAGGACGTTGAAGCAAGAAGCCAGTAAGCTTTAGCTTAGTGGTAGTTCACTAGTAGTATATGGAGGAGTTAGATATATGGCTTCAGGCAGAAGTAAAAGTACAGGCAAGAAGACCAGCAGTACCAAAAGAAAGACGACGTCTAACAGCAAATCAGGTAAAACTTCATATTCAGGAAATAGCAATACAACTAAGAAAAGCTCTAATTACAAAGGAAATGGCACGAAAAGCCCTAATGCAAGGGGTTCTGGTTCCCAAAGCTCATCTTCAAGGAATACAGGAAGCAATTCATCGCAGATGAATAACCAGCTAAGGGATGAGATAGTTTTTTTAATAGCTTTAGCGTGTGCAATTATCCTCCTGCTCAGTAATTTTAATATGGCAGGAATTGTTGGGCGTTCAATTAAATGGTTTATGTTTGGATTATTTGGAATTGCTGCTTATATAGTTCCGGTGATTATAGCTGTAAGTATTATGTTTATGCTTGCCAATAAAGATATTATCGGAGTTATGAAGATTAAAGCAGCTATGGCATATGTATTGTCGGTTATTGCGGCAGCTTTGTGGCAGAGAGTTACTAATGTGCCGGATATAAAAGAGCCGGTTGGTACATATTTTACATATTGTTCAGAGTATAAGACTGGAGGCGGCCTGTTTGGAGGAATATTATGTAAGATGTTAAATCCACTGGGTATGGCAGGTTCTTTAGTTATACTTATAATTCTTGCTATTATCTGTATAATCGTTATTACAGAGAAATCATTTATCAAAGGTATCCGTAATGGCGGAGAGAGGATAGTAAGTGAGGCAAGAAAAGATTATTCAGAATATAAGGAACATTCCAATCGTGTAAGAATGTTACAGGAAGAAGCAAGAGAAGAAGCCCCTGCTAAATCACGTATGAATAATGTTGTCAGGGGTGTTACTAATGACCTTACAATATATGACGATAACAGGAATGAAGGTTCAGATATAGATATAACAGAGATAGAGGCTGTGGATAATGAAGATGATATGTATAGTGATGATATATACGATCCGCTGATTACACCTATGCCTCGTATAAGCAGAGAACCAGTATGGGAGCTGCATGTGGATAGTGCGTCAGAGGAAAATATAAGCACACATCAGGACAATGCTGAGGACAATATCATCAAGAATGCTGCTGACGGCTCAGATGATATGTATAAATCAGAAGATAATGGTTTAGGTGAAATTATACAAAGCACAGCGAATACAGATATAGAAGATAAAGCAAATTCAGGTACAGAAAATATAGTCAATTCATATGCAGAAAATACAGCTGATTCATCGGCTGAAAGTTCTAAGCAGTATAAGTTCCCGCCAGTCAGCCTGCTTAACCGCAATACTAATTCGAAAGCTTCTAATCTTGAGCGTGAGAACAAAGATACAGCAATCACATTAAAGCAGACATTGCAGAACTTTGGTGTTAAGGTTGATATTACAGATATAAGCTGTGGCCCATCAGTAACAAGATACGAATTAAAGCCTGAGCTTGGTGTTAAGGTAAGCAGGATAGTATCTTTAGCAGATGATATTAAGTTAAGCCTTGCGGCAGCAGATATAAGAATAGAAGCACCTATTCCAGGTAAATCAGCCATAGGAATAGAAGTCCCTAATAAAGAGGCAGGCAGTGTATTCTTAAGAGAGCTAATAGAAACTGATACATTTAAGAATACTTCGTCAAAGATTGCATTTGCGGCAGGTAAGGATATAGCAGGAAAGACCATTGTTGCAGATATAGCAAGAATGCCTCACCTTCTTATTGCAGGAGCTACTGGTTCAGGTAAATCAGTATGTATTAACACAATTATAATGAGTATTTTATATAAGGCACGCCCTGATGAAGTAAAGCTTATTATGGTTGACCCTAAGGTTGTTGAGTTAAGCATATATAATGGAATACCACATTTGCTGCTTCCAGTTGTGACAGAGCCTAAGAAGGCGGCAGGTGCTCTTAACTGGGCAGTCAATGAGATGGATACAAGATATAAGAAGTTTGCAGGTGTTGGTGCACGTAGTCTTAAGGGCTATAATGACATAGCTGCAAAGATGGAATTCAAAGAAGGAGAAGTTCCTGTTGAAAAGCTGCCGGAGATAGTTATAATTATTGATGAGCTTGCGGATCTTATGATGGTAGCACCGGGAGAGGTCGAAGGTGCAATATGCAGGCTTGCACAGCTTGCAAGAGCGGCAGGTATCCATATGGTTATAGCAACCCAGCGGCCATCTGTTAATGTAATAACCGGACTTATTAAGGCAAATGTACCATCAAGAATAGCATTTTCCGTGTCATCGGGTGTTGATTCAAGAACTATACTTGATATGAATGGTGCAGAAAAGCTGTTAGGTAAAGGCGATATGTTATACTTCCCATCTAATATACCTAAGCCAATCAGAGTTCAGGGAGCATTTGTGTCAGATGAAGAAGTGTCAAAGGTTGTTCAGTTCCTTAAAGATAATATGTCAGGCGAGGTTAATTACGATGAGAGCATAACGGAGACTGCCATAGCTTCAAAAGCCGGTGGACAGGCAGCAGAACAGCAGGATGACAGAGATTCATTATTTGCAGATGCAGGACGTTTTGTTATTGAGAAAGAGAGAGGTTCAATTGGAATGTTACAAAGACAGTTTAAGATTGGCTTCAACAGGGCAGGACGAATAATGGACCAGTTAGCAGATGCCGGTGTTGTAGGACCAGAGATTGGCACTAAGCCAAGGAAGGTGCTTATGACAGCAGAGGAATTTGAAGAATTTATTAAAAATATATAATGAATATATGTACAAAATAGATTATATATGATATATGTAGTAGCATAAGTATCATAGTCAGGGCATTAGTCCTGTCATTATAATTACGCTGCGGGAAAGGATGAAATTATGGAAATTAAGAGCGATATTCAGATAGCACAGGAAGCACATTTAGAGAATATTAAAGATGTTGCGGCAAAGGTTGGAGTAACAGAAGACGAACTTGAAATGTATGGAAAGTATAAGGCTAAGTTATCAGATGAGCTTATCCACAGAGTAGAGAATAACGAAGATGGAAAGCTTGTTCTTATTACAGCTATCAATCCAACTCCGGCAGGTGAGGGAAAGACTACAATAAGTCTTGGACTTACAGAAGCACTTAACCAGAAAGGAATAAGTGCAATTGCTGCATTAAGAGAACCATCATTAGGACCTTGCTTTGGTATAAAGGGAGGAGCTGCCGGCGGCGGATACGCACAGGCTGTTCCTATGGAAGATCTTAATTTGCATTTTACTGGTGATTTCCACGCGATAACATCAGCTAACAACCTTCTTGCAGCAATGCTTGATAATCATATACATCAGGGTAATGCTCTTGGAATAGATACTAAGAGGATTGTATGGAAGAGATGTATGGATATGAATGATAGAACTCTTAGGAATATCGTAATCGGACTTGGTGACAAGCCTAATGGTGTTACAAGAGAAGATCATTTTATAATTACAGTAGCCTCAGAGATTATGGCTATACTCTGTCTTGCTGAGGATATGAAAGATTTAAAGGAAAGAATTGACAAGATAATTGTTGCATATAATTATGCAGGAGATCCTGTTACAGCCAAGG
Organism: Bacteroides galacturonicus; assembly: GCF_003096855.1. NCBI lineage: Bacteria > Pseudomonadati > Bacteroidota > Bacteroidia > Bacteroidales > Bacteroidaceae > Bacteroides > Bacteroides galacturonicus. The sequence continues at coordinate 589,088 of NZ_QEOA01000002.1, read as the reverse complement.
ATTTAAAGGCAACAGGAGCTATGGCAGCTTTATTAAAAGATGCAATAAAGCCTAATATGATTCAGACACTAGAGAATACACCTGTGCTTGTACACGGTGGACCATTTGCCAATATTGCACACGGATGTAATTCTGTAAGAGCAACAAAGCTTGCTTTAAAGCTGGCAGATATTGCTGTTACTGAGGCTGGTTTCGGTGCAGATCTTGGAGCTGAGAAGTTCTTTGATATTAAGTGCAGAAAGGCTGGACTTAAGCCTGATGCAGTTGTTATTGTAGCTACTGTTAAGGCATTAAAATATAATGGTGGAGTTCCTAAGCAGGAATTATCAAAGCCAGATATGGAAGCTTTAAAGAATGGTATAGTAAACCTTGATAAACATATTGAGAATATTCACAAGTATGGTGTACCTGTAGTTGTTACACTCAACTCATTTGTGACAGATACAGAGGAAGAATATGAATTCATAAAGAAGCACTGTGAAGAATTAGGCTGTGAATTTGCATTATCTAATGTATGGGCAGACGGCGGAGCAGGCGGAATAGAACTTGCAGATAAGGTGCTTGCTTCATTTGATAAGAAGAGCAATTTTAAGCCTTTATATGAAGATGAACTTCCATTAGAGGATAAGATTATGACAATAGCTAAAGAAATATATGGAGCAGATGGTGTTACATATGATTCTAAGGCTAAGAAGGAACTTGACCATATTACACAGATGGGCTTTGGAAATCTTCCTGTATGTATGGCTAAGACACAGTATTCTTTGTCTGATGATGCATCTAAGTTAGGAAGACCAGAAGGTTTTACAATTAATATTAGAGAAGTGTATGTTGATGCTGGTGCAGGCTTTGTTGTAGCACTTACAGGAAAAGTTCTTACTATGCCAGGACTTCCTAAAGTGCCAGCGGCAGAAGGCATTGATTATGATGAAGAGAATGAGAAGATAACAGGATTATTCTAGGTGTCTTGAAAAGAAAGGAGCAGTTATGCAGTTAAAAGATATTTTGGATATATGCAGAGCTAATGAAGTAGAACATTTTGAATATACAGTTGTTAATGGTGATATTAATACAACTGTTACAGGTATTGCTTCTGACTCAAGAAAAGTAACAGACGGAGGTATCTTTGTCTGCATAGTTGGTTCGGTAAGCGATGGACATAAATATATAGAGCAGGTTAAGGATAAGGCGGCTGTAATAGTTGTACAGAAGGGATCACAGTATAATACAGAGAAGATACCGGCAGCAGTTATAGAATGTGATAATACAAGACTTGCCCTTGCACTTATGTCAGCAGCATTTTACGGCAATCCTGATAAGAAGTTGTTTACAATTGGAATTACAGGAACTAAGGGTAAGACAACTACAACTTATATGATAAAGAATGTTCTTTGTGCGTGTGGAATAAAGACAGGTCTTATCGGAACTATCGAGACAGTTATAGGAGATGAGGCTGTTCCGTCCTGCAATACAACACCTGAGTCAATACAGATTCATAAAACCTTCAGGAAAATGGTTGATGAGGGATGTAAGGCAGTAGTTATGGAGGTATCCTCACAGGGCTTAAAGCTTGACAGAACTGCAGGTATTGTATTTGACATCGGAGTATTTACTAATCTTGAGCCTGATCATATCGGTCCTAATGAGCACGCTTCATTTGAGGAGTACCTTGAATGTAAGGCTAAGCTTTTTAAGCAGTGCAAGACAGGAATAGTCAATGCAGATGATAAGCATACAGCTGATATATTAAGAGACTCTGTATGCAGTGTTGAGAAGTATGGCATATCAGAAGATTCAGACATAAAGGCAAGTGATATCAAGTTGTTCCATGAGAGAGGAAAGATAGGTCTTACTTATAAGTGTAGTGGTCTTGTCAATATGGATGTGGAACTTTCACTTCCGGGAATGTTCTCAGTATATAATTCATTGTGTGCAATAGCTGTTACAAGACATTTTAATGTGGATAATGCTATTGTTGAAAATGTATTGAAAGATGTAAAGGTTAAAGGAAGAATAGAGCTTGTTCCAGTATCTGATAAGTTTACTCTTATGATTGATTATGCTCATAATGCGATGTCCTTAGAGAGTATTTTAAAGACACTTAAAGAGTACAATCCACATAGACTTGTATGCCTGTTTGGCTGTGGTGGCAACCGCTCTAAAGAGAGAAGATTTGAGATGGGTGAAGTGTCTGGAAGATTAGCAGACCTTACGATTATAACATCTGATAATCCAAGATTTGAAGAGCCTCTTGCTATTATGGAAGATATTAAGACTGGAATTAACAGGACTACAGGTAAGCATATTGATATTGCAGACAGAAAAGAAGCTATTAAATATGCTATTGAGAATGGTGAACCTGGAGATATTATCGTGCTTGCAGGTAAGGGACACGAAGATTATCAGGAGATAAAAGGCGTTAAATATCCTATGGACGAACGTGTTCTTATATCAGAAGTTCTTAAAGAATTAAAGGAGAAAAATGTACGCTGATATAATAATAGATATTTCACACGAACAGCTTGATAAGACATTCCAATATGCTGTGCCTGATGATATGGATGGTAGTGTTGATATCGGAACATCTGTAAGAGTGCCATTTGGAAAAGGTAACAGAATTATAACAGGATATGTAATTGGTTTAACTGATAAGCCATCATATCCTGTTGATAAGATAAAGAGCATTGACAGTGTTGTTACAGGAAAAGTAAATGTCGCTAAAAGTATGATAAAGCTTGCAGCGTGGCTGAAACGGCATTATGGCTGTACTATGAATCAGGCATTAAAGACGGTTATTCCTGTTAAGGACGAGGTCGGACATAAGCAGAAAAAGTCTGTCTGCCTTTTGGTTGATACTAAAAAGGCACAAGAACTTATAAGCATATATGAGAAAAAAGCGAAAGCCAAGTACAGGCTTATGTGTGCACTTATTGATGAACCTGTTATTGATATGGAGATAGTAAAAGACAAGCTTAATATTTCGCCAGCAACAGTAAAGGCACTTGAAGCAGACGGAATTATAAATGTCAAGGTTGAAAGTTACTATAGAAATCCTGTGTCTGATAAGCACATTTTTAATAAAAAGGTTGTGCTTAACGAGGAACAGCAAAGAGCCGTTGATACAATAGTGGAGGATTATGATAATAAAGCGTTCAATACATATCTTATACGAGGAGTAACCGGAAGCGGAAAGACAGAAGTGTATCTTGATGTTATTGAACATACTATTAATTCCGGACGGCAGGTTATAATGCTTATACCTGAGATAGCACTTACATTTCAGACTGTTCAGAGATTTTATCACAGATTTGGGGATAAAGTGTCTATTATTAATTCAAGAATGTCAAAAGGTGAGAGATATGACCAGTTCGTAAGAGCACTTAAAGGTGAAATAAGTATTATGATAGGTCCAAGATCGGCATTGTTTACACAGTTTCCTAATCTTGGACTTATTGTTATAGATGAGGAACACGAGGGTGCGTATATATCAGAGCAAGTCCCAAGATATCACGCCAAAGACCTTGCAATACATATTGCAAAGGAGGCGGGAGCTTCTGTTATACTAGGCTCTGCAACACCGTCAATTGACAGCTATTACAGGGCAGAAGCAGGCGAGTATAAGCTTATAGAGCTTAATAACAGGGCAGGAGAGGCAAGCCTGCCACAGGTATATATAGCTGATATGAGACAGGAGTTAAAGACAGGTAACAGGACAATATTTTCAAGAAAGCTGTATGAGCTTATCAGTGACAGGCTTAATAAACACGAACAGATAATGCTGTTTCTTAATAAAAGGGGAACTGCCGGATTTGTTTCGTGCAGGTCGTGCGGCTATGTTATGAAATGTCCGCATTGTGATGTATCTATGACACTTCACAGGAATGGAAAGCTTGTATGTCATTATTGTGGATACGAGACTCCTAATGTATCATTATGCCCTGAATGTGGTTCTAAGTATATCCTTGGCTTTAAGGCAGGAACAGAGGCTGTAGAGGATGCAGTTAAGAAGATGTTTCCTGCGGCAAGGGTATTAAGAATGGATATGGATACAACCAAAGGCAAAGGCGGACACGAGAATATATTAAGTGCATTTGCGACAGAACAGGCAGATATACTTATAGGCACGCAGATGATAGTAAAGGGACACGATTTCCCAAAGGTTACTCTTGTCGGAGTCGTGGCGGCAGATATATCCTTGTATGCAAGTGATTATAAGGCTGTTGAGCGTACATTCCAGCTTATAACACAGGCGGCAGGAAGAGCTGGACGAGGAGAAAGAAAGGGTGAAGTTGTAATACAGACATATTCACCTGATAATTATGGCTTGTTATGTGCGGCGGAGCAGAATTATAAGAGTTTTTATGAGCAGGAAATGTCTTACAGGAAGCTGCTTTCATATCCACCTGTTAATAATATGGTAAAGATTAACATAAGCAGTATTAATGAGAAGCTGTTATCAGAGCGTGCAGGAAATATTAAAGCTTTGATACAGCAGTATATTCAGGATAACAATACTGTTAAAGATGACAAGATTATAGTACTTGGTCCATCAAATGCTTCTATATACAAGATTAAAGATATATACACGAAGCAGATATATTTAAGAAGTTCAAGCTTTAAAGCACTTGAACTAATTATGGATATGCTGGATAATAATATTAATGGCAGTTCAGATTACAAGAATATTAACATTGCATATGATGTTAATTAAACATACGCATATGTTATTTGATTATGGAGGAAGTTATGGCAATCAGAAATATAAGAACATTAGGTGATGAGATATTAAGAAAAGAAGCAAAAGAAATAACTGAGATGACACCTAGAATACAGGAACTTATTGATGATATGTTTGAAACAATGTATGAGGCTAATGGAGTTGGACTTGCAGCTCCACAGGTAGGAATAAGAAAGAGATTAGTAGTAATTGACTGTGGTGATGATCCAATAGTGCTTATTAACCCTGTAGTTCTTGAGACAAGTGGTTCACAGACAGGACAGGAGGGCTGTCTTAGTGTTCCGGGTAAGGTTGGTATCGTAACAAGACCATCTTATGCCAAGGTTAAGGCACTTAATGAAGATATGGAAGAGATTATCGTTGAGGGTGAAGAACTTCTTGCAAGATGTCTTTTACACGAGATTGATCATCTTGACGGAGTAATGTATGTTGATAAGGCAGAAGGTCCACTTATGGAAACTGAAACGGAGGAAGATTAATATTGAAGGTTGTATTTATGGGAACTCCTGACTTTGCAGTTGTGACGTTAAAGGAACTTATTGATAACCAGTATGATGTAGTGGCTGTTGTGACACAGCCGGACAAGCCAAAGGGAAGAAGCAAGGAGCTTGTATTTTCACCTGTTAAGGAAGAAGCTGTTAAGAATAATATACAGGTTCTTCAGCCAGAAAGAGCAAGAGATGAAGCATTTGTTGAAGAATTAAGAAAATATAATGCTGATGTGTTTGTTGTTGTTGCATTTGGACAGCTATTGCCTAAGAGTATTATTGATATGCCACGTCTTGGATGTATTAATGTACACGCTTCACTGCTTCCTAAGTACAGGGGTGCCTCTCCAATCCAGTGGGCAGTAATAGACGGATGTGAGTATTCCGGTGTTACGACTATGAAGATGGATGAGGGGCTTGATACAGGAGATATTCTTTTGGTAGATAAGGTTAAACTTGATAAGAAAGAGACAGGCGGAAGCCTTTTTGACAGATTAAGCATAGTTGGTGCTAAGCTTCTTATTAAGACACTTGAAGGACTTGAGACTGGAATCATTATACCAGAAAAGCAGAACGAAGCTGAAAGCTCATATGTCAAAATGCTTAAAAAGTCAATGGGAGAGCTTGATTTTACTAAGAGTGCCAGACAGATTGAGTGCCTTATAAGAGGACTTAATCCCTGGCCAAGTGCATTTACACATCTTAATGGCAAAATGTTAAAAATATGGGATGCAGATGTTGTGAATGACAGTGATGATATTATAAATAACAATAATGTTTCAAAGGAATGTGAAGCTGGAACAGTATGTTATGTAGATAAGAAGACATTTATTATAAAATGCGGAAAAGATTATCTTAAGGTTAATGAACTTCAGCTTGAGGGTAAGAAGAGAATGTCAACAGATGCCTTTCTTCTTGGAAGCCACGTTGAAGAAGGGACTGCATTAGGGTAATTAGTTATATTATAATGGAGAATAATCTGTATGGAAGTTAATTTAAGAGCGGTTGTACTCGATATTTTGGAAGAAATAGAGAGTAACAATGAATTTTCACATATAATAATCAACAATGCACTTTTAAAGTACCAGTATCTTGATAAGAGTAAAAGATCATTTATCAATAAGCTGTCTTTAGGCATTATAGAGAGCCAGATAGAATTAGATTATATTATTAACAAGTATTCAAAGACACCAGTTAAGAAGATGAAGCCTGTTATAAGAAGAATTGTAAGAATGGGTGTATATCAGATAATATATATGGATAATGTGCCTGATAGTGCAGCTTGTAATGAGGCTGTCAAGCTTGCTGTAAAGAGGGGATTTGCGGGGCTTAAGGGTTTTGTTAATGGTGTGTTAAGAAATATATCACGCAATAAAGACAATATTGAATATCCAGATTATAATAAAAGTCCATATGAATATCTGTCTGTTAAGTATTCTATGCCAATGTGGATAATTGAGCTGTGGTCAGGGCAGATGTCAATAGATACTGTTAAATCCGTGCTTGAGGGTATGAAGTGTGAGAAGAAGACATATATAAGATGTAATACATCAAAGGCTTCCAGGGAACAGATTAAAGAACTTCTTCAGCGTGAGAATGTGACAGTAAAAGAAGTAGAGAATATACCATATGCGTATGAGATATCCGATTATGATTATATCGCAGGGCTTAAAAGCTTTCAGGATGGTATGTATCAGATTCAGGATATCAGCTCAATGCTTGCAGGTGAATACACAGCACCAAAAGCGGGAGATACAATAGTTGACGTATGCGGTGCACCGGGCGGAAAGTCAATTAATGCCGCACTTAAGATGTCAGAACAGGGGGATTGCGGCAGGGTAATCGCCAGAGATTTGTCAGATTACAAGGTTGCACTTATTGATGAGAATATTAAGAGGCTTAATATCACTAATATACAGACACAGGTATATGATGCACTTGATTGTGATGAAAGTCTGATTAATAAAGCTGATATTGTTATAGCTGACCTTCCTTGTTCAGGTCTTGGGATAATAGGAAGAAAGCCGGATATAAAATATAATGCTTCGCCTGAAAAATTGCAGTCACTTGTAGATCTTCAAAGAGATATTTTAAAGGTCGTATCACGCTATGTTAAGAGTGGTGGAGTGTTAATGTATAGTACTTGTACAATTAACAGGGCAGAAAATGAGGATAATGCCGACTGGATATGTAAAGAATCAGGCTTTACGAAAGACGGAGAGTATCATCAGCTGCTTCCTGCCAATAATTCAGGAATGGACGGATTCTTTGTCGCTCGTCTTATTAAGAGTTAAACAGGGGAATGTAAATATATTTAAGAAATAACAGATAAATGGAATGGAGTATGGTTATGCCGCATAAGACTGATATAAAATCATTGAATTACAATGAACTTGTACAATATGTTGAGAGTATTAATGAAAAGAAATTCAGAGCTGCCCAGTTATATTCGTGGATGCACGAGAAACTGGCAGAAAGTTATGATGAGATGACCAATATTTCCGATAAGCTTAAGAATACTTTAAAGGAAGATACCTTGTATACAAGTCTTAAGATTGTAAAAATGCAGGAGTCAAGGATAGACGGCACTAGAAAGTACCTTTTTGAGCTTTATGACGGCAATCTTATAGAAAGTGTATTTATGAAGTATCATCACGGCAATTCGGTATGTATTTCATCACAGGTCGGCTGCAAAATGGGCTGTCGTTTCTGCGCATCAACTCTTAATGGATGTGTAAGAAATCTTTCACCATCAGAAATGCTTGACCAGATATACAGAATAAGCAGGGATACTAATGAGAGAGTAAGCAATGTTGTTATAATGGGTTCTGGTGAGCCTATGGATAATTACGATAATGTTATTAAATTCATAGAACTGCTTAACAGTGAAAGAGGACTTAATATAAGCCAGAGAAATATAACAGTATCAACCTGTGGAATTGTGCCTAAGATAAAAGAACTGGCAGATCTTAAGTTACAGATAACACTTGCAATATCGCTTCACGCACCTAATGATGAGTTAAGAAAGACTATGATGCCTATTGCTAATAAATACAGCATAGCAGAGATTATGGATGCGTGCAGGTATTATCTTGATAAGACAGGACGAAGAATATCATTTGAATATAGTCTGGTTAAGGGCGTTAATGATACTAAAGAATGTGCCAATGAGCTTATAGAGCTTGTAAAAGGGCTTAACTGTCATATTAATCTGATACCGGTTAATCCGATTAAGGAAAGAGATTATGAGCAGTCAGAGAAGAATTCTATAAAGAATTTTAAGGATATGCTTGAAAGAAAAGGAATTAATGCGACTGTCAGACGTGAGATGGGGCGCGATATAGACGGTGCCTGTGGACAGTTGAGGCAGAATCATATAGATGAGAATTCTGCCATATAGAGCCAGCTGCATAAAAAGTGGCTGAAATATGTCGCATTTTTATAGCTGGTATGATAATATATATTGATATGGGATACTATTCATTAATAGTAAAACTGATACATTAAAGAATGGATGGAGAATGAAATGAACGCATTTGCAACAACAGATGTAGGAATTGAAAGAAATGTCAATCAGGACTATGTCTATGCAAAGCTTGATGATATAGGGTGTCTGCCTAATCTGTTTATTGTGGCAGACGGTATGGGAGGACATAAAGCTGGTGACACAGCGTCAAGATATACAGTTGAAACGCTTGTTGAATTATTAAAAGAGTCAGAAGGCAAAGATCCTTTAGCAACAATAGATAATAACATTAAGCTTGTCAACACACTGCTTCTTAGAAAGGCAGGCGAGTCGGAAGAATATAATGGAATGGGAACTACATTAGTGGTAGCCAGCATATTTGACAATACTTTAAGAGTAGCCAATGTGGGTGACAGCAGATTGTATGTAATCGGAGAAGATATAATCCAGATTACAAGAGACCATTCGTGGGTGGAAGAAATGGTACAGCGGGGCGAAATTGACAGAAAAGCTGCAAGAACCCATGAGAAAAAGAATGTTATCACAAGGGCAATAGGTGGCTATGACACCGTCGAAGCCGAGATGTTTTCAGTTGATCTTAAAAAGGAAGATATGATACTTATGTGTTCTGATGGATTGACTAATATGTTAGAAGACCAGGAGATATTTCATATAATAAAGAGCAGCCACGATATCAGGGAAGCCGCAGAAAGGCTTGTAAGCAGGGCCAATGATAATGGTGGCAGAGATAACATATCAGTGATTTTAATTGAACCATAGGCAGAGAGGTAATTTAATGATGTTAAGAGAAGGAATGTTTTTAGCTGACAGATATGAGATAATTGAACAGATTGGTACAGGCGGAATGGCAGATGTATACAAAGCCAAATGCCACAAGCTTAACAGATATGTTGCAATTAAAGTTATGAAGTCAGAATTTAGCCAGGATAAGACATTTGTAAGCAAATTCTGGGCTGAGGCCCAGTCAGCTGCCGGACTTACTAATCCTAATGTTGTAAATGTGTATGATGTCGGTGTTGAGAATGGCATATATTACATAGTTATGGAACTTGTTGAGGGAGTTACCCTTAAGAAGTATATTGAAAAGAGAGGCAAACTTCCATATAAAGAGGCTGTAAGCATTGCTATACAGGTAGCTAATGGTATGGATGCAGCTCATAAACATAATATTGTCCATAGGGATATTAAGCCACAGAATATAATTATATCTAAAGAGGGCAAGGTTAAGGTTACTGATTTCGGTATTGCCAAGGTAGCTTCAACAGCAACAATTAATACATCAGCTTCTATGGGGTCTGTACATTATATATCACCAGAACAGGCAAGAGGCGGCTATTCGGATGAGAGAAGTGATATATATTCACTTGGTATTACATTATTTGAAATGCTCACTGGAACAGTTCCATTTGACGGAGATACAGCAGTATCAGTAGCTGTACAGCATATTCAGGATACAATACCAGCACCATCTCAGCTTGTTGAGGGAATACCAGTAAGTGTTGATAAGATAGTTCTTAAATGTACACAGAAGAAGACAGACAGGCGTTATCAGTCTGCCTATGACCTTATAGTAGATTTAAAGAAGTCACTTGTTATGCCGGAGGACGATTTTGTAAAGCTTGCTCCTATGTATGATACATCAGTTAATGATAACTATGCACAGACTGATTCAGATGATGAGGATATAGATGAGCAGGAAGAAGATGACGGCTTATTAGGTGAGGATACATTTGCAGATATTGATGATAATATAGATGAGGAAGAAGATGATAACGATATTGATGATGAGAGTAATGATAAGTTAGAGCTTATTATGAAATGTATCGGTATAGGAATTGCAGTTATAATTCTTATTATCACAATATTTGTTGTTGTAAAGCTTATAGGAAGTGGCAAGAGTTCATCTAACAATAACAGTCAGGCTTCTAATCAGGTTACAACTGCTGTGTCTGGCAATTCAAAGGCATCAGATATGGTTACAGTACCATATGTAGTTGGAATGACTAAGGACGATGCAATAAGTGCACTTAATAAAGTTGGTCTTGGCTATAAAGCCGTGACACAGAGTTCAGATACAGTTGCAGAGAACAGTGTAATAAACCAGGGCAATGTAGGTGGTTCTAAGGTTGAGAAGAACTCACAGATTGTTCTTACAATAAGCAGTGGCAGGGAAACTAAGAACGTCACAGTTCCTAATGTAAAGGGTAAGACAGAAGAAGAAGCAAAAGAGCTTATTGAAAATGTTAATCTTGTCGTCTCTGTTGATTATGTATACAGCAGTACAGTAGAAGCCGGAAAGGTTGTTAAATACAGCCCATCTGGAACAGTAACAGAAGGTACAACAGTTACAATAGAAGTAAGCCGTGGAAAGCAGGTAACTAAAGCCACAGTTCCTAATGTAATAGGAATGACAGAAAGCCTTGCCAATCAGTCTATCGAGGCAGCCGGGCTTAAGGTATCAGTAAAATATGAGACTTCATCTAAGGCATCATATGGTACTGTTACTTCACAGACACCTTACTCTGGTGGTGACACTGTAGAGTCTGGAACAACGATAACTATATATGTAAGCCACTATACAAGCTCAACAACTTCTACTACAGCATCAGGTTCAGGCAGCAGTAATAGTAACAGCAATAACAACAGTAACGGCAATAGCAATAGTAACAGCAATAATAGTGGTTCTAACACATCGGGCAATAGCAGTGGAAGCAATACATCAAGTGGCAATGGCAGTTCTAATACAGGAACGGGCAATACAAGCAATTAGAGTATAGGAAGTCTTATGCAGGGAAAGATAATAAAGGGAATTGCAGGATTTTATTATGTCCATATAGAATCCTGTGGTATATATGAATGTAAGGCAAAAGGAATATTCAGGAATAAAAAGATAAAGCCGCTTGTCGGGGATAATGTTATTATAGATATAATAGATAACGATAAGATGACAGGTAATATCATACAGATACTTCCAAGAAAGAATGAGCTTATAAGACCAGCTTCTGCGAATATAGATCAGGCTATGGTAATATTTGCTGTAAAATCACCAGAACCTAATTATAATCTTTTGGACAGATTTATAATGATGATGGATTATCAGAATGTGCCTACAGTTGTAGTGTTTAACAAAATAGATCTGGCAGAAGATGACACATTAGAAGAACTTTCTGACATATATGAAAAATGTGGCTGTAAAGTCATATTTATAAGTACTTATGATAATAAAGGAATAGACATAGTTCTTAAGACACTTGAGAAAAAGACGACAATATTAGCTGGACCATCAGGTGTTGGCAAGTCGTCACTTACCAATCTTATACTTCCGCAGGAAGTGAGTGCAACTGGTGATGTGAGCAGGATTGGAAGAGGAAGGCATACAACAAGACATTCGGAGATATTTAATGTGAGCGATGCTACATATATATGCGACACGCCGGGCTTTACATCTCTTAATATTCCAGAACTTGAAAAGGAACAGATAAGATTTTATTTTGAGGAATTCAGTGAATATGAAGGGCAGTGCAGATTTAATGGCTGTGTTCATATTAATGAGCCTGACTGCAGGGTTAAGGAAGCGGTTGAGGCAGGATTAATAAGCAGAAGACGTTATACAAGTTATGTAGAGATATATGACGAGGTAAAGAACAAGAAGAAATATTAATTATAGATTAGCGATAATTGATTATCTATATGCCAGGGCTGGCGGTATAGGTTAAATAATATTAATTACACAGAAATGAGGAATATAATGACTATATTATCACCTTCAATATTATCAGCAGATTTTAAAAATCTTGAGAAAGATATTAAAGCAATTGATGAAGCAGGAGCAGAGTATATACATATTGATGTTATGGACGGCAGGTTTGTTCCAAGCATTTCCTATGGTATGCCTGTTATCAAATCAATAAGAAGCTGTACAAGCAGAGTATTTGATGTTCATCTTATGATCGAAGAACCAATCCGTTATATAGAAGAATTTGTAAAATGTGGTGCGGATATAATAACTGTCCACGTTGAGGCGTGCGAAGATGTTGTTGCCACAATTGAAAAGATACGGGAATGTGGTGTCAAAGCAGCTATTACACTTAATCCAGAGACACCAGTAAAGGCTATTGAGCCTTATCTTTCATTGGTGGATATGGTGCTTGTTATGAGCGTTCATCCTGGCTTTGGCGGACAGAAGTTCATACCGGAGTCATTAGAAAAGGTTAAGCAGATTAAAGCAAAGCTTATAGAAAAAGGTCTTGATAACGTAGATATTGAGATAGATGGTGGAATTAATATAGAAAATCTCGTATCAGTGCTTGAAGCTGGAGCTAATGTAATAGTTGCAGGTTCGGCTGTGTTTAAGAATGATGCAGGAGCTAATGTTAAGAGATTTAAGGAGATAATGAGCACATATTAAAATTATGTCCTGTAGATAAAAAGATGGTGACACGTTAATTCGTGCCACCATCTTTTATATAATTCTTTGTCAGAAGTTCAGAAGTTGGAACAAATCCTATATTATCTGACTTGTAGAACTTATATTATTATAAATATATAATTATTAATGTACTAATATTATTATACGTTGAAACGGAATAATATTACATCGCCGTCTTTAACAACATAGTCTTTACCTTCCATACGTACAAGACCTTTTTCCTTGGCTTTAGTATAAGAGCCACAGTCAAGTAAATCCTTATAGTTGACAACTTCTGCTTTGATAAAGCCTCTCTCGAAATCGCTGTGGATTTTACCTGCAGCACCAGGAGCTTTAGTTCCGTTAGTTATTGTCCAGGCTCTTGTCTCTGTCTCACCAGCAGTTAAGTAACTTATAAGACCTAATATTCTGTAGCTTGCAGCGATAAGCTTATCAAGACCAGAAGAACTAATTCCAAGGTCCTCTAAGAACATTTTCTTTTCATCATCATCAAGTTCTGAGATTTCCTGTTCAATCTGTGCACATATAACGAATACTTCGCAGTTATCCTTTTTAGAATATTCACGTACACTCTGTACATATTCATTGTTAGCACCATCATCGGCAAGGTCATCTTCTGATACATTAGCAGCGAATATAACAGGTTTGCTTGTAAGAAGATTGTATTCTCTCATAAATGATTCTTCGTCTTCATCTTCACATTCAAAGTTCTTGGCAAGATTACCAGCCTCAAGGAACTTAAGAAGTCTTTCGATAAGGTCACATTCTTTAGCGATGTCCTTATTATTGTAGGAAGCACGCTTCTGCTTAGCAAGACGTCTTTCAAGAACTTCCATATCAGAAAAGATTAATTCAAGGTTGATTGTCTCAATATCTCTTACAGGGTTGACAGAACCATCAACGTGAACAATATTAGAGTCCTCAAAACATCTGACAACGTGAACGATTGCATCAACTTCTCTTATATTAGCAAGGAACTGGTTACCAAGACCTTCACCTTTAGAAGCACCCTTAACAAGACCAGCTATATCAACGAATTCGATAACGGCAGGTGTAATCTTTGCTGAATTATAAAGTGCTGCAAGCTTATCAAGTCTTTCATCTGGTACGGCAACAATTCCTACATTAGGGTCTATTGTACAGAATGGATAATTGGCTGATTCTGCTCCAGCCTTAGTTAAAGAATTAAAAAGTGTACTCTTTCCAACATTAGGAAGACCAACTATTCCAAGTTTCATATATTCTCCTCATTTCCAACATAAATGTGTATCATATGCAGATTTATGTTTAGTAAATATACGCAGTAACGCAACCTGTATTTTAACATATCTTTTCCTAAAGCTCAACTAATTACATACAATCAGATGGTGTGAGTGTTAAAATTACTATTTTTATGTGTATATACATATGATTGTATATTTTACGGGCATAATATAGTGCAAAAGTTTAAAAAAATTTTATAAATTAGTGGAAAACACTTGTATTTTGCACAAAATCAGTATAGAATTGTTCTCAAAGTGGAGAAAAGTGGTAGCAAGTGGTTACAAGTGGGGGAAAGGAGGAACGATTGCTATGTTTATGGGCGAATATGGACATACAATAGATGCCAAAGGCAGAATAATCGTTCCTGCGAAGTTCCGCGAAAGCCTTGGGGATAATTTTATTATCACTAAGGGACTTGATAACTGTTTATTTGTATACACTAATGAAGAGTGGCAGAGATTCGAGGAGAAGCTTAAGACACTGCCTCTTACTAATAAGAATGCCAGAACATTTACAAGATTCTTTCTTGCAGGAGCAGCAGATGTCGAATTAGACAAGCAGGGAAGAATTCTTATACCATCTGTATTAAGAGAGTTTGCTTCGTTACAGAAGGATGTAGTATTTGTAGGTGTTGGAAGCAGGATAGAGATATGGAGTAAAGAAAGCTGGAATGACAGTATAAGCAATTATGATGACAATATGGACGAGGTCGCAGAGAATATGGACAGTCTGGGATTCACCATATAATTAATTGCTGATATAGCAGGCGGAAAGGAGATTAGTATGGAGTTTAAGCATAAGTCAGTTCTTTTATATGAGACGGTAGATGAATTGAATATTAAACCCGATGGCATATATGTTGATGGAACTCTTGGCGGAGGCGGACATTCATACGAAATCGCAGGAAGACTTTCCGAGGGTGGAAGATTGATAGGAATAGATCAGGACGAAGATGCCATAAAAGCAGCAGGTAAGAGATTAGAACCATATATGGACAGGGTTACAATCGTAAGAAATAATTACTGTAATATGGACAAAGTCCTTGATGAGTTAGGAATAGATAAAGTTGATGGAATTATGCTGGATCTGGGTGTTTCATCATATCAGTTAGATGCGGCTGACAGAGGGTTTACATATAATGTGGACACAGCACTTGATATGAGAATGGATCAAAGACAGGAGATTACAGCTAAAGATATTGTTAATGAATACAGCGAATTTGATCTTTACAGAATAATAAGAGATTATGGTGAGGACAGGTTTGCTAAGAATATAGCTAAGCATATAGTGGCTGCAAGACAGGAAAAGCCAATTGAGACAACATTTGAGCTTAACGATATTATAAAGGCAGCTATACCTATGAAGGTAAGGGCGACAGGTGGACATCCATCTAAGAGAACTTATCAGGCTATAAGAATTGAACTTAATAAAGAATTGGAAGTGCTAGAGAATTCCATAGATATGATGATTGACAGGCTTAAGCCAGAAGGAAGACTTTGCATAATAACATTTCATTCTTTAGAAGACAGAATAGTAAAGACAAGGTTTAGGAATAACGAGAATCCTTGTACCTGTCCACCAAGCTTTCCTGCGTGTGTGTGTGGTAAAGTACCGAAGGGCAGGGTGATTACAAGAAAGCCTGTAGTTCCAACAGATGAAGAGATTAATGAAAATAGCAGATCAAAGAGTTCTAAGTTAAGAGTATTTGAAAGGGTATAATGGGAGGTAGTGTAAAGTGGAAAAGAGAAGTAGAGCAGAGTACAGAAGAAATTCAAGAAATGTAAGCAAAGTGCCGTATGAATATGGTAGTGCGGTAAGACAATTAAATATCGCTGAACCACTTAAAACCCCAGATGAATCCCAGCAGACACAGAAGGAAATCAACAGAGAAATAAGAAGGCAGAGACAGAAGCAGATAAGACGCAATAATAAGATTAATCTTATGTATACAGTTGCAGTTGCGAGTGTTGCTGCAGTTGTCTTCTTTATATGTTATCAGTACCTTAATGTTCAGGCAGCAGCTAAGACTAATTCAGATATGATAGCTGAGTTAAAGAGCGAGCTTAGCACATTAAAGGAGAATAATGACGTATTAGAGTCAGATATTAATGCAAGCATAGATTATGATGCTATATATGATACAGCAGTTAATGAATTAGGAATGGTGTATCCAGAAAAGAAGCAGGTTATTACATACGATTCTAAAGAGAGCGAATATGTAAAGCAGTATAAAGATGTTCCTGAAAGCAATTAATATTCAGGTAAAATAATATAATAAGAGGTACTTATGGTAAGCGATGAACAGTTAAAAAAGAATAAGTACAGAAGAAAAAAAGTTATGCTTAAACGTGTTCACACCAAAGGAATGGTTGCACTTGTAATGGTAGTAGTAATTCTTATGGCATTAGGTGGACAGGTATTCAGAATTAATTATACACACGGAGAGACATATGCGAAGGCAGTGTTAGATCACCAGACATATACATCAACAGAACTACCTTATAAGAGAGGTCAGATATTAACTGGTGATGGAACTGTGCTTGCATACAGTGAGAGAGTATATAATCTTATATTAGATGTCAAGCTTATGCTTTCAGACGGAGAATATAAAGAACCTACATTATCAGCTCTTTGTAAATATTTTAATTTAAACAGAAGTGAGCTTGAGCAAAAGGTGAGTGAGAATTCACAGAGCAGGTATCAGAAGCTTTTATCAAACCTTACTACAGATCAGATAGCAGATTTTAAAAATCTTATGGCAGATTCAACTGAGGGAAAGAATATTAAAGGTGTATGGTTTGAGGACAGTTATATAAGAAAATATCCTCTTGGAACATTTGCAAGTGATGTTGTTGGATTTGCGAGTGCCACTAATGGTGGTGAACTTGGAATTGAAAGCCAGTATGATGAGGAATTAACTGGTACCAATGGAACAACATATAGCTATGTAGATGAGGGACTTGAGGTTACAGAGACACAGAAAAATGCTGTTGATGGCAATAATATAGTTACAACACTTGATTATAATGTACAGTCGATTATTGAGAAATGCATATTAGAATATAATGAAGAAAAGCCTTCAAAGAATACAGCAGTAGTAGTGGCAGACCCATCTAATGGTGAGATACTTGGAATGGCTAGTTATCCAACCTTTAATCTTAATGATCCAAGAAAATTAACTGGTATGTATACAGATGAGGAGATTAAAGATATGTCTGATGAAGAATACAGAAATAACCTGTATTCTTTATGGACTAATTATTGTGTATCAGAAAGTTATGAGCCAGGTTCAACATTTAAACCAGTAACGGTAGCCTCAGCTTTGGAGGAAGGTGTTGTAAAGGATGGTGATACATATGTATGCAAGGGATTTGAAACTGTAGCTGATTATAAATTAAAGTGTCATGTGTTCAGTACAATAGGTTCACATGGTTCACTTACAGTTGAGCAGGCACTTATGAATTCCTGCAACCCGTATATGATTCATCTTGCACTTGAGATGGGTAACAGCAGATTTGCATATTACCAGTCATTGTTTGGATTTGGAAAGATAACCGGAATAGATCTTCCAGGTGAGACAACAGGTATCGTATATGGTGACCGTATGACAACTATTGATGCGGCTTGTAATTCATTTGGACAGACTATTAATGTTAATATGATGCAGATGATGGCGGCATATTGTTCAATTATTAATGGTGGTATGCTTTACCAGCCACATATTGTAAAGAGAATTGAATCAGCCAATGGTGAAGTTGTAAAGGAATATAAGGCTAATCTTGTAAGACAGACAATTACAGCTTCAACATCAAAGCTTTTAAGAAGATATCTTAAGAATACAGTAGAAGAAGGAACAGCCAAGAAAGCAGGTGTTACAGGATATTCAGTTGCTGGTAAGACAGGAACGGCCCAGAAGGGTGATAGAAAAGATAACAAATGGATTATATCATTTATAGGACACGCACCGGCAGAAAATCCTAAGTTTGCAATATATGTAGTTATTGATGAGCCATATGGAACTACAGGAACATCAGGAAGTTCAGCAGATGTGCTTACACTTACACACAATATACTTGAAAAGCTTCTTCCATATATGAATGTATACAAGGATGCCTCAGACGAATATGAGGATACAAGTTCGAGTCCTGATGAATTAACAGTTGATGGGATACCAGCAGGCACAGCTTCATCTAATTAAGCTGTTAAGTAATAATAAGTATAAGAATAACCCTGAATAAACTTTCATAATAATAAGTAAGTTTATTCGGGGTTATTGTATTAGTGACAGAAAGAATTAAGCTTAATGAAGATGAGAGATATGGTTATTTTGTAAGAACAAGACATAGAAAGAAGCTTCTGGTGGTTATAGTAAGCCTTGTGCTTATAATGTCACTGCTCACAGTAAGAGTTGGATATATAATGACCGTCAGGGCTGAATATTACAGCGTGCGTGCAACAGAGCTTCACGAGAGGGAGAGAGCCATAAAGGCTATGCGCGGAAGAATTCTTGATACTAATGGAGTTGTCCTTGCTGACAATACGACTGTGTGTACAATATCCGTTATTCACAGCCAGATAGATAAGCCGGAAGAAGTTATTAAAATGCTTTGTGACAATCTTGATATGGACGAAGCAGCTGTAAGAAAAAAGGTTGAAAAGGTATCGTCAATTGAAACTATAAAGACCAATGTTGATAAAGATACAGGAGATATAATAAGGAAAGCTGGCTTAAATGGAGTTAAGGTAGATGAGGATTATAAAAGATATTATCCTTATGATACGCTTGCTTCCAAGGTGCTTGGCTTTACAGGAAGTGATAATCAGGGAATAGTCGGACTTGAGGCTAAGTATGATGTATATCTTGCTGGCAATAATGGCAGGATACTTACACTTACCGATGCATGGGGTACAGAGATAAAAAATGCAAAAGAGGGAAGGTTAGAGCCGCAGAGAGGTCAGGATTTATATATAAGCATAGATATGAATATACAGTCATATGCCCAGCAGTTAGCATATACAACGCTTGCAAAGAAAAATGCTAAGCGGGTGTCAATAATAGTTATGAATCCTAATAATGGAGAGTTGTATGCAATGGTCAACGTGCCTGAATATAATCTTAATGAGCCGTATGTACTTAATTACGAGGTGGAAGATGACGGCAGTTCAGGCAATAAAATGGATCTTCTTAATAATATGTGGAGAAATTTCTGCATTAATGATACTTATGAGCCAGGTTCAGTGTTTAAAATGGTAACTGCAACAGCAGCACTTGAAACCAAAGTTGTAAGTTTAAGTGACTCCTATACCTGTTCAGGTTCAACGCTTGTTGGTGACAGGCGCATAAGGTGTCATAAGACAACGGGCCATGGAACACAGGATTTTACACATACAGTTATGAATTCCTGCAACCCTGCATTTATTGAATGGGGA
The DNA here is from genome assembly GCF_003096855.1 of Bacteroides galacturonicus. Taxonomy (NCBI): domain Bacteria; kingdom Pseudomonadati; phylum Bacteroidota; class Bacteroidia; order Bacteroidales; family Bacteroidaceae; genus Bacteroides; species Bacteroides galacturonicus. The sequence goes on along the minus strand of NZ_QEOA01000002.1, from coordinate 569,253 downwards.
AGAAGGGTAGGTGTTGATAATTTCTATAATTACTGCGGCAAGCTTGGACTTTTGTCTAAGACTGGAATAGATATTGCTGGTGAGGCTTCAACGATTATCCACAATAAAGAAAACGTTGGTGAAGTAGAGCTTGCAACAATGTCATTCGGACAGTCATTTCAGATAACACCTATCCAGATGCTTCGTGCGGCGGCAGCAATTGTCAATGGTGGTAACCTTGTTACACCACATTTTGCAGTTAAGACAAGTGATGGTTCGGGGCAGACTTATAATGAGTTCTATTATTCTACAACTGAGAGCACAATTGACAAATCAACAAGTGATACTATGAGGGACATATTAAGGCAGGTAGTTGAGGAAGGCGGTGGAAAGAATGCATATATAGAGGGCTTTTCAATAGGTGGAAAGACAGCAACATCACAGAAGCTTCCGAGAGGCTCTGGAAAGTATATCGCTTCATTTATAGGATTTTCAAGTGTGGAAAATCCACAGGTTATTGCTATGTGTCTTATTGATGAGCCAGAAGGGGTATATTATGGCGGTACAATTGCAGCACCGGTCATAAGAGAGTTATATGAAAATATACTTCCGTACCTTAATAACAAGTAAGAAAATGCGTTAATAAAGCGTTAAAACAGTGTTTATCCGCTTTACAGATGGATAGGTGTAGAGTAAAATAAAGACAGTTGTTTAAAAAACGTATTATATGCGTGGTAATGGAGGAACATTATGGAATTAAATAATAAAAAGGTAATGGTAGTTGGTACTGGAATAAGTGGAATCGGTGCTATAGACCTTCTTAACAAAGCTGGTGCAGACTGTATTATATATGACGGTAACGAAAAGCTTTCAAGGGAAGATATATCAAAGAAACTTAAAGGCAATAAAGCAGAGATTATTATTGGAAAGCTGCCAGAGGATATAACTAATCAGGTCGACCTTCTTGTAATAAGTCCGGGCGTTCCGGTTGACAGTCCTATTGTTGAACAGTTTAAGAAAGCAGAAGTTCCAGTATGGGGCGAGATAGAACTTGCATATAATTATGATAAAGGCAGAATAATTGCCATAACAGGTACTAATGGCAAGACAACAACTACAGCTTTGGTAGGACAGATAGTGAAAGCCTATAATGAGAAGACATTTGTTGTTGGAAATATAGGTAATTCATATACGGGAGAAGTGCTTAATACAAGTAATGACTCTTATACAGTAGCAGAGATAAGCAGCTTCCAGTTAGAGACAATACACAAGTTCCATCCGGTTGTAAGTGCGATACTTAACATTACACCAGACCACCTTAACAGACATCATACAATGGAATGTTATTCCAAGACTAAAGAAAACATTTCTATGAACCAGACAAAGGATGATGTGTGTGTCCTTAATATGGAGGACGAAGAATTATACAGATTTGGAAGTGAGTGTCCAGCTAAGGTTGTATGGTTCTCAAGCAAGAGAAAGCCTGAGATTGGTGCATATGTTCAGGGAGATGATATAAGATATACAGATGGCACCACAGATGAGCTTATGCTTAATGTACACGATATGAACCTTCTTGGAACACATAACTATGAAAATGTATGTGCTGCTATAGCAATGACTAAGGCAGCAGGCATACCTGATGACATAATTGTACAGCAGGTAAAGAAGTTCAAGGCTGTAGAACACAGAATAGAATATGTAGCTACCAAGAATGATGTATGGTATTACAACGATTCCAAGGGAACTAATCCGGAAGCTTCTGTAAAAGCAATTGAGGCTATGGTAAGACCAACTATATTAATAGGTGGTGGTTATGATAAAGGCTCTGAATTTGATATGTATGTAAAAGCCTTCAAGGGCAAGGTAAAGAAGCTTGTTCTTATAGGCCAGACTGCTAATAAAATAGCCCAGACCTGTGATAAATACGGATTTAAGGACTATGTATTTGCTGATAATTTAAAAGAAGTAGTAGATATATGTGCAGCCAGCGCAGACAAAGGTGATGCGGTATTATTATCACCAGCGTGTGCAAGCTGGGGAATGTTTGATAATTATGAACAGAGAGGTGACATGTTCAAGCAATATGTCAATGAACTTTAATTATGGCAAAGAAAAGAAGAAAAAGAAAGAATGGATTCTATTTTGATTACAGTCTTTTGTTTGTGCTTATATTCATTGTAGGTTTCGGACTTACAATGATATACAGTACAAGTTCTTACACAGCGCAGATTAATTATGGCAATCCGGAATACTATTTTAAAAGACAGCTTATATTTGACCTGTTAGGTTTTGCGTGTATGTTTTTTATAGCAAGATTTGTAGATTATCATATTTTAAAAAAGGCCGCTCCGTGGATATTTGTTATATCACTTTTAATGGTGTTAGCAGTTATTCCATTTGGACGTGAAAGCCACGGTGCTAAAAGATGGATATATATTGGTCCGATAAGCTTTCAGCCAGCAGAGCTTGTTAAGATAAGTGTTATTATTATGGCGGCGGCTAAGATGTGTGCGTCAGGAACAAAGATAAAAAAACTGTCACAGATAGCGAAAATATTTTTGGGCTGTGCAGTAATTCCGGCGGCTATGCTTTTTGGAATTACATCTAACTTAAGTAGTGCAATCATAGTATGTGGAATTGTGTTTGTTATGACATTTGTTGTATATCCTAATTACTGGGTTCACGGTGGAATTATCGGACTTATTATGGCAGGCTATATAGCGGGCAGGCAGTGGCTTAAGCAGGCTGTTGAAAATGGAGTCCAGTTTAAGAAGTTCCGTTTTACAAGACTTTTAGTATGGGTAGACCCTGAAAAGTACATAGACGGAAAAGGCTATCAGACTATGCAGGGGCTTTATGCCATAGGTTCTGGCGGACTTTTTGGTAAGGGTCTTGGAAAGAGTATGCAGAAGTTGGGCTTCATACCAGAGTCACAGAATGATATGATATTTTCAATAATATGTGAGGAGTTAGGACTGTTTGGTGCGGCGTGCGTTATTATGCTTTTTATAATAATGCTCTGGAGAATTATATATATATCACAGAACTCACCAGATTTGTTCGGTTCACTTCTTGCAGTTGGAATATTCGCCCATATAGCAATTCAGGTAATAGTTAATATTGCCGTTGTAACCAATGTATTTCCTAATACAGGCGTAACACTTCCATTTATAAGCTATGGAGGCACGGCGAGTCTGTTCCTGCTGGCAGAGTTAGGAATTGTGTTTAATATAAGTAGTCAGATTAGGTTAGAGAGATAGTTATGGCAAAGGCGAGAAAGAAAAAAAGGCTGTTCATAATATCTATTATTGTGGCAGCCCTGATAGCTGCGTGTGCGGCTGTCTATTTTGGATTTAGAACTGATAAGATAACATATGTGGGTAATTCCCATTATTCTAATGAAGAAATGACAAGCAGAATATTTGGAAATGACACACCAAACACTGTATTGTATACACTGTTTGGCAATAAGAAAAAGACAATACCTTTCATTCAGAAATATGATGTTGAAATACAGTGGCCAAGAGGTATGTACATAACAGTCTATGAAAAGGCAGTTATTGGTTATATACGTTATATGGGCTGTAATATGTATTTTGACAAAGATGGTATTGTTGTTGAAAGTTCAACAGAAACTTTTGAAAAAGTTCCTGAGATAATAGGTCTTAAGTTTAATTCAATAGTGCTTGATTCCAAGCTTGAAGTCGGAGATGATGAAGTGTTCAGGCACATACTTGATCTGACACAGAGCTTTGATAAGTATAATCTTGATGTTTCAAAAGTATATTTTGACTCATCGGACAATGTAATATTGTATATAGACGAGGTTAAGGTATACCTTGGAAAGAGTGATGATTATACGGACAAGCTTTTTGAGTTAAAACAGATGGAAACCAAATTTGCAGGGCTTAAAGGTTCTTTGTATATGCAGGATTATACAAAAGACAGTTCGTCTATAATATTCAAAAAAGATGAATATAATTAAAACAAACTAAAATGATGTGTAAATATTCAGAATTGTACGCTTTAAAGTTCAATTTTTAGTGAAATAAAATGAAAAAATCAGTTGATATTTATTGCGAAAAATTATATCATTATAGATAAATGTATAAGGATTGATTAAAGGAGGCAACAACCTTGGTAGAAATAATTAACGAATCAGATTCATCAGCAAGAATTATAGTCATCGGCGTAGGTGGAGCAGGTAATAATGCTGTTAATAGAATGATAGATGAGAATATAAGCGGGGTAGAATTTATTGGTATTAATACAGATAGCCAGGCATTACAGTTCTGTAAAGCTCCAACAGCTATTCAGATAGGTGAGAAGCTTACTAAGGGACTTGGTGCAGGAGCCCAGCCTGAGATTGGTGAGAAGGCAGCAGAAGAGAATGTTGAAGAATTAACAGAAGCTATCAAAGGTGCGGATATGGTATTCGTTACTTGCGGAATGGGCGGCGGAACTGGTACAGGTGCAGCTCCGGTTGTTGCTAAGATTTCTAAACAGATGGGTATCCTTACAGTTGGTGTTGTTACTAAGCCTTTCAGATTTGAGGCAAGAACAAGAATGACTAATGCAGAATCGGGTATTGAGAAGCTTAAGGAGAACGTGGATACACTTATTGTAATTCCTAATGACAAGCTTCTTCAGATAGTAGACAGAAGAACAACTATGCCAGATGCCTTAAAGAAGGCTGATGAGGTATTACAGCAGGCAGTACAGGGTATTACAGACCTTATTAATGTACCAGGTCTTATCAACCTTGACTTTGCAGATGTTAAGACAGTTATGTCAGACAAGGGTATCGCACATATCGGTATCGGTAATGCTACAGGTGATGATAAGGCTATTGAAGCTGTTAAGCAGGCTGTTACAAGCCCACTTCTTGAGACAACAATCGAGGGTGCTACACACGTTATTATCAACGTATCTGGTGATATGAGCCTTGTTGAAGCAGATGAGGCTGCAAGCTATGTTCAGGAACTTGCAGGTGATAATGCCAATATCATCTTTGGTGCTATATATGATGAGACAGCTACAGACAGCGTAACAATAACTGTAATTGCTACAGGTATTGAAGATGTGAATGTCAATACTGCAATGGCGAAGTTCTCACCTAAGGCACAGGCAACACAGGGAGTTGGACAGACTGTTAAACCAGCAGTAAAGCCAGCATATACATATCAGGCTCCACAGACACCAGTTCAGCCAGCAGGCGGTATGACAGGTGCACAGTCTCAGACACCACTTCCAGGACTTAAGCAGCCAGCCCCTGTTACAAGCAATGTGAAGTCTAATGGTATTACAATACCTACTTTCCTTCAGAAGAACAGAAAGTAATTAATATAATCATTTAATCTGACAGATAGGTTGTCGGTTCATATACTTATTGGGCTTATATTATTGTTAATGAAATATTGATATTAAGGAACGCTTCGGCGTTCCTTTTTTATGTAATAGGAAATTCCAATAGAATCCCCTATTACATAAAAGGCACTATATGCCGATGATGCACACTCGCACGAAGATGTATTTTGTCGCAAGCGACCGTGCTCGGTGCGAGAATGTGTTTCACACATTCTTTTTTATTTCATAGCGAATTATATTAGAAAATTAATGTGACTCTGTGCTTTTGACAAATTTTGCATATTAAGTTATGTATACTTATTTTCGTTGCAGGAAAGCATTTTCTGTAAACTATTATGCAGGGTATACCTGATTGTGCAATGGAGGTGAGAGTGAATTGTAATATACATTGATGTATTATTTGGAATTAATTATTGTATGGATTTGATTGTTATGGTTATGGTAAACAAAATAATGCATTATCATACATCACTGCCCCGTCTGCTGCTTTCTTCCACTTTGGGGGCAATATGGTCAGTCATTGCAATATGTATTCCGGATGAATATAGGCTTTTCGTTAATTGGTGCACATATTTAATCATCACTGGATTAATGCTTATGATAATTAATAGTCCATTAAATATTATCAAGGGAAGTTCAGGAAAGATTAATTGGTTTGCTATAAGGAGTTATATAAAGGACTTGTTAAAAGGCGTAGCGGTAATGATTGGCATAGCAGTATTTCTTGGCGGTGCGATACATTTACTCGTGTACTATACATATGTTGGCTTTGTAATAAAGAATATAATGATAAACAACAGGCAGTTGGTTATATATGCAGTCGTGGCGTATCTTATGCTCATCATACTGGTACGAAGCAAAGAGAAGCTCAATAGAAAAATGCAGATATATGTAGTAACAGTGGTTATTGGGGACGAACGTATTACATTAAAGGGAATGATAGACACTGGAAACCAGCTTAGTGATTATTATTGTAATAAACCAGTAAATGTTATGGATAAGAAATGTTTTGACAAGGTTCTTTCTAAGATAAATGATTACAGCAGAATAAGATATCATCTTATTCCATACAGGAGTGTAGGTATGGACACAGGAATGATAGAGGTAATTACAGCAGATTACATATACATATCCAATGATGTTAAGACGAAAGCTTATAAAAATGTGCTTATAGGATTGTCAGAGGTATGCGTATCACAGGCAGGGGAATATCAGGCACTTATTAATGGACATATGATGCAATAATGAGCACAAAGATGCTCATCATATGCACCCCCAAAAGCGTCACGGGACATATGATGCAATAATAAACAGGGTATGTCGGCGGTGCTTTCGTATTCCTGTAAAGACAAAAGAAAGCACCGTAGAAAAGAGGAGTAAGATAGTGATTAAAGTGGCAGTTGCAGATCGTTTTCAGCTTAAGGTGGTACCTTCTATTAAGAATTTTTATATGATGGGGACAAGAGAAGTTCATTATATAGGAGGTACAGAGGTGCTGCCAGCACCGCTTGATATTGAGGAGGAGAAAAATGTGCTGGCAATGTTAAAGACTGATAATGACGATTATGCATAAGAAAATGCTTATAGAACATAACTTAAGACTTGTTGTATACATAGCCAAGAAATTTGATAATACAGGTGTTGGAGTAGAGGACCTTATATCAATTGGCACAATAGGTCTTATAAAGGCAATTAATTCATATGACAGGGATAAGAATATAAAGCTTGCAACTTATGCTTCAAGATGTATAGAGAATGAAATTCTTATGTATCTTAGAAGAAATAGCAAGGTAAAAGCAGAGGTGTCAATTGATGAACCACTCAATGTTGACTGGGATGGCAATGAACTTTTGTTATCTGATATTCTTGGAACTGAAGATGATGTGTGTTATAAAGACCTTGAAAATGAGGTTGAGATGAAAGCATTAAAGAGGGCGATTGGCAATTTGTCTGAGAGGGAGAGAATTATAGTCGATTTAAGATATGGTCTTAGTGATAAAGATGGAGAGGAAAAGACACAAAAAGAGGTCGCTGATATGCTTGGAATATCGCAGTCATATATATCAAGACTTGAAAAGAAGATTATAAAGAGATTAAAAAGAGAAATGGTGAGAAGCTGTTAAACATTTTACTTGACAATCCGCTTGTATTCTAAGAAAATAGAAAGGGTATGGATTGGAGAGATAATAATGAATAATAAGAATAATACATCATTTAAGTGGGACAGAATATTCGGAGTGGCTTCATTAGCAGCTATATTAATATTTGCCGTAATGTTATATATTGACTGTGGAGCTTCGATAAGGTCAATTATGAATATAGGAAAGACAACATCAGATGAGGTAACTGATGATGGGCTTTTGCAGAACAATGAGGATAATAGCGAAGAAAGTAATAATAAGACAATTAACTGGTCGTCTAAGGCAATAGTCTGTATAGATGCTCCTCACGGTGGAAGTGATACAGGACAGTACGACGGAACTAACTATGAAAAGACACAGATGTTATCTTTAGCTGACAGCGTTAAGAATGAGCTTGAAAGTGCTGGCGTTACAGTTGTTATGACAAGAACAACTGATACATCGGTGGATTATACCAAGCGTATAGAGATATGCAATAACGCCAAAGCAGCGGCACTTGTGTCATTTCATAGGGATATTACTGATAAGTCAGGAAGCAGTAGGGGAATAAGTGCGTGGATTCATACCTCTTCCCCATCTAACTCTAAAAGCCTTGCGAGTGATATTATGGAAGAGTTAAATGGAGTAGATGTAAGCTTATCGGGAGTGAATACGGGTACTCCTGATAATAAGAGCAAAGATTATTACCTGAACCAGCACAGCAAAGTAGCGAGCTGTATAATAGAGTTAGGCAATATGTACAGCAGTAAGGATAATAAACTTGTAACAACAGATATAGACAATACAGCTAAGCTTATAGCTGATGGAATTATGAAATACTTAGAACAGGCAGGTTATACGAATGGCAGTAATTAATCAGAAGAACATAAGAAATTTTTGTATTATAGCACATATTGACCACGGCAAGTCAACTCTTGCCGACAGAATTATAGAAAAGACAGGACTTCTTACAAGCAGGGAAATGCAGGAGCAGGTTCTTGATAATATGGATATTGAGAGGGAGAGGGGAATTACAATAAAGTCGCAGACAGTAAGAACTGTATACAGGGCTCAGGACGGCGAAGAATATATATTCAATCTTATTGATACTCCGGGTCACGTTGACTTTAACTATGAGGTATCAAGGGCACTTGCGGCTTGTGATGGTGCTGTACTTGTAGTAGATGCGGCACAGGGCATAGAGGCACAGACACTTGCCAATGTATACCTTGCACTTGACCACGACTTAGAGGTATTTCCTGTTATTAATAAGATTGATCTTCCAAGTGCAGAACCAGACAGAGTCAAAGATGAGATTGAGGATATTATTGGAATAGAGGCTCAGGACGCTCCGTTAATTTCAGCAAAAAATGGTATTAATATTGAGGAAGTTCTTGAACAGATAGTAAAGAAAATTCCAGCACCTACAGGTGATGCAGCTAATCCTTTATCTGCACTTATATTTGACTCGTTATATGATGCGTATAAGGGTGTTATTATATTTGTAAGAATAGTAGAGGGTACTGTAAAGAAGGGTACTAAGATAAGAATGATGGCAACCGGAGCAGTAGAAGAAGTAGTTGAGGTAGGTTACTTCGGAGCTGGTCAGTTCATACCTTGCGATGAATTAAGTGCAGGTATGGTTGGATATATTACAGCAAGTATTAAAAATGTTCAGGATACGAGAGTTGGTGATACTGTTACAGATAATGACAGACCTGTATCAGAGCCGCTTCCAGGTTATAAGAAGGTCAACCCTATGGTGTACTGCGGTCTGTATCCAGCAGACGGTGCAAAATATCAGGATTTAAGAGAAGCATTGGAGAAGCTTCAGCTTAATGATGCTTCACTCCAGTTTGAGCCTGAGACATCTATAGCACTTGGTTTTGGTTTCAGATGTGGTTTCTTAGGGCTTTTGCATCTTGAGATTATACAGGAAAGACTTGAGAGAGAATATAACCTTGACCTTGTAACAACAGCACCGGGAGTTATATATAAAGTCCATAAGACTAATGGTGAAGTTATAGACCTTACTAATCCGTCTAATATGCCTGATCCATCAGAGATAGACTATATGGAAGAACCTATGGTAAGCGCTGAGATTATGGTTACAACCGAATTTGTTGGACCTATTATGAAACTTTGCCAGGAACGCCGTGGTGTATACAACGGTATGGAATATATAGAACAGACAAGAGCACTGCTTAAGTATGACCTTCCGCTTAATGAGATAATATATGACTTCTTTGATGCGTTAAAGTCACGCTCAAGAGGTTACGCTTCATTTGACTATGAAATGAAGGGATATGAGAGGTCTAACCTTGTTAAGCTTGATATTCTTATCAACAAGGAAGAAGTGGATGCACTTTCATTTATTGTATTTGCAGGAAGTGCGGAGGAACGTGGAAGAAAGATGTGCGAGAAGCTTAAGCAGGAAATTCCTAGACAGCAGTTTGAGATTCCTATTCAGGCGGCCATCGGAAGCAGGGTTATAGCAAGGGAAACTGTTAAGGCACTTCGTAAGGATGTACTTGCCAAGTGTTACGGTGGTGATATTTCCCGTAAGAAGAAGCTTCTTGAAAAGCAGAAGGAAGGAAAGAAGAGAATGCGTCAGATTGGTAACGTAGAGATACCACAGAAAGCATTTATGAGTGTATTAAAGTTAGATGAAGAATAATAACGAACTGGGGATATATATACATATCCCCTTTTGTATGCAAAAATGTATATATTGTGATTTCTTATCTGCACCAGCAGATGATAAGACGAAAAGCAGTTATGTTAAAGCTTTAATTAATGAGATAGCATTAAGTGAGGCTGGTCTTGATAAAAATGTAACTTCAATATTTATCGGTGGTGGAACTCCGTCAGCAATAAATGCTGAATATATTAAAGATATATTAGAGGCTGTAAAGCAAAGATATCGTGTTGATGGCAATGCAGAGATAACAATAGAATGTAATCCAGGTACAATAAATAGTGAAAAAGCATACATTTACAGGGAAGCTGGGATTAACAGAATAAGCTTTGGATTGCAGAGCACTGATGATAAAGAGCTTCGTATGCTTGGAAGAATTCATACATTTGAACAGTTTAAGAACAGCCTTGCCATAGCAAGGAATGCAGGCTTTACTAATATCAATATAGACCTTATGTCAGCACTTCCGGGTCAGACCATAGAAAGCTTTACCAGAGTGCTAAAGGAGGCTGTATCACTTAATACAGAGCATATATCTGTATACAGTCTTATAATAGAAGAAGGCACAAGGCTGTATGATAACATAGACAATTATCCGGATATTCCTGATGATGATGACGACAGGAAAATGTATGCACTTACTAAAGAGATATTAGGTCAGGCAGGTTATGAAAGATACGAAATATCCAATTATGCCAAGGCAGGTTATGAATGTAAGCATAATCTTAAATATTGGGATAGAACCGATTATATCGGTTTTGGAATTGGTGCAGCTTCATTATGTAATCATAAAAGGTATACTAACATCAGCAATATTAATAATTATATTAAGGCATTATGTGTGGAATATGCTGATAATAAAGAAAGCAATAAAGAGTGTATTGTGGAAAATATAAAGAATATCCAAGAGACTCTTAAGAATTCTTTAGAAATAAAGAATAACTGTCAGGACCTTAAAGAAAATATAGAGGTTCTCACGCTGGAAGATGAGATGGCTGAATATATGTTTCTTGGTTTAAGAAAGTCTGCTGGGATTGATATATGCGATTTTAAAGATATATTTGGAAAAGATATATACAGTGTATATAAAGAGCAGATAAAAGATAATATAGCAAAAGGTCTTTTGTGGCAGAATGGTACAAGAATAGCACTTACAGACAGAGGCATAGATATAAGCAATACTGTTATGTCTGATTTTGTGTAGAAATAAATATGCGTGGTGCTTATCGTCTGGATGGCGGTAAACACCACGCATATTTTATAACTCTGAAAAATTCAGTCAGGTAATTTAATTGACAGTATAGTTATAAATATATTATGGGGTTAATTCCTTAATAAAAGTTCTAGGTGTAATGCCTGTGTAAGCCTTGAATTCCCTCTGGAAATGTGCCTGGTCAGAATATCCGGCATTGGCAATATAATCGCTGTTTTCTTTGTATGGGTCATTTATAATATCAGATATGATTTTCTGAAATCTGATATTCTTGCAGTAATCTTTAGGACCTGCACCATATGCCGATTTGAATAATCTGTTAATGTGCCGTTCAGAGTACCCTGACATTTCGGATAAATCAGATATATGAATATTGCCGGAAGCTTTCTTTATCTCATTAGCCATATGTATGATATTGTCAGGGACAGCTATATATTTTTTGCTGTCATTAAGGAAACATATTAAAGCTTCAAGCTGTCCGTCAAAATCTTCGGCTTGGATTAATTCAGATATAAGTCTGTATTCAAAAGACTCTGTGGCAGGTTCGTATTCAAATACCTGATTGGCAATTGAAGCTGGAAGCACGCTGTCATCAACGGATGGTGCAAAATAACAGCCCTTATCCGCAAAACGAATTCCAAAATAATAATCAAAATCTCCAAAAGTATAGTCAAAACGTCTGCTTACTGGTCCAATACAGTAGAAGGAAGAACTGCTGTTATTCTTATTATATCCTATTATCCATTCTGCACTAGAGCATGGAATAAGAGTGGATACTTTCCTACTTGCAGAGCCGGTGGTGTTGTCTATGGCGTATACAAGCATAGTCTGTGGCACGGTTATATATTTGTAATTGATGTGCTGTTTACCATCTGAGCTGTTATATATTGCTGGATTAAATAATAATGGCTGGTGTAAATGGTCTTTCATAAGTACCCTCCTGATTTTATAATTGCATTAATTGGTATTATTATAATATCAGTGTCAAAGTCATTTCACTTCTGATATTATATACATTAAAATAATGTTGATAAGTAGTATATTTGATTACATTTATAAAATAATAATAAAACAAATATTAAAAAAGTCAATAATATGTCCGATTTTTTCAATACTTATTTGGAAAGATATGTATAATTAAACACATAAATCAAACAGTTGATTGCACAAAGGCGTGTATCCATTATATATGGTTACACGTCTTTTTTTGTTTTATTTAACTATAGGAATAAAGCAGCCGTTTAGTAACAACTGTTATGATACCAGATGAAACCTGATCAACTTCATCAACCACAATAAAAAGTATTTGTCAAGGGTACATAAATAAATATTATGTGCCGGCGCGAACAGGGAGGAAACGAATATGGCAATAGAAGAATTAACAAGCTTGATAAGCGACCAGACATTTGGTATATGGTTTCTTATAGGTGCTGCATTAGTATTCTGGATGCAGGCAGGATTTGCAATGGTTGAGACTGGTTTTACCAGAGCTAAGAACGCAGGTAACATTATTATGAAGAACCTTATGGACTTCTGTATAGGAACAGTAGTATTCATAGTAATAGGTTTCAGTTTATTATTAGGTGAAGATTTATTAGGTTTTATTGGAAAACCTGGATTTGATATTTTTACAGCATATGATAATTTCAATTTTTCAAGTTTCGTATTTAATTTAGTATTCTGTGCAACAACAGCTACTATTGTATCAGGAGCTATGGCAGAGAGAACAAAGTTCCTTTCATATTGTGTATATTCAGGTGTTATATCAGCACTTGTATATCCTATTGAAGCACACTGGATATGGGGCGGCGGCTGGTTAGCACAGTTAGGCTTCCATGATTTCGCAGGTTCCTGCTGTATACATATGGTTGGTGGTATATCAGCTATTATAGGTGCTAAGATATTAGGACCTCGTATTGGTAAATTTGTTAAAGATGAAAATGGTAAGGTAGTTAAGGTTAATGCTTTCCCAGGACATAGTATTCCACTTGGTGCACTTGGTGTATTTATATTATGGTTTGGCTGGTATGGATTTAATGGTGCAGCTTGTACAACAATTGAGGATTTAGGTTCGGTATTCCTTACAACAACAGTTTCACCAGCAATTGCAACTGTAACTTGTATGGTATTTACATGGATTAAGTATGGTAAGCCGGATGTTTCAATGTGTCTTAATGCTTCACTTGCAGGACTTGTAGCTATTACAGCTTCTTGTGATGTAACAGATGCAGCAGGTGCAATAGTAATAGGTATTGTAGCAGGTCTTTTGGTGGTATTTGGTGTATGGCTTCTTGATTATAAGCTTCACATTGATGATCCGGTTGGTGCAGTAGCTGTTCATATGATGAATGGTATATGGGGTACAATCGCAGTTGGTTTATTTGCTACAAGCAAAGCCCCTGGTTATGCAATTGCTATTGAGAGTGGTGCGATTAAGGCAGAAGGTTTATTCTACGGTGGTGGATTTACACAGCTTGGACTTCAGTTATTAGGTTTTGTATCAGTAGCAGCATGGGCTGCTGTATGTATGACAATCGTATTCTTTGTAATCAAGGCAACAATTGGACTTAGAGCTACAGAGGAAGAGGAAATAAAGGGTCTTGACATATGTGAGCACGGACTTACAAGTGCATATGCAGGATTTGAACTTGGTACAGCGGGTATGCCAGATATAACATATGAAGATGTTGTATCAGTTGGTTCAGAAAGCATGGAAAACTCAGTTCCAGCTATGATTAAGACATCTGATATTCCAGATGAGAATAAGATTACTAAGGTAGAAATCCTTATGAAGCAGGAGCGTTTCGAAAAGTTAAAGAAGGCTATGAACGACATCGGAGTAACTGGTATGACAGTTACGCAGGTACTTGGCTGTGGCGCTCAGAAGGGTGCTCCAGAGTATTACCGTGGAGTTCAGATGGAAATGCAGCTTCTTCCTAAGGTACAGGTTGAAATGGTTATTTCCAAAGTTCCTGTAATGGATGTTATCAATGCCGCAAGAAAGGTACTTTACACAGGTCATATCGGTGATGGTAAGATATTCGTATATGATGTGGAAAATGTAGTAAAGGTTCGTACAGGTGAAACAGGATACGATGCACTTCAGGGCGAAGATGACTAATTCCCAATAAATTTGATTTAATATTACCCATAAAGATGTAGACACATTTTGGATATGACTGCTGTTAAGTGGCAGTGCGATATCAATAAAATGTGTCTGCATCTTTTTTGATTTTACAATTATTATAATATGCGTTAGTATGTCTATAATATATTAAAAGACAAAACGATTAAGTAATGTTTGGTATATTAAGCATTTTGTTAATAATAATATAATTAAACATAAAAGGCAGGAAAGGGATTAAGATATGGAAAGATATGATATAGCTATAATAGGAACGGGCCCAGCAGGTGTGTCAGCGGCAATAACTGCTAAGATAAGAGGCAGGAAAATACTCCTTATAGGTAATAACAAGATTAGTGATAAAGTGTCAAAGGCACATATAATAAAGAATTATCCTGGTTTTATTGATATTACAGGTAAGGAACTGTCACAGGCATTTAACAATCACCTTAAAAGTCTTTCAATAGATATAACAGAAGATATGGTGAATGCAGTGTATGCAATGGGAAAATATTTTCATATACAGGGCAAAAAGAATAATTATGAGGCACTTACAGTTATACTTGCAACAGGTGTAGATGTTACAAAGCCATATGCAGGTGAATATGAAAATCTTGGACGTGGTGTAAGCTATTGTGCTACCTGTGATGCCGCTTTATATAAAGAAAGAGAAGCGATAGTTATAGGATTTAATGAGGAGGCTTTAAGCGAAGCAGAGTTTCTTGCACAGACGGCTAAGAAGGTGTATTATATGCCTCTTTATAATAAGGATAAAGATATAAATACATTACAGGCAGGCAAAGATTCATTAAAAGATAATATTGATATTATTAAAGGAAAACCGCTGTCAATTGAGCGTAGGGAGGATAAAATGGTTCTTATTATGGAGGACAGAGAACTTGCGGCAGACGGAATATTTGTATTAAGGGAGTCGATGAAGCCAGCCCAGTTAGTTCCAGGAATTAAGATAGAAGATAACAAAGTAATTACAGATAAAAGTATGGCGTCTAATATAAAAGGTTTATATGCGGCTGGTGATATAACAGGAGTACCTTATCAGTATGTTAAAGCGGCAGGGGAAGGAAATGTGGCGGCACTCTCAGCTGTTGGCTATCTTGCAGCTCTTAACAGGCAGTGAAATAAGGAAAGATATAAAATAAAAAAACTATGTATTACATCAGGATTGGATAAGACTGACCTAAGTCCTGCCAGTTAGTTAAAGTAAGAGATTTTAACTAACTGGAATAGATGATGTAATACATAGTTTTTTGTTCTAATATTAAATACTGATTGATATTATTTTGGGTTCATATTATTGATTGCTGCTCATTAATTATTAATTCCGTGGTGTACATCAGGGCTTGATGTTGTCAAAGGAAGGAATGTGTATCCGTTAGCAAGTCCCCACTGGATTATGCTCTCAACTGCATCAACGCTGAAGCTCTTAATATCGTGCTGTAATACAACGGATACATTATGGCTCTGGATACCATTGATTACATTCTGGTATACCTCACTTGTGCTTGTTGTTCCACCGGCATCGCCGCTTGATACGTTCCAGTCATAGTATTTATAACCTTGGTCAGTAACATCTTTTGCAAGCTCAGTCATAATTCCTTTGCAGTATTTCTTGCTGACAGAATTAGAACTTCCACCTGGGAAACGTACTAATGTTGGACGGCTTCCAGTCTGCGAATATATAATATCTGACATTTCGTTCAAATCATCAAAATAAGCACCAACACTTGAATAGATCTGCTGGTAATTATGGGAAGCACTGTGTATTGCAACTGTATGTCCTGCAGCGGCTTCCTTCGCAATCATATTCTGATATCCGCTGTTTACATTGGTTACAAAAAATGTAACTTTTATGTTATATTTGGCAAGCACGTCAAGAAGCTGCTGTGTGTAAGCACCAGGACCATCGTCGAATGTAAGGTATACAACCTTTGAACCGGGATTGACAGCGGCAGAGTCAGCCTGCTTTACGGCTTCAACAGTTACAGTTCTGTCAATTGAGTTGGTGTTGCCAAATTTGTCAGTAGCTGTATAAGTTAAAGTATAGTCACCAGAACGGTAATTCTTAACTTCACCAGATACTGTTATGCTGTCTGAAATGTCATTGCCGTGGGAATCTGTGGCAGCAGCACCGGTATCTTTGTATTTAGTTCCGGCTTTAATTGTTACATGGCTGTCACCATTGAGTGTGAGTGAAGGAGCAATTCCGTCATTATATTCAACAGTTCTTGTAACAGTTGTCTTATTGCCAGAGGAGTCGCTGACAGTGTAAGTAACGACATTGTCCTTTTCGTGGCGTGTAACCTTATCGGTAATATCACCATCATAATTGTCAGTGGCTGTAAAACCTTCTTCCTTATAAGCTTCACCTGTCTTAGGGTAATATCCCTCAACTGTGTTAAGTTCTATCACGGGAGCAGCTGTATCAACGACTTTAACTTCTCTTGTCTTAGTCGATGAAAGAAAGCCTTTCTTAGCTTTGTAATGTATATGGTATGTTCCGAGTTTAGAGCAGTCTACTTCGCCGCTTATTGATACATCAACAGATTTATTCTTAAAAGAAAGTGTATTATACGAAGCTGAAGCTCCTTCCTCTGTATATGTATCACCATATTCTATTGTTTCGTTTTCTTTTCCATTTACAATGATATTGATGTTAAATAAGGAAAAAAATAAAATTACAAGAAGCAATAGTACAACTACAACAGAAGTAATTACTATTATAAGCTTTTTGTTCTTAAGTTCTTTTGTAATCATAGGTGTTATCTCCTGACTTATTATTCTAACTAGAGCATTATATTCCTTTTTATAGAAAAAATTAACACTTTTTTGAAAAAATATTAAATTTTTAAAAAGATTTTTTTGGGATATATTTTAATAATATAGTAAAAATACTTTTGCATTCTGAATAATCAAATATTACAAAAATAGGTACAATAGATTTTAGATAATGGCTTTACTTTTTTGTCGAATAATACTAATATACATATATAGAGAGATTATTATCTCATATTTCGATTTAGGAGGTTATATAACAATGGCTAGAGAAAAACAGTCAATGGATGGTAATACAGCCGCTGCTCATGTTGCGTATGCATTTACAGAAGTAGCTGGTATCTATCCTATCACTCCTTCCAGCCCAATGGCGGATGTTGTTGACCAGTGGTCAGCAGCAGGAAGAAAGAATATTTTTGGTAACACAGTAAAGGTAACAGAGATGCAGTCTGAAGCAGGTGCTGCTGGTACAGTACATGGTTCACTTGCAGCAGGTGCTCTTACAACAACATTCACAGCTTCACAGGGTCTTTTACTTATGATTCCTAATATGTATAAGATTGCTGCTGAACAGCTTCCTTGTGTATTTGATGTATCAGCTCGTACAGTTGCTACACAGTCACTTAACATTTTCGGTGATCATAGTGATGTTTATGCATGTCGTCAGACAGGTTTTGCTATGCTTGCTGAGACAAACCCACAGGAAGTTATGGACTTAAGCCCAGTTGCACATCTTGCAGCTATTGATGGCAAGGTTCCATTCATCAACTTCTTTGATGGTTTCCGTACATCACACGAGATTCAGAAGATTGAAAAGTGGGATTACGAAGATCTTAAGGAAATGTGCCCAATGGACAAGGTTGAAGAGTTCCGTGCTCATGCACTTAACCCTAACAAGCCAGCTATGCGTGGTTCACATGAAAACGGAGATGTATTCTTCCAGCATCGTGAAGCATGTAACACAGTATATGATGAACTTCCAGAAGTAGTAGAAAAGTACATGAAGAAGGTTAACGAGAAGCTTGGTACTAACTACGACTTATTTAACTACTATGGTGCACCTGATGCAGACAGAGTTATCGTAGCTATGGGTTCTATCAACGACGTTGCAGAAGAAGTTATTGATTACTTAACAGCTAAGGGTGAGAAGGTTGGTCTTGTTAAAGTAAGACTTTACCGTCCATGGTCATCTAAGGCACTCTTAAAGGTTCTTCCTAAGACAGCTAAGAAGGTTGCTGTTCTTGACAGAACTAAGGAACCAGGATCACTTGGTGAGCCACTTTACCTTGATGTTGCTACAACACTTCGTGAAGCAGGTCTTAACGATATCACATTAGTTGGTGGACGTTATGGTTTAGGTTCAAAGGATACTCCTCCTTCATCAGTATTCGCTGTATATAAGGAATTAGAGAAGGATGAGCCAAAGAACAGATTCACAATCGGTATTGTTGATGATGTTACTAACCTTTCACTTCCAGAGGTTAAGCCAGCTCCTATTACTTCAGCTCCTGGTACAGTAGAATGTAAGTTCTGGGGTCTTGGTGGTGATGGTACAGTAGGTGCTAACAAGAACTCTACTAAGATCATCGGTGACCATACAGATAAGTATATTCAGGCATACTTCCAGTATGACTCTAAGAAGACAGGTGGTATTACAATCAGCCACTTAAGATTTGGTGATAACCCAATCAGAAGTCCATACTATATCAATCAGGCTGACTTCGTAGCATGTCATAATCCTTCATATGTTGTTAAGGGTTATAAGATGGTTCAGGATGTTAAGCCAGGCGGAATCTTTATGATTAACTGCCAGTGGTCAGATGAAGAACTTAATCAGCATATGCCAGCAGAAGCTAAGCAGTATATTGCTAAGAATAATATCCAGCTTTACACAATCAACGCTATTGATAAAGCTATTGAAATCGGTATGGGTAAGAGAACTAACACAATCTTACAGTCAGCATTCTTCAAGCTTGCTAACGTAATGCCTATTGATGAAGCTGTTGAATATATGAAGGCAGCTGCTAAGAAGTCATACAGCAAGAAGGGTGATGCAGTAGTTGAGATGAACTATAAGGCTATCGATGCAGGTGTTGATGCAGTACATAAGGTAGAAGTACCAGCAGACTGGGCAACAGCAGTTGATGATAAGAAGCCAGTTGAAAGAACAGGACGTCCTGCTACAGTTAAGATGGTTAACGAACTTCTTGATCCTATCGGAAAGATGGATGGTGACAGCCTTCCAGTATCTGCTTTCAAGGATATTGCAGATGGTCAGTTTGAGACAGGTGCTTCAGCATACGAGAAGAGAGGAACAGCCGTTATGGTTCCTGAGTGGGATCCAGCAAGCTGTGTTCAGTGTAACAGCTGTGCATTCGTATGTTCACACGCAACTATCAGACCATTCATTCTTGATGCTAAGGAACAGGCAGAAGCTCCATCACAGATTAAGCTTGCTGATTCTAAGCATGCAACAGACACAACAATGAAGTACACAATGTCAGTATCTCCATTAGATTGTATGGGATGTGGCGAATGTGTTACTGTATGTCCTAAGGCTGGAGAAGCTCTTAAGATGGTTCCACAGGAATCACAGGCAGAAGAGCAGCCAGTATTCGATTACCTTGTAGCTAACGTAGGTAAGAAGGATATTAAGCCAGCATTAGTAAATACACCAATTGGTTCTCAGTATAACCAGCCACTCCTTGAATTCTCAGGAAGCTGTGCAGGATGTGCAGAGACATCATACGCAAGATTAATTACACAGTTATTTGGTGAGCAGATGTACATTTCTAACGCTACAGGTTGTTCTTCAATCTGGGGTGGTCCAGCAGCTACATCACCATATACAGTTAATAAAGATACATTAAAGGGACCAGCTTGGGCTAACTCATTATTTGAGGATAATGCAGAACATGGTTTTGGTATGTATCTTGGACAGAAAGTTCTTCGTGATCAGGCTATTGGCAAGATCGAAGAGATGGCTGCATCTGATAAGGCAACAGATAGCTTTAAGGCAGCAGCAGCTAAGTACCTTGAGACAAAGGATGATACTAAGGCTAACACACCAGCTACAGAAGCTCTTATTGCAGAACTTGAAAAGGCAGCAGCAGATGGATGCCCAACAGCTCCAGAAGTACTTGCTAAGAAGGATTACCTTGCTAAGAAGTCTGTATGGATCTTCGGTGGTGATGGTTGGGCTTACGATATCGGTTTCGGTGGTCTTGACCATGTACTTGCTTCAGGCGAGAATGTAAATGTTATGGTATTTGATACAGAAATGTATTCTAATACAGGTGGACAGGCTTCTAAGGCTTCTAACATCGGTGAGGTATGCCAGTTCGCAGCAGCTGGTAAGGAAATCGGCAAGAAGTCATTAGCTGAAATCGCTATGAGCTATGGCTATGTATATGTAGCACAGATTGCTCTTGGTGCTAACCCAGCGCAGGCATTAAAGGCTATCGAAGAAGCTGAAAGCTATAACGGACCATCATTAATCATTGGTTATGCTCCTTGCGAACTTCACGGTATCGCTAAGGGTGGTATGAACCACTGCCAGGATGAAATGAAGAAGGCTGTTAAGGCTGGATATTGGAATCTCTTCTCATTCAACCCTGCATTAAAGGCTGAAGGAAAGAATCCATTCACATTAACATCTAAGGAAGGCGACGGCTCATATCAGGATTTCCTTAACAATGAGGCACGTTATACACGTCTTGTTAAGCCATTCCCAGAAAGAGCAGAAAGACTCTTTGCTAAGTCTGAGGAAGTTGCTAATGAGAGATATCAGCATTTACTCAAGCTTGTTGATTTATACAAGTAATTGTAAATTAAATACCTGAGTAATTATCTTTACAGATAATTATCCGGATATTATGGTTATGAACCCCTTAACATATAATTTAATTGTTAAGGGGTTCTTTTTTAAACAAAAGATTGGAGGCTTGTATGAGTGAAAAAGGTGCATTAAAAAACAAAAAAATAGAAGTAATAGCATTGGTAATCCTTGCGGCTTTTATAGTTGCACTTGGATTCCTTGTATACAGGTATAATAAGAATAAAGATTTCATATACGAGAAACATTTACAGGAAAATGTTATAACAATTAATGGTGAGAACATAACTTTGAAAGATTTCTCTTATTATGTGTATGTTGTGGAAAAGAAGATAAATGAGATGGCGTTACAGTATAATCCTGATGATGCTAATGAATTTTGGAATACACATTTTAAGAATTCACTTGACAGTGTGTTTACAAGGGATTATGCTAAACAACTGGCGATAGATTTATGTGAGTATGATTATATAATGGAATATGAGTCAACAGTATATAATCTATATCTGACAGATAGTGATAAGCAATCGTGCAAATCAAATGCACACGATACCTATGAAGATATGTCTGAAAAAGCTCATAATAATACTAAGCTGACAGAAGACGATATATATAACATCTTGTGTCGAAAGAAGCTTGTTGAGAAATATGTAACAAGAGCTGCACAGAAGGTACAGGAAGAAGGCTTTGAGGGCGACAGTTCGTTGTTTAATTATGATGGCGATTTCTACAAAGAAAAGATTAAGATTAAATATGATGTTACTGAGAATCACAAGCTGTTGGATAAAATAACAATGGGCAGAGTGACGGTTAATTAGAACGGAACACTTTAGCGGACAAGGAGAAAGACAATGACAAAGGATATGACAAAGGGTTCACCCCTTAGATTAATTCTTGGATTTGCATTTCCAATGCTTCTTGGAATGCTTTTTCAGCAATTTTATAATCTTGTTGACACAATGATAGTTGGTAAAACGCTTGGTGTGTCAGCACTGGCTGGTGTTGGCGCAACAAGCTCTATCAATTTTATGATTATTGGTTTTTGTATGGGTATATGCAGTGGTTTTGCTATTCCGGTTGCACAGCAGTTTGGTGCAGGGAAATACAGTGAACTTAGAAAATATGTATTTAATGGGTATGTATGCAGTGCAGTATTTGCTGTTGTTATGACGATATTGTCAGTTGTATTCTGTGCTCCGATATTAAGACTGCTTAACACACCTGATGATATATTTATGCATGCTTATAATTATATTGTGATTATATTTGCAGGTATTCCAACAGTATTTTTATATAATATTGTGTCAGGTATAATTCGTTCGCTTGGTGACAGCAAGACGCCTGTATATTTTCTTGTGTTGTCATCAGTCATAAATATAGCTTTGGATTTCATACTTATATTATATGTAAAGATGGGTGTTGCAGGAGCAGGCGTTGCAACTGTTGTATCACAGCTTATAGCAGGAGTTGGCTGTACAATATATATGTACAAGAAGTTTGACATACTTAAGGGCACTAAGCAGGAAAAAGTGATAAGTAAAAAACATATAAGCAACCTGTGCTTCATAGGGGTTCCTATGGGGCTTCAGTATTCGATAACAGCAATAGGAAGTACAATACTTCAGGCGGCAGTAAATGGACTTGGTTCATCATATGTAGCGGCTATGACAGCTGGTTCTAAGATGTTTAACTTTACCTGCTGTCCATTTGATGCACTTGGTTCTACAATGGCAACATATGGAGGACAGAATGTTGGTGCTGGAAAGATAGACAGACTCGGAAAGGGCATAAAAGCTGCAATGTTAATTGGTGCAGTATACAGTGTTGTTGCACTTGTGGTGTTATATTTCTCGGCTGATTATATTGCACTCCTGTTCGTTGATGCAGGAGAAACTGCAATTATAGAATTGACAAGAAGATTTATAATGGCATCAGCATTGTTCTATATCCCGCTTACAGGTGTTAATGTATACAGATTCTGTATACAGGGAATGGGCTTTTCGGTATTTGCTATATTAGCAGGTGTATTTGAAATGCTTGCAAGAACACTTGTTGCAATACTTTTAATTCCACATATTGGTTTTAATGGTGCGTGTCTTGCCAATCCGGCGGCGTGGATAGCAGCTGATTTATTCTTGATTCCGGCATTTATACACTGTTGTAATAAGCTTAAGAGATATGAATAAAATCACGGTAACAGGGCAATCTTAATGTTATAGTTATCTGTTCAGGGCTGGTGGTGATGTTACATCACAGCACTGTGAGGTAATGTTAGCTGGTTGAGATTGTTTGAAAGGATGCCTATAATGAGTGATTTTAGCTGTAATGTTAAAGAGAATATTAAAAGGTTGGAAACCAGTCTTAACGTAGAACGTAATTTTGATATACTTCAGAGAGAAGTAATAATTGCGGGGCGTAAGGCTGGCTTCTTTTTTATAGATGGATTTGTTCGGGAAGATATGGCTGAGAAGCTTATGCAGTTCTTTTATTCGTTGAAAGAATCGGACATAACAAGTCTTGATATATTTCTGGAGAAAGGTATGCCTTATACAGAGGTTACAAGGAGTGGAAATGTTGATTATGTTATAACACAGTTTCTGTCAGGTGTATCTATTATGACGATAGACGGTTTTGATGAATGTCTGTTAATAGATTGCAGAACGTATCCTATGCGTTCAGTATCAGAGCCGTGGAAAGACAGGGTGTTAAGAGGTTCAAGGGATGGTTTTGTGGAAACACTTGTATCTAATGCGGCACTTTTAAGAAGAAGGATACGTGACCCAAGATTCTCTATGGAATTATATGGAGTTGGCAGACGTTCACGTTCAGATGTTGCGATATGTTATATATCTGACTCTGTTGACCAGAGTGTTCTTAATAGAATGAGAAAGCTTATACAATCAATAGATGTGGATGCACTCACTATGAATATAGAAAGTCTTGCGGAGTGTATGTTTACACATAAGTGGATTAACCCATTTCCAAAGTTTAAATACTCGGAACGCCCTGATACTGCGACAGCAGCCATACTTGACGGGAATATTGTAATTATGGTAGACAATTCTCCCGCAGTTATGATAATTCCAGCCTCTATCTTTGATATTATAGAGGAAGCGGATGATTTTAACTTTTCACCAATGATTGGCTCATATCTTAGAATTACAAGATTTTTCTTCTCTATTGTAACGTGGATATTAACTCCGTTATGGCTGCTTTTTGTAAACAATCCTGACTGGGTTCCTGAATTTATGAAATTTGTGCTTATAACAGATGATATAACCGTGCCTGTGCTTTTACAGCTCCTTATACTTGAGTTAGCAGTTGACGGTCTTAAGCTTGCGGCAGTCAATACACCTACTATGTTATCGACACCTTTAAGCATTGTAGCAGGTATTGTTGTTGGTGAATATGCAGTTAGTTCAGGCTGGTTTAATCCGGAGGCACTTCTTTATATGGCGGTTGTAACAGTAGGAACTTATGGACAGACAAACTTTGAAATGGGTTACGCATTTAAGTTCTTAAGGGTGCTTACTCTTATACTCACACAGATATTTAATCTTGGCGGATTTATTGCAGGAGTTGTAATATCTGTGCTTATGATAGCATTTAACAGGACTATAACGGGGAAGAGTTATATATATCCGCTTATTCCCTGGGATGGGAAAATGCTTAAGAGGAAGGTACTCAGGGTCAGACTGCCGCATAGTTATAAGTAGAGAAAAGATATATTGTTCTTGCAATTTTGCTAAAAATTTATATAATAGATATTGACAAAAGCTATGTATGATTTATTTGAAAGAATTGCCGTTTAATTGTATTTTATATTAGGATATTATATTGTTTGGATTAAATGAAATGTAGAATGTGAGATATCTGATTTAATAAGGTTTTGTGGTGATTAAGATATGGTTATATTATAATATGTTATAAAACATTTGTTGTTGTATAGTTTTAGGCTTATGAAATATGAGTGTTGACATTTATTTGTAGTTGTTATACTATAATAATGTTATTACCATTCAAAATAACATAGCAGGTTAAAATAAATTTTTAAACTAAATGATTACAGTTGCGTATGGCAACTAAACTAAGAAGTCTGAAAAGTAACATTTTTGGACTTTTTTTTTATCTGCAAATAAAAATAAAAATAATGTTGTTGTATATGGAGGAAAATGTTGAATATATGATATAAAAGGAGTATCATTACAATTGATAAACAGATAATGGTTAAGGATAAATATTGTAATTATGATGTTACATACAAAATATTTAGCAAAACTAATATGTAAACTCTAAATGAGTAAATACAGAAAATGAGGAAAATAAAAAGTAATATAATAATACAGGAGGAAAGAAATTATGTATAACATAGGGTTAGATATAGGAACTGGTTCTGTCGGCTGGTGTTTAACAGATGAGAATGGGTATTTGCTAAAAGTAAATAGGAAAGGTAATAATGGCAACACATATAGAAATAGTGCTTGGGGAGTAAGATTGTTTGAGTCAGCAGATACAGCGGCTGATTGCAGGATAAAAAGAAGTACAAGAAGGCGTTATAAAAGAAGACGAACGAGAATTATAGAGCTAAGAAAGATAATGTCAGATATGATAATGCCGATTGATCCTAATTTTTATGCAAGATTAGACGAAGCATTTTTGTGGAATGAGGATAAGAGCGATAAAGCAAAAGCACCATTTTTATTATTTAATGATAATGGATATGATGATGTTAAATATTACACAGATTATCCAACAATATATCATTTGAGGAAACATTTACTTGAAACAAAAGAGAAGGCTGACCCAAGATTTATATATCTGGCATTACACCATATGATGAAGTATAGAGGACACTTTTTATTTGAGGGACAGTCATTTGAAGCAATAGATAATATAGAAGATACATTTATAGAGTTAGAACATTTGGTAAATGTATATGTTAAGGAAAAAGAAGATACAGATAACAATGCCGAGAATAATGCTTTATATCAAGAAATGAAAAATTATTTGGCAGATAATAAAGTGAAAAATAAAGATAAAAAAGAATATATAACAGATACATTTATCAAAGCAGATTATGATAATAAATATTCAAAGGAACTTGCGGCGGCAGTTCTTGGCTATGAATTTAATGTAGGGATTATTGTTAATGATAACAGTTTAACAGATGAAGATGGTAAAGCGTTGAAAGCTAAATTCGCAGATGCCAAATATGAGGAGAAGGAGGAAAAGTTAAGTGATACGCTTGGAGAAAGATATTATATTATTGAAACTCTTAAAAAGATATATTCGTGGAAAGTGCTTCACAGCATATTAGGTGATAATAAGTATCTTTCATATGCTATGGTAGATAAATATGAAAAACATAGCGAACAGCTTAAAGCATTAAAATACTTGTTTCATAAGTATACAAGTCAGGATGAATATAGTGAATTTTTTCATCAGGAAAAGAATAAAGAAGGTAAATATATAGTTAATTATGCCAACTATATAAAAGGAATAAAAAGGCTGAGTAATGAAACAAACAAGAAATACAATACAAAACAACAGTTGTATCAAAGCATAATGAAAATATTAGGTGAGAGGGCGGCAGATGATGAAGTTTATAAGAAGATTTTGGTAGAAATGGAACAGGAAACATTTCTTGAAAAGATAAATAATGTTGATAATTCCGCAATACCATATCAGTTAAATTTAATGGAGATGGATAAGATATTGACACAACAGGGAGTGTACTACAAAGAATTAAGGGATAATAAAGAACTATTGCTTAAAATGCTTACTTCAAAAATTCCTTATTATGTAGGACCGCTTAATAATAATAGCAATGGAAATCGTAATTTTGCGTGGATGACGAAAAAAGATGGGAAAGAAAACGAAAAGGTGTATCCTTGGAATGTTAAAGATGTTGTGGATATAGATGTTACGGCAGAAGATTTTATTACGAGGATGACGAATTACTGTACATATCTTCCTAATGAAAAAGTGCTTCCAAAGGAGTCATTGTTATATCAGAGATATATGTTATTAGAGGAGTTATCACAGATAAGAATAGATGGCAGGAAACTTAGTAAAGAAGACAGAAAAGCAATAATAAATGATTTATTTATTGGCAAGGGAAGGGTTAAGGTAAGCGATAAAGATTTTAAAGAATATCTTAATAAAGTTAATTATGTCAAGGTTAATGGCAAAGGATATGATGTTACAGGATACCAGAGCGATGATGGCTTTGCCTGCGCTCTAAGCAGTTATAATAAGTTCAGACGTATACTAGGACATATAGATGAACAAAATGAAAAAATGATAGAAGATATAATATACTGGATTACTGTATTTGAAGATAAAGATATAGTTAAAAGAAAGATAAATAAGCAGTATGCAGACAGGCTTAGTGCTGAACAGTTAAAGAAGATATTGAAGTTAAAATTCAAGGGCTGGGGGCGTTATTCTTCTAAACTGTTAAATGGCATAAAAGGTGATATGGGAACAACTATTATTGAAATGCTTGAGGATGCTGACGAAAGATTTGCATATTGCGATTATTGTCCTAATTTTATGCAGATTATTAATAAAGATGAGAAGATAAAGCAGATAATAGATGATAACCGACCTAGATATGATGGAACAAAAGATTTATTAGATGTTATACAGGATATGCATACATCACCAGCTAACAGGCGTGGTATATGGCAGACAATGAAGGCAATCGAAGAGATAATTGAATATATGGGTGAAAAACCACAGCAGATATATATTGAATTTGCAAGGGAAGATGACCCTAAGGCTAAGAATAAAAGAGCTGACTCAAGAAAAAGAGCTATTGATAAGGCACTTAAGAAATTAAAAGAGGATGTGGTTGATGAGTATAATGAAAAAGTATATAAGGAATTAAAACAATATGAGAAACGTTTAGATGAAGAAAAGGTGTATCTTTACTTTATGCAGAATGGGAAATCTTTGTATACAGGTAAAGAGTTAAATCTTAATGAGCCACAAAATCTTGAGATAGACCATATAATTCCATATTCATTATCTGATGATGATAGTCTGGATAATAAGGCATTGGTATTAAAGAAAGAAAATCAGAATAAAGGCAATAAGATAGTAAAAGAAGCATTTACACAATCATTTTCTGATAGTGAGATGATGGATTACTGGAAGAACCTGAAAAAATCTGGATTAATATCAGAAAAGAAATATAATAATCTTCAGAAAAATAATGTTGATGACATACTTACGAAAGGATTTATTAACCGACAGCTTGTCGAAACAAGGCAGATCGTAAAGTCAGTAGCCAATCTTATACTCGATTATTATAATGAACAGATTGACGTAATAGAAGTAAAGGCTAGTCTAAGCACAAGTGTCAGGAAAATGCTTACATATGAGAAAAAAGATAATAATGGATTTTGGATAGAAAATAAAGATAATTGTATGTTTTATAAAAACAGGGATATGAATGATTATCATCACGCACACGATGCATATCTTGCTAATATCATAGGATTGTATATACAGAAGAATTATCCACGTTTGCAGAAAGAGCTTAATTATTCCCAGTATAGAAGAATATGGCGTAAATATTATGAAAATACAAAGAACAATAATGGAGTAAACTGGTTTGCAACGCTTGGTAAATTCAGCAGTAATAATGAGGAAGCAGACTGGTATGGTCAAGATATTATAGCCTATATGAGAAAAATATTCTGTTATAGAGATGTTCTTATATCTAAAAAGGTAGAAGAAAATACGGGAGCATTTTATAGTGAAACTAAATATCCAAGAGAGGATAAAGCAGGCAGCAAGCTTGTACCTTTAAAACAGGGCAATAATATGCGTGGTGCTAATAATCTTAAAGAACTTGATGCAAGAAAGTATGGAGGATATAAAGGTGGTGAAAAAGCATATTTTGTACTTGTAAAATATTGTATCGAAAAGGCACTGAAGAAGAAAGTTAAAAAAGAGTATCATATGGAATTCGTTGAAATACCTGTATATATTGCAAGAGGTATTAAAAATAAGGATATAAATCTTTATGATTATGTGTGTGACATTTTAAATGAAGCTAATAAAAATAGTGTTGCAGATGTTGAAATATTACGAAATAAGGTTCCTAAATACCAGATGATAATAGGAGAAAATGGAGAGGAATATTATCTTGTTAGTGCAACAGAGGTGATTAATTCAAAACAATTTGTGCTTGGCGGAGCTAATCAGCAATATAACAGACTGTTGAATTATATTAAATATGGTAAAAATGATAAATGGCAGTATATTCAGACAGAGTTATTAGATGAGCAGTTGATAGGACTATATAATTTGCTTATAGCTAAAATTAAAGATGAATACAAAGGCTTTTCTAAAGAAGCGGTTAGGATACAGGAAAATAATTCATTCGATAAACTTGATGTAAAGGATAAGAAAGAATTTATAGCAGAGATGATTAAGCTTGTTCAGCCAGACTCCGACTATCCATATTTAGGAAAGTATGCAACAGGATTGTCCAATAGAATGGGCCGAAAGACTGGAGAAAAAGTTGGTAAAAAGATTACACTTGTAGATAAGTCAGTTACGGGTTTATACGAGAGGAGAACAACATTTGAGCTGGAGGACGATAGTAGTACAAAGTCATGTTAAATTAAGTTATAAGAATGGTTATATGATATCAAGAGGTGAAGATGTCAGGATGGTACACCTGAGTGAAATTAATACAGTTATAATTGATTCTACTCAGGTGTCATTGACATCATATCTTCTATGTGAGCTGGTTAAAAGAAAAATAAAAGTTATATTCTGTGATGAAAAAAGAAATCCATGCAGTGAATTAATGTCATATTATGGAGCTTATAACTCTAGTAAAAAAATACGTAAGCAGATTCAATGGGATATGGAGTATGCCAAGGAAATATGGACATATATTGTGAAACAGAAAATATTAAATCAGGCAGAAATGCTTTCTAAATATGGATTTGAAGCTAATATTAAATTAATGAAGTATGCAGAAGAAATAGAGCCATTTGATATGACAAACAGGGAAGCACACGCAGCTAAAGTGTATTTTAATAGTCTGTTTGGCAAAGAATTTTCAAGAGATGATGTCAATTCAATTAATGCGGCACTAAATTATGGTTATGGAATTTTATTATCTAATTTTAATAAAGAAATAGTATCAGATGGATATTTAACGCAGTTAGGCATTAAACATACTAATGAATACAACCCATATAATCTATCCTGTGATTTAATGGAACCATTCAGAGTTCTGGTGGACGAAATTGTATTTAATAACATAGATAAAACATTTGATTCTGATTATAAGATGCAGCTTGTAAATGTTCTGAATAAGCGGATTAATTATTGTGGGCGTGAGTATTATGTTACAAATGCTATTCAGATATATCTTGACAAAATGTTTAATGCGATAGAACAGAAAAGTTTTATTGCATCAATGATATATCAATTTGAATGATTAGTAGATTTATGAGAGTAATGGTGTTTTTTGATTTGCCCACAATAACAGATAAAAACAGACACGACTATAGAAAGTTCCGGCAGTTTCTTGTTCAGGAGGGATTTATTATGATGCAGGAATCTGTGTATACAAAGCTTGTTCTGAATGGAACTATGGTTAATCTTATGAAGAATAAGATAAGAAAGAATAAGCCGCAGGAAGGCTTGGTAGAAATGCTCGTTATAACAGAAAAACAATTCAGTGGGATTGAATATGTGTCAGGTGGAGAACAGGAAAATATAGTGGATGGAGAGGAAAGGTTAATTATTATATGATAATGAAAATATTTTCTCTGGAGAATGACATAATATTTTCAGAAGAATGTATTAATGTACTTCAAATTCAGGATAAAAAATTATTTGCTAATGTTATAAACAGCCTTAATGATAATATTAATGGTATTCAAAATACTAAAGAACGTATAATTATACTAGATAATGATACAGAGATTAAAATGGAAAAAGAAGCATTAATGGTTATTGATTTGTTTAATATTGATTTTAATCAAAAGAAAATACAAAGTGCTTTATATAATAAAATTGAAAAAATATATAAGCAGGAATTTGAAAGAATGTCAGAGTTTCAGACTCTTTTTCAAAAATTACAATTAAATGTATTAGACGTGTTTAATGAATTTCCGTTTGAGTTTAATTATAAAGATAGTATAGGAATACAAGAATATTTAAAATTATTAGGGCTTAAGATATCGAATAATAAAGGGGAAATTATAGATAAGATATTTTCGTTAATAGATGCTGTTGAATATCTTTCTGTCGCAAAATTATTAATATTTGTTAATCTGAAATTATATCTGAGTGATGATGAATTAAATGAGATATACAAATATGCGATGTATAAAAAGGTTAATATATTGCTTATAGAGACAGGTGAAGAAAAAGAGCCGATAAAAAATGAAAAAATATTGTTTGTTGATAGTGATTATGATGAAATTGTGTTGTATAATAAATAAAAATGTTACTATTCAAAATACAGGTGTGTTGCTAGCACCTGAAAAACTCTATTTGAGGTTTTAGGAGTATGTTATTTTGAATGGTAACAAAACATCAGTGTTATCTGGTTATGGCGACCCACTGTTTTAGGAGTATGTTATTTTGAATGGTAACAAAACTTCAACTGTCTGCTTCAGGATGCATTGAACGTTTTAGGAGTATGTTATTTTGAATGGTAACAAAACTAATTACACTTGTGCCTTTACAGGACTTATGTTTTAGGAGTATGTTATTTTGAATGGTAACAAAACAAGTGTCGTCGTAACAGCCACCCACGAACGGTTTTAGGAGTATGTTATTTTGAATGGTAACAAAACAAGTGCAATGAGCAATGTAGCAGCTATATCGTTTTAGGAGTATGTTATTTTGAATGGTAACAAAACATAACAGTATGGAATTTAAAAGGTGGAACAGTTTTAGGAGTATGTTATTTTGAATGGTAAAAAGCAATTGTTTTATAAATGTAAGGGAGTGGTTGTATGATACAGGAAGAGGCGATTATATTAGCAAGACAAGCAGAAAGAGAAATGATGCAAAACAGGGAAATTAAAGTTAGATGTCCCAAATGTGGAACAATGCCTAGAATTACAAATACACTTAGAGGTGAGAGGTTTGTTGTAAGCTGTGACTGCGGATATATTTATAACTGTGAGATTTATTAATCATAGTTACAGATAAGAGTATGGAATATAAGTAAATAAGTTTATATAATTTTTCTAATTAATTCCGCTTTTATTAATGGTAATTCCCAATAAATGTGATACACTTATATTATTAATGGAATTGTATTGTGATTTATTGATAATCTATGAGTGTTGGAGGAATTATGAGCAAGGTAATCGGAATTGATTTGGGAACAACTAATAGCTGCGTGGCGGTGATAGAAGGTGATACACCGACAGTTATAACTAATAGTGAGGGCTATAGAACGACACCATCAGTTGTTGCATTTACCAAGAACAAAGAACGTCTTGTTGGAGATACAGCTAGAAGACAAGCATCAGTTAATTCAGATAGAACCATTTTCTCTATCAAAAGATATATGGGTACAGATTATAAGAAGAAGATTGATGGAAAGTCATATACACCGCAGGAGATTTCAGCATATATTCTGATGAAGTTAAAGAAAGATGCAGAGGGATTCCTTGGCGAGGAAGTGACAGATGCTGTAATTACTGTACCTGCTTACTTTAATGATGCACAGAGACAGGCTACTAAGGATGCGGGCAAGATAGCAGGACTTAATGTCCTTAGAATCATTAATGAACCGACAAGTGCGGCACTTGCTTATGGGCTTGATAATGGCAATCCTCAGAAGATACTTGTTTATGATCTTGGCGGAGGAACTTTTGACGTTTCGGTTATTGATATAGGGGATAATGTTATTGAAGTGCTTGCAACGTCAGGTGATAATCATCTTGGTGGAGATGATTTTGATGCAAGGCTTGTTAATTATCTTGTTGAACGCTTTAAAGAGACTGATGGAATTAATCTGTCTAAAGATGCTTCAGCTATGCAGAGATTAAGAGAAGAGGCTGAGAAAGCCAAGAAAGAATTGTCGTCTGCATTTAATGCCAATATTAATCTCCCATTTATTGCGATGGCTAAAGATGGACCACATCATATGGATATGAATATTTCAAGACAGCAGTTTAATGAGCTGACGGCTGATCTGGTTGATAAGACAGTTATTCCTGTTGAAAATGCTCTCCATGATGCAGGACTTAATAAGAATGATATAGGAATGGTGCTTCTTGTTGGAGGTTCAACAAGGATTCCGGCGGTTCAGGATAAGGTAAGGCAGATTATGGGAAAAGAACCATCAAGAAATCTTAATCCTGATGAGTGCGTGGCACTTGGTGCGGCGGTTCAGGGTGGCAAGCTTGGCAACCAGCTTATGCCAGGCTCAGCGGCATCAGAGATTATACTTATGGACGTAACACCTTTGTCTTTGTCAATAGAGACTGTTGGAGGAATTGCAAGCAGACTTATAGAGCGTAATACTACAATACCTACAAGACACAGCCAGATATTTACTACGGCTGGTAATTTCCAGACATCAGTAGATATTAAGGTGTTTCAGGGTGAGAGAAGATTTACAAGGGATAATAAGCTTTTGGGTAATTTCAAGCTTAATGGTATCAAGAGGGCTATGGCAGGTGTTCCACAGATAGAGGTAACATTTGATATTGATGCCAATGGAATTGTCAATGTATCAGCTAAAGACCTTGGAACTGGAAGAGAGCAGTCTATTACGATAACTTCAAGCTCTAATATGTCAGAGGAAGAGATTGAGAGAGCTAAGTGGGAAGCGGAAGTGTATGGCGAGCAGGATAAGAAGAATGAGGAATACTGGAATTCGCATATTGAAGCTGAGAATACTTTAAAGAGAGCTGAGGGCGAATACAGCCAGAATAAAAAGGTATGGGATAAAGCTAAGAAGAAGGCTGTAAAGGAAGCTATGAACCAGTTGAAAAGAATTGTTGTCAAGTGTAAGCCTGAGAAGATGAATGCAGATTTAGCACATCAGTTAGATGAGCTTAGAATTAATCTTGAAAATGTTTTGAATAATTAATGGAAATCTGATATTATCTATAGAGTGTTATTTTATAGATAATATCAGTTTTTTATATAGATGTATACAGAATAGGAGGCAGATAAGTGGCAGCAGGTTCAACATATGGTAATATTTTTAAATTTATGACTTGGGGTGAATCTCACGGAGAGGGACTCGGAGTTGTTGTTGATGGCTGTCCTGCGGGAATTTCTCTTTGTGAAGAAGATATACAGAAGTTTCTTAACAGAAGAAAACCAGGACAGTCAAAGTATACTACACCTAGGAAAGAAGATGATAAAGTAAGTATTTTGTCAGGTGTATTTGAAGGAAAGACGACAGGAACGCCGATTTCTATGGTAGTATATAATAAAACACAGCGTTCAGCAGATTATTCTGAGATAGCAGGCTATTACAGACCTGGACATGCAGATTATACATTTGATGAAAAATATGGTTTCAGGGATTACAGAGGCGGCGGACGAAGCTCTGGAAGGGAAACTATAGGCAGGGTTGCGGCAGGAGCAATAGCTGTTAAGATATTAGAGGAACTTGGAATAAATGTATGCGCATATTCATCAAGAATTGGCGGAATTAATATAGACTATAATAATTTTGATTTGAAAGAACGTGATAATAACGCATTTAATATGCCAGACAGTAATGCTGCTATGCAGGTTGAGAAGTACGCAGATGAGAAGCTGAAAGAGCAGGATTCAATGGGTGGAATAATTGAGTGTGTTGTAACTGGTATGATGGCTGGTGTTGGAGACCCTGTATTTGAGAAGCTGGATGCTAATCTTGCAAAGGCTATAATGTCCATTGGTGCTGTAAAAGGTTTTGAAATTGGTGATGGATTTGCAGCAGCAGACAGTACAGGAAGTACGAATAATGACAGCTTTACTATTAAAGATGGAAGGATTGTCAAAAAGACCAATCACAGTGGTGGTGTGCTTGGTGGTATGAGCGATGGCTCTGATATAATCATAAGAGCGGCAGTCAAGCCTACACCTTCAATAGCAAGAACTCAAGAAACTGTTAATAAATCAGGTGAAGATATAGAGATATCTATAAAGGGAAGACACGACCCAATGATAGTTCCAAGAGCTGTAGTTGTTGTTGAGGCGATGACAGCAGTTACTCTTGTGGATATGATATTTGCCAATATGACATCAAGAATTGACAGGATAACAGAGTTTTATAAGAGAGATTAATTTAAGATTATATATAAGGAAAGAGAGAATATGTACAAGATATTAAAGACAGATGGAAGAGCAAAAAGAGCTGAATTTACAACAGTTCATGGAACTGTGCAGACACCTGTATTTATGAATGTTGGAACAGTTGCAGCTATTAAGGGGGCAGTTGCTACAACAGATTTACAGGAAATAGGAACACAGATAGAGTTATCTAATACTTACCACCTCCATGTAAGACCGGGTGATAAGCTTATAAAAGAGCTTGGAGGTCTTCACAAGTTTATGAACTGGAATAAGCCTATTCTTACAGATTCGGGCGGATTTCAGGTGTTCTCACTTGCGGGACTTCGTAAGATTAAGGAAGAAGGAGTAACTTTCCAGTCACATATAGATGGACATAAGATATTTATGGGGCCAGAGGAAAGTATGCAGATTCAGTCTAATCTGGGTTCGACTATAGCAATGGCATTTGACGAGTGTGCGCCTGCTAAGGCTGATAGAAAGTATATTATTAATTCAGTTGAGAGAACTACAAGATGGCTTGAGCGTTGTAAGAAGGAGATGAATCGTCTTAATTCACTTGAAGATACTATAAATAAGAGTCAGATGTTATTCGGTATTAATCAGGGGGCAATTTATGATGATATAAGAATTGACCACGCAAAGCGCATATCAGAGCTTGATCTTGACGGATACGCAGTTGGCGGTCTTGCGGTTGGTGAGACACACGAAGAAATGTATCACGTTCTGGACGAGGTTGTTCCATACCTTCCACAGAACAAGCCAACTTATCTTATGGGAGTTGGTACACCAGCTAATATCTTAGAGTCGGTTGACAGGGGTATTGATTTCTTTGACTGTGTATATCCATCAAGAAATGGACGTCACGGACACGTGTATACAAAGTTTGGAAAGATTAATCTTTTTAATGCAAAGTATGAAAAAGATACAGCACCTATTGAGGAGGGCTGCCAGTGTCCAGCCTGCAGGAATTATTCCAGAGCATATATAAGACATTTGCTTAAGGCTAAGGAAATGCTTGGAATGAGACTTTGTGTGCTTCATAACCTTTACTTTTATAATCACCTTATGGAAGATATAAGGGGGGCTATTGATGCAGGAAATTATAAGAGCTTTAAGGATGAAAGATTATATCTGCTTAAGACTTATGATAAGAAGTAATTAATGGCAGTGCATAAATATTTAAAATCATAAAAATGCTATAAATTTATCATTAAACAATGGACATATGACCACAATTAAGGTATTATAACAATATTGAGCCTATATGAAGGCAAGTAATTAGGAGGAATATATATGGGACAGCTTGGTATTATTGTAGTATATGTAGTTGCACTTGGTGCATTAATGTACTTTTTCGCAATTAAGCCACAGAAGAAACAGCAGAAAGAACAGCAGCAGCTTATGGACTCTATGGAGATAGGTGATTATGTTCTTACAACAAGTGGTTTCTATGGTGTTATTCTTGATATAACAGAAGATGATGTTATCGTTGAATTTGGTAACAATAAGAACTGCCGTATAACAATGCAGAAGAAAGCAATTGCTCAGGTAGAAAAGCCAGCTTCATCAGAAGAATAATCAGAGAGAATAATAAATCAGAATTAAAAGATTTAGCTTCCAGTGCCGGTAAATGGTGCTGGAAGCTTTTTGTGTAATAGGAAATTCTGATAGGATTCTCTGTTATACAAAAAATATTATGTGGCGATAATACACACTCGCACGAATATATAGGTTGATGCAGACGACCGAATACGGTGCGAAAATGAGCTTTTCCTATTTTAATAAAAATGAGAGTTTTGGTACTGCTGATATTGTACAAATACTTGAAAAATGCACTATTATGGAGTAATATATTAACCAATAGCCTGAAAGTGGGTTAATAAACTTAAGTAGGGCGTTAGTACAAGAAGGAAAGGCAGGATGCGTTATGGATTGTAAAATAACTTTAATTCCCGGTGATGGAATCGGACCAGAGATAGTCGCAGAAGCAGTTAAAGTATTAAATGCAGTAGCTGACAAATATGGACATAAGTTCGATTATACGAAGATTTTAATGGGAGGCTGTTCTATTGATGAGTGTGGAGTACCTCTTACAGATGAGGCAGTAGCAATTGCTAAGGCTTCAGATGCAGTGCTTCTTGGTGCTGTTGGTGGCAACGTGGGTAACTCAAGATGGTATGATGTTGCACCTGACCTAAGACCAGAGGCAGGATTATTAAAGATTCGTAAGGATTTGGAGTTATTTGCTAATATTCGTCCTGCATATTTATACAATGAGTTAAAGGCAGCCTGCCCTCTTAAGGAAGAGATAATCGGAGATGGCTTCGATATGGTTATTATGAGAGAGCTTACTGGTGGTCTTTACTTTGGTAAAAGACACACAGAAGAAGTTGACGGACTTATGACTGCTGTAGATACTCTTACATATAATGAAGAAGAGATTAGAAGGATAGCAATCAAGGGCTTTGAAATTGCTATGAAGAGAAGAAAGAAAGTAACAAGTGTAGATAAGGCGAATGTACTTGATTCTTCAAGACTTTGGAGAAAGATTGTACACGAAGTTGCTAAAGATTATCCAGAAGTTGAATTAGAGGATATGCTTGTAGATAACTGTGCTATGCAGCTTGTTATGAATCCTGGACAGTTTGATGTAATTCTTACAGAGAATATGTTCGGTGACATTCTTTCAGATGAAGCAAGTATGATAACAGGTTCTATCGGTATGTTATCATCAGCAAGCCTTGGTAAGACTAAGTTAGGCTTATATGAGCCAAGCCATGGTTCAGCACCAGATATAGCAGGAAAGAATATAGCTAACCCTATAGCAACTATCCTTTCAGCAGCTATGATGTTAAGATATTCACTTGACCTGGATAAGGAAGCAGATGCCATTGAGGCAGCAGTTGCAGCAGTCCTTAAGGAAGGCTACAGAACAACAGATATTTATTCAGAAGGCTGCACAAAGGTTGGAACAGACAAGATGGGTGACCTTATAGCAGAGAGAGTATAAATAAAGTATAGACAGTAATGATAAATGTTCCCTGGCAGCATAATGTATAAAAGCTGGATAATTAGTGAAGCAGTATAATGTATGAAGGCTTAACGAATATTGGAATAAGTTATGTATTTTATGTAAATATGTGGGCTAAGAGAACATTTTAACTTAAAGAATTAGATTTACAAGGAGAATAGTTATGGTAAGTGATAACGCAAGAAGCGGTATGCAGCAGGCACCTGCACGAAGCCTTTTTAATGCACTTGGCTTCACAGCAGAAGAGATGAAGAAACCTATGATTGGTATCGTAAGTTCATATAATGAAATAGTACCAGGTCATATGAATATTGATAAGATTGTTAATGCAGTTAAGTTAGGAGTAGCAGAAGCTGGTGGTGTTCCAGTAGTATTCCCAGCTATCGCAGTGTGTGATGGTATTGCTATGGGACACGTTGGTATGAAGTACTCTTTAGTAACAAGAGATTTAATAGCTGACTCAACAGAATGTATGGCTATTGCACATCAGTTTGACGGACTTGTTATGGTACCTAACTGTGATAAGAACGTTCCGGGACTTCTTATGGCAGCAGCAAGACTTAACCTTCCTACAGTATTTGTATCAGGTGGTCCTATGCTTGCAGGTCACGTAAAGGGTAAGAAGAGAAGTCTTTCATCTATGTTTGAGGCAGTTGGTTCATATGCCGCTGGAACAATGACAGAAGAAGACGTTCTTGAATTTGAGGAAAAGGTATGTCCTACTTGTGGTTCTTGCTCAGGTATGTATACAGCTAACTCTATGAACTGTCTTACAGAAGCTCTTGGTATGGGACTTCGTGGAAATGGAACAATCCCAGCCGTATATTCAGAGAGAATTAAGCTTGCTAAGCACGCTGGTATGGCTGTTATGGATATGGTTAATAAGGGTATAACAGCAAGAGATATTATCACAAAGGATTCTATTATGAATGCACTTACTGTTGATATGGCACTTGGCTGTTCAACAAATAGTATGTTACATCTTCCAGCTATTGCACACGA
Source organism: Bacteroides galacturonicus (assembly GCF_003096855.1). NCBI lineage: Bacteria > Pseudomonadati > Bacteroidota > Bacteroidia > Bacteroidales > Bacteroidaceae > Bacteroides > Bacteroides galacturonicus. The sequence continues at coordinate 529,790 of NZ_QEOA01000002.1, read as the reverse complement.
GATTGGTTTTGATTTTGATATTAAGTTCGCTAATCCAATAAGCGAAAAGACACCTAACCTCTGCCACCTTGCACCAGCAGGTCCTACATATATGGAAGATCTTAATGAAGCCGGTGGTGTATATGCAGTTATGAAGGAGCTTGCTGATATTGGACTTCTTAATACAGATTGTATGACAGTATCAGGAAAGACAATTGGTGAGTGCATTGCTACGGCTTATAATAAAGATGAAGAAGTCATAAGACCAGTTGATAAGCCATATAGTAAGACAGGAGGTCTTGCAGTTCTTTCTGGTAACCTTGCACCAGATGGTTCGGTTGTTAAGCGCTCAGCAGTTGTTGATGAAATGCTTGTACACGAAGGTCCAGCAAGAGTATTTGACTGCGAAGAAGATGCTATTGCAGCTATCAAGGGTGGAAAGATTGTACCTGGTGATGTTGTTGTTATCAGATATGAAGGCCCTAAGGGTGGCCCTGGTATGAGAGAAATGCTTAACCCAACATCAGCTATTGCTGGTATGGGACTTGGTTCATCAGTTGCACTTATTACAGATGGACGTTTCTCAGGTGCAAGCCGTGGTGCTTCTATCGGACACGTTTCACCAGAAGCAGCAGTAGGCGGTCCTATTGCTTTAGTAGAGGAAGGCGATATCATAAGCATTGATATTCCAGGCTTAAAGCTTGAACTTAAAGTTTCTGATGAAGAACTTGCTGCAAGAAAAGCAAAATGGCAGCCAAGAGAACCTAAGGTAACAACAGGATATCTTAAGAGATATGCTTCAATGGTTACATCAGGTAACAGAGGTGCTGTTTTAAAGACACCAGAGGCATAATAAGTATATTTAGATAAAATAGAATGATAAATATAATGAAAGGAAGACAGACTAATGATATTAAATGGTTCAGAGATTATAGTTGAATGCTTAAAAGAACAGGGTGTAGATACTGTATTTGGATACCCAGGTGGAGCCATTCTTAACGTCTATGATGCGTTATATAAGCACTCAGATGAGATAACACATATCCTTACATCTCACGAACAGGGTGCATCTCACGCCGCAGACGGATATGCGAGAGCAACAGGAAAGGTTGGTGTATGCTTTGCGACATCAGGACCTGGTGCCACTAATCTTGTAACAGGTATTGCAACAGCTATGATGGATTCAATTCCAATCGTTGCCATTACATGTAATGTTACACTTCCACTCCTTGGTAGAGATAGTTTTCAGGAAGTAGATATAGCTGGAATAGTTATGCCGATTACTAAGCACAGCTTTATTGTAAAAGATGTAAAGGATCTTGCTGCTACATTAAGAAGAGCCTTTAAGATAGCTAAGGAAGGACGTCCGGGTCCTGTTCTTGTTGATATAACTAAAGATGCAACAGCTAATGAGTGTGATTACATTAAAGAAACTCCTAAGCCAATTGAGAGAGTTACAGATACAATCACAGAAGAAGATGTAGAAAATGCAGTTGCTATGATTAAAGCTGCTAAGAAGCCATATGTATTTGTTGGCGGCGGAGTTATTGCATCAGAAGCTTCGGATGAATTAAGAAAATTCGTTAAAAAGATAGATGCACCTGTATGCGATACACTTATGGGTAAAGGTGCATTTGATGGTTCAGATCCTCATTATACAGGTATGCTTGGTATGCACGGAACTAAGACATCTAACTTTGGTGTGTCAGAATGTGACCTTCTTATTACAATCGGTGCAAGATTTTCTGACAGGGTTACAGGAAATACAAAGAAATTTGCAAAGAATGCGAAAATTCTTCAGTTTGATGTAGATGCGGCTGAGGTTAATAAGAATATACATACAGATGCTTCTGTAATAGGTGATGCGGCTGAGATACTAAAGAGAGTTAATGCCAAGCTTGAGCAGTCAGAGCATACAGAATGGATGGAACATATCAAAAATTATGAAGAAAAGTTCCCTATGAAGTATAGAAAAGATGTTCTTAATGGACCATATATTATGGAAAAGATATATGAGATTACTAACGGAGATGCAATTATATCTACAGATGTAGGACAGCACCAGATGTGGGCTGCACAGCATTATAAGTTCAAAAGTCCAAGAACACTTCTTACATCAGGTGGACTTGGCACAATGGGATATGGACTTGGTGCAAGCATAGGTGCTAAGGTTGGCTGTCGTGATAAGGTTGTTATTAATATAGCAGGAGATGGCTGTTTCCGTATGAATATGAATGAGATTGCAACAGCTACACGTTACAATATTCCAATAATCGAGGTTATATTTAATAATCACGTTCTTGGTATGGTACGCCAGTGGCAGGATCTTTTCTATGGACAGCGTTATTCTGCAACAGTACTTAACGATCAGGTTGATTTTGTTAAGGTATCAGAAGGTATGGGAGCTAAGGCATACCGTGTAGCAGATATAGAAAGCTTTGAGAAGGCTCTTAAAGAAGCTATCGAGCTTAATATACCTTGCGTCATTGAATGTGATATATGCAAAGATGATAAGGTATTCCCTATGGTTGCACCTGGAGCACCTATATCAGAAGCATTTGACAGAGATGATCTTAATAAAAAGGAGAGTGCTAATTAAGCATCAGCCTTTTGGTATTAAAAAAAGTACAGCAAATACTTTATTATGATAAAATATTAACTTGACAGAGCGATTTAGCAGGAATAGAATAAATGTTAATAAATTTTTAATATATTAAGTTATTTTGAATATATTTACTTATGATTAAATGTTTATGATTAATTATTGAAATGAATCAGGAGGAAGAGAAAGTGGCAAGAGTTTATAACTTTAGTGCAGGTCCAGCAGTATTACCCGAAGAAGTATTAAGGGAAGCAGCAGATGAGATGTTAGATTACCAGGGTTCTGGTCAGTCGGTTATGGAGATGAGCCATCGTTCCAAGGTTTACGATAACATCATCAAAGAAGCTGAAAAAGACTTAAGAGAGCTTATGAATATACCTGACAATTATAAGGTATTATTCCTTCAGGGTGGTGCATCGCAGTTCTTCGCAGAAGTTCCAATGAACCTTATGAAGAACAAAAAAGCAGCTTATATTATCACTGGCCAGTGGGCTAAGAAAGCATTTAATGAAGCTAAAATCTATGGTGAGGCTGTTGCTGTAGCTTCCTCAGAGGATAAGACATATTCATACATACCAGATTGTTCAGATCTTGATATTCCAGAGGATGCAGATTATGTATACATCTGTGAGAACAACACAATATATGGAACAAAGTATAAGACACTCCCTAATACTAAGGGACATATACTTGTATCAGATGTTTCATCTTGTTTCTTATCAGAACCAATTGATGTAACAAAATATGGTGTAGTATACGGCGGAGTTCAGAAGAATATCGGACCTGCTGGTGTTGTTATTGCAATTATCAGAGAAGACCTTATAACAGATGATGTACTTCCTGGAACACCAACTATGTTAAAGTGGAAGACACAGGCAGATGCAGATTCTCTTTATAATACACCTCCTTGCTACAATATCTATATCTGCGGCAAGGTATTTAAGTGGATTAAGAAGATGGGTGGACTTTCAGCTATGAAAGAACACAATGAAAAGAAGGCTGAAATTCTTTATGATTTCCTTGATGAATCTAAGATGTTTAAGGGAACAGTTGTTAAGGAAGACCGTTCACTTATGAATGTTCCATTCGTAACAGGAGATAAGGAACTTGATGCTAAGTTTGTTAAAGAAGCAGAAGCAGCCGGATTTGTAAATCTTAAGGGACACAGAACAGTTGGCGGTATGAGAGCTTCTATATATAACGCTATGCCAATCGAAGGCGTTGAGAAGTTAGTTGAATTTATGAAGAAGTTCGAAAAGGAGAATGCCTAATGATTAACGTAAATTGTCTTAATAATATAGCTTCTGTAGGTCTTGACCTTTTCTCAAGCGATTATAATGCTAATGCAGCATTTGAAGAAGCAGATGCAGTACTTGTAAGAAGTGCCAAGATGCACGATATGGAATTACCAGATAATCTTCTTGCTATAGCAAGAGCTGGTGCTGGTGTTAATAATATTCCACTAGATAAATGTGCAGATAAGGGTATCGTTGTATTTAATACACCAGGTGCTAATGCCAATGCAGTTAAGGAACATGTTCTTGCAGCTTTACTTTTAGCTTCAAGAGATTTACTTGGCGGTATCAAGTGGGTAGAAGATAATAAAGATGATGCAGATATTGCAAAGTCAGCAGAAAAGGCTAAGAAAGCATTTGCTGGTAAGGAAATCAAAGGTAAGAAGCTTGGTGTTATCGGACTTGGTGCTATCGGACAGCTAGTTGCTAATGCAGCTATAAGCCTTGGAATGGAAGTATATGGATATGACCCATATCTTTCAGTTAATGCAGCCTGGAATCTTTCAAGCGAAGTTAAGCATATTGTTAATGTTGAGGATATATATAAGGAATGTGATTATATCACAATCCATGTACCAGCACTTGACAGCACTAAGGGTATGATTAATAAGGCAGCCTTTGATATGATGAAGAAGGGTACAGTAGTTATTAACTGTGCAAGGGATGTACTTGTTGATGAGCCAGCTATTCTTGATGCTATCAAGTCTGGCAAGGTTGCTAAGTATGTTACAGATTTCCCTAACACAACAACAGCAGGTCAGGAAGGCGTTATCGTACTTCCACATCTTGGTGCTTCAACTGAAGAAGCTGAGGATAACTGTGCTGTTATGGCAGTTAAGGAATTAAGAAACTACATAGAGAACGGTAATATTGTTAATTCAGTTAACTATCCTAACTGTGATTGTGGCGTATGTACATCAGCAGGAAGAGTTACAGTATGCCATAAGAATGTTCCAGCAATCATAAGCAAGCTTACAAGCGTTATGGGTGATGCAGGTATTAATATTGAATCTATGGATAACAAGTCAAGAGGAGATTATGCTTACTCTGTTCTTGATACAGGTTCAGCTATCACAGAAGATGTAACAGCTAAGCTTTCAGCTATTGACGGCGTTATTAAGGTAAGAGTTGTTAAGTAATTATAGAATTTAATAGCAGTTTGTTCTTGTTTTGATAATTAAGAATGATAAATGTTATATATTTTATTTTGGCAGGTGTGAAATTCGTTTTGCACCTGCTTTTTTGCGTGTGAAACAAGCTAGAGGTTTATGTTTATATAATATCTTGGTAGTTGTTAAGATTTTTTATCTTGAGATATACTAAAGGACTATAATAAAACTGAAATCTTGAAAGGCATTAATTATTAATATATAATAATTATATTTATAACAGTAATGAGGAAAGTTTGTGTATAGATGAAGCTATTTTAGACAAGAGGTAGGAGGAAGCGTGAAAATGGAGAAAAATGGGAAGGAAAATATGTTTAACGAAGCTACTCGTGTCCAAATGCCAGCAATGGTTCATTTGACACGACTTGGTTATACTTATTTTGGAAAAATAACCGAGGATATGGCAGGTACAGTATATGACCCTGATACCAATATCTTAATTAACGTTTTCAAGGAGCAGTTCGTACGGCTTAATCCTACCCACGCAGGAGAAGCGGAACAGACATTGAAAACTATTAGGCAGGAATTAGATAATGATGATATAGGACGTAGTTTTTACGAGCGTTTATCGTCTGTTTCGCCTGTTAGATTGGTGGATTTTGAAAATCCAAAGAATAATACATATCATTTTACCGCCGAGTTCACTTGTAAGCGTGACCAAGATGAATTTAGACCTGATATTACATTGTTTGTAAATGGACTTCCACTTGTATTTGTTGAAGTAAAGAAGCCGAATAATCACGGCGGTATGGTTGCAGAAAGCAAGAGAATGAACCAAAAGAGATTTCCTAATAAAAAATTTAGGAGATTTTTGAATATTACACAGTTGATGATTTTCTCTAATAATATGGAATATGACACTATGGGTGGTATTGTTCCGGTTCAGGGGGCATTCTATTGTACGACGGCAAAACAGTCTGCACCGTTCAACTGTTTCAGAGAAGAAAATCCTACAAATTTGGATATTGCACCTTATAATGCAGATTTCCCATATAAGGATATTGACCCGATTGTTGAAAAGAAGATATTGACTGACTTTAATTGTCAGGTTATTCATACTTCTCCGGAATATCAAACAAATTTAGATGCCTATACACCGACCAATCGAGTACTGACATCTATGTGCAGTCCTGAAAGATTGTTATTTATATTAAAATATGGAATTGCCTATGTTCGTTTTCATAAAGAAATAAATGGCAAGATAGAGTTTATTGAGCAGAAACATATAATGCGTTATCAACAGATGTTTGCTGCCTTAACAGTAAGAAGTAAGATTGATGAAGGTGTTAATTCAGGTGTTATATGGCATACTCAAGGTAGTGGAAAGACAGCCCTTTCTTATTATCTTACTTATGTTCTTTCTGACTATTTCAGCAAACAAAATAAAGTTGCAAAGTTTTATTTCATTGTTGACCGCCTTGATTTGCTGAAACAGGCTTCAGAAGAATTTGAAGCTCGTGGATTGGTTGTGAAAACGGCAAGTTCCCGTGCTGAACTTATGGAGCAGTTCCGTAACAATCAAGCACAAGAGGGAAATACGGGAAAACCTGAAATTACAGTAGTAAATATACAGCGTTTTGCTGAAGATAGGTCAAAAGTTGACCTTCCTGCATATGCAACGAATTTGCAGAGGGTGTTTATTATTGATGAAGCACATAGAGGGTATAAACCAGAAGGCTCATTCTTGGCTAATCTTCTTGATGCAGATAAAAATGCAATAAAGATTGCGTTGACAGAAACACCGCTTTTGAAAGAAGAAAGAGAATCTTGGAGAGTTTTTGGTAATTATATTCATACATACTATTATGACAAATCAATTTTAGATGGATATACGCTGAAAATTATCCGTGAGGACATAGAAACTCAGTATAAAGAGCGACTTTCTGAGATTTACGAAAAACTTGAAACTTTGGTAGAAAAGAAAGACGTAAAGAAAAGTCAGATTGTTGAACACGATAACTATGTCAAAGAGTTGCTTAGATATATTATTTCTGACCTAAAGAGATTTAGACAAATTCAGGGAGATAATACGCTCGGCGGTATGGTCATTTGTGAAACAAGTGAGCAGGCAAGGAAGCTGTTTGCGTATTTTGATGAAATTCAAGCAGAACTTAATAAAGACGCTTCTATGAAAAGTCATTTGCGAGCTGGACTTATACTTCACGATAGTGATGACAAAGATACAAGAGATAAGATTATTGATGACTTCAAAAATAATATGACAGTTGATATTCTTATCGTTTTCAATATGCTTCTTACCGGATTTGATGCACCAAGATTGAAACGCCTGTATTTTGGTCGAAAATTGAAAGACCATAATTTGTTGCAGGCAATTACAAGAGTCAACAGACCGTATAAAGAAAACCATTATGGTTATGTCATTGATTTTGCAAATATAAAAAGGAATTTTGAGGAAACAAATGAAGCATACCTCAAAGAGCTGAACCGTTTTAATGACCCGAATGAAGTTGGTGCGGGAAATGAAACAGATACATTCAAACAGGTTATTGAAGACCCGGCAGAACTCATTAAACAAATGCAGGAAGTGCAGCAGGTTCTTTTTAACTACACCACAGATAATGCAGAAGAATTTAGTTCGGAAATATCTACGATTGAGGATAAGCAGGAATTGCTTAAACTTAAAAAAATTCTTATTGCTGCTCGTGACTGTTGTAATTTGGTAAGAACCTTTGGTGATGATGAATTGAAGGAAACATTTGCAAAAATGGAATTAACAAAGTTGCCTTCATTGATTTCAGAGGTGCAACATCATATTGATAACATAAATCAGAAAGAACTTTTTGCAAGTGATGATACCACGAAATTGCTTGTCAATGAAGCAATGGAGGATATTACATTTAATTTCAGCAAAATCAGTGAAGAAGAATTAAAAATCGTCGGTGGTAAAGACGCAGTAACAGAAAAGTATAAAAAGACTGTTCGTGCCTTTACTCAGAATATCGACCCTGATGATCCTGAGTTTATTACTTTGCAGGAAGCATTTTTGCTTCGCTTCAAGCAACATGGTTTTGAACCTAAGAGTGTATCTGAGATTGAGGAGCAAGGAAAGGAATTGGAAGATATTCTGAAAAAGCTTGATGAATTGCAGAAGAAAAACACGGTTCTGCTGAGAAAATATAATGGCGATGCGAAATTCGCAAGGGTTCATAAAAGAATCAGGGAAGAAAATCTTGCTCGAAAAGCAGCAAATAAACAGCCGATTGTTTCAGAATATGATATGTCTATTATGAATGTTTTGCTTTCTATTAAGTCTGATATTGACCAGAAAGTGTATGACAGAAATGATATATTGAAGAAAGACGCATATTTTGAGAGAACGGTTATGACACAAATAAAAGCAGGCATTGATAAGTTGGGAATAGCGAGTGCTCGTGAGGATAGAGTATTTATACAGAGCAGGATTACAAAACAGTATCTTGACCAGTATAACCAGACTTATTCAGTGGCATAAAGGAGAACACAATGGAAGAAATAAAGACGATAAAAGAAAAAACCATAGAGTTGATAGATGCCTTAAAAGCAACTTGTCAGACCTATGGTATGGGAAACGATGGTAACGAATATAAAATTATCACACAGGTTTTCCTTTATAAGTTCCTTAATGATAAGTTCGGATATGAAGTAAAAAAAGTAAGTCCGGTTCTTAAAAATGCTGAAAAATGGGAACTTGCTTATGCAGAAATGTCAGAAGATGACCGCTTGGATATTTTTGATAGTTTACCGTCAGATATTCCATTACTTAATCCGGAACATCTTATTGCCAACTTATGGAATCAGCAGGCAAAGGGCGATTTTGATTTAATCTTTGACAGCACGATGACAGATATAGCAGATAAGAATATTGATATATTTTCAACTCAGACTGCTCAGAATACAAAAATACCGCTTTTTGAAAAGCTGACACAGTATGTAACGGACGATACAGCAAGAGCACCTTTTGCCCGTGCTTTGGTTGATAAGTTGGTAAACTTTTCTTTTGAAGAAGCATTTGAGAAGCACTATGATTTCTTTGCAGATATATTTGAATATCTGATAAAGGACTACAATACCGCAGGCGGTGGTAAGTATGCAGAGTATTATACTCCTCACGCTATTGCAACGATTATGGCAAGATTGCTTGTTGGAAATGCAACTGATTTACATAGCATTGAGTGTTATGACCCATCAGCCGGAACAGGGACACTTTTGATGGCTCTTGCCCATAAAATTGGCGAAGATAAGTGTACGATTTTTGCACAGGATATTTCACAGCGAAGTAATAAAATGTTAAAACTTAATCTTATCCTGAACAGCTTGGTATCTTCTCTTGACCACGCAATTCAAGGAGATACGCTGATTGCTCCATATCATAAGAGTGATAATGGACAGGAATTAAGAACTTTTGATTATGTAGTTTCAAATCCGCCTTTTAAGATGGATTTCTCAGATACAAGAGAGCGTATAGCAGCAATGCCCGTTCGTTTTTGGGCGGGAGTTCCGAAAGTACCTGCCAAGAAGAAAGAGAGTATGGCAATTTATACGTTGTTCATTCAGCACGTTCTTAATTCATTGAAATCAACCGGAAAAGGTGCGATTGTAGTTCCTACTGGATTTGTAACCGCAAAATCAGGTGTAGAAAAGAAGATACTACAACATATTGTAGATGAACATATTGTTTATGGCTGTATTAGTATGCCGTCAAATGTATTTGCTAATACCGGCACGAATGTATCAGTATTATTTTTTGATAATTCAAAAAAAACAGATAAGGTTGTACTGATAGATGCTTCAAAACTGGGAGAAGAATATAAGGACGGTAATAATCAAAAACGCAGACTTCGTGATTTTGAGATTGATAAAATTGTTGATACATTTCTTAATAAAGAAGCCGTTGATGATTTTTCAGTTGCTGTTACATATGATGAAATCAAAGAAAAGAAGTATTCACTTGCGGCTGGACAATATTTTGATGTAAAAATCGAATATGTTGAATTGTCACAGGACGAGTTTAATGCTCGTATGAGTGCCTATGCAGAGAAACTGCAAGAATATTTTGCAGAGGGCGACAAACTGAAAACGGAAATCATGGAACAGTTAAAGAAGGTGAAGTATGAGTAGTTTTCCAAAAGAGTTATGTATCCCAATTCGTTCTCCTCTTAACAAGATGGATACAGAAAAACAGACATTCGGTTGTCGGCAAGCAAATCCAGATATTTGTGGTTACTGTTATATTGAAGGTGTATGTGCTTTTGCTTCCAAAGACTCAATTTGTAAACATCCATCTGCTAAGTGGAAAAAAATATATTTAGAACTTAAGGAGGGTAACAAGTGAAGTATTACAAACTAAACGATTTGTGCACAGACATTGTTGACTGCCCTCATACAACGCCTGACTGGAAAAACGAAGGTATTCGGGTAGTTCGTAACTTTAATTTAAAGGATGGAAATCTTGATTTTACAGATGGATATTTTGTTGATGAAGCAACATATTTGGAAAGAACTAAAAGAGCGATACCTGAAGAAGGAGATATTATAATTTCAAGAGAAGCTCCAATGGGCGTGGTCGGTATTGTCCCTAAAGGATTAAAGTGTTGTTTAGGTCAAAGACTGGTTCTGTTAAAGGTTAATAAGGGGAAATGTGACCCGTATTATTTATTAAATACACTTATGTCTGATTTCGTTCAAACACAATTTAAACGTGCAGATGCAACCGGTTCTATTGTAAGCAATTTATGTATTCCAGATTTAAAAGAGATAATTATACCTGTTATTGAGAGTGGACAAGAAGATGTTGCACGATTACTTGAGATAATTAACAAAAAGCAGCTTATAAATAATGCGATAAACGATAATTTAGAGCAGCAAGCTAAGCTTATTTACGACTACTGGTTCACACAATTTGATTTTCCGGATGAAAATGGAAAGCCATACTGCTCATCTGGCGGTAAGATGGTTTGGAATGAACAACTAAAGCGTAATATCCCGGAAAACTGGAAAGTGGCACAGCTTAAAGATATATTTAACGTGTCTGGAAAGCCTATCAGCCGAGATGATTGTCAAACAGACGCATACTATACACCTATTGATGTTATCCCAAAACGAACGATGACATTCGCAGGCGGTTTATCCGCAGCAGAAGCCAATTCAAGTCTCCAAGTATATGAAGAAAACAATATTTTATTAGGAGCAATGCGTGTTTATTTCCATCGTGTTTGTATTTCGGCACAATCGGGAATTACAAGAACTACTACATTAGTTTTAAAACCAAAGGTGGATGAGTATCTCGGATATGCATATCAAGTCTTAAACGATGACAATGCGATTCTGTACGCCACACAGCACTCAAGTGGAACACAACAACCATACATAAAATGGAATGATGTTCTTGAAAACTATCGCTTCGCTATGCCGAGCAATCCCAAATTGCTTTATGAATATTCTAAAATTTCAGAACCGTTAATTACTAAGGCAAAAAATTGTGCTCGTGAAACAGAACAATTAAGAAAACTTCGTGACTGGCTTTTGCCTATGTTAATGAACGGTCAAGCCACTATCAGCGACTGATATGGTAAATTATCGTTTAACAACATCCCATAACTCTTGTGGGTGGCGAGAGTTAAATCAGGGGACTACCCACTCCGTAGTCGTTCTCTAAGTTAGATAAAAGGAGAATTGACTAATGAAACAAAATTTAATTACAAATGTTGTTCAGGCTATGTTACCTTTCTTGAATAACGCACAGACAGAACGCTTGCAAGAGGTATTGCAACATACACTTTTTGATTATGAGGTAACAAAAATTGAAAATGAAAAAGAAATCTCGGAGCAGAACTATATGGAACTGTTCCTATCAGCAAAGCGAATCGAGGGCTGTTCCGAGAAATCTCTTAAATACTACAAAGCAACTATCGAAATGATGATTGCGACCATCGGCAAAAGTGTTAAGCACATTGACACCAACGACATAAGGCGATACCTGACCGAGTATCAGGAAAAGAAGAAATCAAGCAAGGTTACGATTGATAATATCCGCCGCATTCTTTCAAGCTTTTTTTCGTGGCTTGAGGATGAGGACTATATACTGAAAAGTCCTGTTAGGCGAATACACAAGGTCAAAACCGGCACAAACATTAAAGACACATACTCCGATGAAGCGTTGGAGCTTATGAGGGACAACTGCACCGAGCCGAGAGATTTGGCAATGATTGATATGCTGGCTTCAACGGGTATGCGTGTCGGCGAAATGGTGTTGCTTAACAGAAATGATATTGATTTTAACGAGCGAGAATGTATCGTGTTCGGTAAAGGAAACAAGGAACGAGTGGTCTATTTTGACGCAAGGACAAAGATACATTTGCAAAATTACTTAAACAGCAGAACCGACGACAACTTGGCACTTTTTGTATCGCTGAAAGCACCGCACGAAAGGCTGAAAATTGGCGGTATAGAAACAAGACTCAGAGAATTTGGAAAGCAATTAGGGCTGCACAAGGTACATCCGCACAAGTTTAGGCGTACTCTTGCAACTATGGCAATAGACAAAGGAATGCCCATTGAGCAACTACAACAGCTCTTGGGGCATAGAAAGATAGATACGACCTTGCAGTATGCAATGGTAAAACAAAGCAATGTTAAAATTGCACATAGGAAATATATCGGATAAGGAGAAAAGGATGGAGACTAAGAAACTGATAGATTGTTGTGAATTTATTTCTGATGGCGACCATTTACCACCACCTAAAAGTGATAGTGGCGTTCCTTTTATTACAATATCTAATATTACGGGACAAAACAAACTTTCTTTTGAAGACACAATGTTTGTGCCTGAAAGTTACTATAACGGATTGAATGAAAATAAGAAGGCACAAAAGGGCGATATTTTGTATTCGGTTGTTGGCTCTTTTGGTAAACCGGTATATGTAGATTTTGATAAACAAATGGTTTTTCAACGACATATTGCTATCTTGCGACCAAAAAGAAATGTTAATGCAAGATTTATTTACTATACAATGCTAAACCCGCAATTTTATAAGTTGGTTGATAAACTTGCTATTGGCTGTTCTCAAAGAACGGTAACATTAGATACTTTGCGAAATATAGAAGTAAATTTACCAGATAAAGATATTCAAGACAAAATGGTCGGGATTTTATCATTGATTGATGAGAAAATAGACATCAATAATAATGTAAACGATAATTTACCGTATCAGTCATTGATGGTAGCCTGACCGTTCATTAGCATAGGCAAAAGCCAATCACGCAATGACTGTAAATGCTGATTTTCTACATGATTTTTAGTAATAGTTGAAAAAATAGGGCTTACTATTTCCGTATAGTTCTCAATTTTCTTATAATCCAAATCGGTTATAGGTAAACTAGATATATGACTTGGATATATATGAGGTTGAGCAGAGCCAGTTTGAATATTATAAATATTGTTTTGATGCCTTTTTAAATATGCATACCAGAAATAAACATATCGACTCATTTCTGAATCTATATATGACGAATCAGATGACCATACTGGTACACCCCAAATATTTACAAACCCGGCATTTGCCCCAGAACTTGAAATTGTTACAACGGGAGCAATGGTATTTGCTACATTGTGGTAAATTGAAGGCTCCAAACCTCCAGCAATGACCGGAACATTTCCATGGACGGCATTTTTAGATAAAAGTGATTTTCCACGTTTAGGAATAATAAAGTCTCCCATGTGTTTATTCCCGGCACAAACATCAGGAAATAGATAATCAAATATCAACTGTATTTGCTGCTCTAAATTATCGTTTACAGTAGAAGGAGAACCTATATGATGAGTGTTTCAGATTGGATAAGTATTATTTGTGCGGGAGTTGCTTTAATAGTCACGGTTATTATTGCAGTCCTGCAAATAAGACAAAGCAACCGTATGGAGAGGTTTGAAAAAAGGCAGGACAAGCGTGATGAGCAACGTCATCAAGAAAGTGTAAAAGCACAAGCAGTATCATTCATTTCTAAATATTATAAGGACAGAGGGCTTATTCCGTTATGTGCAATAGCCACGATGTATAATGATTTGTTTTATTACAATAGAGAGATGTATAGAGAATTTTGCTGTTGTACTAAAGAGGTTCAAAATAGAATTTTGGAATATTGTGATTTGGATTTACGAGTCAGTGAGTACAATATTTATGAAAAGTGTTTGGTTGCAATAGAAAGTGTGCTAAATAAACGCTTCCCTGATGATAAAAGTGTTTTTTACGATGGAGGGAAGTATTTTACTCGTAGCTTAGAATACTATGCTGATAAACCAATTCCACATCAAGAGTTTGAATATCAAAATCATATTACAGATGTTTTGGCTAATGCGTTTAACAGCAATGACAAAAAGGAAACACCAATTCAGCAGTTGTCGGTGGAATATAGTTTTGGAAGTTGCAAAGAAATAGAGGCGTGCCAGTTGGTTACTGTTATAGCAGAGTTTGCAGCAATCTATGGGAATAAAAATAAAAACATTGATAAATCATACGGTTCTCCGGGAGGATACGATGGAGAAGTTATAGAAACAATGGAAGATTTATTCCTTTTAGCCTTATTTGAAATATATACAAATTGTGTTTTATAAATTGAATTATAAGGTAAGTAAAAATGATTTTTCGGAGAGGATAAACGAATGGCATTTGATTTTAAGAAAGAATACAAAGAGTTCTATATGCCAAAGAACAAGCCACAGATTGTGACAATTCCAAAGGCAAATTATATAGCCGTAAGAGGTAAAGGCAATCCGAATGAAGAAGGCGTGGAATATAAAGCTGCCATTGGCGTTTTGTATGCGGTTGCCTATACTCTCAAAATGAGCTATAAGACAGATTACAAAATAGAAGGCTTTTTTGAATATGTTGTACCGCCACTTGAGGGCTTTTGGTGGCAGGATAATGTTGAGGGTGTAGATTATACCGATAAATCAGCTTTCAACTGGATTTCTGTTATTCGTTTGCCTGATTTTATTACAAAGAAGGATTTTGACTGGGCGGTGGAAACTGCTTCAAAAAAGAAAAAGATTGACTGCTCTGTTGCTGAGTTCTTAAGCATTGACGAAGGCTTGTGCGTACAGATAATGCATATAGGTGCTTTTGATGATGAGCCAGAAACAGTGGCAGTAATGGATAAATATCTTGAAGAAAATGGCTATGTAAATGATTTTACTGATGAACGGCTTCATCACGAAATTTATTTATCAGACCCAAGAAAAACTGCAACAGAAAAATGTAAAACGGTAATAAGACACCCGATAAAGAAAGCATAAGCTGCTTGGAAATGAGTTATAATAATGAATGTGAAATTTGGATTTTTGTATATAGGTTTAATATTTTTATTGATGTTAATGCTGCCCAGTATTGTATGGAATACACTTAAATCATAAAAAAGAAATAGAAGACAAATACTATTGATGAGTGATGTATAAAAATTATGGAAAAAACTACGAAGCGAGGTAGTGGATATGGAAAAAGACCCATTTAAAGAATATTTGAGAGAGTCTGAACCAGATAAAGTGCATAAGGGCTATGTCTGGAGTACGGCAATCGGACTACAGGCAGTGGATGGACTTAAACCATCTAAATATCTGGTTGATACTGCTATTCAGAATATTGAAGGCAAAATTACAATGAAAGAGGCTCAAAGTCTTATTGACAGCTACTATAAAGAAAGACCAGTTCATTTATCAGATGATGAGCGTACTGAAGAAGCGGATAAGGTTTCTTCACGTATTGCGGAAATTCTTTCTGAAACAGCTTTTACATTTTCTCCGAATGAATATATCGCTATACATCGTAAACTCTTTCAGGGAATTTACAAATATGCTGGAAAGATTAGAGATTACAATATTACAAAGAATGAATGGGTACTTGACGGGGCAACGGTTATGTATGGTAGTGCCTCTGAACTGAGAGCAACGCTTGAGTATGACTTCTCGCAGGAGAAAGATTTTAGTTATAAGGGTCTTTCGATGGATGAGATTATTCATCATCTTGCGGTATTTATTTCAAGGTTATGGCAAATTCATATTTTTGGTGAAGGCAATACAAGAACAACGGCAGTATTTTTTATTAAGTATTTGAGGACACTTGGTTTTTCTGCAACGAATGATATTTTTGCGGAAAATGCGTGGTATTTCAGAAATGCTCTTGTCCGTGCTAATTATACAAATCTTCAAAAAGGTATTCACGAAACAACAGAATATCTTGAAGCGTTCTTAAGGAATCTGCTTTTGAATGAGAAAAATGAACTCCATAATAGAAATCTTCATATAAGTGGACTTTTGAATAATGAAAAAGTGGATATTGAAAGTGAAAAAGTGGACATTGAGAATAAAAAAGTGGACATTGAAAGTCTGCTCTCAGGAAAAATAGGTAAATTTTCTGTAAAAACGACAGTCCATATTTACAGACTTTTTGAGAAGTATGGCTTTGATGAAGTGTTTGGCAGAAGTGCAGTTATGGAACTTCTTGAGCTGAAAGGTTCAGGTGCTTCTAAGCTTCTTTCAAATCTGGTTCAGGCAGATATTATTGAACCAGTATCTGGTTATGGAAAAGGAAAATATAAATTTAAAAGGTAATAAAAGAAAATTCTAAAGAACTGACTTAGCGATATGGAAAAGGATATGACAGAAGTAATCTATATTATTGTCGGAGGTTTTATAAAACTTTTCCTAAGATTGTCGACACAGCGTGTCAACAATCAGATATTTTGCTGTCGTGGTCACATTATAGAACTTTATTACAAGTCAAAGACCAAGAACCCCGTGCGTTTTAATTATAGGACGATATACAACAATAATAAAATAGTTATCCATAAGGGACAGTCGAGGAAGTCGGCTGTCCTTTCTTGTTAGTCAGAATTTTCGAGTTAGATTACAATTTTTCCTGAATTGTGACAAGGCTTGCTATTTTTCCTGCACAGTAGTGTGAAATGCCTACCTGTTTCCGCTTGCATAATAATGCGTGGCGGTATAATATTAGATTAAGTTAATTGTATGGCGTATTTACGGTGATATCGTGTATTATTTGGATAATAAGGTGTTTAGTTGTAAAAGTTTGCAGGACAGCACATTGTATTAAGAATTGTATGTAAAATATGGTATTTGTGTTAGTTTGTTAAAGAAATAACCTTTGTTGTCAATTATTAATGGTAATGTTACACTATAGTAGTTTAGATATTGAAGAAAGCTGCAATGATGATATCAGATTATATATTGGTGTCGGATTGCAGATTGAAAGTAGTAATATTATATAGAAAGTGAGGTCTATTTATTAGTGAGTAGATTAACGATATTAACTAAAGATAAGGCTCAGGTTACAATGGAGTCTTTGTATCAGGATCTTGAAAGACGAATTGTAGCCAGTCCTCCTGGGCTTTGTCCGGTTGACCTTACAAGGTCATTTATAAAAATGTGTCTTGCACAGTCGTGTGGTAAATGTGTTCCCTGCCGTGTAGGATTAAGACAGCTTGCAAGACTTTTTGATAATGTTCTTGATGGTGAGGCAAATGAGGAGACAGTAGAGAATATTAAGCTTACAGCAGAAGGTATATATTATTCAGCAGACTGTGCAATTGGATATGAAGCTGCAAAGCTTGCATTAAAGTCAGTTGATGGCTGTATAGATGATTTTGAATCACATATACATAATGGTTTCTGTTCATGCAACAGTAACCAGCCGGTTGCTTGTGTTAAGTCATGTCCTGCAGGTGTTGATATTCCAGGTTACATAGCACTTGTACAGCAGGGAAGATATGCTGATGCGGTAAGACTTATAAGAAGGGATAACCCAATGCCAACAACCTGTGCTTATATATGTGAGCACCCTTGTGAGAACAGATGTAAAAGAACAATTATAGATGCACCTGTTAATATCCGTGGACTTAAGAAAATGGCTGTTGATAATTCAGGTATTGTTCCTGTTCCAGAATGTGAAGCACCGACAGGTAAGAAGGTTGCTATTATCGGTGGTGGACCGGGTGGTCTTAGTGCGGCTTATTATCTTGCACTTATGGGACATAAGGTTACTATATTTGAGCAGAGAAAGCAGCTTGGCGGAATGTTAAGATATGGTATTCCTAATTATAGATTTCCAAGAAAGAAGCTTGACGAGGAAATTGACTCAATACTTTCAACAGGAATAGAAGTTAAGAAGAATATAAGCGTAGGAAAGGATATATCATTTGATGATATAACCAAAGAATACGATGCTACATACATATCAATTGGAGCACACGCTGATAAAAAGATTGGTATAGAAGGCGAGGATGCCAAGAGCGGCATTACATCTGCTGTAGAGATGCTTCGTGCTATCGGTGATGGAGATATGCCAGATTATACAGGCAAGAAGGTTATCGTTATCGGTGGTGGTAACGTGGCAATGGACGTTGCACGTTCTTCAATAAGACTTGGTGCGAGCAAGGTAAGCATTGTATACAGAAGACGTAAAGCAGATATGACTGCCCTTGAAGAAGAAGTTGAGGGTGCAGAGGCGGAAGGCTGTGATGTTCTTGAACTTATGTCACCAGTGCGTATTAAGCAGGACGAAGAAGGTAATGCTATAGGACTTATTGTAAAGCCACAGATGATATCAAGGGTTTCACACGGACGACCAGCTCCTAAGGCAGCGGCTAAAGATGAGGTTTTATTAGAAAGTGACCTTATAGTTGTTGCTATCGGACAAGGTATAGAGACTAAGAGCTTCGAGGAACATGGTATTAAGGTTCAGAGAGGTGTTATATCAGCACTTAATACAGGTAATATTACACCACAGGACGGAGAAATGTCTGAGGGTGTCTTTGCAGGTGGTGACTGTGTAACTGGACCAGCGACAGTTATTAAGGCTATTGCGGCAGGTAAAGTTGCGGCGGCTAATATAGATGAATATTTAGGATTTAACCACGAGATTACATGTGATGTTGAAATTCCGTATGCAAGCAATGAAGATAAGGTTGCCTGTGGAAGAGTTGAGGTTGCGTTAAGAGATGCGGCAGAAAGAAAGAATGATTTTGAGCCAATCGAATATGGATTTTCTTGTGAGGAAGCGTGTCAGGAGGCTGGACGCTGTCTAAGATGTGACCATTTTGGATTTGGAGCATTCAGAGGAGGCAGAGAAGAACAATGGTAAATGCAACAATTAATGGTATAGCTATATCAGTAGAAGATGGTACAACTATCCTTGAAGCTGCAAGAAAAGTAGGCGTTGAGATACCTACACTCTGCTATCTTAAGGAAGTTAATGAAATAGGTGCGTGTCGTGTGTGCGTTGTTGAGGTTGAGGGACAGGACAGATGTGTTACGGCGTGCAATAATGTTGTTCAGGAAGGTATGGTTATCCGTACTAACACAAGAAAGGTACGTACAACAAGAAAGACTAATGTTAAGTTTATACTTTCACAGCACGATTATGAATGTGCTTCCTGTGTAAGAAGCGGTAACTGTACATTACAGTCACTTGCCAATGAACTTAATATATCTGAGATGCCTTATGACTCTATTCTTGAAAAGAATAAATGGGATAAGACATTTCCACTTATAAGAGAGAATAACAAATGTATTAAATGTATGCGTTGTGTGCAGATATGTGATAATGTTCAGGGTATGCACGTATGGGACGTAGTTAATACAGGTTCAAGAACAACTGTGAATGTGGCTAAGAACAGACTTATTCAGGAGACTAACTGTACTCTTTGTGGACAGTGCGTTGTGAACTGTCCAGTAGGTGCATTAAGGGAAAGAGATGATGTAGGCCGTGTTCTTGATGCAGTTGAAGATGAGAATATTATAACAGTCGTTCAGATAGCCCCAGCTGTAAGAACAGCGTGGGGTGAAGGCTTTGGACTTTCTAAAGATTTCGCAACAGCCAAAAGACTTGTTGCAGGACTTAGAAGGATTGGCTTTGATTACATATTTGATACAACATTTTCAGCAGATCTTACTATTATGGAGGAGGGAAGCGAACTTCTTGAAAGACTTCCAGAGATTAAGGAGTCAGGACTTCCAATGTTTACATCGTGCTGTCCGGGCTGGGTCAACTTTATAAAGAAGGAATATCCTCAGTATGTGGACAGGCTTTCAACAGCAAAGTCACCACAGCAGATGTTTGGAGCGGTGACTAAGTCATATTATGCAGAAAAGCTGGGCGTAGAGCCTGAAAGAATATTCTGTGTATCACTTATGCCTTGTCTTGCCAAGAAAGATGAATGTACATGGGATAATGGTAAAGATGTTGATGCGGTTCTTACTACAAGAGAAGTGGAACGTATGTTAAAGTCTTTCTTTATAAAAGTTCAGGAACTTGAGGAAGAAGAATTTGACGACCCATTAGGTGTAGGAAGCGGAGCAGGTGTTATATTTGGTGCTACAGGCGGAGTTATGGAAGCCGCACTTAGAAGTGCTTATTACCTTGTTAATAAGACTAATCCAGAACCTGATGCTTTCCAGTGTGTAAGAGGTCTTGACGGCTGGAAGGAAGCTAAGTTTACAATTAATGGCAATATACTTAAGGTTGCGGTTGCAAGCAGTCTTTCTAATGCAAGAAAGCTTATGGAAGCTATTGCAACAGGCAAGGCACATTATGATTTTGTTGAAGTTATGGCTTGTCCTGGTGGATGTATTAATGGTGGTGGACAGCCTATTAAAGATGATGATAACAAAGTTGCCAATAGAAGCAAGGTGCTTTATGGACTTGATAAAGTGAATAATCTCAGATTTTCACACGAAAATCCATCAGTAATGCAGTGCTACAAAGATTATTTTGGTGAGCCATTATCACACAAGGCACACGAATTATTACATATCAGCCATTAGGTAAAGTGACACTACCTGTGTATTTGTATAATATGTTATACGAATTATTGATATACAATGTTAGTATGAATAAGATAATTAAGTATAAAATAAGATAAAGCCCTGCTATGCAGGGCAGATTGGAGGCAATATGGCAGTTATTAAAGCATTTGAGTGTATAAGACCTGATGAAAAGGTTGCAGACAGAGTGGCGGCACTTCCTTATGATGTATACAACAGAGAGGAAGCGTTAAAGGAAGTAGAACGTGAGCCATTGTCATTTCTTGCGATAGACAGGGCTGAGACACAGTTTGACAGCAGTGTAGATACATATGCAGACTGTGTGTATGACAAGGCAAGGGAGCTTTTGGATAGCAGAATTGCAGATGGTACATTTATTACTGATACAGATAAGGCATATTATGTGTATGAGCTTACAATGAATGGCAGAACACAGACAGGAATAGCTGCCTGTGCTTCCATAGATGATTATAATAACAATATTATTAAAAAGCACGAGAATACAAGGGCTGATAAGGAACAGGACAGAATTAACCACGTTGACAGATGTTCTGCACAGACAGGACCTATATTCCTTGCTTACAGGGCTGATGAGGTTATAAGAAACGAAGTAGCCAAAGCCAAGGAAACAAAGCCGCTCTACAGTTTTACCTCACCAGACGGCATAAGACATCAGGTGTATAAGATTTCAAATGCACAGTCAGTAGAAAATATTGAGAAAGCATTTGCAGGAATAGATGATATTTACATAGCAGATGGACATCACAGGGCGGCATCAGCAGTTAAGGTCGGTTTAAAGAGAAGGAAAGAACACCCTGATTATACAGGTGAGGAGGAATTTAATTATTTCCTTTCAGTTCTTTTCCCAGATGAAGAACTTATGATAATGCCTTATAACAGAGTTGTAAAAGACCTTAATGGTTACAGTAAAGAAGAATTTATTAAGAAGATAGAAGAAAAGTTTGAAATAGAAGAAAGTGCTGCAGCAGTAGAACCGGCTTATAAGGCGGAATTTGGAATGTATCTTGATGAGAAGTGGTATAAGCTTAAGGCTAAGAAGGATATATTATCAGATGATCCTGTAGATGGGCTTGATGTTGCAATACTTCAGAATAACCTGTTAGAGCCTGTACTTGGTATACATGACCCTAAGACGGACAAGAGAATTGATTTTGTTGGCGGAATAAGAGGACTTTTGGAGCTTGAGAAAAGATGTCATACTGATTGCGTGCTGGCATTTTCAATGTATCCAACTTCCATAGCAGAGCTTTTTGCAGTAGCCGATGCTGGCAGGCTTATGCCACCAAAGTCTACATGGTTTGAGCCTAAGTTAAGAAGTGGATTGTTTATACATAAGATTGAAGAATAAGTATATGGTTCAAAATAGATGTAAAGAATATAGAATGGAAAAGAGGATTATTATGTTACATAAAGTATACGATATTGAACTTCCATATGAGGAACTTGGGTTAAAGACACCGGATAAAAAAGCAACAATAACAACATATATTAAAGAAATGTACCCGGATTATCAGGACCCATTTAACAGACCACTTGTTATAATATGTCCAGGTGGTGGATATGACCATCATTCACCAAGAGAAGGCGAGTCTATGGCTATTAAAATGCTGGATCTTGGGTATAATGCGGTAGTATTAAGATACAGCCTTGCACCATATGTATATCCGACACAGGTATATGAAGCGGCTTATACAGTTAAGTGGGTAAGGGATCACGCTAAGGAATGGGATGTTAATCCTGACAGAATTATACTTGCAGGCTTCTCAGCCGGAGGACATCTTGCGGCATGTCTTGGTACTATGTGGAGTGGTGATATGGTTGCATCATTTGCAAAAAAATACCTGGGATGTGATAAGGAATATGTAAGACCGGATGGACTTCTTTTAGGTTATCCTGTAATAACAGCTGGGGAAAATTCACATAGGGGTTCGTTTGTAAAGCTGCTTGGTGAAAACTATGATAAATATATAGATGATATATCATTAGAGAATAAGGTGTCTAAAGATACACCGGAAAGCTTTGTATGGCATACATTTGATGATAATTCTGTTCCATTAGAGAATTCACTTTTGTTTGTAGAAGCATTAAGAAAGAATAATGTTAAGTTTGAATATCACGTATTTCCAGATGGCTGTCATGGATTGGGACTTGGAACTAAAGAAACTGCTACAAAGGGTGGCAAACATTATCAGCCGGAAGTATATGAATGGACTAAGTTGTTTGAACAGTGGATGAACCGTATGGCATAAGAAACAGCCATAGAAATGGAGAAGGGTATGGATAATAAGTTATATAAGCTTATGGATTGGCCTGCGATTGAAGAAATTGTGTATTCGGAAAGCAGTCAGCCTTGCAGTATATTAGGCGGCCACCTTGTAAAAGAGGGGTATCTTATACAGGTGTTCAGACCGGATGCTGTATCTGTAAGTGTATCAGTAAGTGAAAGAAAAAGAGCCATACAACTTGAAAAAGTTGATGATGCTGGATTTTTTGCGGCATTAATACCGATTAAGAAAAATGTTAAATATGTTCTTAATATTGAAGATAAGAATGGGCATATTACAAGATTACGTGACCCATATTCATTTGGCAGATTTGATAAGTCAGAAGTTATATTTAACAAGTTCGCAGCAGGAACTGAATACAATGCATATAACCTTCTTGGTAATAAGGTGTGCGAAAAAGACGGCATTTCAGGTGTGCTTTTTAGAACATGGGCACCTAATGCGTTACGAGTAAGTGTTGTAGGCGAATTTAATAGCTGGGATGGAAGGATATACCAGATGGAGCGTATTACCGACAATGGTATATATGAAATATTCATTCCACAACTTGAAGCTGGACAGGAATATATGTATGAGATAAAGTTCAAAGGTGCTAATACTGTATTAAAGCTTGATCCGTATGCCAGACAGATTACACAGTACGCAGATGCACACTCTGTAACAGGTGAGCCACAGGCTGTACAAGATAATGTTAAATGGGTAAAGCAAAGAAAACAGATAAAGGGTGTTAATAAGCCTTTGTCTATACTTGAGATTGCATATGATAATATTCCTGTGAATAAGGCTAAGGTTAATTATATGGATATAGCCAGATATATTACAGAGTATGTTAAAGATACAGGATATACTTATGTTCTTATAAAGGGCAGTGACAGTATTTTTGAAAAGACAGGTTATTGTTATGGTGCATCAGGTTATTATGCACCATCATCACAGTATGGAACAGCTACAGATTTCAAGCATATGATTAAGGAACTTCATAATAACGGAATAGGTGTAATTATTGATTTTAATGTAGCTTATTTTGGCATTGATATAAGAAGTATAGTTAATTATGATGGTGGTGACTGTTATGGTTATCTTAAGCCAAGGATAATTGAAAAGCCTCAGATGAATATAACAACATTTGCCTATGAGAAGGGCGAGGTAAGAAGCTTCCTTATATCAGCTATAGCTATGTGGCTTGATGAATATAATATAGACGGAATTAAGATTACAGACACAGCAACGATGTTATATCTTGATTATGGCAAGAATCCTGGCGAATGGACGCCTAATATGTATGGCGGCAATGAAAATCTTGATGCCATAGAATTCATAAAGCAGATGAATGAATATGTCCATAAGAGAAATGACGGCGTGATAACTATAGCAGATGAAAAGAGCTTGTGGTCAGACGTTACACGAAATAATGATAATGAGGACAGTCTTGGTTTTGATTATAAGTTAAATGATGGCTTTAATGAGGAATTCTTTGAGTTTGTAAAGCAGGATCCATTGTTTAGAAAGGGAATGTATAACAGGGTTACTTATGAAATGTTATATCATTATAAGGAACATTTTATTACCAACCTTACTTACGAGGCATTAAAAGATGATACTTTATATGCAATGGTATCTGGCAATGACGATAAGCAGAGACTTTCTGATATAAGGGCAGTATTAGGATATATATATACTTACCCAGGACCAGTATGTGTGTCTTATGGCAATGATACAGGTGCATTAGTGTCTGTAGATGATGATAAAATGCAGATTTTAAGCAGACTTGAAGAACCGGCGTATAAGCAGATGAAAGCATATATAAAGGCACTCAACACATTGTATACAACAGATAATTCAATGTATGAGGCAGACAGCTCATCAGATGGTTTTGAGTGGGTTGATAATTATAATGCAGAATTAACAGTTTATTCATATGCAAGATATTCGTCAGATAATGATATGGACATAGTGGCAGTTAATTTCACTCCGGTTGAAAGAAAGGCTTATGAGTTAAATGTACCTAAGGCTGGAAAGTACAAGCTTGTATTTAACAGTGACAATGAGGAATATGGCGGTGATGGCAAGGTGGAAGCTGTTGTTGTGAAGTCAGCGGTTGAAGCTGACAGCAATGATAGGTATAAGATGTTTGTTGATATACCAGCATCAGCAATGGTTGTATATAAGTATGAATCATATACTGATATTGAGATTAAAGAAATCCAGATTAAAAATGAAGCTAAGGCGGCTAAGGTTGAAGCAGAAAAAAGAGTTGATTTAGCAAGAGAACTTGCTGATAAGGCGGAAGAAGAGGCTGTGAGGGCGGCAAATGCTGAGAAGGAAGCCAAGGAAAGCTTAAGGCTTGCACAGAATGCAAGAAAGGAAGCTGAGAAGAAAGCTTTAGAAGCAGTTAAGGAAAGCGAAAGAATAGACGAGGAAATGAAGCTTAGGTTAAGTCAGCTTAAAAAATAAACTGGAACATATGGGGACATGACAGACATATAATCCTGACATTGGAAATTAAAAAAATGGATAGTATGAGAACCAGCAATATTATAAAGGAAGGAGAAAGTATATTAGTAAATATGAAAGATAAGGTGTTTACGATATACGCATATGTGTTATGGAGCAGATAACAAGTATAGTTGAACAGATTACACACTGGGGACTTACTGGAATATGGAAGATTTTATTCGCTATTATCATATGGTTTGTTGGTAAGAAAGTAATAGCACTTTGTATGAAATTCTTAAAGAAAGTATTTGATAAAGGAAGCTTAGACCCAGGTGTTGTTAATTTTACAATGTCAATAATAAGATTTGCACTTTATTCAGTGCTTATACTTATGGTTATTGATGAACTTGGAATACAGACAACTTCACTTGTAACTGTATTTGGTTCAGCGGCTCTTGCAATAGGTATGTCATTACAGGGTTCGCTTTCTAACTTTGCAGGCGGAGTGCTTATACTTATATTTAAGCCATTTAAGGTTGGTGACTATATAGTAGTTGGTAATCTTGAGGGAACTGTTAGAACTATAGAGCTTCTTTACACTAAGCTCACAACAGTTGATAACAAGGTGGTAATGCTTCCTAATGGTGCATTATCTAATTCTAATATTGTAAATGTGGGGGCTGAAGATAACAGACGTCTTGATATCGAGATGTCTATAGGTTACTCATCTGATTTAAAGCTTGCCAAGAATATATTAAGTGATATTCTTGCGGCTGATAATTCAATCCTTAAGGATAAGGAAGTGAAGGTTATAGTAAAGAGCCTTGATGAAAGCTGTGTGACACTTGAGACAAGAGCGTGGGTAAAGACAGAAGATTACTGGGATACAAGATTTGCACTTCTTGAAGAATACAAGTCGGAATTTGATAAGAACGGCATAGAAATTCCATTTAACCAGATGGACGTACATATTGTATAAATATTGTTGTATAAATATTGTGTGATAATATATTGTTATATGAATATATGTGTGCTATAATGTTGCCGGATGGGATGAAAGGTTCATATAGACTAACTTGAATTTCCTGTTCATATAAAGTAACTTATTGTATGTGGGATATTAATATGATATGAAGCTTAATGGCTGAGTATCAGAATGGAGAATGAATTGAAGTTATCAGAAGAAAGACAGCAGCTTTTTAATTTTGTGCTTTCTGAATTAGAGCAGGAAGGCAATCTTGCACACGAGAAGAATGCTATACAGCACGGTTTAACAACAGTATATGAGCATAGTGTAGGTGTGGCAGGAGCAAGTCTTAAGCTTGCAGAATTCTTTCATTTAAAGGTGAATGAGAAAGCACTTATAAGAGGAGCACTTCTACACGATTATTTCTTATATGACTGGCACATAAAGAGAAAGGGACATCATTTCCACGGCTTTACACATCCTGCAACAGCACTAAGGAATGCAGAGAAGGAATATAATCTTGGCGATATAGAAAGAAATATAATCTCAAGACATATGTTTCCTCTTACGATAGTTCCACCTATGTGCAGGGAAGCCTGGCTTGTATGCCTTGCTGACAAGTATTGTGCAGTTAAGGAAACCTTCGCACCAGCGGTAGGTTACTAGAATGTATATATTAATTGGCAGAATAGACCAGTTAGTGAGCAGTTGAATTAAGATTAATACTTATAAATACTCCGGCAGTATGTTGCGTTTAAGCAGTGTACTGCCGGATTTTTTTGTTTCTTTATATAGTTGTATGGATATATTTAGAAGACAGAGTGATTTCATATAGTCATAAAGAATTAAGACATTGGGATATTAAGATTGCGAATGCCAGAATACACAGCAATATCACATTTTTTACTTACTTTTTACATCATTTGGTCACAATTTCCAAGTAATATACAATTGTTCACAGGAAAACGCGTTGTGAAGTAACTTGCAGAGGATATTAAGATGTGCAGGAAAGATTGGAGGCCAGTGTATGGCGATTGAAGTATTCAACAGATATGAGAAAAAATATATGCTTGATGAACACACTTTCAGAAGGCTGCTTGAACGAATAAATGATTATATGGAGCCGGATAAATATAATCTTAATGGACAATTTTATAGTATATGTAACATTTATTATGATACTGATGACAACAGGCTTATAAGAAGTTCAATTGAGAAGCCTGTATACAAGGAGAAACTCAGAATGAGAAGCTATGGCACTCCTTGTGGAGAAGACAAGGTGTTTCTTGAGATTAAGAAGAAATATAATGGCATTGTTAATAAACGCAGAACATCAATTGTACTAAAAGACGCATATAAGTATATGGAAAGTGATGTGTATCCTGAGAGTGACATACAATGTATTAACACACAGGTGCTTAAAGAGATTGATTATTTTAAGAAAATGTATACATTAAAGCCAAAGGTATATCTTTCATATGACAGGTATGCTTATTTTGAAAAAAATGATGGTGATTTCAGAGTCACATTTGATACTAATATAACAACAAGGAGAGGCGATGTAAGGCTTGAGAGCGGAAGCTATGGCAACAAGCTTATTCCTGACAGATTGTATCTTATGGAGATTAAAATAAGCGGTGCAGTACCGATGTGGTTTACAAGATGTCTTTCGGATCTGCATATATATCCTGTTTCATTCTCTAAATATGGAACAGAATATAAAAGATATGTGCTTGAAGGTTATGATAAAGATACAGAGGAATTGAGTAACCAGATAGCACCTAATGAATATGCAAAGGAATACGGTAATGTATATGGCTGTCAGTGTGGACAGTATGGAAAAAGTGCAATATGTATCTAATAATAAAAGTATAAATTAAAAGGAGCAATATTATGTTTGAATCAATATTTACATCAACAGCGGATAATTCAATAAATATCAGCCAGGCGGCAATATCTTTAGGTGCATCAATCGTAATCGGAGTTATTATTGCAATTGTATATATGTACATCAGCAAAAAAGAAGGTTACCAGAAGAATTTTATAATTGGTCTTTTAATGCTTCCAGCGGTTGTATCAGTCGTTATTCTTCTTGTGGGAAGCAATGTTGCAAGAGCATTTTCGATGGCAGGAGCATTTGCACTTGTAAGATTCAGAAGTGCACCGGGAAGTGCTAAGGATATTTCAATTGTGTTCTTTACAATGGCAGCAGGTCTTGCTTGTGGTCTTGGATATGTAACATTTGCAGCAGCATTTACAGCAGTTATGCTTTTGCTTTTAATACTTATATCAGCATTAGGTTTTGTAGATAGGAATGAAGGACGTAAGCAGCTTAAAATTGTTATTCCAGAAAGCCTTAACTATAATTCGGTATTTGATGATCTGTTTGATAAATACACGTCTGAGAACAGATTAAATAAAGTTAAGACAACTAATATGGGCACAATGTATGAGCTTACATATGAAATCAGATTAAAAAATGATGATGCAGAAAAAGATTTCATTGACGAATTAAGGGTAAGAAATGGAAATCTTAATATATCAGTAGGAATTATGCCAGAAAACAGCGTATCGGCATTGAATTAAATGTTGACATATTAAGTGGAAGATTATATAGTATAACAAATTAAACACCATTTGATGAATGATAGTATTATGTTATTCATCAGATGGTGGTTTTTGATTTTTCTCTTGTTTTATTTGGTGATATGTTATATTATAATAAGGTATACGAAAGGGACGTGGTAGATATGATAGATAATAATACACAATTTTTTAGAACACAGCCAGAAAAGACAATATCAGTAGAAGGAATACTTGAACAAGTATATCTTGCATTAAAAGAAAAAGGATATAACCCTGTTAACCAGATAGTAGGTTATATTATGTCAGGAGATCCAACATATATTACAAGTCATAACAATGCAAGAAGCCTTATTATGAAGGTAGAAAGAGATGAACTTGTAGAAGAGGTTATCAAGTACTTCATAGAGGGTAAGGGTTTATAATTAAGTTATGAGAATAATTGGATTGGATTATGGAACAAAGACAGTGGGCGTGGCGTTAAGCGATGCACTTGGCATTACAGCACAGCCTGTTGAGACAATCACAAGAAAAGAAGAGAATAAGCTTAGAAAGACATACGCCAGAATAGAAGCTATTATTGAGGAGAATGACGTTGAGAAGATAGTTGTCGGACTCCCTAAGAATATGAATAATACTGTAGGTGAGAGAGCTATAGCCTGTGAAGAGTTTGCTAAGAATCTTGAGAGAAGAACAGGGCTTGAAGTCATTATGTGGGACGAAAGACTTACAACAGTTTCAGCAGAGAAGGCACTTATGGAAAGCGGCGTAAGAAGAGAGAACAGAAAGGCAGTTATTGACCAGATTGCTGCTGTATTTATATTACAAGGTTATCTTGACTGTCAGGCTAATGCAGGCAGGTAAATGAATTAATAAAGGTGGTTATAATTAATATGGAAAAGCTCACATTTGTTACAGATGATAACGAGAATGTTGAATTATATATTATTGAAGAGACAAGAGCGAATGGAGTTAATTATTTATTAGTAACAGATTCTTCTGATGAAGAAGATACAGATGCGGAATGTTACATTTTAAAAGACACATCAAGTGAAGCAGATGCAGATGCAGTATATGAATTTGTTGAGGACGATACAGAATTTGATGCAATCAGCAGAATATTTGCGGAACTTATGGATGATGATATTGAACTTATATAATTGAATAAAGAATGAGGTGCTTAATGAAAAAAGAAAATGTCGGTTCTGTTAAGGTGATTCCACTTGGAGGCCTTGAACAGATTGGAATGAACATAACTGCCATCGAATACGATGACAGTATTGTTGTTGTGGATTGCGGTTTAAGCTTTCCAGAAGAAGAAATGCTTGGTATTGACCTTATTATTCCAGATGTTACTTATCTTAAGGAGAATATTGATAAGGTTAAAGCATTTGTTATTACACATGGCCACGAGGATCACATCGGAGCAATTCCTTATGTATTAAAGGAAGTTAATGTTCCTATATATGCTACACGTCTTACAATGGGACTTATAGAGTCTAAGCTAAAAGAACATAATATGCTTCGTGAAGTTAAAAGAAAAGTTGTACGATATGGACAGTCAGTTACTCTTGGTGATTTCAGGGTGGAATTTATAAGAACTAACCACAGTATTGCAGATGCAGCTGCACTTGCAATATTCTCTCCAGCAGGTATTCTTGTCCATACAGGTGACTTTAAGGTTGATTATACACCAGTTAATGGTGAACCAATAGATTTACAGAGATTTGCAGAGCTTGGAAAGAAGGGCGTGCTTGCACTTATGTGCGATAGTACTAATGCTTTAAGACCGGGCTTTACAATGTCAGAGAGAACTGTAGGAAGTACATTTGACAAGATATTTAATGATAATAAGAACAGCAGAATTATAATTGCAACATTTGCTTCTAATGTAGACAGAGTACAGCAGATTATTAATGCGGCAGTTGCATATGGAAGAAAAGTATGCGTAGAAGGCCGTAGTATGGTCAATATTATAGATGTTGCTGAAGACCTTGGATATCTTCATATTCCAGATGGTACTCTTATAGAGACAGAGGCTATGAAGAATTACACACCTGAGCAGATTGTGCTTATTACAACAGGTAGTCAGGGAGAGTCAATGGCAGCCCTTTCAAGAATGGCAGCTAACCTTCATAGAAAGGTATCTATCCAGCCGGGCGACTGTGTTGTATTTTCATCAACACCTATTCCTGGTAATGAGAAGTCTGTAGCAAGAGTTATCAATGAACTTGGAATGAAGGGCGCTAAGGTTATATTCCAGGATACACATGTATCTGGACATGCCTGTCAGGAAGAGATAAAGCTTGTATATTCACTTCTTAAGCCAAAGTATGCTATACCAGTACACGGTGAATACAGACACCTTATAGCACAGAAGGAAGTTGCAATGTCACTTGGATATGATAAGGAAGATGTTATTATAGCCAAATCTGGTGATGTTATTGAACTTAGTGATGAGAAGGCTGCAATCGTTGGAAAGGTTCACACAGGAGCTATTCTTGTCGATGGACTTGGAGTTGGTGATGTAGGTAATATTGTATTAAGAGACAGACAGAATCTTGCAGAGAATGGTATTATAATTGTTGTTCTCACACTTGAGAAGTATACAGGACAGCTTGTTGCAGGACCAGATATTGTAACTCGAGGCTTTGTATATGTAAGAGAGGCAGAAGAACTGCTTGATGAGGCAAGAGCTATAGTTACAGATTCTGTTCTTAGATGTCTTGATAAGAATATCACTGACTGGAGTAAGATTAAGAACATTATCAAAGATGATCTCAGCGAATATTTGTGGAAGAAGATGAAGAGAAATCCAGTTATTCTTCCAATTATTATGGAAGCTCAGATGTAATCAGTTATAATGGGAGATATTAATGCAGAGAATTGAGCAGTTAAAGCTTGAACTAAGCAAAGCTATAAAAGAAAGCCCTGAATATATTGAATATAAAAGACTAGAGGCTATTATAGATAAAGACCCTAATTTAAAGAGAAGTATTGATGAGTTCAGAAGACAGAATTTTGATATACAGAATAGTGGTAAGGTTGATGATATATTTGCCGCACAGGAGGATCTTAATAACAGATATGCAGATATGAGAAGACAGGATATGGTCAACAGATATCTGCTGTCTGAGGTCTGTCTGTGCCGTATGGTTCAGGATATATGCAGAACTGTAGTTGAGACAATTGAATTCGATGTTGATTTCTTGAATAATTAATCATCATAACTATATTTAGTCGGACGGGAATGGATATTTGATTATGAATAATAAATCTATAAGAATGGTTGTTTCATTGTCACTTAATGCATTGTTTATTGCAATTGCTGTAGTAGTGGTTGTTATGTTTGGAACAAAAGCCTATACATTTGGTAACAATATATTTAATGAGAAGTCGGTGGACACAGTTGATAATGCCAAAGTGGTTGAAGTGACAATAGCTGATGGTGTAACAGCTAAGAGGTTAGCCAGCCAGTTATATGAAAAAGGTCTTATTAGTGATGAGAAAATATTTTATTTTCAGGTAAAGTTATCTGATTATAAAGATAAGTTTAAGGCGGGAACATACAGTCTTAATACAGGTATGAAGCCAACAGATATGATGAAGATATTAGCTGGCATCAGCACAACTGATACTGGTGATAGTGAATAAATATTAATGAGAGGTTTACTAAGGTGATTGTCAACGAAAGAATAGTAGCTTATATTAATTCTCTTGATAGAGGTAATTCACCAATCTGTAATACAATCGAAAAGGAAGCAATTGAGGACGATGTCCCGATTATTAGAAAAGAGATGGGCAATCTGCTAAAGGTGCTGCTTGAATTAAAGCAGCCACAGTCGATTCTTGAAGTAGGAACGGCAGTAGGTTACTCATCTATTCTTATGAGTGAGAATATGCCTGAGGGTTGTATAATTGATACAATAGAGAATTATGATAAAAGAATACCTATAGCCCGCAATAATTTCAAGAGGGCAGGAAAAGAGGATTGTATAAGGCTTATAGAGGGCGATGCTATGGAAGTCTTAAAAGAGCTGGAAGGTCCATATGATTTTATATTTATGGATGCCGCCAAGGGACAGTATATTAATTATCTGCCTGAAATATTAAGGCTTATGCCTAAGGGCGGACTTCTTATAACAGATAATATACTTCAGGAGGGTGAGCTTGTAGAGTCCAGATATGTTGTCACAAGAAGGGACAGGACAATACATACAAGAATTAGAGAGTATGTATATGAGCTTACACATAATGATAATCTTATAACTTCAATTGTACCAATTGGAGACGGAATTACATTGAGCGTTAAAAAATAAATGGAGGAAAATAATATGGCAGGACATTATTATAATGGCAGGGAACTTGAACTTTTAATACCAGCAAGCAGTCTTGAAGTATTAAAGATTGCAGTTATATTTGGTGCTGATGCAGTATATATAGGTGGAGAGGCTTTTGGCTTAAGAGCTAAGGCTAAGAATTTCTCAAAAGAGGATATGGTAGAAGGAATTAAATTTGCCCACGAAAGAGATGTTAAGGTGTATGTTACAGCTAATATACTTGCACATAACTATGACCTTGACGGAGCAAGGGAATATTTTAAGGAGCTTGATGTTATAAAGCCAGATGCAGTTATTATATCTGATCCGGGAATGTTCACAATTGCCAAGGAAGAACTTCACGATATAGATATTCATATAAGCACACAGGCTAATAATACTAACTATATGACATATCAGTTCTGGTGGAAACAGGGTGCTAAGAGAGTTGTAACAGCAAGAGAGCTTTCATTGAATGAGATTAGGAATATAAGAAAGAATATTCCTGATGAGATGGAGATAGAAACATTCATACACGGTGCTATGTGTATATCATACTCAGGAAGATGTCTTCTTAGCAGTTTTATGGCAGGAAGGGACGCTAACAGAGGTGCCTGCACACATCCTTGCAGATGGAAGTACGCTGTTGTTGAGGAGAACAGACCAGGCGAATATATGCCTGTATATGAGAATGAAAGAGGAACTTATATCTTTAACTCTAAAGATTTATGTATGATTGAGCATATTCCAGAGCTTATAGAGGCAGGAATTGACAGCTTTAAGATAGAGGGAAGAATGAAGACAGCCCTTTATGTAGCTACAGTTGCAAGAACATACAGACTTGCAATTGATGATTTCTTAAAAGACCCAGAACTTTATAAGTCAAGAATTCCATTTTACAAGTCAGAGATAAGCAAATGTACTTACAGACAGTATACAACAGGTTTCTTCTTTGGAAAGCCAGATGAAAATACACAGATATATGAAAGCAACACATACATTAAGGAATACACTTATCTTGGAATTGTAGGAGATAAGAACGAAGAAGGTCTTTACAATATAGAACAGCGTAATAAGTTCTCGGTTGGTGAGGAGATTGAAGTTATGAAGCCGGACGGAACTAATCTTTTAGTTACAGTTAAGCGGATAACTGACGAAAAGGGCGTTGATATGGAAAGCTGTCCACATCCTAAACAGCAGCTTTATATTGACCTTGGTGTAGAACTTGAAAGATATGACATTTTAAGAAGAAAAGAAGAATAATATATTAAGATTTATGTGCGTCAGTATGAATGAATAGTCCATACTGGCGTATTTTTATGTAATAGGAATTCCCAGTTGCATAAAAGGCACTATGTGCCGATGATGCACACTTGAGCAATATGCAATAAATTATATGGATATGCAATAAAGGTGTGTCCTACGCATAAAATATAGAAATATGTGTAGGGGTGCTTTTTCTTGAAGGTGTTTGAGAAACCATTGTCAGAGCAGGAAGAAAAAGAGATGTTAATAAGAAGCCGTAATGGGGATATAGAGGCTAGGAATATACTTGTAGAGAAGAATATGCGCCTTGTAGCACATATGATTAAGAAATATGCTTGTGCTGAGAAAGATACACAGGATTTAATATCAGTAGGAACAATAGGACTGATAAAGGCAGTTAATACCTTTAACCCTGATAAGAAAATCCGTCTTGCGACATATGCGGCAAAATGTATAGATAACGAAATATTGATGATGTTAAGAAATGATAAGAAGAAAATGCAGGAGCTGTCCTTATATGAGCCGATTGGCACTGATAAAGAGGGCAATGATATAACATTTATAGATGTTGTCGGTGATGAAACAAGAGATGATGTAGGCGAGATGCTTACAGCAGAGCAGTTAAAGTGCATATATGACAATATGGATAATATATTGACAGAGCGGGAAAAGACGATAATAATAGGAAGATTTGGGCTGTTTGGAAGTAAGGAAATGACCCAGAATGAACTTGCGGCAAAGTTAAACATAAGTCGCAGTTATGTAAGCCGTATAGAAAGGCACGCTCTTAACAAGTTATATGCCCTTTTGGAGAATAAAAAGTTAATAGGATAGCAAAACTTAACATAAAAACTACAAAATCGACAGCAGGGTATGGTATACTTATGCTTAAGCAGTAAGTCGTGCTGTGGCGGAGAAATATATCGCTAAGATGTCCGCCGCAGTCGGATAATACTGCCGTAATAGATAAAAGGAGTATTTAAAATGGATAATATCTCTGATGATAAAATAATTAACGATAATGCTACGAATAATGGCAGTAATAATAATACAGTTATAAGCAGACGTCTTGAGGCAGTACGTGGCATAATGAAAGAAAAAGGCGTGGATATCTATGTTGTAGTAACGGGCGATTACCACATTTCTGAATATGCAGGTGATTACTTTAAGGAAAGAGAATTCATTTCTGGCTTTTCAGGCTCAGCAGGAACAGCAGTTATAACAAGTGACACTGCAGTGCTTTTCACAGATGGCAGATATTTTGTGCAGGCTGAGAAACAGCTTAGCGGTACAGAGTATAAGCTTATGAGAATGGGAAGTGCAGGGGTACCTGCACTCAATGAATATTGCAGGGAACTTTTAAAAGAGGGAATGACAATAGGATTTGACGGAAGATGTGTACAGGCAGGACAGGGAATAGAATTTAAGAAAATAGCTGAATTTAACAAGGCACATTGTAACTATTCATTTGATGCCATAGAACAAATATATAATGACAGGGCAGAATTCCCACACAGCAAGGCGTTTTATCTTGATACTATGTATTCAGGAAAGACTATTAAAGATAAGCTTATTGATGTGCGTTGTGCAATGAAAGACAATATGTCAGATGTACATATTATTGCCTCGCTTGATGATATATGCTGGCTTTTTAATATAAGAGGCAGGGATGTACATTGTAATCCTGTTATTATGGCATATGCGGCAGTATATATGGACAAGACTGTTCTGTATACAGATATAGACAGGCTTGATGACTGTATAGATAAACTTATAGAGGCTGGCGTTGAGGTTAAGCCTTATAATGATATATATGAGGATATAAGAAGCATAGCAGGACATAAAGTGCTTATTGATAAAAAGAGGGTTAATACAAGATTATATCTTTATGCTAAGGACAATGATAAGATAGAACTTGTCGAAAAGGAAAATCCAGAGGTTCTCCTTAAGGCAGTGAAGAATGACATAGAAATAACCAACCTTAAGAATGTACATATTGATGATGGTCTTGCCGTGACAAGATTTATATTCTGGCTTAAGAAGGCAGTTAAATCAGGACAGACAATAACAGAAGCATCAGCGGCAGAATATCTTGATAATCTTAGAAGTGGTATAAAGGATTACATTGAATTAAGCTTTGATACAATAAGTGCATACGCTGATAATGCGGCAATGATGCACTATCAGGCTTCAAAGGATAACTGCAGTACGCTAAAGCAGGAGGGGATGCTTTTAGTTGATTCAGGTGGACAATATATGCGTGGAACAACAGATATTACAAGAACTATTGCGTTAGGTGAAGTTACAGATGAGATGAAGAAGTGCTATACGCTTACACTTAAGGGAATGTTGAATCTTGCCAATACAAGGTTTCTTCACGGCTGTACCGGATATAATCTTGATATAATGGCAAGAGCTCCGTTGTGGAATGAGAATATTGATTACAGATGTGGAACTGGTCACGGAGTTGGTTATCTTTTAAATGTCCACGAAGCACCTAATGGATTTAGGTGGAAGCATATACAGGGGGTAAATGACCTTGCTGTATTAACACCGGGTATGGTAACATCAGATGAACCCGGAGTGTATGCTGATGGCAGATTCGGAATAAGAATTGAGAATGAAATAATAGTTACAGAGGATAAGGAAAATGAATATGGCAGGTGGCTTAAGTTTGAAATGCTTACTATGGTTCCTGTGGATTTAGACCTTGTTGATGTACAATATCTTAGCTATAAAGATATAGAACAGCTTAATAATTATAATAAACAGGTGTATAATGTGTTAAGCCCATATATGAAAGGTGAGGAATTAGAACAGCTTGTATATAGCACAAGAGAATTGTAAGGAGGCTTTTGGTGTATGCAGATTAAAGAGTTTAAAGAAAAAG
Organism: Bacteroides galacturonicus; assembly: GCF_003096855.1. Taxonomy (NCBI): domain Bacteria; kingdom Pseudomonadati; phylum Bacteroidota; class Bacteroidia; order Bacteroidales; family Bacteroidaceae; genus Bacteroides; species Bacteroides galacturonicus. Next base: position 492,149 of record NZ_QEOA01000002.1, on the reverse strand, counting down.
AAGTAGATGTGAAGGATAAGTCTTTGAGCAATAAAGTATATTTTGCTGTTGGTGGAATAGTCCTTGCAGTGATATTGATAGTTGCAGTATTTATAAATGTTAATGAATTTGACATAAGAGATTATATAAAGCCTGTGTATACAGGTGCTGACGGATATGCTTCGGTGACATTTGTTGTAGATGAAGATGCACTGTCTAATAAGCTTTTAGGAAAGAAAGCTGATGACGATAAGAAATATTATGTTAGAAAGTTCATTGAATCAATAAATGTATACACAACAGATACCGATATTAAAAATGGTGATAAAGTCCACTGCGAGATAGAATTTAATGATACTTATGCAGATAATGCAGGTGTTGATATTAATAAGAAGCAGTATACTTATAAGGCTAAAGGCATTAATGCAGGTGCAAAGATAGACATATACAGCGGGGTTGATGTAACATTTTCAGGAATAAGCCCTGATGCCAGAATTATAATAGACAATGACTGGGATGATGATTATCTTAAGACACTTACATTTACTGCGGACAAGGCATCTTCAATTAAGCTTAATGACAGTATTAAGGTAAGCTGTGATGTATCTTATGAAGATATGGCAAGGCACGGCATACTTGCCAAAGCCTGTGAGATGACTTATACAGCAGATAAACTTGCTGCTTACTGCGATGATTATACTAAAGTTAATAAAGATGTTATGGCTGACATATATAAAGAGATTAAGGAAACTATCACTAAAGAAACAGAAGATGCAACCTACAGAATGTTGTATGTGGCAACAGGCAACACAGATTACCTGTATCATCTTAATGAAGAAAATGTATCTGATGTCAATATTGATGCGGCGTATTTCCTTAAGGCTTTGGCAGCAGGACAGGAAGCGGATAATTATATTATCGTTCAGGCATCGGCTGTTGTAAGTGATAATGAGAGCAGTGAGCCTGTCAGCTATGTATTCAGATATGCTAATGCGTATATCACAGTTGATGGTGATTTTAATGTAGGACACGATAACCAGAATAAGCGTTTTATATGCGGAACAGACAGAGGGGTACTGTATGAGGAGTATATAGGCGCCCTTTCAGATAATTACAGCATAGACAGAATAGACAATAATTAATAGCTGGCGTTACAGCATACAGAGAAATTAATAGAAACAGTCGAAGAATAGATAATAATTAATATTTGCTGTTATAGTGTGCAGAAGAATTAATAAAAGTAATCTAAGAACAGATAGTAATTATGGATACAGTGGGAGGAAGTTGAATTGATAACAGTAGAACAACTTTTGATGACAGCGAGGGAAGAAGGCGCGTCAGATGTGCATATTACAGTTGGTGTGCCTCCAAGAATGAGAGTGAACGGACGAATTGCTAATCTTGATTATCCAAGCTTGTCAGAGACAGATTGTAGTAAGATAATATACAGTATAATGGATGACAGGCAGATGGAACTGTTCAGGGATAATAAGCAGATTGAATTTGCATTGTCAGTGCCTAAGGCAGGAAGATACAGAGTCAGTGCATTTATGCAAAAAGGGCTTCCTGCCTGTGCAATACGACTTGTAACAGACAGTGTATCAGCACCAGGGGATATAGGTGTTCCTAAAGAGTTGATTGACATATGTGATAGCGAAAGCGGACTTGTTATTCTTGGCGGAGTGGCAGGAAGCGGTAAATCTACGACAATTGCCTCGATTATTGATTATATTAATGAGAATAAATGTGTTCATATACTGACATTGGAAGACCCTATTGAGTATGTACACACCCATAAAAATGCTATTGTGAACCAGCGTGAGGTAGGCATAGATGTGGCTTCTTATGATGAGGGGCTTAAGCTTGCAATAAGAGAAGATGTAGATGTGATTCAGGTTGGAAGAATGAGTGAGCCAGATACGGTTAAAGCAGTAATAAAAGCGGCTAAAGCAGGAAGTTTTGTTATTGCTGCTGTTGATGTCGCTGGTACTAAAGATATAATTCAGAGCATTATTGATGAATTTCCTCCTTCAGAGAAAGAGAAGATAAATACACAGCTTAAGGAAGTCTTAAAAATGGTTGTGTCACAGAAGTTAATACAACAGGATAAATATGGCATAAAGGCTTCTTTTGAGATATTAAAGATTAATTAAGAAAATGAGGGTTAAGATGACAAAGCTTGAAGAAATAATATCTTGTATTAAAGGAAACAGTGTGTATGTACAGATGCACAATTTTCCAGATCCTGATGCTATAGCAAGTGCATATGGTATGAAGTATCTTTTAAGAGCAGAAGGGATAGATGCACAGATTGTATATAAGGGCAGTATTGAAAATACAGTTACCGCAAAGATGGTAAAGCTTCTTAATATTGATATTCTTGAAGTAAAAAGTGCCTGGGAACTGGATTGTAACAGAGAAGTTATTATTGTTGATGCACAGAATGGCAATGCCAACATAATAGATATGCACTCAGACAAGACAATCTGTATAGACCATCACCCAGTATATAATGACAGCAAATATGTATTTAAGGACATAAGACCAGATGTCGGGGCATGTGCTTCAATCATAGCTTCGTATTATATAGAAAATGATGTTGTTATTGATATTCATATGGCAACGGCACTGCTCTATGGAATAAAGGTTGATACAGCAGATATGAAGCGTGGTGTTACAAAGCTGGATCTTGATATGTTCTATTATCTTTACAACCGTGCAGACCATAAAGTTCTTAATAATCTTGACACAAGCGTAAGACAGTATGACGATTTAAAAGCTTATGCCTATGCAATTGCCAATGTTGATATACAGAATGACATCTGTTTTGCCAGTGCAGGGGACAACTGCAAGGAGTCATTGATTGCCTCTATATGCGATTTTATAATGTCTTTGGATGGTGTTAATCTTGCAATAGTATATTCGGCTAAAGAAGAGGGTATAAAGCTGTCAATAAGAAGTAATGGAAGCTACGATTCGGGAAGAATATCTAATAAAGCATTATGTGATATAGGTAATGGTGGCGGACACGAGCATATGGCTGGTGGTTTTATAAGCTATGATAAGTTAGAAAGAAAAGATGCCGCAGGCATAAGAGAAATCATAAAAAACAGATTTATGTCAGAAGTTAATAAAGTAAATAAATAATAAAAAAGACTTGCATAATATGTATACATATGATATATATAATATATTGAAATACATATTATGCCAGTCGATAATAATAATATTTCAATATTAGTAATCTTAGGCAGTATGTCTTAAGATTAGTGAGTTATCGTTAATGAATAATTAGTTAATATTAACAATTAACAGGCTGATATTGATGATTAGTGAGTTGTTGTTAATAATTGCTGAGCAGTTATTAATGAGTATTCTTTGGTAATATTATGCTCTATAATATTACATTCCCAATTATTTAAAATGTTACAACTAAATAGTATTGCAGGGACTTATGATTATTGTAGTTATTATAATCGTTTTAGTTATGGCTATAGCTTTAGTTATAGTTGTAGTGATAAGTTTGAGAAAGGAAAAGGGTGAGATGTGTTTAGCAGAGTGATAAGTGCGGCTGTATACGGAATTGATGCATATATTGTTAATGTAGAAACAGACGTTGGTTTTGGACTTCCGACATTTGATATGAGTGGAGCACTTGGGTCTAAGGTAAGAGAGGCGAAAGACAGGGTCAGGGTGGCGATTAAGAATTCGGGTATTGAACTTACACCGCAGAAGATAGTTATTAATATATCGCCAGCCAATATAAGAAAGGAGGGCACAATATACGACCTTCCAATTGCAATAGGGATACTGGCGGCAAATGGCTGTTTTGATTTAAAGATATTGGAAAATGTATTGATTATAGGCGAGGTAAGTCTTGACGGAAGCATTAATCCGGTTAAAGGAGTGCTTCCTATGGTATGTGCGGCTAAAGAGGCAGGAATTGACAACTGCATAATTCCGAAGGCTAATATAGCAGAGGGCAGAATTATGAATAATATTAATATATATGGAGTTGAAACGCTAAGCCAGACTATAGAGATATTAAAGAATATAGCCGTAATAGATGGAAGTAGAAAGAATATAAAGCAGGCTGATGTGAAATCTGGTGAATGTAATAAGTCAGATGGCAACATTAATAATGATACTTATAATGTATTGGAACGCTCGCGGGTTAAGTTTACATATGGTTCAGAAGTGAAAAATAATAATCACTCGTGCAGTTATAATATTGATTATAGTGATATATCAGGGCAGGAAGCTGCAAAGCGTGCAACGATGATAGCTGTATCAGGTATGCATAATATAATGTATATAGGTCCACCAGGGAGCGGCAAGACAATGCTTGCCCAGAGAATACCGACAATAATGCCGGATATGGATTATGAGGAGCAGTTAAGGCTTACGAAGATATATAGTGTCGCAGGACTGCTGGATAGTGAGGGTGGAATTATGGTAAAAAGACCATTTAGAAATCCACACCATACAATAACACAGGCGGCGTTGCTTGGAGGAGGAGCTGTGCCAAGACCGGGAGAAATAACGTTATCGGAGGGTGGTGTGTTATTTTTGGATGAGATGACGGAATTTAATCAGGTTATTATGGAAGCGTTAAGACAGCCTTTGGAGGATAAGGTTATAACGCTTGTAAGGGTTAATGCAGCGTATACATATCCAGCACATTTTATGCTTGCAGCAGCTATCAATCCGTGTAAATGCGGCTATTATCCTGACAGGAACAGGTGCCATTGTTCGGAATATGACATAAGAAGATATATAGGAAGAATAAGCAATCCTATGTGGGACAGATTTGATATGTGTGTTAAGGTTGATGAGGTATCCTATGAAGTTATGAGGAATAAGGGAAATGTGGATACTATATATAATTCTACCGATATGAAAAATAAAGTTGAAGCCGCAAGACAAATGCAAAAGGACAGATTCAAAAAGCTTGATATTAATTATAATTCGCAGATGGGAGTGAGGGAAATACATAAATACTGTACATTGAATGTGGAGTGCAATGAGCTTATGGAGAGAATGTATAAGCAGCACAATATGAGTGCCAGGGCATATAATAAAGTTCTAAAGACAGCAAGGACAATCGCTGATCTGAAGGGAAGTGTTAATATAGAAAAAGAGCACCTTACGGAAGCATTATTCTATAAGAACTGTGAGGTGAAAAGTTGATAAAATATGATGAATTTCTTGAAGAATATTACTGGTATTGGCTTAATAATATTAGAAACATAGGAAGAAGAAAGATTAGTAAGCTGTTGAAAAGATTCGATTCCCCTAAGGAAATATATAACGCTGGCTCAGAATATTTAAAATGCTGCGGATTGTCTTGCAAAGATGCAGAAAATATAATCAGCTCAGTTAAAGATGAACAGATATATAGGGATTATAATGCCTTAGTGAAAAGCAGTATTAAATTCACACATCCGGGGAAAGCGGACTATCCTGCACAGCTTATGGAAATATATGATTATCCATATGGACTATATTATAATGGAAAGCTTCCTGACAGTGATAAGCCTTCAGTGGCAATTGTAGGTTCGAGGCAGGCAAGTCAATATGGAATGATGGTAGCGGCCAGGCTGGCATATGAGATGTCTTCATATGGAATACAGATTATAAGTGGCATGGCTGTTGGGATAGATACTGCCGCACATAAAGGAACACTTGATAATTCAGGATATACTTGTGCAGTATTAGGAAGTGGAGTTGACATTTGTTATCCAGCTTGTAATATAGGGCTGTTTACTGATATAAAAAAGACTGGTGGTGTAATGTCAGAATATCCGGCAGGAGTAAAACCGGTCTGTGGACAGTTTCCGGAAAGAAACAGATTAATAAGCGGTCTGTCTGATGCAGTTGTAGTTGTTGAGGCAAGGGCAAAGAGTGGTTCGTTAATAACTGTAGACCAGGCGTTAGAGCAGAATAAGGATGTATATGTTATACCGGGGAGAGTTGGAGATTCATTAAGTGAGGGCTGTAATGAACTTATAAAATCAGGAGCTTATATAATGACTAAAGCTGAGGATATATTAGAGTGTGACAGGATAAAAAATAAGCTGTCAGGCATTAACGGTATACCGGAATATCTGCAAAAGTTGGAATCTGTATCACAATTTGAACTTGCAACACCTAAAAATATGGTGTATAGTTGTGTGGATTTGTATCCAGTGGGTATTAATGAACTAATTAATAAGACAGGATTATCATTACAGACAGTAAGCGGTGCCTTAGTTGAATTGGAATTAGAGGGTAAAATCAAAGAGACTGCACATAATTGTTATGCAAGAGTGTAGCTTTTGGTTAATACTAAAAGACAGTAGAATATATTGTTTTGTTAGAGATTAGGCATTGTGGTAGCATATATTAAAGGAGTTAATATTAATGGCAAAGTATCTTGTAATAGTGGAATCACCAGCAAAGGTGAAGACAATTAAAAAGTTTTTGGGTTCTAATTATGAAGTTATGGCATCTCAAGGGCATGTAAGAGATCTTCCGAAAAGCCAGATGGGAATAGATGTAGAGAATGATTTTGAGCCTAAATATATTACAATCCGTGGTAAAGGCGAGATACTTGCCGCACTTCGTAAGGAAGCCAAGAAGGCTGATAAAGTATATCTTGCAACCGATCCCGATAGAGAGGGGGAAGCTATATCGTGGCATTTGTCTAAGGCGTTAAAGTTGGAAGATAAGGATATATACAGAATAACATTTAACGAAATTACTAAGACAGCAGTTAAAGCAGCTATAAAAGATGCAAGAAAGATAGATATGAATCTTGTTGATGCACAGCAGGCAAGAAGGGCTCTTGACAGAGTTGTTGGCTACAGTATAAGCCCTGTACTCTGGGCTAAAATAAAGAGAGGTCTTAGTGCAGGACGAGTACAGTCTGTGGCATTGAGAATAATATGTGACAGGGAGAATGAAATAGATGCTTTTATTCCAGAAGAATACTGGACAATGGATGCAGTCTTAGACGTAGAGGGAGAGAAAAAGCCAGTAACTGCCAAGTTCTATGGTGATGTCAATGGAAAGATTGATATCAAGAATAAAGAACAGATGGAAGATATCAAGAAAAAGCTTGAAGGCTGTGAGTACAGCGTTGACAGCATAAAGAGAGGGGAGAAGATTAAGAAGTCCCCACTTCCATTTACAACAAGTACATTACAGCAGGAGGCTTCAAAGACACTTAACTTTGCTACAGCCAAGACTATGCGTATTGCACAGCAGTTATATGAAGGCGTTGATATTGCCGGCAAGGGAACTATTGGTGTCATAACATATTTAAGAACTGATTCTACAAGAGTTGCAGAGGAAGCACAGGCAGCTTCAAAGGAATATATTGAAGCTAATTATGGTGCAGAGTATCTTATGAAAGATGACCTTAAGAAAAAAGAAGATAAAAAGATACAGGATGCCCATGAAGCGATAAGACCAACTGATATTACACTTACTCCAGTTGTTATTAAAGAGTCGTTATCAAGGGATCAGTTCAGATTATATCAGCTTATATGGAAAAGATTTGTTGCAAGCCAGATGGCACAGGCTGTATATGAGACAACTTCTGTTAAGATAGCTGCTGGTGATTACCGCTTTAATATATCAGCTTCAAAGCTCTCATTTGATGGTTTTATGTCTGTATACAAGAGTGATGATGACAAGGAAGAGGCTAATGCTTTAGTAAAAGGTATTGATGAGAATTCAAAGCTTTCTTTGGAAGAACTTAAGGAAGTACAGCATTTTACACAGCCACCAGCACATTTTACGGAAGCTTCATTAGTAAAGGCTCTTGAGGAGCTTGGAATAGGAAGACCAAGTACTTATGCTCCTACAATATCAACTATAATTGCAAGACATTACATCGCTAAGGAACAGAAAAATCTTTATGTAACAGAGCTTGGAAAGGCTGTTAATGACTCAATGATGAAAGCATTTCCGCAGATAGTTGATGTCAACTTTACAGCTAATATGGAGTCGCTTCTTGATGGAGTTGCTGACGGAGATGTTAAGTGGAAAGAGCTTATAAAGAATTTCTATCCAGATTTAAAGGAGTCTGTTGATAAGGCAGAAAAGGATCTTGAAAATGTAAAGATAGAAGATGAAGTTACAGATGTAATATGTGACCAATGTGGACGTAATATGGTTATAAAATATGGTCCACATGGCAAGTTCTTAGGGTGTCCTGGATTTCCAGAGTGCCACAATACCAAGCCATATCTTGAAAAGATTGGTGTTGCCTGCCCAAAGTGTGGTAAGGATATAATTCTTAAGAAGACTAAGAAAGGAAGGATGTTCTATGGTTGTGAGGGATATCCGGAATGTGATTTTATGAGCTGGCAGAGACCATCGGATAAGAAGTGTCCTAAGTGCGGTGGCATAATGCTAATAAAAGGCAACAAGCTTGTATGTGCCAATGAAGAGTGCGGTTATATATTAGATACTGCTAAAAAATGATAATTGATATGTAACATATATCAAATTAAAAAGTGATAATGAACAATTTGGGTATGTTTTACAGAGAATTGTCAGATAAAATGTGGTAAATTAGTTGAAAATTCAAAAGTTGTGTGATAGTATTTGATTATACAGATGTTTATCGGTGTAATTTAATATATGGAGGAATAAAAGATGAGTGTACAACTTTTGGATAAGACAAGAAAAATTAATAAGCTTCTGCATAACAATCATTCTGCAAGAGTTGAATTCAATGATATGTGTGCAGTGTTAAGCGGTATACTTGAGTCTAATATTCTTGTTATAAGCAGAAAAGGTAAAGTCCTTGGCACTGGATACTATGAGGGTGTTGAAGTAATCAGTGAGCTTGTATATGATAAGGTAGGCGGCTTTGTTGATGAGATGCTTAACGAAAGATTGTTAAGTGTATTGTCAACCAAGGAGAATGTTAATCTTTCAACATTAGGATTTACAATTGAGAATGTAAAGAAGTTTCAGGCGTTAATTGCTCCTGTGGAGATAGCTGGAGAGAGGCTTGGAACATTATTTATGTATAAGAGTGACAGCTCATATGAAATAGACGATATTATTTTAAGCGAGTATGGCACGACAGTAGTTGGACTTGAGATGATGCGTTCAGTTAATGAAGAGACTGCAGAGGAAAGCAGAAAGAAGAAGATAGTAAGATCAGCTATTGATACACTGTCAACATCTGAACTTGATGCTATTAAGAGTATATTTAAAGAACTTGATGGTAATGAAGGAACGCTTGTCGCAAGTAAGATTGCTGATAATGTCGGCATAACAAGATCAGTAATTGTCAATGCTTTAAGAAAATTTGAGAGTGCGGGTGTTATTGACTGCAAGTCATCAGGAATGAAAGGAACATATATAAAAGTCGTTAATGAATATGTGTTTGAAGAGCTTTCTAAACTTGATGATTAATTATGTATGATATATGTGGATGGGTAATTGCATATATAAAGCAATTATTAATGAATTGTTTGTATGGTTATAGAGGGAGAGAGCTGTTGTCAGCTCTTCCTTTTTTATTTTAGTAATAAAATATTAAGTGTTTTTGTAAAAATACAGCAAAATATTCAAAAAGATTAAAAAAAACTTGTTTTTTTGTCGTAAATTATTATAATGGTAGTTAGTGTAATTATGTTTAATGTCCATAATTGGAAAGGGGTATATATGAGCTCGGGAATGTTTGGTTATGTAGATGTATTAAAGACCGCAGCTGATGCAAGCTGGGCGAGAGAGGAAGTATTGACTAATAATATAGCTAATGTTGATACACCTAATTACAAAAGACAGGATGTGGAATTTACTACTTATTTAAAGTCTGCATTGAGCCGTTCAGGAGGAGATTCAACATCTCTTACTAACAGAGTTAACAATATTAATTATAATGATGTTACTATGAGAACTTATACTGATAATTCTACTTTATCATACAGATTAGATGGTAATAATGTGGATTTATCAACAGAGAATGTTGAACTTGCATCAGAACAGCTTAATTATAATGGCTTGATTGACAGTATGAATAATGAATTTACACGTTTTAAAGCGGTACTTAAGTAATAAGACTGGTTAGTTTACTAAAGAAGTTAATATTTATTTAAAGCGGGATTGGAGGATTATTGATATGTCAATGTTTGCGGCATTTAATATAAGTGCATCAGGAATGACAGCACAGCAGTTAAGAACAGATGTTATTTCACAGAATATAGCTAATGCTAATACTACAAGAACAAGTGACGGAACAGCATATGTTAAGAAGTCGGTTGTATTTACAGAAAAGACTGTTACATCAGGTATGGCTGGAAGGTCAGTTTATTCATCATCAGGAACAACATTTGCAGATGCGTTAAGAGCAGCTAATGGTGGAGTAGTGGGCAGCGGTGTTAAAGTTACATCTATATATGATGATACTTCTACAGATATGAATATGGTATATGACCCATCTCATCCGGATGCAGATGAGAATGGATATGTTACATATCCTAATGTTAATGTTGTTCAGGAGATGACAGACCTTATAGATGCATCAAGGTCATATGAAGCTAATATTTCAGCATTTAACTCAAGTAAAGATATGGCATCAAAGGGACTTACTATCGGACAGTCATAATTCAGGGATTGAATTATATCATCAGATAAAAGATTAATTAATATAGATTGGATGGAGGAATTGTGATATGGATTTAACAACAGCAGTTAATTCGCTTGGGAGTGATTATGTTAATAAGGTGTCTGACCTTTTAACTAATAAGACTAATACAGCTTCAGGCACAACAGATGACTCATCATTTGATTCAGTATTTAATGCTGTTTCGGGACTATTGGATAGTACCAATTCATATATTCAGCAGGCACAGCAGGCGGAAGTTGATTATGCACTTGGTAATATGACTAATACACACGAGTTAGGAGTGTATCAGCAGAAAGCTAATATTGCCCTGCAATATACAGTTGCAATAAGAGATAAAGCACTTGAGGCATATAAAGAAATAATGAATATGCAGATATAATTACTTAGGAGTTAATAATGGCAGATAAATTGAAACAGATCCCTCAGAAGTTATTAGACATCTGGAAGAGTTGGTCAGTAAAACAAAGAGTATTAATAATAGGTTCAATCGTTGCTTTTATAGCGGTTGTGAGCATAGTGGCAATTGTGCTTACAAGACCTAAGTATGAGGTACTTGTAACGTGTGAAGATTATACAGAGATGAATTCGGTAACTACACTGCTTACGGACAATAATCACAAATATAAAATTAATAATATGGTAGTAAGTGTTAATTCCAAAGAGCTTACAGCCTGTAAAATGCTTCTTGCAAGCCAGAATATACAGTCAGATGGCTATACATTTGAAGATGCTATGAAGAGAAGCTTTACAACAACAGATTCGGACAGTACCAAGCAGTATGCCCATTATCTTGAGACTAAGCTAGAGGGCGATCTTAAGGATATGGACGGAGTTAAGGATGCTTCCGTTACAATTAATATGCCTGAGAAGACTAATTCATTTTATCAGGCAGCATCAGATGCTACAGTAGCAGTTAAACTCGTTACAACAAAGGATATTAATGAAGATGCAGCTGAGAGTATGGCTTCGCTTCTTGCTATGGCGGTTGGCAATGATTCAACTAAGAGCATTACTATTATAGATAACAAAGGTAATACATTATTTAATGGAGCTGCTGGTAATAATTCAACATCAGGTGTGGGAATGAACAGCAAGTTAAAGTACAAATCACAGATTGAAGCTACAACAAGCAGTTCGCTTCTTAGAAATATTGTTTCAACAGGATTATATGATGATGCTGTTATAACACTTAATTATGAACTTGACTGGAATACAGTTAATACAATTGCAAAAGAATATACAGCACAGGAAGGAAGAGAAGAAGGGTTATACAGTCATTCTTATGAACAGGAGTCTGTAGGTACTAATGGTGCAAGTGGTACACCTGGTACAACAAGTAACAGTGGAACAACATATGATATTACAGATGGTACAACATCAACATCTACATATACTGTTAAGGAATATGATTATCTTCCTAACGAGCTTGTAACAACAACTAATACAGACCCAGGTGCTATAGTGAAAAATGGTTCATCTATAGCTGTAACACTTATTAAGAATGTTACATATGAAGAGACACAGGCTAAGAAGCTTGGTTATCTTGATGGAAAAGACTGGGATACATTTAAGAGTGAGAATTCTGAACCAGTAACACTTAATGTTGATAATTCGTGGGTGGATATTATATCAAAGGGTACAGGTATTGACCCGGCTAATATATCAGTAGTGGCTTACCAGAAGAATTCATTCCAGGATAAGGCTTCAAGCAATATATTAAGCAAGGCATCGTTCTGGGTACAGATTGTACTTGCAGCTGCAATACTTGGAATCCTTGTGCTTGTGATTATTAGAAGTGCAAGACCTCTTACAGTGGAAGAAAAAGAACCAGAGCTTTCTGTTGAGGAAATGCTTGCTTCTACGAGAGAGAACCAGCCATCAGTTGACGATATTGACTTACAGGAGAAGTCAGAGACGAGAAAGGCAATCGAGAAGTTCGTGGACGAGAATCCAGAAGCTGTTGCATTGCTATTGCGTAACTGGCTTAATGAAGATTGGAATTAATGATTTGATTTGGGAGTGAGGATAAATGGCACGACAGAACGCTAACGGCGAAAAAAATATGGATGGAGTTGAAAAGGCTGCGATACTTCTTATAGCACTTGGACCTGAGAAATCAGCACAGATTTTCAAGCATCTTAAAGAAGACGAAATAGAACAGCTTACACTTGAAATTGCTAATACTAGCAGTGTATCTCCACAGACAAAAGAGCAGGTGCTCAATGATTTCTATGAAGTGTGTCTTGCACAGCAGTATATTGCAGAAGGTGGTATCGGATACGCTAAAGAGCTTCTTGAGAAGTCTTTAGGAGAAGAAAAGGCAAAGGCTGTTATAGGAAAACTTACAGCAAGCCTTCAGGTACGTCCATTCGAATTTATCAGAAGAACAGATTCTTCACAGCTGCTCAACTTTATACAGGATGAGCATCCACAGACTATTGCTCTTATATTATCATACCTTCCACCTTCACAGGCATCGGCAGTTATATCATCTTTGCCACCTGAAAAGCAGGCAGATGTTGCAAGGAGAATAGCCCAGATGGATAGAACATCACCAGATGTTATCAAGCAGGTTGAAAAGGTACTTGAGAAGAAGCTTGCTTCTTTAGTAAATCAGGATTACACAATTGTTGGTGGTGTAGATGCCATTGTTGAAATCCTCAATTCTGTTGACAGAGGAACAGAAAGACATATTATGGAAACTCTCGAAGTCGAAGAGCCAGAGCTTGCTGATGAAATCCGTAAGAAAATGTTCGTATTTGAAGATATTCTTTCGCTTGATGACAGAGCAATCCAGAGAGTTCTTAGAGATGTTGATAATGGAGATCTTGCTCTTGCCCTTAAGGGAGCTGCAGAAGAAGTTCAGAATGTTATTCTTAATAATCTTTCAAAGCGTCTTGCTGTTATGATAAAGGAAGATATGGAATATATGGGACCTGTTCGTATGAAGGATGTTGAAGAGGCACAGCAGAAGATTGTTAATATTATAAGAAAGCTTGAAGATTCAGCAGAGATTGTTATTGCAAGAGGCGGAGGTGACGAGATAATTGTCTAATCTGTTAAAAAGAGGCACTACAGTAAGTAGTGATGAGAGAGTTATAGATTATAACGACCTTGTTAAAAGTAAGTTAAAGCATATTATAGAAATTCAGAATAACAAAGATAATGTTGATGCAGACGGTTTTGTTAATGGACTTAAGGCAGATGTTGTAGAACAGCTGCTCACAGGTTCAGAAGACGATATGAATGAAGAAGCGGCAACTGATGCCAGTTATGAAGCACAAGCTGCTTCAATAATAGAGAATGCCAGCAACGAAGCACAGAGTATCAAGGATGAGGCTAATGAAATTCTTGCACAGGCACATATGGAGGCGGACAGGCTTTTACAAGAAGCTAAGAAGCAAGGATACCAACAAGGTGCAGAAGGTGCAAGACAGGAATACGAAGATAAGGCGGCTCAGCTTGCAAGAGATTATGAAGCAAAGGCTGAACAGTTAACAAATGAATATGAACAGCTTAAAGCAGCTATTGAGCCAGAGCTTGTTAATACAATAACTGATGTATTCAGAAAAGTTACAAGAGTTGTATCTGATGATAATCAGGATATAATACTTGGCCTTATCGGTAATGTCCTTAAGAATGCAGAGACAAGCAATGATTTTGTTATTAAGGTTTCACCAGAAGATTATAAGTTCTTAACAAATAATCAGGGCAAGATATATTGTGCGGTATCTAAAGAGATTAATCTTGATATTGTTGCAGATACAACAATGAAGAAGAATGAATGTATAATAGAGACAGATGCAGGTGTATTTGACTGTAGCCTTGATATAGAACTTAACAATCTTATTAAGGATATTAAGTTGTTAAGCTGTATGTAAGTTATAAAGCTATATAAAATGATAATTATATGGCAGGTACTCTGGCATATTGTTATACAGATACAGGGAGGAAGAAGATTTGTCACTACTAAATATAGATAAATATTATTCTTTGACAGAGAAATCTTTCTATAAGAAGCTTGGAAAGGTTACTAAGATTGTAGGTCTTACAATAGAGTCAATAGGACCGGATGCCAAGCTTAATGATTTATGTAAAATTTACTCAGCTGACAGAAGTCAGGTGTTATTTGCAGAGGTGGTAGGATTTAAGGATTCTAGAGTTCTTCTTATGCCATTTGATGTTGTTGATGGAATTGGACCTGGAAGTATTGTTGAGAATACTGAAAAACCATTAGAGGTTAAGGTTGGAGATGATATTTTAGGACATACTTTAGATGGACTTGGCAATCCTACAGACGGTGCAGAGCTTAACCTTGAGAGTGCTTATTCGGTAGAAGCTGCACCACCAGATCCTATGGAAAGAGAGATTATCAGTGAAATTCTTCCACTTGGAGTTAAGGCAGTTGATGGCCTGCTTACAGTAGGTAAAGGACAGAGAATTGGCATATTTGCAGGTAGTGGTGTAGGTAAGAGTACATTGCTAGGTATGTTTGCAAGAAATACAAAGGCAGATATTAATGTTATTGCACTTATAGGCGAGCGAGGCAGGGAAGTAAGAGAATTTGTTGAGAGGGATTTAGGTCCTGAAGGTATGAAACGAAGTGTTCTTGTAGTTGCTACATCAGATAAGCCGGCACTTATAAGAAATAAGGCTGCTAAGACAGCGACAGCTATTGCAGAATATTTCAGG
This sequence comes from Bacteroides galacturonicus, assembly GCF_003096855.1. NCBI lineage: Bacteria > Pseudomonadati > Bacteroidota > Bacteroidia > Bacteroidales > Bacteroidaceae > Bacteroides > Bacteroides galacturonicus. The sequence continues at coordinate 476,845 of NZ_QEOA01000002.1, read as the reverse complement.
GATCAGGGAAAAGATGTTCTTCTTATGATGGATTCATTGACACGTTTCTCTATGGCACAAAGAGAGATTGGACTTGCATCTGGTGAACCACCTGTTACAAGAGGTTATCCACCGAGTGTATATAGTGAGATGCCTAAGCTGCTTGAGAGAGCAGGTATGTCAGATAAAGGCTCAATTACAGGTCTGTATACAGTTCTTGTTGATGGTGATGATTTTAATGAACCTATTACAGATACGGCAAGAAGTATCCTTGATGGTCATATAATGCTTTCAAGAAAGTTAGGACATAAGAATCATTATCCTGCTATTGATGTGCTTCAAAGTATATCAAGATGTATGAGCCAGATAGTATCCAAGGAACATAAGAAAGCAGCAGGCAGGTTAAAGACAGTGCTTGCTACATATAATGAAGCGGAAGACCTTATTAATATTGGGGCTTATAAGAGCGGCTCGAACAGGAATATTGATTATGCGATATCCAAGATAGATGCTGTTAACAGATTTCTTATGCAGCAGACAGATGAGAAGTTTTCGCTGGATGAAGAATTGAATGCTTTATATGATTTGTTCAGTGATTATGAGGATTTTGAGAATGGAAGCCTGAAGCTTGGCGAACAGCCAAAAGCACCACAGAGAGCACAGGCAAGACGATAAATGTTGAAATCTTAATATATCTAATGTAAATATATACCAATTATCGATAAGTTGTGATAAAATATAACAGGTATGAGGGCTGATATAATATGGCAAAATTCATATATAGTATGCAGAATGTACTTAACATAAAAGAAAGAATGGAGACACAGGCTAAGACAGAATATGCCCAGATGCTTGGAGCACTTCATGATGAGGAAGTGAAGATGCACAATATTATGTCAACACTTAATTCGTATAAGGTACAGGCTTCGCAGCTATCTATAGGAAAGCTTGATATAGCTAAGATCAGAAGATGTAATGAAGCTATTAAGATTACAGAAGATATGGCAAAGAACCAGGCTGTAATGGTTAAGCTGGCGGAAAGAAATGTTGAGGCTTCAATGAAGCGTCTTGCAGATGCAGTTAAGGAAAGAAAGGTTCAGGAAAAGCTGAAAGAAAAGGCTTTTGAGCAGTTCCTACAGGAGCTTAATGCACAGGAGATGAAAGAGATTGATGAAGTTGTAAGCTTTAATTATAATGATAGAGAAGAAGACGAATAAACGGAGAGCAGATTACTATGGCAAAGAAGAAATCCAAGGAAGAATTAGATATTGATGACAGCTTAGATCTGAATGATGAAGAAGAAAGTTCAGGCGGCAATAAGCTTCTTAACGCATTTATTGTAGTGGTTGTAATTGCTATATGGCTTGTCATATTTGGCTTGTTGATAAAGATGAATGTCGGTGGAATAGGAAGTATGCTAAGACCATTCCTTAAGAATGTTCCAGTTATCAACAGAATTCTTCCAGAGGCAACAGATGAAGAGATAGCTGAAGAGACAGGAAGCAAGTATAAGAATCTTGCTGAGGCAATAGACAGAATTAATGAACTCGAAGCAGAACTTGCACAGTATAAGGATGCAGGAACAGCTGATTCATCAACAATTGCTGATTTACAGGCAGAGATTGCCAGATTAAAAGTATTTGAAGATAACGCACAGTATTATCAGGATTTAAAGGATAAGTTCGACAGGGAAGTTGTCTATACAGATAATGCACCAGATATATCCAATTACAAATCGTGGTATGAGTCTATAGATGCAGATAATGCGGCAGAATTATATAAGCAGGTTATAAAAGATCTTGAGTATTCTCAGAAGATTAAGGACTGGGCAGAGGCATATGCTAAGATGGATGCAGCCAGTGCCGCTGCAATTCTTGAAGAGATGACAGGTGATACGAACCTTGTATCACAGATATTACAGTGTATGACATCTAAGCAGAGAGCAGCTGTACTTGCAGAGATGGATCCGGTATATGCAGCTAAGATTACAAAGATTACTCATCCATAATATTTTGGTAATCAGACATAATGTCTTATTACATATAATCATTACAAGAAAGGAGGAATACATATGGTTAGTCCAGCAGTAGTTGGAACAGGTAGCACCAATAAGGTGTCTGGAACTGCACAGACTAAGGCATCAGCTAAGAAATCGGGCGATTTCAAGTCAGTGATGGCAGATTCTCTTGCAAATGGGGCAACTAATGGTAATATTGGCAAGACTAATATCAAAGATAACCTTATTAATGTTCAGAATACTAACACTAATAAGATATCTGCAAAGAATAATACATCAGAAGATAAGAGCAGTGTTACAGGTTCGGCTAAGAATGCTGATACATCTAGTATATCAGATGTTAATTCCAAGGCAGATAATAAAGATGTCACAGATACAGTAAAAGAAGTGTGCGAAGATATTAAAGATGCTATTAAAGAAGAATTCGATGTATCAGATGAAGACATCAAAGTGGCTATGGAGTTACTTGGGCTTACAGCACTGGATCTTCTTTCAACTGCCAAAGTAGCAGAGCTTATTGAACAGCTTACAGGAACAGATGCACTTACACTAATAACTAATGAGGATATGATGCAGAGCTTTAATAACATTATCAATGTTGTGGATGAAGCTAATGCTGATATAGCAGGTATGCTTGGAGTTAAGACAGAAGAAGTTGGAATTGTTCTTGGACAGAACGATATAGCACCTGTAGTTAATTCAGAAGATACAGCTAAGCAGGATAATGTTAAAGAATCAGATGCTAAGAATGCAGATGATAATATTAACCAGACAGTAGATAATCAGGAAAGCTTAAGTGAAGTTCTTGCTAAGAAGATTACAACAGAAAGCGATGGCAAGGCAAAGAATAATATGTCGGAGTCTAACGAAGCCAACAACAAAGTTACATATGCTGATGTTGCGGATAATATGATATCTAATATTACAGATACATTTGCTGACATTATAACAGAAGATATTTCAACGGTTAAAGAAGCCGACATCGTCAATCAGGTTATAGACAGTGTAAAGCTTATGGCATCAAGAGAACTTACAAGTATGGAAGTTATGCTTAATCCAGAACATCTTGGAAGCGTGCACATTACAGTTACAGCCCGCAACGGAATTGTCTCTGCACAGATTGCAGCTCAGAATGAGCAGGTAAAGACAGCACTTGAGAACCAGATGGTTACATTAAGGGAGCAGTTTGAAAGTCAGGGACTTAAAGTTGATGCTGTGGAGATTACAGTTATGGCACATAGCTTTGAAGCAGGCCAGAATTTCGGACAGAGTGAATCTGAAAGAAAGCAGGGCGAAAGCAAGGTGCATAGAAAGCTTGATCTTTCTTCATTTGATGATGAATTAGAAGAAGATTTAGAGAGTACAGCTCCAGCACCTAAGGCAGAGGGAAGCAGTGTTGAATATCTTGCATAGAACAAAGACATGTATTAAATTACTATTTTAATTGAATAAAGAAAGGAGAACACATATGGCAGTAGATTCATCTAATGCAGTATCGCAAAGCCAGATTATCAGTTCTACATCTAAGACAACGAATACTAAGAAGTCTAACACACTTAATATGGAGAACTTCTTGAGCCTTTTAGTAGCAGAAATGCAGAATCAGGATCCGCTTGAACCAACAAGTAATTCAGATTATATGGCTCAGATGGCAACATTCTCACAGGTAGAAGCTACAACAGAGATGAATGAAAAAGTGCTTAGCCAGACAGCATCTAATCTTATTGGTAAAGCTGTTATTGTAAAGACAGATATGAATACATCTGGCTATGCTGGTGGTGTGGTTAATGGCTGGCAGGAGATTGATGGTATAATATATCTTGGTATTAACGGCGGTCTTTATGATATTAATGATGTTGATCAGGTGATTGACAAAGATTACTATGAAAAATGGAATGCATCTAATGGTTCTAATAGTTCATCTGGAAGTACAGACAGCACAACAGGCAGTACTGATTCAACAGATGATAAAAAGGACAGCACAGATTCTACTGATAAGTCAGAAGCAGCTGGGTCAGAAGAATAGAATTCGTACAGGAAAGGGATTGAATGTACATAATGCTTTAATTTAATTGATGTAAGATGGGAGATGTCTATGAATAATATACTCAATGGCAGCGTTACTTCAATTGAAAGAATGGCAGAGGTTATCAGTAAGAGAAAGAAACAGGATGTTAATGCCACATATGATGGCCCTTCATTTACTGAAATATTAAGTCGTCAGCAGTCAATTGATGAGCTTGTCGCAGACAGAACTTCAGGTGTAGCATATGGGCTTAAATTCACTAAACATGCAGATGCAAGACTTGAACAGAGAGATATAAGACTAACTGACGAACAGATGATAAGGCTTGAAGAGGGAACGAAGAAGGCATATAGCAAAGGAATCAAAGAGTCTTTGGTTCTTGTTGATAATCTTGCGTTCATAGTCAATACTGATAAGAAGACAGTAATAACAGCTATTGACCAGAATTCAAGTGATGACAACATTTATACCAATATTGATGGCGCAGTAGTTATGTAACAGGACCGGTAAGGATGTTATTCATCTCTGACTGACAGATGAGATGATACGCCTCAATGTTTAATAAGAATATTAAATAACGCGGTTACGCAGTATGGAGGAATAATATTATGATGAGAGCATTGTTCTCTGGTGTGTCAGGCTTAAAATCACATCAGACAAGAATGGATGTTATAGGTAATAACATTGCAAATGTTAATACAGTAGCTTACAAATCACAGTCGATGACATTTAGTGAAGTGTTTTACCAGACAACACAGACAGCTACAGGACCTAATGCCGATACAGGTAAAGGTGGTACTAATGCTATGCAGATTGGTCTTGGCTCTTCAGTGGGTTCTATATCAACAGCAATGACAACAGAAGGTGCAACAGAGAGAACAGATAATGCAACTGATCTCGCTATTACAGGCTGTAACGCATTCTTTATTGTAAGCAGCGGTGGTAATACATATTTTACAAGAGCTGGTAACTTTACAAAGGATGAGTCAGGTGCATTGGTTACACAGTCTGGTGCAAGCGTACTTGGATGGCAGGTTGACAGCGAGACTGGTGAGATATTAAAGGATAAGGTATCACCTCTTTATCTTGAAAGTGATGCTGTTAAATATACATTACCAGAAAGAACAACAGGACTTACACTTGCTGGTAATATTAATTCAACAGAGTCTGATGATGTAACAACAACGCTTAACTTCTATGACAGCCTTGGTAGTTTATATCAGGCAACAGTAGTTCTTCATAAGGAAGGACAGACAGGTAATGATGTTACATACTCAATAACAGCATCTTCAATAACAAAGGATGGCGAAAAGACAGACCTTACACTTACAACAAGTAACACACTTGTGTTTAATTCAGTTACAGGTCTTTCTAATGAAGCTAATGCTAATATTGAATTTACAGTTGAGAGTCCAACAGCTAATGATCCACAGCTTGATAATATTGGTGCTGAAGGAACTCATATATTAACTGTTGATATGTCAGGAATTAAGATGATAGCAGATAAGTCATCAATCAAACAGACATATGGTATCAAGGATGCAACAACTGGCAATTATATTGGTGGTGGTAAGGCTGTTGGTACAATGACATCTTACGGTATTGATACAATGGGTAGAATTAATGCAAGCTATAGCAATGGTGATGTTAAGACTATTGGACAGATAGCTGTAACAGAATTCACTAACCCTGGTGGTCTTGAGAAGGTTGGAGAGAACTTATACGCTGCAACACTTAACTCAGGTGAGTTCGATGGAATAGGAAAAGATATATCAGCTACAAAGGGTAAGATCCAGTCGGGAGTATTAGAGATGTCTAATGTGGATCTTGCACAGGAATTCACTACAATGATAACAACTCAGAGAGGCTATCAGGCTAACTCAAGGATTATTACAGTATCAGATACTTTGCTTGAGGAGCTTATTAATCTTAAGAGATAATTAAGGTTATCATAACAAAGCGATTCATATTTATGGAACGCTACAGAAGAGTATTCTGCCGCGTTCCATTATTTTATTGAAAGGATAGAATGTTTCAGAATTTTATTCTATAAGTTATGCAGACAAAAGATATAAAGAAATATTTCGTTATTATTTGTCAGATTAATTAAGAAAATATGTAGAAAAATGTCAGTATTATATTGCAATAATTTGTCATTGGTGTTTTACTATATATAGTTTAATTATGGGGGTGTTGTATATATATAATATAAGTGTGCCCCAATATGAAAGAATGGATGGTGTCTTTGATGGATTTAGCTTCAATTATAGGTATTGTCTTAGGTGCGGTAATGGTTGTATTCGGTATTCTGTGGGGCAATGGTGTATCAGCTTTGCAGAATTTCGTCGATGTTCCTTCAATTATTATTACACTTGGAGGTTCTTTAGCAGGTCTTATTGCGTCGAATACTCTTAAAGATTTCCTTAATAATTTTAAAGGTGTGGGTCTTGCGTTTAAAGATCCGAAGTATGACAATGGTTCAACAATAGCCAAGATTATAGAATTGTCAAATGTAGCAAGAAAGGAAGGTCTTCTTGCACTTGAAGAGGTGGCACAGAATCTTGATGATGAATTTATGAAGAAAGGTATTCTGCTTATTGTTGATGGTACAGAACCAGAGCTTGTAAGAGGAATACTTGAAACAGAACTTATGAATATGGATGAACGACACAGAAGTGTGGCTGGGTTCTTTGAGACATGGGCAGCACTTGGTCCTGCCTGGGGTATGATTGGTACTCTTATAGGTCTTGTTAATATGTTAAAGGATTTGCAGGATTCATCAGCAATTGGACCATCGATGGCAACAGCCCTTCTTACAACACTTTATGGTTCGTTGATAGCTAACTGGTTCTGTACACCAATTGCTAATAAATTAAAAGAGCAGAATTCTATAGAATATCAGCTCAAAGAAATAGTTATTGAGGGTCTGCTTTCTATTCAGGCAGGTGAGAACCCACGAGTAATTGAAGAAAAGCTTAAGTCATTCCTTGCACCAGCATCAAGAAATGCATTGTCTACCGAAGAAGGAGGAGGTGAAGCTTAATGGCTAAGAGGAAACCTCAGGACCAGCCAGCCGGATCTCCAGCGTGGATGTCGACTTTCAGTGATTTGATGAATTTGTTATTATGTTTCTTCGTTTTACTGTTTTCGATGTCATCAGTAGATGCAGAAAAGTTTGAAAAGGTTGCGGCTTCCCTGTCAGCGAGCTTTAGTATATTTCCATCAGGAGGTTCAGCATTATCTGATGAGGGTATTCTTGTGGGAAGTGGAGCAACACAGCTTAATGATCTTAGTTCATATTATAATAATATGGGTCTTAATACAGACGGTGAATTTACCGAAGAGGTAAAGACAGCTAAGGAACAGATGGATAAAGAAGGACTTAAAGAGTCTGAAAGTATGGCAGATGAAATAGAATCGGCTCTTAAAGCTGCTAATGTTGATAATCAGGTTGAGATAACAGCTACTAATAAATATGTAATGCTTAATATGAATGGTGGTATATTGTTTAATTCAGGTGAAGCTGATCTGACACCTGAAGCGGTGAGTCTGTTAGATTCAGTGGCTGGAGCAATATACCAGTATAATGACAATTATATAACAATAGAGGGACATACAGATAGTAATCCGATTAATACTGCCAAGTTCCCAGATAATATGATGCTTTCTGTGCATAGAGCACATAGCGTATATAATTATCTTGTTAATAATAAAGGCTTTGATGCCAAGACTATGACATCTTCAGGTCGTGGAGAGAATGTTCCGATAGCTGATAATACAACGGCAGAGGGACGTGCCCAGAACCGTAGGGTTGAGATAAAGATATATAATAATCTTAACAGTGATATACAGTAGATTTTCATTAAAGTATTTTGCTATAGACATAATCAGCATATATTAGATACATATCAGGAGGAAAGTTTATGAAGAAAAGTATGTTAAATGTTATAACACTTGCACTAGTTCTTGTGAATCTTGTGCTTACTGTTATACTTACATTTTCACTTGTATCAACTAACAACAAGACTAATAAGCTTGTGACTAAGGTTTCGGAGATTATTGACCTGGATGTTGCAGGTGTTGATAACAGCAGTAAGTCAACATCAGCTGGCACAAGCATAGAAGATGTAGCTTATGTAGATGTAAGCAATAATGGTTCTAATGATATTATGATATCTTACACAGATGGTGGTAAGACACATTATGCAATTGTTAATGTAACTCTTGGACTTAACACTAAGGCTAAGGATTATGCATCTAAGAGCACAACTATTAACAATGGTATGAAAGTAATTGTAAACGCAGTCCAGACAGAGGCTATGAAATATACATATAGTACAATAGCAGCAAGCAAGACAACAGTGGAATCTAATCTTTTAGCAACACTTCAAGATACATTCCAGACTGAGTGTATAACATCTGTTATTGTATCAGTAGTAGTCCAGTAATATAGGGGAATGTGTTTAATGTTAAAGATTAATTATGAATACAAGGAGGTGAGGAAGACATGGGAGAGGTCTTATCGCAAAGCGAGATAGATGATCTTCTAAAGGCGTTAAGCAGTGGTGAACTTGATGTTGATGAGATGAAGAATGGCGAAGAGAAACAGGTGAAGAACTATGACTTTGCAAGACCATCTAAGTTCTCAAAGGAACATTTAAGAACATTGGAGATTATATTCGAGCATTTTGGAAGACTTCTGGCAACCAATCTTCCAGCCTATTTAAGAAAAGCAGTCAGTGTTGACGTAGTCAATTCGGAAGTAGTAATCTATTCAGAATTCTCAAATGCCTTGTCAAATCCAGTTCTGCTTGGAGTAGTAAGTATGGCTCCGCTATCAGGTAATATGGTTATGGAGATTGCTTCTAATCTGGGATTTGCATTTGTAGACAGATTGTTAGGTGGAGCAGGAGCAGCTCTTGATAAAGAAAGAGAATTCTCGGAGATTGAGCTTTCGATAATAGAAAGAATATTCTCAATATGCGTTAATCTTTTAAGAGAGCCTTGGGAAAATGTTATTAAAGTAACTCCGCGATTGGAAAGAATAGAGACAAATTCTCAGTTTGCACAGATAATATCACCAACTGAAACAATAGCAATTATAACTATTAATCTCAAGATAGGTGATGTTGAAGGTCTTGTTAATGTATGTCTTCCATTTACATTATTAGAGCCAGTTATGGACAAGCTTAATACGAAGTTCTGGTTTGCTAATATGCAGGAAAAAGATCCTAAGCTTTATGGAGATGTTATTGAATCGACAATCAGCAGGACTAAAGTACCTGTTAAGACATTGCTTGGTGAATCCAAGATTAATGTATCTGATTTCATTAACCTTCAGGTGGGGGACATTATTAAAATTGATAAAAAAGTTGATCAGGAACTCGATGTTTATGTTGGCAACATCAAGAAGTTTAAAGCATTACCTGGTTACTTTGAAGATAAATACGCAGTTAGAATAACGGACGTAATTAGAGAGGAGAGTGAGTAAAAGATGGATGGTATGTTATCACAGGATGAAATCAATGCATTATTGAATGGAATGTCTGCTGATGATAGTGCTGACAATGAAACATCGGAGACACCACAGGAAAGTAATGAGTCTGCAAGTGATAATACTCCGAACACCGATAAACCAGAGGCCCTTTCTGATACTGAGAAAGATGCAGTTGGCGAGATATCTAATATAAGTATGGGTACAGCAGCGACAACACTTAGTTCACTGCTTAACCAGAAGGTTAATATAACGACTCCTAGGGTTGAGGTAGCAGATTGGGATAAGCTTTCTAGAAAGTATGACAGACCTTGTGTAATGCTTCAGATTAGATATAAGGAAGGTATAGATGGCAATAATGTACTTATTCTTAAGGAGAGAGATGTTAAGATAATTACTGACCTTATGATGGGAGGCACAGGAAATGTAGATGATGGAGAAGAACTTACAGATCTGCATCTTAGTGCAATAGGTGAGGCTATGAACCAGATGATGGGTTCAGCAGCTACCTCTCTTTCATCAATGTTTAACAGGAAGATAGATATAAGTCCTCCAATTGCTAATATTGTTGAAACATATAATGAGATGGATGAAACACTTCCACAGTTTTTAAATGACAATTTTGTAATTGTTGCATTTAAGATGCAGATAGGGGATTTAATTGATAGTGAGATTATGCAGTTATATCCTATTGATTTTGCTAAGGAACTTTTAACAATGTTCTCAATTGATTAGGAAGCACAGTCAGATAACAGTTCAGCAAGCACAGAACCAACACCAGCTGAACAGACGGCAGCACCGCAGCCACAGGCAGCACCGCAGCCACAGGCAGCTACAGCACCACAGGCAGCTACAGCACCACAGCAGCCAATGCCAGATATGTCACAGCAGGGTATGATGCAGCAGGGTATGATGCAGCAGGGAATGCCAATGCAGGGTATGCCTTACGGATATGGAATGCCAATGCAAGGTATGCCTTATGGATACGGAATGCCAATGCAGCAGGCACCTGTGAAGGATGTTAATGTTTCACCGGCATCATTTCAGCCATTTCAGGCTGATGTTAATCCACTTGTTCAGCAGGAGAACATCGATTTGATTATGGATGTGCCTCTTGAAGTAACAGTTGAACTTGGAAGAGTATCAAAGTCAATTAAAGACATTCTTGATTTCGCACCGGGAACAATCGTTGAACTTAACAAGATTGCAGGAGAAGCAGTTGATGTATTAGTTAATGGCAAATATGTTGCCAAAGGTGAAGTTGTTGTAATCGAAGAGAACTTCGGTGTAAGAATTACAGAAATTATCAAGTAATAATTTATTGTTTTTTAATAAAAAGATATATCAAAATTGGACTTGATGATGTATAATACTTACGGATTTTTATTTAGTGAATAATTTATATTTTAGTTAAGATAGGAGATTCATATGGCTAAGAATATTTTAATTTGTGATGATGCAGCATTTATGAGAATGATGATTAAGGATATACTCACAAAGAATGGTTACAATATCGCAGGAGAGGCTGAGAATGGTGCTAAGGCTGTTGAGAAATATGCAGAATTAAAGCCAGACCTCGTACTTATGGATATTACAATGCCTGAGATGGACGGAATTGAAGCACTTAAGAAGATTAAAGAAACAGATCCTAACGCAGCTGTAATTATGTGTTCAGCTATGGGTCAGCAGGCAATGGTAATTGAATCAATTCAGTCAGGAGCTAAGGATTTTATCGTAAAGCCATTCCAGGCAGATAGAGTATTAGAGGCTGTTCAGAAAGTTGTTGGATAATGACAGTTGCACTTATGAGCAGCAGGCTTGAAGCATTTGCACAGCTTTTTACTCTTCTTATTGTATTTATATTTGTATTGGCAGCTACATATTTTGCAACCCGTTTTGTTGGTAATTACCAGAAGAATAAGCTTTCCGGAAGTAATATACAGATATTAGAGACTATGCGTATATCTAATACAAAGTATATTCAGGTTATTAAGGTTGGCGGGAAGTGTTTTGCAATAGCTGTTACTAAAGATAATGTGAGTTTTCTTTGTGAATTGAATGAAGATGAGCTTATATATAATTCTTCTAGTGATACAGGTACAATTAATAAGGAGAGTTTTAAGGCTGTTTTGGAGAAATTTAAAAAGGACAAGCCAGAAGGTTAGGCGGGTTTATTGTATGTTACATTGGTTGAGAAAGCATAAAAAGTCATGCATAAGAGGATTTGCAGCAGTCAGTGCAGTATTTGGTGTGATGTGTGGCGTTACAGCTAAGGTTCTTGCTGCGGAAGGTGATGACAATCTTATAAGCATAGGCATATCGTCAGGTGATGGCAGTGATATGGCAAGCGTTTTACAGATGTTGATTGTATTGACAGTAATATCGTTAGCACCATCAATACTTATTATGCTTACTTCGTTTACCAGAATTGTTATAGTGTTGCATTTTACAAGAGCAGCTATAGGTACACAGACTGTTCCACCTAATCAGATAATTATAGGATTATCATTGTTTTTGACGGTGTTTGTTATGGCACCAACATTTACAGAGATATATGATAATGCCATAACGCCGCTATCTAATAATGAGATGACGGCAGAGGAGGCATTTGATGAAGGTATTAAGCCGCTAAGAACATTTATGTTAAAGCAGACTTCTACCAAGGATCTGGATACATTCCTTAAAATTGCAGGATATGAAGAAGGTTCAGTCAAATCAGAAGATGATATAACATTAAGGGTTTTAATTCCATCATTTATAATAAGTGAATTGAGAATTGCATTTATTATTGGTTTCCTTATATATCTTCCATTTATTGTTATTGATATGGTAGTATCTTCAACGCTTATGTCAATGGGTATGATGATGCTCCCACCAACAACAATATCTACACCGTTTAAGATACTTCTGTTTGTTATGGCAGATGGATGGAACTTGATTATTGGTAATTTAATGATGACATTCAAATAATAAAGGTGGGACTGATATATGGATACTGGTACAGTTATTAATATTGCAAGGCAGACAGTATGGATTATAGTAAAAACAGCTGTTCCTGTACTTCTTGTTTCAATGATTGTTGGTTTGGTTATAAGTCTTTTTCAGACACTTACATCTATTCAGGAGCAGACTTTGACATTTGTGCCGAAGCTTATTGCAATTCTTTTAACATTAATGCTTTTGGGGGCATGGATGTTAAATCAGATTACAGGATTTATGGGGAATTTGTGGAATTTCTCACAGTATATTTAATTAAAGGATTAAGATATAATGATTAATTATGAGGTTGCGCTTGGACAATTTGAGCTATTTGTTTTAATATTAATTCGATTAGCTTCATTTGTTTATGCCGCACCTTTTTTTAATACTGCCAATGTTCCACGAAAGTTTAAAGTTGGTTTTGCAATTGCACTTAGTGTGATTGTTTATGCTATTCATCCAGATATGTCGGTAGAATATGATAATATGATTGATTATTGTATAATTGCACTGCAAGAAGTAATAGTAGGAGTAATACTTGGTGCGGCGAGTTTTTTTTGTGTTCAGATTATACAGTTCTCAGGTAAGATAATTGATATGGATATAGGTATATCTATGGCACAGTTATATGATCCTACAACAAGAATGCAGGTGGGTATTATGGGCAACTTCTATTACTATATGTTAATGCTTTTGCTTATAATATCAGGTATGCACAGATTTCTTATAGAAGCTATCGTTGAGACATATAATGTTATACCTATAGGTGGAGTCAAATTCAGCGGTGCGATATATTCGACTGTTATACAGTTTATGACAGATTATTTTGTTATAGGTTTCAGAATAGCACTGCCGGTGTTTGCCACAACACTTCTTCTTAACTGTATTCTTGCCATACTTGCAAGGATAGCACCACAGATGAATATGTTCGTTGTTGGTATGCAGCTTAAGATATTTGTTGGAATATTTGTAATTCTTTTTACAATAGGTATGCTTCCAGCTGTTTCTAATTTCATACTGGAAGAAATTCAAAGCATATTTACAGCATTGGTAAGGGGTATGAGCTGATATGGAGAATGAACTTATATTAAGGCTGAACCTTCAGTTTTTTGCTAAAGATGGTCCCGGAGGGGAAAAGACAGAGCCGGCTACAAGTAAGAAGCTTAATGATGTAAGAAAAGAAGGACAGGTAGCTAAAAGTAAAGAGATAATAACAGCCATTTCTTTGATGTCATTATTTATTATCCTAAAGATTTATGTGGGAAGACTTGGCACTGGATTTATAGATGTATTTAAGAATATATATGGGGCAATAGCAGTAATAGGCAATGACAGCGGTGACGGCTTATCCACCGGCTGGGCAGTAGCAACATTAAGACAGCTTGCAACGGAGGTTATTACGCTTGCAATTCCAATACTTCTTGTAGCTGTGATAATAGCGATACTTGGTAATGTGTTACAGCAGAAGTGGATGATAACAGCAAAGCCTATGCAGCCCAAATTAAGCAAGATTAGTCCGTTGAGTGGCTTTAAGAGAATGTTCTCTGTAAGACAGTTATTAGAGCTGCTAAAATCAATAGTGATGATTACAATTATAATTGCTGTTGTATATTCAACGATAAAAGATAAAATGAATGTTCTTCTTACATTCTATGATATTAGTCTTAATACAGCACTTTCAACAGTAGGAGATATAATTATAGGTCTTGGCATTAAGATAAGTGCGATATTTCTGATAGTCGGATTTGCTGACCTTGTGTATCAGAGACACAAGTTTAAGAATGATAATATGATGACTAAGCAGGAAGTTAAAGATGAATATAAGAATTCCGAGGGTGATCCTCAGGTTAAGGGACAGATCAGAAAGCGTATGCAGGAAGTATCAAGAAGAAGAATGATGCAGCAGCTTCCAGAGGCGGATGTAGTTATTACTAACCCAACACATTTTGCAGTCGCCCTTAAATACGAACCTAATGAGGGCAGGGCACCAGTAGTAATTGCCAAGGGTGCTGATTATCTTGCATTTCAGATAAAGGATAAAGCTAAGGAATATAATATTGCTATTGTGGAGAATAAACCACTAGCGAGAATTCTATATCATAATATAGATGTTGGTATGGAGATACCACCAGAATTATATCAGGCAGTTGCAGAAATTCTTGCCGCAGTTATGAAAACAAATAATAGATTATAATATAAATATGTGTTATTATTAATATTACAATATTGTGATATTAAGATATGAAAAGATATGGGAAGGAGAAATAAAGTGAAGCTAAAGAGAAATGACTTATTCATTGGAATATATATTCTTTCAGCAGTATTATTCTTTATTATTTCAATTCCTTCATGGTTACTTGATATTTTGCTTGCATTTAATATAATGGTGGCTTTAGTTATATTATTTAACTCATTGTTTGCTAAAGAAGTATTGGATATGGCATCATTCCCAACAATGCTCTTATTTACAACAATTTTTAGAATTTCTCTTAACGTATCATCAACTAAGATGATATTAAGAGATGGTTATGCAGGTCACGTGGTTTCTGTGTTTGGACAATTCGTAGGTGGTGGTAATCTTGTAATTGGTACCATCATATTCATAGTATTGATTATTGTACAGTTTATAGTTATCAATAAAGGTTCTGAGAGAGTATCAGAAGTAACAGCAAGATTTACTCTTGATGCTATGGCTGGTAAGCAGATGGCTATCGATTCAGATCTTAATACAGGTGCTATTACTGATAAGGAAGCAGCAGAAAGAAGAAAGAAGTTACAGCAGGAGAACAGCTTCTTTGGTTCTATGGATGGTGCTACCAAGTACGTTAAGGGAGATGCAACAGCAGGTCTTATTATCACAGCAATCAACCTTGTTGGTGGTATTGCAATGGGGATGCTCTATAATGGAATGTCCATTAATGATGCACTTTCTACATATTCAATCCTTACAATTGGTGATGGTCTTTGTTCACAGATACCTTCACTTCTTATATCTTTGTCAACAGGTATATTAGTTACTAAGGCATCAAGCGAGGGTGAACTTGGCGACGAGATGGTTGGACAGTTGTTCTCAATGGACAGGGTCCTTATTATGGTAGGTGCAGCACTTATATTATTAGGTGTAGGAACACCACTTCCATTTTACATATTTGTGCCACTTGGTGTAGCACTTATTATCTATGGAAGAAAGTTAAAGGATAAGACAGGCGAGGCAACTATCGAGGAGATGGCAGAGGCAGAAGAAAATGAGGCTCAGGAAATCAGAAAGCCGGAAAATGTTGTTTCTTTGCTTAATGTAGACCCAATCGAATTAGAGTTTGGTTATGGTATTATACCTTTAGCCGATGTTAATCAGGGGGGTGATCTTCTTGACCGAGTTGTAATGATCAGACGACAGATAGCTCTTGAACTTGGTGCGGTAGTACCAATTATCAGATTAAGAGATAATATACAGCTTAATCCTAACCAGTATGTAATTAAGATTAAAGGCATACAGGTAAGTGAGGGCGAGATACTTTTTGACCATTATATGGCGATGAACCCAGGTTATGTAGAAGAAGAGATAACAGGTATTCCAACATTTGAACCATCTTTCCATCTTCCAGCTATATGGATTACTGAAAGCCAGAGAGAAAGAGCAGAATCTATGGGATATACTGTTGTTGACCCACCATCAATAATGGCTACACATCTTACTGAAGTAATAAGACAGCATATTGCAGAACTTCTTACAAGACAGGATGTTCAGAATCTTATTAACAATATTAAAGATAATAACCAGGCACTTATTGATGAGCTTGTACCTAAGCTTATCGGTATTGGTGAGATACAGAAAGTGTTACAGAACCTTTTATCAGAAGGCATATCAATCAGGGATCTTGTAACTATATTTGAAACACTTGCTGATCACGCGGCAGTCACAAGAGATACAGATATATTAACTGAATATGTAAGACAGAGCCTTAAGCGTGCCATTTCTGGCAAGTATTTTCCACCTAACGAGGTTACTAATGTTATTACTCTTGACCCTAAGGTTGAACAGGAGATTATGGCGGCTGTTAAGAATACAGAACAGGGAGCTTATCTGTCGCTTGACCCTGCCCGTACTAAAGCTATTATGGATTCTTTAGGTGAAGAATTAAAGAAGCTTGAAGATATGGGAAAGAATCCGATTGTTATAACTTCGCCTATAGTCAGATTGTATTTTAAGAAGTTAGCATCTGATTACTATAAAGATATAATTGTGATTTCATATAATGAAGTGGAATCAAATGTTGAATTACAGTCAGTTGGGATGGTGACAGCATAATGATAGTTAAGAAATTTCAAGCGCCTACAGAAAGAGAGGCAATAATAAAAGCTCAGGAAGAATTAGGAAGCACAGCAGTTGTGCTTAATGTTAAGACAATTAAGCAGAGAGGCTTTGCAAAGCTTTTTAAGAAAGATGCTGTAGAAGTTACGGCAGCTCTTGAGGAAAAAGATTTTGTTGATGGAATTAACAAGTCAAGACCATCATTTGATAATACAATGAATAAAGAACAGATGATTAACAGAAGTATGGTTTCAACAGGAAGCCTTCCATCGATTAATCTTGTGGCTGATGATTCAGTTAATCTGTCGTCATCTTCGACGGCTTCTGCGATAGAGCAGAAGCTTGACTCGCTGCACGATCTTTTACAGAACCAGAGTTTTAATAAGCCGGCTGATGTGCAGGGAACAGTGTCTAATCCTTATTCAGGGGTGGCAGGCAGCGTAAGAAGCTTGTATAATGATGATACAGATATTAAGACTGCATCATCTGATAATACTGAAAGACAGCAGGTTAAGCAGAGAGAAAATGCTAACTACAAATCATTACAGTTAATCTATAAGAAGCTTATTGATAATGAAGTTGACAGCAGATATGCAGATGAAATTATTGGTGAGATTGAGAACTCATTAAAGAAAGAGTCTAACATAGACAGTATTCTTTCTGCTGTATACCAGAAGATTATATTAAAGCTTGGAAAGCCTAGGGCTATTACATTATCAGATAAGGCGAAGGTCGTATTCTTCATAGGACCTACAGGAGTAGGAAAGACTACTACAATTGCCAAGATAGCTTCAAGCTTTAAGTTAGAGCATGAGGCAAAAGTTGCATTTATTACAGCAGATACATATAGAATAGCGGCTGTAGAGCAGCTTAATACATATGCTTCTATTATAGATTGCCCTGTAAGTGTTGTGTATTCTGTTGAGGATATGGATAAGAGCCTTACAGATTATAAGGATTATGACTTAATACTTATTGATACAGCAGGACGTTCGCATAAAGCAGACGACCAGATGGATGAATTAAAGTCATTTATAGAGCAGGTTGTCCAAAGAAAAGATGAGTTTGATTTTGAAAGCTATCTTACATTAAGTGTAACAACTAAATATAAAGATCTTAAGAGTATAGCGGACAAATATGATGATGTAGACTGGTCAATTATTTTTACTAAATTAGATGAAACTTGTTCACTTGGCAACATCCTTAATCTGAGAATGTTGACAGACAGACCACTTGCTTATACGACATCAGGACAGAATGTTCCTAATGACATTGAAGTAATCAATGAGCAGTGGATTGCCAAACAGCTTTTAGGAGGCGGCGAATGATGATGGATCAGGCAGAAAATCTGCGTAATATAATTAGACAACAAAATCAGAACAGCATTACCAATGCCAGAGTTATCGCTGTAACAAGCGGAAAGGGAGGTGTTGGCAAGTCTAATCTTTCGGTCAATCTTGCACTTGAATTTACAAGAATGGGCAAGAAAGTAATAATACTTGATGCAGATTTTGGTCTGGCTAATGTTGAAGTTATGTTCGGTGTTATACCAGAATATAACTTAAGCGACCTTATGTTTAAGGGCAAGGAGATTAAAGATATTATAACAGAAGGACCAGAGGGAGTTGGATTTATTTCTGGAGGTTCTGGGATAGCTAATCTTGTTAATCTTGACCAGGAACAGATTAAAAGACTGGTTAATAAGCTGTCGGACCTTGAGGCACTGGCAGATATAATAATAATAGATACAGGAGCTGGAATATCACCTAGTGTTATGGAATTCCTGTTATCAAGTCCTGAGACAATCATAGTTACTACACCTGAACCGACATCTGTAACCGATTCATATGCACTTCTTAAAGCACTCAGTATGAATGAGAATTACAAGAGCGAAGAGTGTACAATAAGAATGGTAGCTAACAGAGTTGATTCAGAGAGTGAAGGAAAGAATCTTTATGACAAGCTTAATGCAGTTGTAACACAGTTCCTAGGGATTAATATGGAATATCTTGGAAGTGTTCCGCAGGATTCAACTGTAAGGAAGGCAGTTATGAAGCAGAAGCCTGTTACAATAGTATACCCTAATTCTTTTGCAGCCAGGCATTTTAGGTATATAGCTGAGGAATTGTTAGGAAATGAAGGGGATGCTCCAATGCATAAAAAGGGAATTAGAAGTTATTTTAAAAATGTATTTTCACGCAAGATGTAATTACCTTGTAAAGTGATAATCTATGTGTATGGAGGTGTCAGTAATGTTCAAACCACTTGTAATAGGAAGCAGAATGGAATTAGTGTCAAAGAAGTCACTAAGAAATAACGAAGAAAGAATAGTATATGCAAGCCAGATATTAGATTTTAATGATGACAGCATTGTGTGTGCTATGCCAATATATGAAGGACGTATTGTGCCACTTGAGGCAGGGAAAAGATTTGATGCATATTTCTATGTAGGAACTAAGATATTCAGAGCTGACTGCACTGCAATTGACAGAGGCAGGGATAACAATATCCATACAGTTACGATACAGCTAGATTCAGAACTTCTTAAGTTCCAGAGAAGAGAATATTTCAGACTCAGTTGTGTTCTTCCGGTGAGTGTGAAAAAGGTTATAACGCTCAATGTAAAAGCAGATGAAGAAGCTGTCACAAATACAAAGTCAGAAGAAAAGACTGCATGCAAAGAACAGGAAGATATAGATAACTGCAAGATTGTTGATATAAGCGGTGGTGGAATAAGACTTCAGTCAAAGAAGAAATATCAGAAGGATGATTATATGATGTTAGATTTTGACTTAGATATTGATGGTTCAATATCACATAAAAGCATTATTGGCAAGGTTGTAGAATCAAGAGCTAATGATAATGATGGAACATTATTTGCTAATAGACTTCAATTTGTCGATATTGACAGACTCGACAGAGAGGAGATTATTAAATATATATTTGGACAGCAAAGAAATATCTTAAAAAAGGAGTTGAGTAGTAATGGCTAAAAAAATATTGGTTATAGATGACTCTGCACTTATGAGAAGGGTAATATCTGATATAATCAACGAAAGCAATGAATACGAAGTTGCGGCTATTGCCAAGGATGGACTTGAGGGATTAGATATGATTGTTTCTAATCCTTACGAATACAGTGCAGTCATTCTTGATATCAATATGCCAAAGCTAAATGGATTGGAACTCCTGCAAAGATTACAGAAGGATCATATTGAACAGACTGTAATTGTAGTAAGTACTGTTGCCAGGGAAGGTGCTAAAGAGACTATTCAGGCTCTTGAATATGGAGCATTTGATTTTGTCACTAAGCCTGAGAATTATCTTGAAACTAAGAGCGTTGAATTCAAGAATAGAATATTCGAGATGCTCAATGTTGCAACTAATTCCAAGGCATCTATAAGACGTACATCAATGTCAAAGACAATAGCTCCGGTAAAGAAAGACTTAAAGAGCGGCAGAACTTTAACATCGGTCATAGCCCGTACAGAAAGAACAAGAAGTACAGGTATTACTCCAGCACCAGTAAGAACAGTTGTACATACACCAGCCAAGAAGGTTGATGGAAGTATGTTTACAAGTGTTAAGACTGGAAAGAAGAAGATTGTCGCACTTGCTTGTTCAACAGGAGGCCCTAAATCATTGCAGCAGGTTATACCTATGCTTCCGGCAAAGCTTGATGCAGGGGTAGTTCTTGTTCAGCATATGCCGGCAGGTTTTACAGCGTCACTTGCAGCAAGACTTAACGAGATGAGTGATATTAATGTTAAGGAAGCTGCAGATGGTGATGTAATAAAGAAAGGCTGGGTATATATAGCACCAGGTGGTAAGCACATACGAATTGAGAAGAAAGGAACTGACTCAGTTATAAAGTTAAGCACAGAACCACCAATAGAAGGCTTAAGACCGTGTGCTAATGTGATGTATGAATCACTTACATCAAGTAATTATGATGAGATTACATGTGTAGTCCTTACGGGTATGGGAGCAGATGGTACCAATGGTATTAAGGCTCTTAACAAGAATCATAAGAACATATATGTTATAGCTCAGGATGAAGAGACCAGTGTAGTATATGGAATGCCAAAGGCAATAGCTGGCACGGGACTGGTCAATGAAGTAGTTCCATTAAACCGTGTAGCTGAAGCAATTACAAAAAACGTGGGGGTGTCTTAAAATGGATGTTAGCCAGTATTTAGAGATTTTTATTGATGAATCAAATGAACATTTACAGTCTCTTAGTGATCAGTTATTAATTCTTGAGAAAGAACCAGAGAATAGTGATACTATTAATGAAATATTCAGAGCAGCACATTCTTTAAAGGGTATGGCTGGTACTATGGGATATAAGAGAATGCAGAATCTTACACACGATATGGAAAATGTATTCTCAGAAGTACGTAATGGTAATATTAAAGTTACATCAGATATGTGTGATGTATTGTTCAAGTGCCTTGATGCACTTGAGAGTTATGTTTCCAATATCCAGAATACACAGGATGAAGGAACCGATGATAATGAACCTATAATAAAAGCACTTAATTCATTCATTGGCGGTAATGAAGTAGAGGAGAAGAAAGAAGCTTCAGCCAGCCAGCCAGCAGAAGAAGCAGCACAGGGAACAACATCTGAGCTTGTTTTTGCAGACTTTGAGATGAATGCAGTTAATGAAGCATTAAAGAAGGGTCTTGGAGTATATGAGATAGTAGTAACAGTTGATGAGAATTGTATACTTAAGGCAGCAAGGGCATTTCTTGTATTTAAGAATCTTGAAGGACATTGCGATGTTATCAAATCAGAGCCATCAACACAGGATATAGAAGATGAGAAGTTTGAGAAAGATTTCACAATAGTTGTTGTATCTCACGAAAGCCTTGATGAAGTAATATCTATTATTAAGAGTGTATCAGAGATTAAGACAGCAGAAGGAAAGGCAATAACAGTTCCATTTCAAGAAGTTAATGATGCACCAGCAGAAGAAGAGAAGAAGGAAGAAGTTAAGAAACAGCCAGCTGTTACAGAGCCAGCCAAGAAGGAAGAAGCTAAGAAGACAGCGGCTGCATCGCCAGCTAAGAAGGCGGCAACAGCTAATAACAAGGCTGTAAGTCATACAGTACGAGTTGATATAGATAAGCTTGATGTCCTTATGAACCTTGTCAGCGAGCTTATTATTGCTAAGAATGGTCTTGTATCAGCAAGTATTTCTTCAGACGAAGCAGCAACAACTAATAATCAGAAGTTTACAGAACAGATTGAATACCTTGAAAGAGTAACAACTAACCTTCACGAATCAGTTATGAAGGTACGAATGATGCCTATTGAAGGTGTAATCAGTAAGTTCCCTCGTATGATCAGAGATCTTAATAAGAAGCTCAATAAGAAAATGGAGCTTTATATCACTGGTGAAGAGACAGAGCTTGATAGAACTGTCCTTGATGAAATTGGTGATCCTATTATGCACCTTTTAAGAAATTCTGCTGACCATGGACTTGAAAGTGCTGAGGTAAGAGCAGAAAGAGGTAAGCCGGAAGTTGGTTCTATTTACCTTAATGCATTCCAGGAAGGTAATAATGTTGTTATCGAAGTATCTGATGATGGTAATGGTATAGATATAGAGAGAGTTAAGGCAAAGGCTGTCGAGAAGGGTACAGTTACTCAGGAACAGGCTGATGCTATGACAGAGAAAGAAGCAATTGACCTCTTATTCAGACCAAGCTTTTCAACATCAGAGAAGATTACAGATGTATCAGGTCGAGGTGTTGGTCTTGATGTTGTTAAGTCTAAGATTGAAGCACTTGGTGGAGATGTAGAAGTTAAGACAAAGTATGGCGAAGGAAGTACATTCAGTATCAGACTTCCACTTACACTTGCTATTATTCAAGCTCTTATGGTTAAGCTTGGAGATGAGAAATATGCTATATCACTTGGTGCTATTGAAACAATTGAAGATGTTCCAGTAACTGATATCAAGTATATACATGCTAAAGAGGTAATCAACTTAAGAGGAAGCGTAATACCTCTTATAAGATTAAGAGATATTCTTGATGTTCCGGGTGAACAGGAAGAGTCAGATACAATTACAGTTGTAATTGTAAGAAAGGGTGACAAGCTCGCAGGTCTTGTTGTTGATAGTCTTATTGGTCAGATGGAAATCGTAATTAAGTCACTTGGCAAGTATATTAATATTAATAGAATGATAAGTGGAGCAACTATTCTTGGTGATGGTTCAGTAGCTTTAATTATCGATGCGAACACATTAGTATAGGAGGTGGCATTAGTTATGGAGAATGTTAATGCAATAGAAGAAAAGAAAGAAGAAGTTTCAACAACTGTACAGTATATAGTAGTTAAGATTGGTAATGAGCAGTATGGTATCAATATCAAATATATTGATAACATTGTAAGAAAGCAGGATATTACAAGAGTACCTAAGACTCAGCATTATTATAAGGGAGTAATCAATTTAAGAGGTGAGATTATCCCGGTAATGAGTGTAAGATTAAAGCTTGGCTTAGAGGATGATGTATACACAGATAAGACAAGATATATAATTGTCAAGGTTGAAGGTGCTACAATTGGTATTATTGTTGACGAGGTTAGAGAAGTTGTTACACTTAATAGTGATGACACAGAAAGTGTTAACCGTTCAGCAGGTGATGAAGTTACTAATAATTATATAAGTGCAATCGGAAAGCATGGCGGAGAGCTTATTTCATTGTTAGACATAGTCAGCCTTATTGTAGAGAATAAATAAAATATAAATGTTAGGAATTGAGGTTTAATATGTCAGACGTAGATTTAGAACAGCTCAATGATATGCAGTTAGATGTATTAAAGGAAATCGGTAACATAGGTGCAGGCAATGCTACAACAGCATTGTCTACAATGCTTAACGTAAAGATGGATATGTCTGTACCTAATGTTGCTTTAATACAGTTCAAGGATATATCAACAATTATAGGAAGTGAAGATCAGACTGTTGTTGGAATTCTTTTGGGATTAGAGGGCGATATCGATGGTATGATGTTATTCATATTTGATACTAAGTCGGCACATCACCTTGTTAACAGCCTTATGTTACAGAATGATGATGTTGTTGATGAGAGTGCAGATTTTACTGATATGGAAATGTCGGCATTGAATGAAATTGGTAATATAGCATCAGGTTCATATCTTACTGCTATATCATCACTTACAAAGCTTAATATTATAGCGACTGTTCCGCAGATGACTATAGATATGATTGGAGCACTTTTAAGTGTTCCGGCATCAGAATTTGGTAAGTATGGTGATAAGTTATTATTAATTCAGACACAGTTTGGCGAATTAGATTTTGTTAAAGGATATTTTCTTCTTATTCCAGAGCTTGAATCATACGATAAGATTCTTCGTTCATTAGGAGTTATTAGCTGATAATATTCTTGGGATGAGAGTAACATTATGAATTTAGATGAGATGATAAAAGTGGGTATGGCAGATTTAAAAGTAGGTAAGTCACCAGATGTTTTAACAACTCTGGGACTTGGCTCTTGTGTAGGAGTTGCTATATATGATCCAGTTACTAAGATTAGTGGACTTCTGCACTGTATGCTGCCAGACAGTACACAGTTTAGAAATAATTCTAATAAAGCAAAATATGCAGACAGTGGAATAGATGAGCTTGTAGCCCAGATGCTAAAGTTAGGAGCAAGCAAAGTAAGGCTTGTTGCCAAGATAGCTGGAGGTGCTC
Organism: Bacteroides galacturonicus; assembly: GCF_003096855.1. Taxonomy (NCBI): domain Bacteria; kingdom Pseudomonadati; phylum Bacteroidota; class Bacteroidia; order Bacteroidales; family Bacteroidaceae; genus Bacteroides; species Bacteroides galacturonicus. The sequence goes on along the minus strand of NZ_QEOA01000002.1, from coordinate 452,309 downwards.
AGATGTTTGCGATGAATACTAACAACGACACATTAAGAGTGGGTGAACGTAATGTGGCGGCTGTTAAGATGAAGTTATCTGAATTAAATATACGTTTATTATCAGAAGATTGCGGATTGAATTATGGACGTACAGTTGAATTTTATTCAGAGACGGGAGAATATGTAATAAAATCAGTTGGTAAGCCAAGAAAGGTTATATAAGCTTATGAAAAGATTTAGAAATGTTTCTGCTATAGTAACATTGCTTGCTGGATTTATTACTGCTGTTGTTATGATAATCAACAGGTATAGTCTTGTTTCATTCCTGTGGATTCTTATAGGGGTAATGGTGTGTTTTTATGCTGTGAGCAGAATTATATGTTTTATAGTAGACAGAAAGATTACCAAAGCAGAAGAACAGGAAGAAGCTGAAAGACTAGAGAAGGAAAAAGAGAGGCTTGAGGCCGAAGAAAAAGAGGCCACGGAAGGCAAAAATGATGAATCTGACGCTATGAATGGTAATCAGAGAGCTAACAGATAATATACATTATTATTAAGTACGGGGGCATTCTTTGTATGGATGAAGCGGGAAGAAACAGGCTATGGGAAAAGTATATTGCAAGTCACGACAGCGAAATCCGTGAACAGCTCATAGTTGAATATGCACAGCTGGTTAAGCTTGTTGCAGGAAGAATGAATATGTATCTTGGCTATAATGTTGAATATGACGACCTTGTAGGATATGGTGTATTTGGTCTGATTGATGCGATAGACAAGTTCGATAGTGGTAAGAATGTCAAGTTTGAGACATATGCCAGTTTAAGGATAAGAGGTGCGATTCTCGATCAGATTCGTAAAATGGATTGGATTCCAAGGTCCTTAAGGCAGAAACAGAAGAAAATAGATGCTGCTATGGCTAAAATTGAGGCAGATAGCGGCAAAGTAGCAACAGATGATGAACTTGCGTTGGAATTAGGGATTTCAATGGATGAATTAAGCGATTGGCAAGGTCAGATGAAGTCTTCTAATCTTATATCATTGGATGAATATACAGAAGCTGGAAGTGAAGTCAAGATGGAGAGCGTGGGTAACTCACATTTTGAAGAACCAGAAGATGTAGTGGAGAAAGAAGAACTTAAGAAGAAGCTTGTACAGGCAATAGACCTTCTTACAGAGAAGGAGAGAAGTGTTATTGTGTTATACTATTATGAGGATATGACTCTTAAAGAGATAAGTATGACGCTTGATGTTTCAGAATCAAGGGTATCGCAGCTTCATACCAAGGCTCTCAGTAAAATGAAGAAAATAATGGGTGATTATATGTTTCCAGCGTAGACAAAAGCTGTAGTGCAGAAATATAGTGGCAAAAAGCAGAAAGTGAGTCATATATGATTAAAGAATGTATGTCAGGGTATTTTCAATTTTCATCAAAGGAAGATGGATTATATATTACAGTATATCCACCTAAGTCTGGTTATGGAGCAGCCAGCATTGATGATGTAATGTTTTATGTTGATAATAAGAATATAAGCTGTGATAGTGTAAAGCTTATGGAAGCTGTTAAGGCAGGTTCGGCGGCAGAGACAACTGTTAAGGTGTCAGAAGAAAGTCAGCTGGAATGTAGTGAATTTGCTGATTACAGAATAAGCAGTGATTGTATGAGGGTGGAAGCTTGTTTCTATCCTCCTTTTGAGAATGGTGGAATGTTAGATAAAGATGAGATTATAAGGGATTTACAGCATATCGGTGTTACTTATGGTGTGGATGAAGAAGTTATAGACTCGTTTTTAAAAGACAGGCATTACGGCAAAGCCTATACAGTGGCTAAAGGAACTGAGCCGGTAAGCGGCAGGGAAGGTTATGTTGAATATAAGTTCAATACAGAATTAAAGCCAAGACCAAAGATGAACGAGGATGGCACAGTAGATTTCCATACATTAGAGAATGTTAATCATGTAACCAAGGGAGATACAGTTGCAGTTCTTCATCCAGAGTATGTTGGTGAAGCTGGAACAGATGTACTTAACAGAAGTGTTAATCCAGATAAGGTAAAGCACGTTGTGTTCAGATTTGGGCGTAATCTTGTAATATCGGAAGATGGCAAAGAATTAATTACACTGGTAAGCGGACATGTAGTACTTGAGTCTGATAAAGTGTTTGTATCTAATGTGCTTGAGCTTGTTGATGTAGATAACTCAACTGGTGATATAGATTACAATGGTGATGTCAGTATTAAAGGAAATGTACTTGCAGGCTTTACTGTTAAGGCATCGGGCAATGTAGTAGTTACAGGTGTGGTTGAAGGTGCAACAGTAATAGCTGGTGGAGATATCACTTTAAACAGAGGAGTTCAGGGAATGAACAAGGCTGTTATAAAGGCAGGCGGTAAAATTGTATCCAAGTTCATAGAAAGCGTACAGCTTGTTGAGGCAGGCGGTAATATTGAAGCAGACTCTATTCTTCATAGCAAGGTAGTAGCTAAAGGTGTTATCAATGCCAATGGAAAGAATGGTCTTATAATAGGTGGCGATGTTAAATCAACAGTTATGATACAGGCAAAGACCATAGGTAATGAAATGGGTACAGCTACAGTTGTAGGAGTTGGTGTTGACCCTACAATGAAGAAGCGGATGGATGAGCTTAAGAAGGGCCTGAGTAGGATGGGGGATGAGAAAATCCAGCTTGCACAGCTTATGACAGCACTTAGAAAGAAACAGGATGCAGAAGGAACACTTAGTCCTGAGAAGCAGGAGATGCTCTCAAAGACTATGCGTAACCTTTTGGTTATGGATCAGCAGCTGGCTAAAGAAAAGAAAGAATACGAAGACATAAGATCCTGCATAGGTGAAGAAAAGAATGCTTGTATAAAGGTAAGCAACAGGGCTTATGTTGGTACTAAGCTTATGTTTGGTGATATATGTATGTTCCTGAAAGAAAAATATGATTATTGCCAGTTCAGAAAAGAAGGAGCTGAAATAAAGAGTCTGCCACTTTAATTATTAAGTGGTTAATTGTGATAAAGAGGTGTTGATATGATAGTAAGACCGATGGAATTTGGTATGATTCAACAGCAGAATACGGTATCACAAGTCAGACATAATGAAGATGTCAGACCTATGGTAGAACAGCAGACGACGGCGGTTCAGTTACAGAAAGATATCCACACAAGAGCTGAACAGGTGAATCATAAAGAAGACCCTAATAACAGACAGAAAAAGTTTGATGCTAAGGATAAAAGTGATAACGAGTATCAGTCTGGACATAAAGAAAGGAAAAATCAGACATCAGAAGACGGTAAAGTGTTTATTAAAGACTTGGAAGATATAGACTTTGACGTCAAAGTATGATTAATGGAGAGATAATGGGAACTGTAGCGATAGTTTTAATAGTTATAGGTATAATATGCGTTATAATAAGCATTATACTTGGAATAACTGATAATAAAGAACAGGCTGATACTGCTTCATATGTATCAGATTATGATTCGGCAAAGCAAGTGTCACAGGTATCAAAGGCTATAGATGACATAATTGAGAAGAAAATGCAGGATATAGAAGAAAAGACTGAGGCAAGTCTTGATAAAATATCCAATACTAAGATTCTTGAAATGAATGAGTATGCAGACAATGTTCTAAAAGAAATCAATCGTAATCATAATGAAGTAATGTTTATGTATGATATGCTTAACGAGAAGGATAAAGAGATTAAGACTACAGTTAAGAGTGTCAATGCAACTAACACACAGGCAAGAGGAATGGGAACAGTAAGGGAAAGACTTATAAAGCTTGATGAAACACAGAAAGCACCACAGAGAATAAGTGTTGATGAATTTCCACTTGATGATAAGTTAGATAAGAATCAGAAGATTATGACCTTATATAATAATGGCTATAACGATATTGATATAGCTAAACGTTTAAAGTTTGGAGTTGGAGAGGTTCGTCTTGTTATCAAGTTATATGTTAATGCAGCAGGCGAATAAAAGTAATTACTGGTTAATGAGGTTAGTGTATAAAGTGATTAATACTGATTGTTATCAGGTGAAATTATGTTAGAATTAAGGAACAGGTGCATTATACAATGAAGTTAAGATATTATTTAAGCGGTCTTGGAAGCGGAATTATTATCGCAGTTCTTATTATGCTTATTGCTGACAAAGTTACAGCGGTTAATAATAATGTTAATGGTTCAAATGTCCCACAGGAGACGACTGGTTCTGTTATAGCCTATACAACACAATCGGATAAAGATAATGAAACAATACAGGCTGAAAGCACAGAACATTCAGAGAATAAGGGTAACGAAGATACAACATCAGCTGACACAGCAAAGAATTCGGTAGTAAAAGCGACGGATAGTTCTACTACAGCTACAACAAGGTATGTATCGGAGGAAGATAAGGTTATAGTTAATATCAATCCTAAGAATATAAAGGTTGCGGCTGATATATCAAAGATACTTAAGAATAAGGGTGTTATAGAAGATGCAGATGCTTTTACACAGTATATGGCAACTTATGGATATTCAAGAATAGTCCAGCAGGGCAACTTTGAATTGATTAAGGGTGATTCATATGAGAATATCGCAAGAATAATAACAAGAAGCGATGTAGATAATAATAATAACACACAGGCTGACTAAGATTATTTGGTCAGCCTGTATTTATCTTTGCTGTTTGTTTTTGTATAAAAAATGCTTGCAATTATTTAATGGTATTGATATAATACATTTCGTGTGAAAAAGCATGCAGGTGGATGGCATAGCGGGTGCCGTTGTACGCAGACGGTGGCTATACGGGATGTGTTGCATAATCCAGGAAGCCTGCAAAAGATAATTTAACCAATGGAGGTATTAAAATGAGCGTAATTTCAATGAAGCAGTTACTTGAAGCAGGTGTTCATTTCGGACATCAGACAAGAAGATGGAATCCTAAGATGGCTGAGTACATCTACACAGAAAGAAATGGTATCCATATCATCGATTTACAGAAGTCAGTAGGAAAGGTTGATGAAGCTTATAAGGCAGTTTCTGATATCGTTGCTGATGGTGGTACAATCCTTTTCGTAGGTACAAAGAAGCAGGCACAGGATGCAATCGCTAATGAAGCTACAAGATGTGGTATGTATTTCGTTAACGAAAGATGGTTAGGTGGTATGCTCACTAACTTCAAGACAATCCAGTCAAGAATTGCAAGACTTAAAGAAATCGAAACAATGCAGGAAGATGGAACATTTGATGTTCTTCCTAAGAAGGAAGTTATTAACTTAAAGAAGGAATTAGAAAAGCTTCAGAAGAACCTTGGTGGTATCAAGGAAATGAAGAGAATTCCAGATGCTATCTTTATCGTAGATCCTAAGAAGGAAAGAATCTGCGTTCAGGAAGCACACGCACTTGGTATCACATTAATCGGTATCGCTGATACTAACTGTGATCCAGATGAATTAGATTATGTTATTCCTGGTAACGATGACGCTATCAGAGCTGTTAACTTAATCGTTTCAAAGATGGCTGACGCTGTTATCGAAGCTAATCAGGGTGAAGAAGCTGTAGCCGCTGATGCAGAAGAAGTAGCTGAGGAAGCTTAATATTTAAGGTTTGACTTAAGTTTATGTATGCTTCAGCCTGTAGTTTCAGGTTGAAGCATTTTTTAAGATTATTTTAAAATATTATAATTTGGAGGAAAGTAAAATGGCAGCAATTACAGCAGCAATGGTTAAAGAACTTAGAGAGTCTACTGGTGCAGGTATGATGGAATGTAAGAAGGCTCTTACAGAGACAGATGGAGATATGGAAGCAGCTGTTGATGTTCTTAGAAAGAGCGGAGCAGCTAAGGTAGAAAAGAAAGCCGGCAGAATCGCAGCAGAAGGTATCACAAGAGTTGCATCAGAAGGCAACACAGCAGTAGTAGTAGAAGTTAACTCAGAGACAGATTTCGTTGCAAAGAACGCTGTATTCCAGGAATTTGTTCAGAACGTAGCTGATAAGGCTCTTAAGGCTTCAGTTGATAAGGCTGGAGATGGCGAAGATGTATGTGCAATTCTTGATATGAAGTCTGAGCTTGAAGAAAAGACTATCGTAATCGGTGAAAAGCTTTCTTTAAGAAGATTTGAAAAGCTTACAGGTGACTGTGTTGCTTCATATGTTCACGGTGGTGGAAGAATTGGCGTTCTTGTTGCAGCAGAAGGTGCTACAGGAGATGCAGTTAAAGAAGCACTTACTAACATTGCTATGCAGATAGCAGCTATGAACCCACAGTATATCAGTAGAAATGATATGTCAGCGGAAGAACTTACTAAGTTAAGAGAAATCATCGAAGAGAGTGCGTTAAATGACCCAGCTACTCTTCCAAAGCCAATCTTAAATAAGTTAATTGATAAGGCTGTTAATGATAAAGTATGGAGCGATGAAGATATTGCAACATATGAAGAACATAAGAGCAATATGCAGTATTTATTCAACTTCCTTTCAAAGGAAGCTGCTTCTCAGTTAGCTGAGCTTGCATTAGCTGACAGAGCTAATATTGCTGCTGATAAGATTTTTAATGGATTAGTAGAAGGCCGTGTGTCTAAGCAGCTTAAGGAAATCTGCCTTATGGATCAGGTATATGTTAAGGCTGAGGATGGAAAGCAGTCAGTATCTAAGTATATTGCAGAAGTAGGCAAGGCAGCTGGTTCACCATTTACTATTAAGAAGTTTGTTCGTTTTGAAGTTGGTGAAGGTCTTGAGAAGAAGAATGAAGATTTCGCAGCGGAAGTTGCAGCTCAGCTTAAGTAATTAATAATTATACTTACTAAACCATATCTTGTTAATACAGGATATGGTTTTTTTAATGAATAGTATTTAATAAAAATTAATAATTTCTATTGAAATATAAAAGAGTGATTGATATAATAAATCTAAGTTATATATGAGACGTGTTAATTTTGGATAATAATTGTTGGAAAATTGGATTTATTATATCATATGCACTGCGTTGCTTTTCCACGCATCCGAAGTTTCGAAGAAACTTCTAAGTGACTACGAAGTAGTCATATTATGTCATATTAAAAAGTAAATATGTAATGCTGCGAAGTATATATTAGTGTGTTATATATTTAGAATATAATATAACAGCATATGACAATTAATATATGTGGGGTATAATATTATGTGTATTTTATGCACGCCTTGTATGAAACAAAAAGTTACATAAAAAGGAGAAAAATATGAATGTAAAAGATTCGATTAGAAAAAGGTTGAACAAGAGCTTTGCTATGATTTCTCTTGTATGCAGTATTGGTCTTGTTATATGTGGTATTTCATTATTTGTAATAAGCAGCCAGTATCATAATGCACTTACTAATTATGGATTTGCCCAGGGAGATATTGGTAAGGCTATGGTAACATTCTCTGAGGCAAGAAGTTCGTTAAGAGCTGTAATTGGTTATACAGATATGAATGAGATTGCTAATGAACAGAAGAATTATGAGACTAAGAAGTCAGCATTTGAAGGTTATATGGCAGATGTTGAGAAGACAATAGTAACTAAGGCCGGTAAAGATGCTTATGCACAGGTTGAATCAGCACTTAATGGTTACTGGACCAAGGCTGACAGCATTTTAAAGCAGGGTGCTACAACAGATAATGGAGCTTCTGGTGCAGCTCAGAAGAAAGAGATTGAAGAGCTTTCACCTATGTACGATAATGTATATGCTGCATTAAAGAATATAATGGATATCAATGTTACTAAGGGTGATGAAGTACAGAATACATTGAATGTTCTTATGTATATATTAATTGTTTTAGTTGTTGCAATTATTGCATTTAGTGTATATATGTCAACACACCTTGGAAGAAGAATTGCTGATAATATTGAGAAGCCAGTAGAAGCATTGGCTGAAAGACTTAAGAAGTTCGCAGCAGGTGATCTTGACAGCGAATTCCCAGAAAGTGAGATTGATGATGAGATAGCTTATATGAATAATGTAGCTAAGGAGATGGCTGCTGACCTTAATCTTATCATCAGCGACTTAAGCAGACTTATGGATGAGATGGCAGCCGGTAACTTTAAGATTAAGACAGATATCGAAGATAAATATGTTGGTAAATTTGTTAATCTTAAAGATGCAATTCGTAATATGAATAGAAAGATGGATGCTACACTTAAGAGTGTTGATGAATCATCACAGCAGGTAACAGTAGGTTCAGAGAACCTTGCACAGTCTGCACAGGAATTAGCAGAAGGCGCTACAGAACAGGCTGGAGCTGTTGAAGAGCTTCAGGCTACAATAGCAACTCTTACTGAGCAGATTGCAGATACAGCAGATAATTTACAAAAGACAAGTGACAAGGCTGTAGACCATGCGAAGAATGCTGATGCCAGCAAGGTAGAGATGCAATCACTTATGGAAGCTATGCAGCGTATTAGTGATACATCTAAGAAGATTGAGAATATCATTTCTGATATTGAAAGTATTGCAAGCCAGACTAATCTTCTTTCTCTTAATGCAGCTATTGAGGCAGCAAGAGCAGGTGAGGCTGGTAAGGGCTTTGCAGTTGTTGCTGAGCAGATTAGAATGCTTGCTGACCAGAGTGCCCAGTCAGCCGTTGATACAAGAACTCTTATTGAAGGCGCTTTAAATGAAATAGAAGAAGGTAATACAGTAGCTATGAAGGTTGCTGAATCAATGGATTCAGTTGTTCAGGGAATCAATGATATTGCTGATGTATCTAAGCAGCTTAGCGAGAACTCTAATGTTCAGATTGCAGCTATGAGAGAGGCTGAAAAGGGAATCGACCAGATTTCAGAAGTTGTACAGTCTAACTCAGCAGCATCAGAAGAGTGTTCTGCTACAAGTGAAGAGCTTTCTGCACAGGCAGAAGCTATGAATGAATTAATTTCACAGTTCACACTTAGAGATCAATTAATATTGAAGAATATAATGTATTGTGTTATAATTAATCGGATAATGATTGTTATAATGCAATACATTTTTTTGGCTGGTTTGCATTATAAGACAGGCTTGAATTATGGTTATAATCAGTGCTGGTTATAATGGACAATATTTTATATATATCAGACTAATGGAGGATTAAGATGGGCTTATTTGGCAGTAAATCTGATGATAATTCTAAAGATGTATTCAGCAGACTTGGAAAAGAAGTTAAAGAAGATATGATGGTCAATACATTAGAAGATAATGATCTGGCTAAGTTAGCAGCTGGAATGAAAAGTGAGCTTACAGGCTCAGAGAGCAGAGAGTCTATTACAGATAAGCTTGAGGCAGAGCTTAATAATGAGAGCGAAGCTATAGAGACGTTCAGTGACAGTGTTGCACAAGATGAACCAAGATCGGAGTTAGAGCAGATGGCAGAGGAGACAGCGGTTATAACAGCAGGTCTTGTTGTCAGCGGTGATTTGGACTCAGTAGGTTCTATAGATGTATTTGGAACTGTTGAAGGTAATGTTGCCTGCTGTGGAAAGCTTACAGTAAGCGGTACAATAGAAGGAGCGATTATGGCTAATGAAGTGTTTGCTAATAATGCAAAGATTTCAGGAGATATACAGTCTAAGGGTTCAGCTAAGATAGGGCAGGGTACAGTTGTTATAGGTAATATAACAGCAACATCTGCCGTTATAGCTGGTGCTGTTAAAGGTAATGTGGACATTAATGGCCCGGTTGTCATAGACTCATCCGCTGTAATAGTTGGTGATATTAAGTCTAAGTCAGTTCAGATTAATAATGGAGCTACAATAGATGGAAGATGTTCGCAGTGCTATGCCGATGTTGATACATCTTCAATATTTGATATAAAGGCAGTTGGAAAGCATAACAAAGACGAGATTAAGAGTAGTGTCAATAAAGAGACAGCAGGGTTAGACAGCAAGTCAGCAGATAGCAAGTCAGTTAACGACAGAGCAGTCGATGGCAAAGAAGCAGATAGTAAGTCAGCTAACGACAGAGCGGTCGATGGCAAAGCAGCAGATAATATGTCAGCTGATAACAGTACAGCCGGCAGCAGGCCAGCGAATTAACAGATATTATAGATAATAAAGAAATAACAGTTAATAATCGGTAAAGATAATAGTTAGTACTCTGATAAAATACAATATATATAAAGAATGGAGAAATAATATGAACGACATTAAAAGAGTAATTCTTAAGTTAAGTGGAGAAGCTTTATCAGGTGATAAGAAGTCAGGCTATGATGATGAATTAATTATGGATATAGCAGGACAGGTAAAGCAGATTATAGACAAAGGCATTAATGTAGGTGTTGTAATTGGTGGTGGTAACTACTGGAGAGGACGTTCTAATGATAATATCGACAGAACAAAGGCTGACCAGATTGGTATGCTTGCAACCATTATGAACTGCATATATGTATCAGAAATATTCAGATCACAGGGACTTAAGACTAATATACTTACACCATTTGAGTGTGGAAGTATGACAAAGCTTTTCTCTAAGGATAGAGCTAATAAGTATTTTGAAAAGGGGATGGTTGTATTCTTTGCAGGTGGAACAGGACATCCATATTTCTCAACAGATACAGGTATAGTGCTTAGAGCCATTGAATTAGATGCAGATGCTATACTTTTAGCTAAGGCAATTGATGGCGTATATGACAGCGACCCTAAGATCAATCCAAAAGCTAAGAAGTATGATAAAATATCCATTACAGATGTTGTTGATAAGCATCTTGGCGTAATTGATATGACGGCTTCTGTTATGTGTATGGAGAATAAGATGCCGCTTATGGTATTTGGACTTAATGAGAAAGACAGCATTGTTAATGCACTTTCAGGTAAATTTAATGGAACAATTGTAACTGTTGATTAATTTGCCGATTTATTGTAATATTCAGTTATATAATAAAAGATATTAAGAAAGAGAGAAATATAATGAGTGACATTAAAGAATACGAAGATAAAATGAAGAAATCAGTAGACTCATTAAAAGAGGACTACACAACAATAAGAGCAGGAAGAGCTAACCCACATATATTAGATAAAATTAAGGTTGATTATTATGGAACACCTACTTCACTTCAGCAGGTGGCTAATATCTCTGTTCCAGAAGCAAGAATGATTCAGATTCAGCCTTGGGAAGCAAGCCTTATTAAAGATATTGAAAAGGCTATTCTTGTATCAGACCTTGGACTTACACCTAATAATGATGGTAAGGTAATAAGACTTATATTCCCTGAACTTACAGAGGAAAGACGTAAAGAACTTGCTAAGGACGTAAAGAAGAAGGGTGACAATGCTAAGGTTGCCATAAGAAATGTAAGAAGAGATGCTAATGATACTGTTAAGAAAGAGAACAAGGCAGGAGAGCTTTCAGATGATGAAGCTAAGAATCTTGAAGATGATGTTCAGAAGCTTACAGATAAATATATAGCTTTAATAGATAAGGCAATAGAAGAAAAGACTTCTGAGATACTTACAGTATAATGAATAATATATGGGGAGGCTGTTGGTTTATAGCAACAGCCTCCTAATAAGTTATATGGATAATATTATATATACATTAATATAATGATGCTATCTGGCATATAAAAATATAATAATATATGAAATGATAAATGTATCTAAATATGAAGTTATAAGGATACCGATATATGAAACTATAAAATATTGACTGTGGGGTAATGTATGGATAAATATAATGAGGAATTAGGGCTTAAGATACCTGCTCATGTTGCTGTCATACTTGATGGTAATGGACGCTGGGCTAAAAAGAAGCATATGCCAAGAACATATGGACATATGCAGGGAAGTAAAGTTGTAGAAGATATGTTGTATGTTGCAGATGACCTTGGCATACAATATTTTACAGTATATGCTTTTTCAACAGAGAACTGGAAGCGTTCAGAAGAAGAAGTAGGCACTCTTATGAGCATTTTAAGAAAGTATCTTAAAGATTGTGTCAAGAAGTCTATGAAGAACAATGTAAGGTGCCGTGTTATAGGACGCAGGGAAGAATTAAGTGATGATATAGTTGAGAGTATTAATAATCTTGAAGAAAAGACTAAGAATAATACAGGACTCAATTTCACAATAGCAATCAATTATGGTGGCAGAGATGAGATTGTAAGAGCCGTCCAGAAGATTGCACAGGATGTTAAAGAGGGAAAGATTGCACCAGAGGCTATAGATGAGGCTATGATAAATGCTAATCTTGACACAAAGGATATTCCTGACCCGGATCTTTTGATAAGAACTAGTGGCGAGCAAAGACTTTCTAATTATCTTCCATGGCAGCTTGCATATACAGAATTCTACTTTACAGATGTATTCTGGCCGGATTTTAACAGGGAAGAACTTATTAAGGCTTGTGAGAAATATAATAAAAGAGACAGAAGATATGGCGGAGTTAAGGAGGAATAGAATTTGTTAAAGAGGATAATAAGCGGAATATGCCTTGTGGCAATTGCCGTTCCATCATTGTATTTTGGTGGCTGGCTGTTATATGCGGTATGTCTTATGGTAGCACTTATAGGTAATTTTGAATTGTTAAGGGTCACCAATCTTCAAAAGACACCATTGGGAATATGTGCATATGCGGCAACAATAGCATATTTTATAAGCCTTAACATAGCAGAGCATAGATATACTACGCTAATTCTTGTAGTAACATTTCTTGTTATGATGAGCGTGTATGTATTCACGTTTCCAAAGTATAAGGCGGAAAATGTTATGTGGGCATTCTTTGGAATCATATATGTAACCGTGATGATAGCTTATATATATGAAACAAGAATGTCAGATAATGGAATATTTATTGTGTGGCTTATATTTATTGCTTCGTGGGGAAATGATACATTTGCTTATTTCACAGGAGTGTGCATAGGAAAGCACAAAATGGCACCTGTGTTATCACCTAAGAAGTCGGTTGAAGGTGCAATAGGCGGAGTGATTGGTGCAACAATACTCGGTGCGGTATACGGAGCTTTAGTAAGTTCTAAAATGGCAGGTGTTATTGATAATTCGTCTGTGGCATTTGCAGTAGCAAGCCTTGCAGGGGCGTTATTGTCAATAGTTGGTGACTTGGCGGCATCTGCAATTAAGAGAAATTATAATGTTAAAGATTATGGTACATTAATTCCGGGACATGGTGGAATTATGGATAGATTTGACAGCGTAATATTCACAGCACCGGTTGTATACTGGGCGATAATACTGCTTAACAGTATAGGACTTTAAAGTTACTATAGTATAGATTAGGAAAGGGTGTAGATAATGAGAGGAATATCAGTTCTAGGTTCGACTGGTTCAATAGGAACTCAGACTTTAGATGTTATTAGAAGAAATAAAGATATAAAGGTTGTTGCACTTGCAGCAGGAACAAGAGTGAAAGAATTAGCAGAACAGGTAAGGGAATTCAGACCATCTTTGGTATGTATTGGAACTGAAAAGCTTGCGGGCGAGTTAAAGCTTCTGCTTTCAGATATTGATGTAAAGATAGTGTATGGTGATGAGGGACTTATAGAAGCGGCAACACATAAAGAAGCTGATATTGTTCTTACGGCCGTTGTTGGAATGATGGGCATTGTTCCAACGATTAAAGCAATTGAAGCACATAAGGATATTGCACTTGCCAATAAGGAGACACTTGTAACAGCAGGACATATTATAATGAAGCTTGCTAAGGACAATAATGTTAATATATATCCTGTAGACAGCGAACATTCAGCGATATTTCAGTCACTTAACGGCGAATATCCTAAGGAGGTTGAAAGAATACTTCTTACAGCATCAGGTGGTCCATTCAGAGGAAAGAAAAGAGCTGACCTTGTAAATGTGACAGTTGAGGATGCACTTAACCACCCTAACTGGGCTATGGGAAGAAAGATAACGATAGACTCATCAACTATGGTTAATAAAGGCCTTGAGGTAATGGAAGCACAGTGGTTATTCAATGTTCCATCATCTAAGGTCACAGTGGTTGTACAGCCACAGAGCATAATACATTCTATGGTTGAATTCATTGACGGAGGAATAATGGCACAGCTTGGAAGTCCTGATATGCGCCTTCCTATACAGTATGCCCTCTATTATCCTCATAGAAGAGAGCTTAACACTAAGAGAGTGGATTTCTTTGAACTTGGCAATATTACATTTGAAAAGCCTGATATGGATACATTTAAAGGACTTAAGCTTGCTTATACAGCTTCTGATAAGGGCGGTAACATTCCAACAGCATTTAATGCGGCAAATGAGCTTGCAGTTGCAAAGTTCCTTGACAGAAAGATAAAGTATCTTGATATACCTGATATTATAGAGTATGCAATGAATGAAGTACGTTATATTGATAATCCGTCTGTAGACGAAATATTAGAAACAGAACAGACAGTCTATGAAATGATAGAAAACCGTTTGAAGAATGGAGGAGCAGAGTGGTTATAAATATAATATTAGCGATACTTGTATTAAGCATAATCATAATTATACACGAGTTTGGACATTTTATTGTAGCTAAGGCAAATGGAATTACAGTTGTGGAATTCTCACTTGGATTTGGACCTAAGCTTATACATTTTAAGAAAGGTGAAACAGAATATAGTCTTAAGCTGCTTCCTTTTGGTGGAGCCTGTATAATGCTTGGTGAGGATTTCTTAGAGGCAGATGATGATGAGCAGGAAGATGCAACAGAAGGCAATAATACTGGCAAATCTGGAAGCGAGTTGGATAATGACTTTTGCAATGGTAAAACAGCAGAAGATAATGGCTTTGGAAATGCTTCAAGGTATTCATCTGATAATACATCGGCTGGAAGCTATATGTCTGAGAAGAAAAAGCAGGAAGCACTGGAAGCTGGCTATGATATGTCCAAATCATTTGCTAATAAATCAGTGTGGGCAAGGATTGCAGTTATAGCAGCTGGACCAATATTTAACTTTATACTGGCATTTGTCTGCTCGGTTGTAATTATTGGAAGTATAGGCTATGACCCTTGTATGGTTGATGTTGTATATGATAATTCACCAGCGGTAAGTGCAGGGCTTCAGGAAGGTGACAAGATTATAAAGGTTAATAACCAGAAGATAACATTTTACAGGGATTATTCTTTCTATAGGGTGTACCACGCTGATGATACTATGAATATAACATATGAAAGAGATGGACAGAAATATACAACAACTCTTACTCCTGAATATGTTAAACAGCAGAAGTACCAGATGGGTGTTACTTTAGAGCAGAATGGGACAATAGCAGGCGTATCTGACGGAACACCAGCACAGAAGGCTGGGATTAAGAAGGGTGATATAATAACAGCGGTTAATGGCGTTGCAGTTGACGGAAGTACCAAGATTATTGAGCTTGTAGGACAGTGTAATGGCGAGAGTGTTGATATTACAATAAACAGAGATGGTAGTACAATGCAGTTAAATGTGACACCGGATTCTGTAGAGAATGAATATTACTATACAGGCTTTGCAAGTTATGGGGCAAGACAGAAGGTTTCGCCTATATCAGTAATCGGCTATGCATTTAAGGAAGTTGGATATAGTGTTAATACTGTAGTTAAGAGCCTTGGAATGATGTTTACAGGACAGGTGGGGATTAATGATCTTTCTGGTCCTGTTGGAACAGTAAGTGCTATGAGTAATATTGTAGAAGAAAGCAAGGCTGATGGAACATTTTATGTAATCCTTAATCTTTTAAATCTTGCAGGACTTATAAGTGCCAACCTTGGCGTTATGAACCTTCTTCCAATACCGGCACTTGATGGCGGGAGACTTGTATTTCTTATACTTGAAGTATTAAGAGGCAAGCCGGTCAAGAAAGAACACGAGGGTATGATACATTTTGTTGGTATGATATTCTTATTTGTTCTTATGATATATGTTATGTTTAAAGATATAAGAGGACTTTTTTAATTAAGAAATGAGGCTTAATATGTATAGAGATAATACAAAGGTTGTAAAAATAGGCAATAAGTTAATCGGTGGCGGCAATCCTATAATGATTCAGTCTATGACTAACACAAGAACTGATGATGTTGAGGCAACTGTCAGCCAGATACTGGCTTTAGAGAAAGCAGGCTGTGATATTATAAGATGTACAGTTCCAGATATTAATGCCGCTAAAGCAATCAAGGAGATTAAGAAGCATATTCATATTCCATTGGTTGCAGATATACATTTTGATTACAGAATGGCAATAGAGGCAATTAATAATGGTGCTGACAAGATAAGAATTAATCCAGGCAATATCGGTGGAACAGATAAGATTAAGGCTGTTGTAGATGCTGCCAGGGCTAAGAATATCCCTATAAGAGTAGGGGTCAACAGTGGTTCACTTGAGAAAGACCTTATAGAGAAATATGGCGGTGTTACAGCCGAAGGACTTGTTGAGAGTGCACTTGATAAAGTAAAGATTATAGAAGATCTTGGTTATGATAATCTTGTTATAAGCATTAAATCGTCAGATGTAATGATGTGTGTTAAGGCACACGAACTTATAGCAAGGAAGACTAATTATCCGCTTCACGTTGGAATTACCGAGTCGGGTACGTTATTCAGCGGAAGCATTAAGTCATCAATAGGTCTTGGGCTTATATTAGGACAGGGCATAGGTGATACAATAAGAGTTTCACTTACAGATGACCCTGTAAAGGAGATAGAGGCAGCTAAGCTTATTCTTAGGACACTTGGTTTAAGAAAAGGTGGTATTGAGGTTGTATCTTGTCCTACCTGTGGAAGAACTAAAATTGACCTTATCGGTCTTGCCTCAAAGGTTGAGGAGCTTGTTAGAAACTATGACCTTGATATTAAGATAGCTGTTATGGGCTGTGTTGTAAATGGCCCTGGAGAAGCTAAGGAGGCTGATATAGGAATAGCAGGTGGTGACGGCTGTGGTGTTCTTATAAAGCATGGCGAAATAATTAAGAAGTTTGAAGAAGATAAACTGTTAGCAGTGCTGAAGGACGAATTAGATAATTGGAAAGACTGATTATTATTATCCTTTGGCAGAAGGTGTTGGTTAAAGATGCGTAGATTTTTTGAAGTATTTAAGACATTAAAACTGCCAGAGGATATTGGTATGTAT
Source organism: Bacteroides galacturonicus (assembly GCF_003096855.1). NCBI lineage: Bacteria > Pseudomonadati > Bacteroidota > Bacteroidia > Bacteroidales > Bacteroidaceae > Bacteroides > Bacteroides galacturonicus. The sequence goes on along the minus strand of NZ_QEOA01000002.1, from coordinate 435,290 downwards.
ATGGAAAATGTTGAGGTTACGAGAGTATCCAAGACATCAACGAACTCATTGGCGAGAGTATACATAAAGAATGACAGGGTTATAAGCAAGAAGATAATATACAGGGTAGAAGATGCCCTTAAAAAGCAGATATTCCGTATACAGAATATGGATGTAAGAATTATAGACAGATATAATCTGTCAAAGCAGTATACGCCACAGACAATAATGGATGTGTATTATGACAGCATATTATTTGAATTGGAGAAATACTGGACACTTGAGTATAATCTTTTAAAGAATTCAACGTGGGAGTTTGAAAAGGATGACCTGCTTGTGCTTACATTAGAGGACGGATTTCTTGCAAGAACCTATGCAGATGACCTTAAGGAATATTTTCAGCTTATATTTCTTAACCGTTTTGGCTTTGAGATAGATGTTGAATATAAGTATGTTGCCAAGCTTGAGAAGCGTTATGAGAAAGAAAATGAACATAAGCTTAATCTTAGAATTAAGCAGATTGAAGATAACTTTATGGCAGCAGGCGAAGAAGCCAAGAGCGATAATGGGGCAGAGAAGAACAAAAAGTATGCCGAACAGAAAGCTAAAGCCGCTGCATTTTTTAATGAAAGAGGAGCTTCTGGAAAAGATCTTACACGTTATAGAAAGCCAGCTAATACAGATATATTATATGGAAGGGACTTTGACGATGAAGTTACTGCCATAGAACAGATAGAATCGCCAATAGGTGAAGTTGTCATAAATGGTATGATAAGAAGCATAGAAACAAGAGAGATAAGAAACGAAAGAACTATATTATCTATCGTTGTTACAGATTTTACAGACAGCATTGTAGTGAAAATGTTTGCAAGAAATGAACAGCTTCCAGATCTTTATGAATTCATTAAAAAGGGTAATTTTCTTAAGATAAAAGGCATAGCTTCAATGGATAAGTATGATCAGGAGATTACTATAGCCAATGTGTCAGGAATACGAAAAGGAAGTGATAACAGGTCAGTAAGAAATGACTTATCACTTCATAAGAGGGTAGAGCTTCACTGCCATACCAAGATGAGTGATATGGATGGTGTATCTTATGCCAAGGATATAATAAAGCAGGCGATAAGCTGGGGACACAAGGCAATTGCGATTACTGACCACGGAGTTGTGCAGGCATTCACGGAAGCTTATCACACTATGCAGGATCTGGAGTTTAAGTATAATAAAAAGGGTGAGAAGTTAGATTTTAAGGTTATATATGGTGTTGAGGCATATCTTGTCGATGATACCAGGAAGATAGTAATTAATCCGGCTGGACAGGACTTTAAAGGGGAATTCGTTGTATTTGATCTGGAAACAACGGGATTTTCGGCTTTGGTAGACAGGGTAATAGAGATAGGTGCGGTAAAGATTAAGAATAATGAGATTGTAGACAGATTTTCAACATTTGTTAATCCACAGATACCTATATCTTTTAGAATTGAGAATTTAACAGGTATTAATGACCAGATGGTTATGAATTCAGGAACTATCGAGCAGATACTGCCTGATTTTATAGAATTCTGTAAGGGTTGTGTTATGGTAGCCCACAATGCGGAATTTGATATGAGTTTTATAATTAATAATGCTGAGAAAATGGGGATAGAATTTGCACCTACTTATATAGATACAGTGCTTTTGTCACAGTTCCTTATACCGGCATTACATAATTATAAGCTTGATACATTAACCAAGCATCTTAATGTTGTGCTTGATAACCACCACAGGGCGGTTGATGATGCAGAGGCAACAGCACATATATTCTTAAAGCTTGTGCAGATGCTTTATGAGAGGGATATATATACACTTGATAAGCTTAATGAAGAGGGAACGCTTGATGATGAGTCAATTAAGAAGCTTCACCAGTACCACTGTATAATACTTGCCTCTAATGAGATGGGAAGAATTAATCTGTACAGGCTTGTGTCGGCTTCACATCTGCAGTATTTTAACAGATTTCCCAAGATACCAAAGAGCCTTGTTAATAAGTACAGGGAAGGTCTTATAATAGGAAGTGCGTGTGAGGCAGGAGAGTTGTTCCGTGCTATGGTAAATGGACGATCAGATGCGGAGATTGCAAGAATAGTTAATTTCTATGATTATCTTGAGGTGCAGCCAATCGGTAATAACAGTTTTATGATTGAGAAGGAAGATTATTACGTTAAAGACGAGGAGGACTTAAGAGATCTTAACAGAAGAGTCATATCTTTAGGTGAAAAGTTCGACAAGCCTGTAGTTGCAACGTGTGATGTGCATTTTCTTAATCCAGAAGATGAAATATACCGTAGAATAATTATGGCAGGAAAAGGCTTTGACGATGCGGATAACCAGCCACCACTGTATCTGCATACTACAGAGGAAATGCTTCAGGAGTTCGATTATCTTGGAAATGATAAGGCATATGAGATAGTTGTAACTAACACGAATAAGATAATGGATATGTGCGAGAAGATTAGTCCGGTACGTCCTGATAAACGTCCTCCTGTAATTGAGAATTCAGATCAGATGTTAAGGAATATATGCCATAACAGGGCACACGAAATATATGGACCAGAACTTCCACAGATTGTTACAGAAAGACTTGAGCGTGAGCTTAATTCAATTATATCTAATGGTTACTCCGTTATGTATATTATTGCACAGAAGCTTGTATGGAAGTCAAATGATGATGGATACCTTGTAGGTTCAAGAGGTTCTGTTGGTTCATCTTTAGCGGCAACTATGGCTGGTATTACAGAGGTTAATCCGCTTAGTCCGCATTATCTTTGTCCAGAGTGCTTTTATGTTGACTTTGATTCAGAGGAAGTTAAGAAGTTCGCTGGTGGTGCAGGCTGTGATATGCCAGATAAGGTGTGTCCTAATTGTGGTCATAAGTTAAATAAATTAGGTTTTGATATACCATTTGAAACATTCTTAGGATTTAAGGGTAACAAAGAGCCTGATATCGATCTTAACTTTTCTAATGAATACCAGAGTAAGGCACATGCTTATACAGAGGTTATATTTGGAAAGGGACAGACATTCAAGGCTGGTACAATCGGTACTGTCGCAGAAAAGACAGCGTATGGATATGTTCTTAAATATCTAGAGGAGAGAGGCAGGGTTAAACGCCGCTGTGAAATAGAACGTATTGCTGAGGGCTGTATAGATATAAGAAGAACAACAGGACAGCATCCGGGAGGAATTGTAGTTCTTCCTATTGGTGATGAGATACATTCATTTACACCGGTACAGCACCCTGCCAACGATGTAAAGAGTGGAATTGTAACAACGCATTTCGATTACCATAGTATTGACCATAACTTGTTAAAGCTTGATATTCTTGGGCATCTTGACCCTACTATGATTAGAATGCTGCAGGATTTAACAGGTATTGACCCTTTGGAAATACCACTGGATTCAAGAGAAGTAATGTCTTTATTCAAGGATACTTCGGCACTTGGAATTACGCCTGAGGATATTGGCGGTTGTAAGCTTGGTGCACTTGGAATACCAGAGTTTGGTACAGATTTTGCTATGCAGATGCTTATTGATACTAAGCCACAGTATTTTTCTGACCTTGTAAGAATTGCAGGGCTTTCACACGGAACTGATGTATGGCTTGGTAACGCACAGACACTTCTTAAAGAGGGCAAGGCAACCATATCTACGGCGATATGTACACGAGATGACATTATGATATACCTTATCCAGAAAGGACTTGAAAGTGAGCTTGCATTTACAATAATGGAGAAGGTAAGAAAAGGTAAGGGACTTACACCTGAATGGGAGCAGATTATGAGGGAACACGGTGTTCCAGACTGGTATATATGGTCTTGTAATAAAATCCAGTATATGTTCCCAAAGGCACATGCCGCAGCTTACGTTATGATGGCATGGCGAGTAGCTTACTGCAAGGTGTTTTATCCGCTGGCTTACTACTGTGCATATTACAGTATAAGAGCCAATGCCTTTGATTATGAAAAAATGGCAATGGGAAGGGAACGATTAGAGTATTATATTAATGACTACAAAGCTAAGAAAGCAGACGGCACGATATCCAATGTTGAAGATGATGAGCTTAAGGATATGCGTATTGTTCAGGAAATGTATGCAAGAGGCTTTGAGTTCGTACCTATTGACATATACAAGGCAAAGGCAAGGTCATTTCAGATAATAGATGGAAAGATTATGCCATCATTTAAGGTAATATCCAAGGTTGGTGAGTCTGCTGGAGAATCAATAGAGATAGCCGCAAGGGATGGTGAGTTCTTATCAAAGGACGACCTGCGCCAGAGAGCCAGGATTGGACAGACGGTTATAGAGAAGCTTGGCGAGCTTGGACTTCTTGATGGAATGGCAGAGAGCAACCAGTTATCATTATTTGATGTTATATAGTATTGCATATACATATATAAGTGTGTTATCATCATATAATATATGCGGTTAGAATACGATTATAAAGATGCAGTATATATGTTTAATTAATTAGATGAGGTGAAAAATGTTAAAAAAATATCTTATATGTTTTCTTGTATCAATGGTACCTATTGTTGAACTTAGAGGAGCAATTCCTATATCACAGGGAATGCAGCTTCCATTATTACAGTCATATATAATATGTGTAATAGGTAATATGCTTCCGGTTCCGGTTATATATCTTTTTGCAAGACGTGTTCTTGAATGGGGTGCAGACAAGAAATATATCGGAAAGTTCTTTACATTTTGTATTGAAAAGGGTCACAAAGGTGGAGAAAAGTTAAAGCAGAAGGCTGGGAATGGTCTTTTTATAGCACTTTTATTATTCGTTGGTATTCCAATACCTGGTACAGGTGCGTGGACAGGAACACTTGCAGCAAGCTTCCTTGATATGGGCTTTAAGAAGAGTGTAATTGCTGTTCTTGGAGGAGTATTGCTTGCAGGTATAATAATGGGTATTGCTTCAGCAGGAGTATTTACAGCAATATTTAGTTTTGCATAAGCATAATGTATAATAATTAAAGAATATAATTAATAAATACCGCATATATTCTACAGATTAATGCGTATCCGGTTATGGGACATAAAAGTTGTAGAATATATGCGGTATTATATTTTGTGTAATAGTAAATTCTTTTTATTGCGGTTTGAGATTACTTGTTAATATGTTGCAGATTTTCTTGGTGTCTTTGGTAGAGCGGGTCTTGTTATAGGCTATTCCGTATTGTATTTCACGCTGGTCTGTAATGGGCAGGATGCGGCAGTTATCAAGCGGGGTATCAATGCAGAATTCAGGCAGTATTGCAATGCCATAGCCACATTGTGCAAGAAGCTCACTTGTCTGGCTGTTCTCACATATAAAGTGATAATTATCCTGTGAATGAAGCACGAGCTTTTCCTGTAAAAGATTTCCCTGTGTGAAAGGAATTAAACGCTGGTTAAGCAGTAAAAGGCAGTGTCCTTTTAAGTCATCAAAGGAAATAGCTGACATTGAATGTAAGTCTTTATTATCCTCAGTAGTCTTATTATAGTCGTCAGATATCAAGGCATAGCTTTTCATATTCTTTATAGGCTTGAAAGTGCAATCGGTATTTTCAATCATATCTTTAGTAACGAGCATTATATCTATATGTCCGCTTTCAAACATAGTCTTAAGGCGTGAGTAGTCACGCAGAAACAGCATAGGATATATATCGGGCATACATTTTCTTAGTTCTTTTAATGCTGGTTTAAGTGCCTTTAATTCTGCATTGCTTGTACAGCCAATTCTTATATAGGACAATGACTGGGATACCACATTGGCAATCTTCTTGCTTGAAAGATTAATTCTATTAAGGATATCCTTTGCATCTCCATAGAATTCAGCACCGGCATCGGTAAGCTGTACCATTTTCGGTGTTCTTATAAAAAGTGTTGCACCCAGTTCTTCCTCAAGGCTTTTAATATGGTGTGTGACAGTTGGGGTTGTAAGAAACATTTCCTGTGCAGCTTTTGTAAAATTAAGCTTGTCGGCAACTCTTATAAAACATTCTAACTGCTGGGTAGTCATAAAAACCTCCTTAATTATATTAAATAATCTGCATAATTGATTATAGTTTATAATATATTAATATTTCAAGAGTGCATTAGAAAAAATCTAATGGTGTTGTATTTTTACAAATTCCATTTTTTTAATAATAGTGTTAAAATCGTTCACGCTGATAGGATTAATTTGTCTGTGTACACCAGATGATAATAATTAAGAATAGCAATGTTAATTGGGGAAGATATTCAGCCAGTAACATATGTATAGTAGCAATTGTGTACAGAAAAGAGGAATGATATGGACATTATTAAAAAGCTTTCCCGTTCAATAAGGGAATATAAAATGGTATCAATTATGACACCAGTGTGTATCGTATTTGAGGTAATATTTGAAATACTTATCCCATTTATGATGGCAAAGATGATTGATTCAGGAATAAGTTCAGGTAATGAAAGTGCACTTGTTAAATATGGGACTTTGCTTATACTCTGCGTAATGGCAGGTCTTGTATTTGGTATCCTTTCAGGAGGTCTATGTGCCACAGCTTCGGCAGGCTTTGCAAAGAATTTAAGAAAGGATATGTATTACAAAATTCAGGAGTATTCATTTGCAAATATTGACAAGTTCTCATCATCAAGTATTGTGACACGTCTTACAACAGATGTAACTAATGTGCAGAATGCTTATATGATGATTATCAGAATTGCGGTAAGAGCACCATTTATGCTTATATTCGCACTTATTGCGGCATTTATGACAAGTACTAAGCTTTCATTAATATTTCTTATTGCAATTCCAGTGCTTGGTATTGGACTTTATATAATAGTAAGCAGATCGCATATATATTTTGAGAGAGTATTTAAGATATACGATAATCTTAATGAAGTAGTAGAAGAAAATCTTACAGGTATGAGAGTAGTTAAGTCCTTTGTCCGTGAAGATTTTGAAGAAAAGAAGTTCACTAGGGTATCAGAAGCAATATATAAAATGTTCTTAAAGGCTGAAGGTATTGTTGCATACAATATGCCGCTTATGCAGTTCTGCATATATTCGTGTATGCTTTTCTTATGCTGGTTCGGTGCAAGAATGATAATTACATCAGGAGCTACAGCACTTACAACTGGTGAGCTTACAAGTCTTATAGCTTATGCTATGACAATTCTTAACTGCCTTATGATGTTATCAATGGTTATGGTTATGATTAATATGGCGAGAGCTTCGGCTGAGCGTATTGTTGAAATTCTTGACGAGGAAAGTACACTTCACAACTGTGACAATCCAGAGGATAAGGTAAATGACGGCTCAATCCAGTTTGATAATGTAAGCTTTAGTTATATAGATGATAAAGAAAAAGAATGTCTTAAAAATATTAACCTCATTATTCCAAGCGGTTCAACACTAGGAATTATAGGTGGAACAGGAAGCGGTAAGAGCTCATTAGTGCAGCTTATACCAAGACTTTACGATGTAACAGAGGGAAGCGTTAAGATTGGCGGTGTTGATGTAAGGGATATAGATATCTATACATTAAGAAATGAAGTTGCAATGGTGCTTCAGAAAAATGTATTATTCTCCGGAACTATTAAAGAAAATTTACGCTGGGGTAATAAAGAGGCAACAGATGAAGAGATAATACACGCCTGTGAACTTGCACAGGCAGATCCATTTGTCCAGACATTCCCTAAGAAATATAATACATATATCGAACAGGGTGGTACTAACGTATCAGGCGGACAGAAGCAGAGATTATGTATAGCAAGAGCACTTCTTAAAAAGCCTAAAATCCTTATTCTTGACGATTCTACAAGTGCCGTTGATACTAAGACAGATGCTTTAATAAGAAAAGCATTTAAAGATGAAATACCAGATACAACTAAGATAATAATAGCACAGAGAATATCATCAGTTCAGGATGCAGACTGCATTATTGTAATGGAGGGCGGAAAGATTGATGGCTGTGGAACACACGAGCAGTTATTAAAAGAAAATGCTATATATAAAGAAATATATGAATCACAGACGAAAGGAGATGAGCAGTAATGGCAGGTAATGAGAAAAAGGCTGATATCAGTATGACTGGTAATAAATCAGGGAAGCCATCAATAGATGGAAAGACATTAAAAAGACTTATGTCATATATTGTAGGCAGACATAAACTGACATTTTTTATGGTTGTTGTATGTATACTTATTAGTTCCTGTACAGTAGTAGTAAGTTCATTATTCTTACAGATACTTATAGATAACTATATAACACCTATGTTATCAGAAGTTAATCCATCATTTGCACCATTATTAAAGACAATAATTATGCTTGGATGTCTGTATCTTGTTGGTGTATTATCAACATTTGCATACAACAAAATGATGATTAAAATATCACAGGGAACTTTAAAAGCAATCCGTGATGATATGTTTACACATATGCAGACACTTCCAATAAGATATTTCGATACTCATACACATGGTGATGTAATGAGTCATTATACTAATGATACTGATACATTAAGACAGTTCATATCGCAGGCTCTTCCACAGTTCATCTCAGCAGTTGTGACAATAGTAGTTGTTATTGTGTCTATGATTGTCAACAGTATACCGCTTACAATACTTGTATTAGCAGTAACCTGTATTATGCAGATTGTATCCAAAAAGATAGGTGGGGCAAGTGCAAGGTATTTTATAAGACAGCAGATAACAATAGGTAAGGTTACAGGTTTCATAGAAGAGATGATTAATGGACAGAAGGTTATTAAAGTATTCTGTCACGAGGATGAGGCAAAGTACGATTTTGATAAGAATAACGAAATGCTTTGCAGTGATGCAACTAATGCCAATAAATACGGTAACATACTTATGCCGGCAATCTCACAGTTAGGTAACTTACAGTATGTTCTCATTGCTCTTATCGGAGGATTTCTTGCATTAAGAGGAATTGGTGGGATTACTGTCGGAATGATAGTAGCATTTCTTAACCTTTCTAAGACATTCTGTATGCCAGTATCGCAGATAGCACAGCAGATTAGTATGATAGCTATGGCGTTGGCAGGAGCAGAAAGAATATTCGGACTTATTGATGAAAAGCCGGAAGAAGATGAAGGCGATGTTACTTTAGTACGCGTAAAGTGTGATGATAAAGAACTTAATAACAAAGAAGCCGACAATAAAGATGCCAGAATGGTATTTATAGCAGGTGAAGTTACAGAAACAACTGACAAAGACGGCAGATGGGCCTGGAAGTGTAGGAAAGCTGATAATACAACAGGTTATATACTTCTTAGGGGAAAGGTCGTATTTGATGATGTAATATTTGGATATAATGAGAATAAGATTATACTTAATAATATTAATCTATGGGCTAAATCAGGACAGAAGATAGCATTTGTTGGTGCAACAGGTGCAGGAAAGACGACTATAACTAACCTGATTAACAGATTTTATGATATTAATTCAGGAAATATATTCTATGACGGAATAAGCATTGATAGAATTAAGAAAGACGATTTAAGGCATTCACTTGGCATTGTATTACAGGACGTTAACCTGTTCACAGGAACTATTATGGATAATATAAGATATGGTAACCTTTTGGCGACCGATGAGGAATGTATTAAAGCCGCTAAGCTTGCCAATGCAGATGACTTTATAACAAGACTTCCAGACGGCTATCAGACAGTACTTACACAGAACGGTGCAAGTCTTTCACAGGGACAAAGACAGCTTATATCAATTGCAAGGGCAGCAGTTGCCAACCCACCAGTAATGATTCTTGATGAGGCGACATCTTCAATTGATACAAGAACAGAAGCACTTGTCCAGAGAGGTATGGATAACTTAATGAAGGGCAGAACAGTATTTGTAATAGCACACAGACTTTCAACTGTCCGCAATTCAGATGCCATAATGGTACTTGACCACGGCAATATAATTGAGCGAGGCTCACACGATGAACTTATTGCCGGAAAGGGAACATATTACAGCTTGTATACAGGAGCATTTGAGTTGTCATAGTATTAAACTTGCTGTGAAAAATGTATTACCAAGGCTGGCGGTTATAATTAAGTGAATATTTTATATTTAAGAGGCGTTAAGCCTCTTTTTTAGTGTATTGCGACTACAGGGATACTGTAGCTGTTAAGTTATACAACAAATAAAATGACAAAAGGGAGTTTTTATGTACGCTGAAAAAACAGATTATGTGATTTGTTAAATAAAAGAAAACTATGAAAAATGCTGGTGTTGAAAATAATAAATTGTTGTATTATGATGTTGATAATAAAATATGGAGGTGTATTATGAAAGCACATAAATATTGGTCAATTGGAGCAATAGTTACAATGGTTGGAACTTTTTATACAGGATATAAAGGGTTAAAAGCAGCACACAAATACTTTGCGTTTGGCTCTCTGATATGCTTGATTATGGCAGTCTATTCTGGTCATAAAATGATTTCTGGCAATAAGAGGACAAGAAAACAGATGGAATTGAAAGAAGTGGAGGAATAAAATATGTTAGAAGTAGGAAAAAAAGCACCGGACTTTGAATTGCCGGATCAGAATGGAGAAATGCATAAATTAAGCGATTATGCAGGAAAAAAAGTGATCTTATATTTTTATCCAAAGGATAATACACCAGGATGTACGAAGCAGGCATGTGGCTTTTCTGAGCGTTATCCACAGTTTACTGAGAAGGGAGCTGTTATTCTCGGAGTAAGCAAGGACTCTGTAGCGTCTCACAAGAGATTTGAAGAAAAATATGGACTGGCATTTACGTTATTAGCAGATCCGGAGCGCAAAGTTATTGAAGCATATGATGTCTGGAAAGAAAAGAAAAATTATGGAAAAGTATCTATGGGTGTAGTAAGAACTACATATCTTATTGATGAGCAGGGAATCATTATAAAGGCAAATGATAAAGTCAAGGCGGCAGATGATCCTGAAAATATGCTTAAGGAATTGGCGTAATGAAGATTATTTTATCACCTGCAAAAAAGATGATTGTAGATACCGATAACTTAGTACCGGTTGAACTGCCTGTCTATATTGATAAGACAGCAGAAGTATTAAACTGGATGAAAAGCAAATCAAAAGAAGAACTGAAAGCTATCTGGAAATGTAATGACAAGATTGCAGAGAAGAACTTTAACAGATTGGAAAATATGGATCTTTATAACAGGCTTACTCCGGCTGTTTTAGCATATGAAGGGATTGCATTTCAATATATGGCACCATCTGTGTTTGAAATCCAGCAGTTTGAGTATTTGCAAAATCATTTAAGAATCCTGTCTGCGTTTTATGGCATTTTAAAACCAATGGATGGTGTGACTCCTTATCGTCTTGAAATGCAGGCAAAGGTTGGAATTGGAGATGCAAAAAATCTGTATGAGTACTGGAGAGACTTGTTATACCGCTCGGTAATCGATGACAGTAGGATTATCATTAATCTTGCATCAAAAGAATACTCAAAATGTATAGAAAAGTATCTGACACCACAGGACAGATATATTACGATTATATTTTGTGAGTTATCCGGAGATAAATTGGTGACAAAAGGTACCTATGCCAAGATGGCTCGTGGTGAAATGGTCAGATTCATAGCGGAAAATAATATTGAAAATCCGGTGGAGATTCAGAAATTTGACAGACTCGGATATTCGTTTAGGTCTGATTTATCTTCAGATTCAGAATATGTATTTGAACACAAAATAAAATAGTTATTCAGGTAAAAGATGCTCAGTTTGGCAACTTTTATAATAATGAGAATTATTCCTATTTTATTGACAACAGGATAATAGTGGTATATAATCCTTATTAAGAATTAATCCTAACAAGGAGGACAGATGACAAGTAGGAGAAATACCATTCAAAAAGATTTAGTACGAAACGCTGTGTATGAGATGAAAAGACACGTTACGGCAAATGAAGTGTATGAATTTATAAAAGAAGAATATCCAACAATTGGAAAAGGAACTGTATATAGAAATCTTGATATATTGGTAGAGGAAGGTGCATTAAGAAAGGTTGAAGTTCCGGATGGACCAAACCGATTTGATTTTACATTGAAAAATCATTACCATGTAAGATGTATAAAGTGCGGTGAAATTTTTGATGTGGATATGGATCAAATACCGGATTTGCTGGAAAGAATTCATAACACTCATGGAATTGAATTTGTGGATTATGATATTTCATTTAAAGGTATTTGCCCGAAATGCAGGGAGAAGGTAAAGGAGGAACAGTATGGATAGGAAAGCAATGTATAAGTTGAGTTATGGACTGTTTATATTGACCGCTAAAGAAGCATAAATGTATTAAGATAGGATTATACCAATGAAAGAAGAACTAAGTATAGATATCATCGGACTTGTAGGAGCCTGTTCTTATGCTTTGGACTGTATAGAAGCAGAGTTTGTAAATATCAAAAACAAACATGGAAAAAGAGTGGCTTATATAAGTATACGTATGGCAGAATATTGGAAAATTCAAGGTGATGAGTTACAAGATTTAGCCATGTGTGCTTTACTGCATGATAATGCTTTGACACAATATATTTCGGAAGAACTGAAAAAGGATTCCGTCATTAATTGTAAAAAAGATTTATCCGAGAAAAAAACAAATCTTCATTGTATTTATGGAGAAAAAAATATTACTAAAATTCCATTTAAAACAGATGTGTCAAATGTGATTTTGTATCATCATGAACATGCCGATGGAACAGGTCCTTTTCAAAAAAAGTGGAATGAAATTCCGTTGTTTGCAAGGATTATTCATCTTGCAGATACCATTGATATTATAGGAAATAACACAGGATCTGGAAATAACAGTTGGAATTTTATATGTCAGTTTCTTTTGAAAAATAAGGATGGATTATTCGATTCAGAATGTGTGAATGCCTTTTTTCATGCATTCACACATTTCGAATCTTTTACGTGTTTAAGTGATAATTCTTTTGAAATGAAGCTATGGGAGATTATCCCAAGACAAAAACAGGTTTTCGATTGGAAAACGTGTAAAAATGTCGCAGATTTTTTTGCGAAGATTGTAGATTATAAATCTTCTTTTACAAGCAGACATTCTATAGGAGTGGCTGAAAAAGCAGCTCTTTTTGCTCAATATATAGGATTTGATTCTATTAATGTGCAAAAAATGTATCTGGCTGGTGCACTGCATGATATTGGGAAAATGGCAGTAGACAATGAAATTTTAGAAAAACCGGATAAGCTTACGGATGATGAATTTTCAAAAATGAAGAATCATGCTGGTTATACATATATTATATTATCAGAAGTTGAAGATTTTGAAGAAATACGAGATTGGGCGTCTTTCCATCATGAAAAATTAAATGGAAAAGGGTATCCTTTTGGAAAAACCGCAGCTGAATTAAATGAACCGGAACGTATTATGGCATGTATTGATATTTATCAGGCATTAACCGAGGACAGACCATATAAGAAAGGTTTATCGCACGAAAAAACGTGTGAGATGCTCGATGACATGGCACAGAAAGGTTTTGTTGATTTTGATATTTCCAAGAAAATTAGGGAATGTTTTGGTGGAATTTAACATTAAAAACGAGAAAATATAGGAAATTTATGAGAAATGCTTTTGCCTATTATGATCAGATAGTATAGAACATGTTCATAAAACAAATAAAACTGAAAGTAGAATTAATTTATGTATGAAATGAAACCAGAACAATATTTATGAATTAGGCTGAACGCATGGATGCTATCCTGTATTGCACAGGTGGCATCCATTTTGTCTTTGTATAGCTGTATTTGGAATTATTTATTATTTCGTGCCATTTGTTACAAAAAGCCGTGACAAGATAAATGTATCTTGATATAATTAAAGAAATAATTGTTGTAAAAAGCAGAGTATAGAGATTTGCGTTAAGTAATTTATTAAGTATCATTTTATAAAAGCGTGATTTTTACAGAATGGAGATAAAAGTATGATGTTAGAAAAAGGGCTGGAGAAAGATAAAATAGAAGCTGAAGCATTCTCTGAAAAAATGAAGCGATATTAATGAAGATAATTACATATCAGTGCCAAACAAATAACCTGAATTAATAAAGAATAGGTGGATAACAAAGTGAACATAACAGTGTATTTAGGAGCTAACAAAGGCATAGATGATACATTTTCAATAGCTGTAAGGGAACTTGGAAAATGGATAGGAGCAAATGGACACACTTTAATATATGGTGGTTCTAAGACAGGGCTTATGGGCGAACTTGCAGAAAGTGTGCTTATGGAAGGTGGCAGAGTAACCGGCGTTGAGCCACAGTTCTTTGTAGAGGCAGAAGTTCAGTATGACGAGATAACAGAACTGATTGTAACTAAAGATATGACAGAGAGAAAGACAAAGATGATAGAACTTGGTGATGCTTTTATAGCATTTCCGGGTGGAACAGGTACGCTTGAAGAGATAACTGAAGTTATGTCAAAGTTATCTCTTAACCAGCTTTCAGCACCGTGCATATTCTACAATCTTAATGGATATTATGACAGTATTAAAGAATTTCTGTCTCATATGATTGCAATGGGATTGTCAACTAATGAACGTCAGAAAGATATATATTTTGCATCTGACTTAACAGAAGTCGTGGCTGTTTTATCCCATTTTTAGAAAGGTTTGCTGATATATAAGAACTGGTATTATTAAAACATAAGAAATGCACAGTTTGAGTAACCAGCAATAAAATATTATTATGGTATTGCATTAAAATAGCGTGGCAGAGTATAGTATTAAGCATAATACATAAGGAGACAGATGTAATGGAGAACAGTTACAGGTATTTTAAGAATGACCAGTGTAAGTATTACCCTTGCCATAAGATAGAAGAAGGGCAGGATTTTAACTGCCTTTTTTGTTATTGTCCTATGAATTGTTATGACGACTGTCCTGGTACGCCTAATTATATAACAAGAGATAGTGGCAGACGGATAAAGGATTGTACGAATTGTACATTTCCACATATTCCTGAAAATTATGATTATATAATACAATTTTTATCAAAAAAGATGAGATAAAGGGTAAGAAAGACGATGAAGAAAGCTATTTTAATTGTAAGTTTTGGAACAACTTATACAGATACAAGAACTAAGAATATTACAGCTATTAAGCAACAGGTAAGTATGCTTTATCCGGATACAATTGTAGAAGAGGCAGTATCAAGCACAATTGTAAGAAAGCATATGCAGGAGAAGGAATATATTAATGCGAAAAGTCCGCTTGAGGCACTTATAAGCTTAAAAGAGCAGGACGTAACACAGGTTGTTGTATTTCCAACACACGTAATAGACGGAATTGAGAATAACCAGATGAAAAATGCAGTAGAGGAGTGCAGGCATTTATTTGATAAGATAGTTGTAGCTGATGCACTTTTGGCAAATGCTGATGATTATACAGATGTTGCCAAGGCTTTGTGGGAGTCGTTAAAAGAGCTTACTGGTAATTCAGTATTGATATTTATGGGACACGGAACAGAGCATATGGCTGACAGCAGTTACAGGGTAATGGAACAGGCATTAAGGGCATATGCCAGAAAGCCTGTCTATATTGCGACAGTCGAGGGAAAGAGAACAATTCAAGATGTAATTAACGATATGAGAGAAGAAGGAATTGTCAATACTGGCGTTTTTCTTGCACCGCTTATGTTAGTTGCAGGTGACCACGCTAATAATGATATGGCAGGAGATGATGAGTCCTTTGCCACTATATTAAAAGCTAATGGATACACACCACAATGTGTTATAAAGGGTATAGGTGAATATCCAGCAGTACGTCAGGTGTATTTATCACATTTGCAAAAGGCAGTGAAAGCATTAGAAAATGTATCAGATACAGATAATTTGCCTGATAAAAAGAGTGGAATATTATATGGCATTGGAGTGGGTACAGGCAATCCTAAGCAGATGACATTACAGGAACTGGAAGTGATTAAGTCGTGCGATTTAATAGTTATTCCAGCAGTATCCAAGGAAGAATGTTATGCGTACCGCATAGCAGAGCAGGCTTGTAGTGAAATTTCCACGAAGCCAGTTTTGTGTATGCCGTTTCCTATGATTAAGGATGAAGGAAAGCTTGAAATTTCACATAATAAGATATATGAAGCAATTGAAGAATATCTTTATCAGGGTAAGAAGATTGGAATGATTACAATCGGAGACCCAAGCATATATTCTACATATATGTATATGCATAAGCGTGCGAGGGCTAATGGATGGAGGGCTGAGATAGTAAGCGGAGTTCCGTCATTTTGTGCTGTTGCGGCAAGGCTTGGCATATCTTTAGGCGAGAAGGGCGAAGAGATACATATTATTCCATCATCAGATAATATAGAGAATACATTTTCATATAACGGAACACTTATATATATGAAGTCAGGAAGAGGTCTTAAGCAGTTAGTTAAGGCACTGCGCGCACGACAGGAAGCAGGAGAAATGTATGAGATAAATGCAGTATCTAACTGTGGAATGGATAGTGAAAAAGTATATCACAGCCTTGAAGAACTTGAAAATGCTGATGTATATCTCACAACCGTTATAGTAAAAAGAAAAAAGAAAAACAATTGAAATTAATAATTGCATTTCTAGTAATAATATGAAATAATGAACGCTGGATATAAATCCAGATGATAACGAAATAATCACTGTAAGCGAAGTACGATAAGTATTTCAGGGAATCAGGTGTGAATCCTGAACAGTTCCGCTGCTGTATACAGGGAGGCGATATCCATATATGCCACTGGAATAAGCTTTATATAAGCTGTTCTGGGAAGGCGGATATTGCTTATGATCTGTGAGTCAGAAGACCGGCTTACAGGCAGAGTTATAATAGTCGTTGCGAGAACAACAGACTATTGTTTTTTATGCAATAGGAAATCCTTTGGAATTTCCTATTGCATAAAAAGCCCTCCGGGCAGGTTCGCACTGCGGCGGTAATGTAGATGCCGCTAAAGCGTCCCGCCGCAGGCGAAGAATCCTGCGAAGCAGGATTCTTTCTTAGGCAATTAGGAAGTTTTATTCCGGATAGTGCAAGACACATATGTGTCTGTTCCTTTTCTGCTGATAATAACGTAATCATCAAAGTACTTCATAAGAAAAGAAAAGGAGAACGAAAATGAAGAAAAAAAGATTTCTGTCACTTCTGCTCACAATCGTAATGCTTGTGTCTACACTTGCAATGAGTGGATGTGGTACACAGAACCAGTCAGCTAATGGTAACTATGATGGAGAACTTGTGTATGACCATTCCATGGAATTACAGTATGCAAAGCTTTTCTCTGTAGATTATTACAAGGGCGGTTATAAGCTTATTACAATAACTAACAGAGATGAAGATACGGCAATTGTATCTAAGCAGTCAAAGCTTTTACTTGTTCCAGAGGGAATGTCTACACCATCAGGAATCGATTCTGACACTGTAGTATTAAATGCACCTGTAACTAATATGCTTGTATCATCTACACCAGTAACATCACTTATGAGCGCAAGTGATTGTCTTGACAGCATAAGCCAGGTTACTTACGAAAAGAAATCGTGGTATATAGATGCAGTTAAGCAGGCATTTGATGATGGAAAGCTTACTTATGTTGGCGATTACAAAGCACCTGATTATGAAACAATAATAGCAGGAGCACCAACACTTGCAATATTCTCAACAATGCTTACAAGTGTTCCAGATGTAGCAGAGAAGTTAAAGGAATTAGGAATTAACTATATATTGGACCAGTCTACATATGAAGATCATCCATTAGGAAGAGTAGAATGGGCTAAGCTTTATGCGGCACTTTGTGATAAAGAAGAGTCTGCAACACAGATGTATAATGCACAGGCAGCATATGTAGATACTCTTTCAAAGGCTGAAAATACAGGTAAGTCAGTTGCAGTATTCTACATTACATCTAAGGGCAAGCTTTATGTAAGAAATGCAGGAGATTATCTTGCACAGATGGTAAATATAGCAGGTGGTAATTATGTGTTCTCTGACCTTAATACAGATAAGACAGGAACACAGGAGATGGGTATCGAAAGCTTTTATGAGAAAGCCAAAGATGCAGATTATGTAATCTATGTATGGAATCTTGGCGGTAAGCCATCAACACTTAGTGATTTCACAGGTTATAACAGTGTTCTTTCTGATTTAAAGGCTGTTAAGGATGGAAATGTATGGTGTACAACACCAGATTTCTTCCAGATTGCAGATACAATCGGAAGTATGATTAACGATATCAACCTTATGTTAAATGCTGATTCCAATACAACAGAGCTTACATATTTAAAGAAGTTAAAATAAAATGATGAGTGAGGTATACTCACTTAAAAATCTATTTATAAAAGAGACTGTCACATTAAGATATAATATGACTACTTCGTAGTCACTTAGAAGTTTCTTCGAAACTTCATATGCGTGGAAAATCAACGCATGGCATAAGCTATAATATGACTACTTCGTAGTCACTTAGAAGTTTCTTCGAAACTTCGGATGCGTGGAAAATCAAC
Organism: Bacteroides galacturonicus; assembly: GCF_003096855.1. NCBI lineage: Bacteria > Pseudomonadati > Bacteroidota > Bacteroidia > Bacteroidales > Bacteroidaceae > Bacteroides > Bacteroides galacturonicus. The sequence goes on along the minus strand of NZ_QEOA01000002.1, from coordinate 416,781 downwards.
GCAGGGCATATGATATAATATGACTACTTTGTAGCCACAATGCACTGAAAACCGTGCAGAGCATATGGTATTATACTTAATGGGGCAGTCATTTTGCAATAATATTAAAAATGCAATGATATTAGAATTACAATAATATTAGAAATGCAATAATATTAAAAATTACAATAATAACGCAAATTGCAGTAATTATCAGAATGGAGAAAATATGCAGATAAAACAGATACTCCGCTACCAGCTTGTATATATACTGCTTGCAGTATTACTTGTTGTGGCGGTTATATTAAATATTAATACAGGTAATATCCATATATCTCCTGCGAGAATTTTCAGAATTATATTCTTAAAGGGTGATATGGGAACACCTGAATACAATATTATCTGGAAAATACGACTTCCACGATTATGTATGGCGGCTATTTTGGGCGGTGCTTTGTCATTGTCAGGATTTCTGTTACAGACATTTTTCAGAAATCCAATAGCAGGACCATTCGTGCTTGGGATTTCATCTGGTGCGAAAATGTTTGTTGCAATCACAATGATATTTCTTTTAAAGTATGTATCAGGTATGCCGCTCTGGGCACAGGTTGCGGCGGCATTTGTCGGTTCACTGCTTGCAATGCTTTATGTACTTATATTTGCTAATAAAGTTAAGAGCATGTCTATGCTCCTGGTTGTGGGAATTATGATTAGCTATATATGTTCTGCAATAACAGACCTTTGTATTACATTTGCGAATGATTCAGACATTGCCAATCTCACACACTGGGCTATGGGAAGCTTTTCAGGAAGTTCGTGGCCAACAGTAAAGCTTGCGGCTGTAGTTGTATTTCCAACAGCAGTTATTACATTTCTTTTTTCTAAGCCAATCAGCGCTTATCTTTTAGGTGAGGGATATGCGCAGAGTATGGGAATTAATATAAAGTTCTTCAGGGTATGTATTGTACTGCTTTCGAGCCTCCTTTCAGCTTGTGTTACAGCACTGGCGGGTCCTATATCGTTCGTTGGAATTGCAGTTCCACATATTACAAGATTATCACTTAAGACAACAAAGCCGATTGTTACAATTCCTGCAATATTCTTATGCGGTTCGGTGTTTTGTATGTTCTGTGACCTTATTGCAAGAACAATATTCTCACCATCAGAGCTTGCGATAGGAACAGTTACAGCAGTATTTGGTGCACCAGTTGTTATATGGCTTATGGTAAAGCAGAAGAGATAATTGTTGTAAGGAAATGGAAAGTGGAGAAATATATGGAACAGATATATGTACAGACAGAGGATTTATGTGTAGGTTATCATAAAAAAGTGCTTCTGTCAGATATAGCACTTAAGGTTAATAAAGGTGAAATCCTCGTATTAATCGGACCTAATGGTGCAGGAAAGTCTACAATAATAAAGAATCTTATAAAGGAAATGAGTCCTATAGGTGGCAATATATATATAAAAGGCAGGAAAATAAGCGATTACACAAGTAAAGAATACGCTAAGACTATGTCTGTTGTGCTTACAGAAAAGATTAAGACCGAGATGATGACGTGCCGTGATGTTGTCGCAATGGGAAGATATCCGTACACTAATTATTTTGGAAGACTTACCAAAGAAGATGAACAAATAGTAAATGAGTCATTAAAGAAGGTATCAGCAATTGATATAGCAGATAATGATTTTTCACAGATTAGTGATGGACAGCGCCAGAGAATTATGCTTGCAAGGGCAATATGCCAGAAGCCTGAGGTCATAGTGCTTGATGAGCCGACTTCATTTCTTGACATAAGACATAAAATTGAGCTTCTGGATATACTGCAGGAGATGGCTGTTAATGATAATGTCGCCGTTATTGTATCTTTACACGAAATAGAACTTGCGGCTAAGATAGCAGACTATGTTATGTGTGTTGGTGCAGATAGAAAGATAGAATTTGGAAGACCAGAAAAGATATTTACAGATGAACGCATAAGCAGGCTTTACGGATTAACACACGGAACGTATAATTGTATGTATGGAAGTACAGAATTAAAGAAGCCGGAGGGTACACCGAAGGTATTCGTAGCTGGCGGTGCTGGAACTGGAATATTAATATACAGGGAATTACAGCGTATTGGTATTGCATTTACAGCAGGGATTCTTTATGAAAATGACTGTGATTATCCGATAGCCAAAGCACTGGCGGCAGATATTGTCACAGAGAAAATGTTTGAGCCTATAGGAAAAGAGACATTAGATAAAGCCTGTAAAAGAATTGATGAGGCAGATTATGTTATAGATACAGGCTGTCCAATCGGCAGTATTAACAGTGCAATGAAAGAATTATTAGATTACGCAGAAAAGAAGAATAAGAGAATTCTTACAAAGCCAGACATAGATACAATGAAATCATTATTCTAAGGAGAATAGATATTATGAAACCAATGGATATTGAAAAAGAGTCATTTGCAATAATCGAGAAAGAACTGACAACTGATATTCCAGCTGAATATAAGCCGGTTGTCAAACGTGTTATTCATACAACGGCGGACTTCTCGTACGAAACAAGTATGACATTTTCCAAAGGAGTTATTGAGGAAGCACTTAAAGCTATTAAAGAAGGTGTGGATATTGTTACAGATACCAATATGGCGAAGTCAGGAATAAGCCACAAAATGGCAGAGAAGTTTTCTTGTTCGCTTAATTGTTATATGGCAGACAGTGATGTTGCCAGTGAAGCGGCAAAGCGTGAGGTTACAAGAGCAACAGTCAGCGTGGAGAAGGCGGCAAAGGATAATCCAGACTGTATTATGGTTGTAGGCAATGCGCCAACAGCTCTTATGAGAATAAGAGAGCTTTATGATGAGGGCATATTTGTGCCAAGACTTGTTATTGGAGTTCCAGTTGGTTTCGTAAATGTAGCCAGTGCAAAGGAAGAAATTATAGAAAGCGGAATGTCATATATAGTAGCAAGGGGCAGAAAGGGCGGAAGCAATGTTGCCGCCGCAATTATGAATGCACTGTTCTATATGGCGGCAGATGATGATAAAGAGTGGCGCAGATGTTAGAAAGATATGTATACAAAAATCAAAAGAAAATGCGCTGCGGATATACAACAGGAACCTGTGCCTGTGCCGCCGCCAAAGCTGCGGCATATATGCTTCTGTCAGGCAGGGAAGTAAAAGAGATTAAAGTGATAACTCCTATGGGAGTATCACTTACACTTCCAGTTATTGACATAGATATTAAAGAGGATAAGGTAATATGTGCAATTAAGAAAGACAGTGGGGATGACCCTGATGTGACCAATGGAATAAAGATATATGCACAGGTTACTTATGTTAAAGAAGATATAATGAGAACTATAAATACTGACGGGGTAATTGTAGATGGTGGAATAGGAGTAGGACGTGTTACTAAGAAGGGCTTGAAATGTGCTGTTGGAGAAGCGGCAATCAATCCAGTACCTCTTAAGATGATTAAAGAGGCGGTAGCAGAGGCAGCAGAAAGTTATTCTTATGAGGGAAGCCTTAAAGTTATAATATCAGCACCCAAAGGAGTTGATATTGCCAAGAAGACGTTTAATCCGAACCTTGGAATTACAGGGGGCATATCAATTCTTGGAACAACAGGAATTGTAGAGCCTATGAGTGAACAGGCACTTATTGATACAATTAAGACAGAGATTAATATGCACATAGCACAGGGAGAGAAAGTGCTTCTTGTTGCACCGGGTAATTATGGACAGGATTTTCTGCTTAATACACTTAATATTGAGCTGAAAAGAAGCATAAAATGCAGTAATTATATTGGCGATACAATAGATATGGTGTGTGATGCAGGTGCTAAGGCAATGCTTCTTGTGGGGCATATAGGAAAGCTTGTAAAATTAGGTGCAGGAATAATGAATACACATTCCAAAGTGGCAGACGGACGAATGGAAGTTCTGTCAGCCTGTGCAATAAGGGCAGGTGCAGATAATGATACAGCATTAAAGATACTTGATTGTATTACGACAGAGGCGGCACTTGAAATTTTGAAGAAATCAGACATACTAGAGAAGACTATGTATCAGCTTACGCTTCGTATAGAAGATGTATTGCAAAGAAGAAGCAGTGGCAAGATAGTAATTGGAGCAATTGTATTTTCAAATGAATATGGAATATTAGGGAAAACACCGGCGGCAGATAAGCTGTTGGAACTTATAAAAAGCAGTTAAAAATCATAAAAAGCAGTTAAATTGTGAATTATGTATGATAGACATAAATTATGAATTAATATAGAGCAGACACAGGAGAATAAATATGGTAAAAATAGTCGGAGCAGGACCGGGAGCGAAGGATTTAATTACAGTCAGAGGTATGCGTATGCTTAATGAAGCGGATGTAATTATATACGCAGGTTCACTTGTAAATGAGGAATTATTAGAGTATGCAAAGAAGGATTGTGAGATATATAACAGTGCATATATGAACCTCAGGGAAGTTATTGATGTGATTGTAAAAGCAGAGGGCGAGGGAAAGAATATAGTGCGCCTTCATACAGGAGATCCGTCATTATATGGTGCAATAAGAGAGCAGATTGAAGAACTTGCCAAATACGGAATTACCTGTGAGATATGTCCTGGAGTGAGCAGTTTCCTTGCAGCTGCATCGGCAGTTAAATGTGAGTATACAGTTCCAGATGTAGCACAGACAGTAATTATTACAAGAATGCCGGGCAGAACCCCGGTTCCAGATAATGAGAGCATAGCAAAGCTTGCACAGCACGGTACATCAATGGCTGTATTCTTAAGCTCATCACATTTAGAGGAACTTAAAGAAGAATTATATAAAGGAGCATTTACACCAGACACGCCTTGTGCGTTATGTTATAAGGTAAGCTGGGAAGATGAGAAATGCATACGCACAACATTGAAAGATCTTGACAGTGAAGCAAGGAAAGCAGGCATTACAAGAACTGCACTTGTATTGGTCGGGGAATTTCTTGGGGACAAATATAGTTTTTCTAAATTGTATGACCCAGAGTTCACTACGGAGTATAGAAAATGAGAACAATTATAATAACCTTCACACACGAGGGGATGAAGGTAGCAAAGAAAGCCAGTGAGGCAATGGACGGTGAAGTAATAATATACTGTCACCAAAGATGTGCAGATACTTATAAGAATGAGGCAGTACCATTTGTGGCGGTTGGAAGTGTTATAAAGAGCGAGTTTGCAGTAAGTGACAGAATATTATTTGTGTGTGCTGTTGCAATAGCTGTAAGAACTATAGCACCATACCTTAAAAGCAAGGTTACAGACCCGGCGGTGCTTGTTGCAGATGAGGGCGGAAAGTATCTTATATCACTTCTATCAGGTCATATTGGCAGAGCTAATGAGTGGTGCAGTAAGCTTGCTGTCAGGATAGGTGCAATGCCGGTAATTACTACAGCGACCGATGCAAGAGGAATGTTTGCAGTTGATATATTTGCCACGGAACATAATATGAGAATAGTTAATCCGGTTATGATAAAAGACATATCAGGCAGGATATTAAATAATGAGCCTGTTGGAATAACAGGCAATGATAAATATAAGAACCTGTTAAAAGTAACAGAAGAACGCTGGAACGGACAGATTAAATATACTGATAATAGTAATAATGAGTATGAAAGCGGTGTACAGATAATTACAGGCAAAGACGATAAAATAGTATTTAAGCGCACATTAAAGCTTGTACCACAGGAGCTTGCTGTAGGAATTGGCTGTAAAAAAGGCAAGTCAGCACATGAAATAGAGCGGGCTGTTAAGAAAACATTTGATAAAGCAGGGCTTTTGCTGGAAGCAATTGCTGTTGTGGCTTCGGTTGACAGAAAAGCAGATGAAGCAGGAATAATTGAATTTGCAAGAAAATGTAAAGTGCCATATAAGACATATACGCCTGAATATTTAAGAGATGTTGAAGGTGACTTTGTATCTTCAGCTTTTGTTGAAGAACAGATAGGTGTAGGAAATGTATGTGAACGCAGTGCGGGTGCCGCGTCTTCTGGTGGAGAAAAGCTTGTAGGAAAGACAGCAGATAACGGAGTTACAGTAGCTATTTACAGAGTGGCACAGAAAAATAAGGAGTAGATTATGCTTAGGATAGTAGGTTTTGGAAGCGGAGCAAAAGATAATATGACACTGGAGGCATCAGTCGCAATAGCTGGTGCTGACCTGATAGTTGGATATACTACATATGTTGATATATTAAAGCAGTATTTTCCAGATAAAGAGTACTATTCAACTAATATGATGCAGGAAAAGGAACGCTGTCAGTATGCAATAGATACAGCTAAAGAAGGAAAAGAGGTAGTGCTTGTATGCAGTGGAGATAGCGGTATATATGGTATGGCAAGCCTTGTATATGAGCTTGCAGAGGATAATCTGGATATTAAGGTTATATCAGGTGTAACAGCCGCAAGCAGTGGTTCAGCCTGCCTTGGTGCACCATTGTCACACGATTTTGCGGTTATCAGCTTAAGTGACTGTATGACACCTTGGGAGCTTATTAAGAAAAGAATAAAGGCGATGGCTGACAGCGATATGGTAATGTGCATATATAACCCATCAAGCCGCAGAAGAAGCGGATATTTAAAGGAAGCCTGCGATATTGTATTAAAGGTACAGTCACCGGATACAGTGTGCGGTTATGTAAGAAACATAGGAAGAGAGAACGAAACTACAGGAATTCTTACATTAAAGGAGCTTGCGGATTTTAAAGCGGATATGTTTACAACAATATACATAGGCAACAGCCATACTAAGGTAATTAATGGGAAAATGGTTACACCAAGAGGATATAAGGTTGTATGAGAAAGACGATAATGCTTTTTGCGGGGACAACAGAGGGCAGAAAGTTATGTGAATATCTTACAGGAAAGAACTGTGACACTTATGTATATGTAACGACTGAATATGGCAGGGAATTACTGCCGCAGGCTGATAATGTGCATATACATACTGGTAGAATGGATGAGGCTGATATGCTAAAGGAGTTAGAAGCTAAAAAGCCATATATAGTTATTGATGCCACGCACCCATATGCTACACAGGTTACACATAATATTAAAAATGTGTGTGACAGCAAGAACATTTCTTATGTGAGGGTATTAAGGGAAGATAATGACAAAAAGCCAGAGTTTAAGTCAGATAACATTACATATGTTAAGTCAATAAAAGATGTAGTAGAACTACTTAACAGTGAACAGCATAATAGTAAAAATATTCTTATGACGACAGGCAGTAAGAATATACCAGAGTATGTCTATATTACAGATTATAAAGAGAGAGTATATTTAAGGCTTCTTCCTAATCCTGAAATGTTACAGAGTGCAATAGAAGCAGGGATTATGCCGTCACATTTAATAGGTATGCAGGGACCATTTTCACAGGAATTAAATGAGGCAGTAATAAGACAGTTTAATATAGGTGTTCTTGTGACAAAGGAGTCTGGCAGTAATGGCGGATATGAAGAAAAGGTGTCTGCCACAGAGAATACAGGCATTGACTGTATAGTAATAAAACGTCCAGTAGAAGAAAATGGAGTAAGCCTGCCAGAGCTTATTAAATATCTTAAGACAAAAGGGTTATAAAGCCTAAAAGCTATGTGGTTTTAGAGTTATAAAGTTTTAGGAAAATGGCTGTCTATAATGTTAATGAATTAAGGTGGAGTGAATAATGAAAAGGGTAATTATAGCTGGTGTGGGGCCGGGCAGTAAAAGCTGTCTTACAGAGGAAGTAAAGGAAGCAATTGATAATTCAGAGGTGCTGATTGGTTCTAAAAGGCTGATAGAAGAATACACAGATAAGAAGACATTTTATGCAGTAACAGCAAAAGACATAATAGATATTATTGATAATGAAAATGCCAATAACTACGTTGTGCTTATGTCAGGTGATACAGGCTTTTACAGCGGTGCAAAGAAGCTTGCAGAGGCACTTGCTGGAAAGTATGAATACAGCATTATGGCAGGTGTATCTTCTGTAATATATCTTGCGGCAAAGATAGGAAAGTCTTGGGAGAACGCAGCTTTTGTAAGCCTGCACGGTAAGAAACAAAGCTATATACCTGTAGTTTTACAAAATGAATTGACATATTTTCTGACACAGGGAAATGTATCACAGATATGCCAGGAGCTTTATAGGGCAGGACTTGGACAGGCACATATATGGATTGGTGAAAATCTTTCATATGATAATGAGAAGATAACTAATGGAAATGTGTCTGAATTTACTGAATATATTTCAGAAGGACTTACGGTATTGGCAGTTTATAATGAACATTCGCGTGCATTTTCAATAACAGGAATTGCTGACAGCAGTTTTATCCGTTCTGATGTGCCGATGACGAAAAGGGAAATCCGTGCAAGCGTTGTAAGCCGAATGGCGGTATCTAAGAATTCCTGCGTATATGATATAGGTGCAGGAACAGGCTCTGTCACAGTGGAGCTTGCACTTCACGCACTTTACGGAACAGTGTATGCAGTTGAGAGGACAGAAGAGGGCTGTAGTCTTATAGCTAAAAATGCAGAAAAATTCGGACTTAATAATATAGAGATTATACACGGCAATGCGGCGGCTGTTATTGACAGTCTGCCAGTACCCGATAAAGTATTTATTGGTGGAAGCGGTGGAGAGTTAGAATACATTTTCAGCAGTATTCTTAAGAAAAATCCATATGTCCATATTGTGGTTACGGCAGTGACATTAGAAACACTTAACAATACTATTTCATTAATGGAAAAGAATGGTATGAATGTCCTTGATATAGTCCAGATTGCAGTGACAGAGGTAAAGAAAAGGGGCAGATATCATATGATGTCTGCGAATAATCCAGTATTTATTATAGAAGGAAGAGGTGCAAAGTGAGCCGTATAATGATAGCAGGGACAGGCAGTGGAAGTGGCAAGACAACAATTGTCTGCGGTCTATGCCAGTGTTTTAAAGATATGGGACTTAATATATCAGCGTTAAAATGCGGGCCTGATTATATAGATTCTATGTTTCATTCGCGTGTGTTAAATATGAGCACAGGTAATCTTGACAGCTGGTTTTGTGATAATGCAACAATAAAATATCTGCTTGCAGGTAAAGAGGATAAGAGTGATATAACTATTGTAGAGGGAGTTATGGGCTACTATGACGGACAGGGCTTTAGCACAAAGGGAAGTTCTTATGAGATAGCAGACATTACAGATACGCCGGTTATTCTTATAGTGAACTGCCGTGGAATGAGTAATTCAATCGGCGCAGTTGTAAAGGGTTATCTTGGATATGAAAAGAACAATAATATCAAAGGTGTAATCTTTAATAATCTTTCAGACAGGTTATATGGTAATGCCGCACGCATAGTTAAAGATATGGGGATAGAACCACTAGGCTATATGCCATATAAGAAAAATGCTGTGCTTGAAAGCCGTCATCTTGGTCTTGTGACCTCGGCAGAGGTGGAACATTTTCAGAAAAAAATCAGCTCTATTGCAGAGCAGATGAGGGAAAGCGTTGATATAGAAGGAATACTTAGAATTGCAGAAAATGCTTCAAAGCTGGAAGCCATACATAAGAGCATAGATAAAAAAGATGTAAGGATTGCAGTTGCAAAAGATGAAGCTTTCTGTTTTCTTTATGATGATAATATAGATTATCTAAGGCAGTGCGGTTGTGAGATAGTGTATTTTAGTCCACTTGCAGATAATAAGCTTCCGGATAATATAGACGGGTTGTTACTATATGGCGGTTATCCAGAGCTTCACGCCAAAGCGTTGTCAGAAAATGTATCAATGAGGAATGATATTGCAAAGAAGATAAAAGAAGGACTTCCCTGCATAGCAGAATGTGGAGGATTTCTTTATCTGCACGAATACTTAGAAACACCAGAAAAAGATAAATATCCTATGGCAGGAATTATAAAAGGAATGGGATATAATGCAGGAAGACTACAGCGTTTTGGCTATATGACGCTTACGGCAAAGAAAGATACACTGATTGCCTCTACGAATGAAAGCTTTCGTGCACACGAATTCCATTACTGGAATAGTGACTGCCCTGGTGAAGATTATGAGATAAAGAAAGCTTCAGATAACAGTATAGCATCAGCCGGTTATGGAAGTGATACGTTGTATGCTGGATTTCCACATATATATTTCTATGGCAATGAACAGGTGGCAGATAATTTCATAAATGCCTGTGTCAGCTATAGAAAGAATTATAAAAAATATAATGACAGGCTTGAAGGTCATGATATTAAAAGTTTTATTCCAGAATTAGGTTCTGATATTAAAAGTCTTATTCCAGAACTGTCAAAGATAAAGGCAAGCAGTAAAGATAGTGTACAAAAAGCACGTAGTCATTGGAATGGGATAGCAAAGCCACTGCACGGGCTCGGACTTATGGAGGAAATAATAAGCCAGATAGCAGGAATCGAGCATACAGCAGATGTCAATATTGACAGACGTGCTGTTATTGTAATGTGTGCAGACAATGGCATAGTTGAAGAAAGTGTTACCCAGACAGGACAGGAGGTAACCGCGATAGTGAGCTGTAATATGGCAGACGGAATATCAAGTGTATGCAGAATGGCGGCATATGCCAATGCAGATGTTATTCCTGTGAATGTTGGAATTGCCATGGATACGCTTGAGGACGGAACAGATGTAGGAACTTATAAGGGGCTTGTCAATAAGAGGGTTATGTCTGGAACTAATAATTTCCTTAAAGAGCCGGCAATGTCAGAGGAACAGCTTATACAGGCTATATATGCAGGAATTACACAGGTTAAGGAGTGTAAGGAACAGAGGTATAATATTCTTGCAACAGGAGAGATGGGAATAGGCAATACAACCACAAGCACGGCACTTGCCTGCATACTTTTAAATCTTGAGCCACATATGGCAACAGGCAGAGGTGCAGGGCTTGATGATAAAGGTCTTAAGAAAAAGATAGAAGTTATTACCAGAGCTAAAGAAATGTATGGAAGCTGCCAGGACAATCCATTAGGTCTTTTACAGAATATAGGCGGACTCGATATTGCAGGGCTTGTCGGAGTATATATTGGTTGTGCACTTTATGGAATACCTGTTGTTATAGATGGTGTTATCTCGGCAGTTGCGGCACTTATTGCAGTAAGGTTGAATAGTCAGATTGGTGATTACATAATAGCTTCACATCAGGGAAAAGAGCCTGCGATGAAAGCTCTGCTTAACGAACTTGGAAGGAAGGCTGTTATACACGGAGAGCTTGCACTTGGAGAGGGAACAGGTGCGGTTATGATGTTTTCTCTTCTTGATATGGCTTTGCAGGTGTACAGGGAAAATACTACATTTGATGATATACGCATAACTGCCTATGAGGATTACGAAAAATGTTGATTATGGTTACAGGAGTAAGCGGCAGTGGCAAGTCAGAATATGCCGAGCAGATAAGCTGTCAGCTTGCAAAGGACAATAAAAAATATTATGTGGCTACTATGTATCCATATGGAGAAGACGGCAGAAGCAGGGTTAAGAAGCACAAGCTGCAGCGTGATGGCAAAGGCTTTGAAACGATAGAGCAGTATCAGAATATAGGTGGTGCACTTAAAGGATGTAAAAGAGATACAAAACCGGTAGTATTGGTTGAGTGTATGTCTAATCTTCTTGCTAATGAATGCTTTGAAGAAAACGGACATCCAGATAATATATTTGCTGAATGTATGCAGTTGTATTCAGAGTGCAGTCACCTTGTAATTGTGACTAATGAAGTGTTTTCAGACGGGTGTGAATATGATGATAGCACAACTGATTATATAAGACGGCTTGGAGAGCTTAATGTAAAGCTTGCAAAGGCAGCAGACACAGTTGTTGAGGTTGTATACACTATTCCTGTAGTATTAAAGGGGGATATCAGTTATGTCGGTAATTAAATCATTGGTAATTGCATTTTCAATGTATTCTAAAATACCAATGCCGCATTTGGAATTAGAAGAAAAAGATATGAGATATGTAATGGGCTTCTTTCCGTTAGCAGGTCTTGTTATAGGTGCAGTCATATATGGCTGGGTGTATATCAGCGGTCTGCTAAATGTGCCGGATATCAGCAGGACACTTGTTCTTGTAGTAATTCCTGTACTGATAACAGGGGGAATACACATTGACGGCTATATGGATACAAGTGATGCACTTAATTCATATGGTGACAGGGAGAAGAAGCTGGATATATTAAAGGATTCGCATATTGGAGCATTTGCAGTTATAAGATTACTTATGTATTCTGCGGTATATTATGCGGCGGCATATATTATTGTGCAGAAGCCAGATAATATGAGACTTTTGCTTCTGGCACTTACGTTTTATCTGTCAAGAATTATAAGTGGTCTGGCAGCAGTTAATTTCCGAGGAGCAAGGAACAATGGAATGTTGCATACATTTACAAGTGCAACAGCAGTAAAATGTGTAAATGTAATGCTTGCGGTACAGTTAATTATATGTGTTATACTTATGTGCCTTTGCAGTGTTACAGGTGCTGTTGTAGTTATCGTTGTGGCATTCGTGGTTTTATTGTATTACAGATATATGGCATATAAGCAGTTCGGTGGAGTGACGGGCGACCTTGCAGGGTATCTGCTATGTGTAAGTGAACTGTGTATGACAATAGCTGTTGCTGTTATAGCATTGCTTTAGTGAATAAAAATGTGCACAGAAACGAGGAATAATATGGAATTATATTTTGGCGGAGCTTATCAGGGAAAGCTTGATTATGTATGTGGCAGGAAAAATATAGTTAAAGAATTGTGTGGTAATGCAGAAGATACAATGAGTAATATATATTCAGAAGATGATAAGTGCATTAAAAATAAAATATGCAATAATAATATAGCTGATGGAGCATATTGCAGTATTGAAGATATAAAAAATGCCTGTATATTAAATCATTTTCATCTGCTTATAAAAAGACTGCTTAAAGATGGGAAATGTACAGATACGCTTATAGATACCATTTATGCTGGCAATCCATCAATTATAATAATATGCGATGAGATTGGCAGTGGCATAGTTCCTTTGGAAAAAGAGGACAGAATATACCGTGAAACAGTTGGGCGTATGCTTTGCAGGGCTGTAAAAAAGGCTGACAGGGTAGAGCGTATAGCGTGTGGCATAGGACAATGCCTGAAAGGTGAATAATATGAAGATTGTATTAATCAGACATGGTGCAACAGCAGGTAATATCAAAAAAAGGTATATAGGCATAACTGATGAGGACTTATGTGCTTCTGGGATTGAGAGCATACATAATAATATTAAGGCAGGTTATTACCAAGAGGTACAGGCAGTATATGTAAGTCCTATGAAAAGGTGCAGGCAGACGGCAGAGCTTATATATCCTGAATATAAACAGCATATAGTGCCAGATTTCAGGGAATGTGATTTTGGCATATTTGAAGGAAAGAATTATAAAGAACTTTCTGGCAATGAGCAGTACCAGAGATGGATTGACAGTAATGCAACGATACCATTTCCACAAGGAGAAGATGTTGCGGATTTTAAGAAAAGAAGTGTTAAGGGCTGGTATGATATGATTAAACAATGCCGTTTATTGAATTATTCGGACATTGCATGTGTAATTCACGGCGGCACAATAATGTCAGTAATGTCAGAGATATATGGTGGTGGCTATTATGATTATCATTGTGGCAATGGTGATGGGTATATATGTGATGTGGCTTTAGATGGAAGCATTAATAATTATACAGAACTTTTACGTTGTGAGTAAAAATATGCGTATTCTATGAGTAAAGATATGTATTTATCTTGAGTAAAATATGTGTTTGTTATAAATAAATATGTGTGTCTATTATATGTTAAAGTATGAGTTTATTCTGAGTAATAGTGTGTGAAGGAATGAGGAGTTTATGAATTTATTTATATGCCAGACAATAGCAATTGGCTGTGGTTATATACTGGATCTGCTTATTGGCGACCCTCACTGGCTGTATCATCCGGTACGCCTTATAGGTAATCTTATTTCGTTGTTAGAAAGTATTTTATTAAAAGAAAAAGATACATCTGCTAAGAAGTACAGAAAGGGTATGGTGCTTGCAATATTAACGCCGTTAATAACGGGTATTGTTATTGTATCTATTCTGGTTGTTGGTTATCATATTAATATGATACTTGGCTTTGTAATTGAAACAATAATGTGTTATCAGATACTGGCAGTAAAATCGCTCAAAGTAGAAAGTATGAAGGTATATTATGCTTTGGATAAAGAAGGGTTACAGCAGGCACGTAATGCCGTTGCAATGATAGTCGGCAGGGATACGAAACAGCTTGATGAACACGGCGTTGTAAGGGCAGCTGTTGAAACTGTCGCAGAGAATACATCAGACGGAGTTATTGCACCATTATTTTATATGATGTTATTCGGGGCGGCTGGCGGTTTTGTATATAAGGCTGTTAATACAATGGATTCAATGATAGGTTATAAGAATGATAAATATTTGTACTTTGGAAGATTTGCGGCGAAGTTAGATGATGTTGTGAACTTTATTCCGGCAAGAATAGGCGGCTGTCTTATGGTTGTGTCAGCAGGAATTGCACAGCTTGCAGAAAAATGTAATACAAAAGATAAAACAAATTCACACTATAGTATAGGGAATGCGTGGAAGATATTTAAAAGTGACAGAAAAAAGCACAGCAGTCCTAATGCCGCCCAGACAGAGTCAGCCTGTGCAGGAGCTTTAAAAGTAGCATTATCAGGCGATAATTATTATTTTGGAAAGCTTGTGCATAAGCCACAGATAGGAGAGGCAATACGTCCGCTGGAAGCTGGTGATATAGGAAGAAGTAATATTTTATTATATATTACTGCATTTCTTATGGTAATTATTGTGTTATTAATAAGATTGATAATAATGTTGGTAGTCAGATAATTATATTTTAATCAGATTGGCATATTGATACGGGGATTGCATACTGATAAAGAGATTGTCAGGCAGATGAGAGGTTACAGCTATGGAACAGCAGATACACGGTGGAAATATATATGATAAAAATATATACAACAAAGAAATAACACTTGATTATTCGGTTAATATTAACCCTTTAGGAATGCCGCAGGAAGTGTGCAATGCGATTACGCAGGATATTGGTGGTTATCAGACATATCCAGACATTAAGTATACGGCATTAAGAAATGCAATTGCCTGTAAAGAGAGTATTAATACAGATAACATTTATAAGGTTAATATTAATGCTAAGAATATACTCTGTGGTAATGGTGCTTCAGAACTTATAATGGCAGTTGTAAGGGCTGTCCATCCAGAAAAATGTGCCATTGCTGCACCTTCATTTTCAGGCTATGAGCGTGCAGTTAAGGCGTATGGAGCAGGGATTGTATATTATGAGCTTGACAGTAATAATGGCTTTAGCTATGAATATGTAAGTGGACGATTAGAACAGCTTGATGTCCAGCTATGTTTTATATGCAATCCGAACAATCCGACAGGGAATATTATATCTGAAAATATTCTTATCAATATATTAGACATATGCAGAAGAAGAAATATTATAGTTGTTGTGGATGAGTGCTTTTTAAGATTTAACCGTAATTATGAGAAGATAAGCTGTAAGCGTTTTCTAAAGGATTATAATAATCTTGTAATAATAAATGCGTATACCAAGTTCTATGCAATGGCAGGAATAAGGCTTGGATATCTGATGAGTTATAATGATGAATTAATCGACAACATATCTTTACAGCTTCCAGAGTGGAATATATCAACAGTGGCACAGCGTGCAGGAATTGCGGCATTTAAGGATAAAGATTACGAGGAGCACACATATAGGCTTATCGAGAAGGAACGGGAATTTCTTACAGATAAATTATCGGCTATGGAATGTATCGTATATCCGTCTGAGGCAGACTATATAACTTTCAGGCTTCCGTCAGATAAGGCTGGCTGTCAGCTGCAGGACGAATTATTAAAAAATGGAGTTCTTATCCGTTCGTGTCAAAGCTACCGCAATATGCCGCCAGACTGCTATCGCATAGCAGTAAAGAAGCATACAGATAATGAAATTCTTATTGATTTTATAAGCAATATATTAACAAAATGTATAATATAGATTAAGAATAGGTAATTGTAAAATGGCAATATATCCATAGATATCAATAACGGACAAATTATTATTATATATAAATATTATAACAAAGTTAATTAGGATAGGAATTTAACATAGATAACAGGGAAGGTGCAGTGATTATGGCAAGAAATCTGATGATTCAGGGAACGATGTCCAATGCAGGAAAGAGCATTATAACAGCAGGAATATTAAGAGTGTTAAAACAGGATGGCTACAGTGTAGCACCATTTAAGTCACAGAATATGGCACTTAATTCATATATAACAGCCGATGGCCTGGAGATGGGAAGGGCACAGGTTATGCAGGCAGAGGCGGCTGGGATATCCCCTTGTGTAGAGATGAATCCGATACTTTTAAAACCGACAAGTGATGTTGGTTCTCAGGTAATTGTAAATGGAATACCATTAAAGAATATGCCGGCTAAAGAATATTTCCAGTACAAAAAGCAGCTCATTCCAGATATATTAGAAGCGTATAATAAGCTTGCCAGTGCGTATGACATTATTGTTCTTGAGGGTGCTGGCAGTCCGGCAGAGATTAACCTTAAAAAAGATGATATTGTTAATATGGGAATGGCAAAGCTTGTAGATGCACCTGTTCTGCTTGTAGGTGATATTGACAGAGGTGGTGTATTTGCACAGCTTGTTGGAACAATTATGCTGTTAGAGGAAGAAGAACGCAGGCGTGTAAAAGGTCTTGTTATGAATAAGTTCCGTGGAGATAAGAGAATATTAGAGCCGGGCATAAAACAGTTATATGATATATGTCCAATTCCGGTTGCAGGTGTAATTCCTTATGTTAAGTTTGACATTGATGATGAAGACAGCCTTGCTTCACGGATTGAGCCATCAGCCTACAATGCACATATGTCAGATGAGCAGTTCGACATAGTAGTAATACGTGTGCCTCACATTTCTAATTTTACGGATTTTAATGCACTTGAGCGTATTGAAGAGGTCAATCTGCGTTATGCAGACAAGGCAGAACAGATTGGAAATCCCGACCTCATAATTCTTCCGGGAAGCAAGAATACAATTAATGATTTAAAATGGCTTCGTAAAAATGGGATGGAAGCACAGATTATAAAATGTTCGAGACAGGATATTCCGGTATTTGGAATATGCGGTGGCTTTCAAATGTTAGGAAATGTCATTGATGATTCGTGTGGTGCAGAAACTGGAGAAGTTGTAGCAGGAATGGGACTGCTTCCGGTAACAACCAAATTTTCAAAGAATAAACATCGTACAAGAGTGCAGGGGATAACTTGTATACAATCTGGAATGTGGGAAATGCTTGGACAGAAGAAATGTAAAGGCTATGAAATACATATGGGTGAAAGTACAATAAGTGAAGATGGTGCGAATCCATTTGCAAGAATATTCAATACTGTTGATAAGACCGAATATATGGATGGCTGTGTACGGGGCAATACAGCAGGAACTTATATGCATGGGATATTCGATGGACAGGAATTCTGCGACAGCTTAATCAATATGCTCTGTGCAAGGTATGGTATTACATCAAAGAGTGGTGTCAGAATAAGCTTTGATGAATACAAGCAGAGAGAATATGATAAGCTGGCAGATGTGATCCGTGAGAATATGGATATGAAGTATATATATGAGATTATAGGTTAAAGCTAAATTGAATAAAATGTATAATGTTTAATAAAGGTGTATTATTTTGAAGAATTAATACACCTTTTATTGTACATAAGATGCATATACATAGCATCCTGGGCACGGACAGCATTATGTTCTGCGATAGCCTCCGCTATTTCACGATGAGTTTCGATGGTTTCAGTTTTAAGGATGTTGCCGGTTGTTTCAACAAAAAGAGGGATAGAGCTGTTTATTATTGGGATTAATCTTGGAATGACAAGATTCTTGCTTCCCATAGCAATAGCGGTGTGGAATTCTATATCTTTTTGTGTATGGTCTTTTTTTTGTTCCATAAGCTCCTCAACCTCATCACATAATCTGATGATTTTGCTGATGTCATTCTTATCAGCATAGGTTGCTGACATAGCAGCAATAGAAGGCTCAAGTAAAAAACGTATTTCCAGCAGATCCTGCACAAGCTTCTTCTTATCTGATATGAATGTAAAGCCAAAAGGATCGTCTACTATACCAGGTGATGAGGCTACATATGTTCCAGAACCCTGTTTGATAGTTACAATATTGCGGGAGGCAAGAAGCTTCATAGCCTCTCTAAGAGAGCTTCTTCCAATATCAAGCTGGTGTGATAAGTGGCTTCAGGAATTATTTAAAATTGAGTATCGTTTTGGCTATTTGGTATTGACAGTGTATAATGACAAGAGTATAATGCAAAATGACAAAAAAAGTTGTCATTATAGCAATGAAAGTTGTCAGATAAATAATAAAAGTTGTCATATGGAGGTGTAGTATGATACTGCGAAATCGGCTGAAAGAACGCAGAGCTGCGCTGGATGTCAATCAGCAGGAGATGGGAAGACTGTGCGGAGTGTCAAGACAGACAATCAGTCTTATAGAAAGGGGCGATTATTCGCCGTCTGTCACTCTTGCATTAACGATTGCAAAAGTATGCGGCGTTACTGTGGAAGAAGTATTTTATTTACAGGAGGAAGATAATGATGGGAAATGAAGAAATTAAGAAAGCAAACAGAAAGGCATTGCCTAAGTTCATATTGCTTTGTATTGTAGGAGCTTTAATCGGAGGTGTAGCTGGGTATCTTGTTGGAGCAAATGGAATTGATACAATGTCAGGGGATTTTAAAGTGGTAGTTAGTAATTATGTTGAATTAACTGCACCTTGGATTATGCTTGCTATTGCAGTTATAATTCCTATAGTATTAGTGCCATACTACAGGAAGGCTAAGAAGCAGTTATCACAGTGGGATGGTGAAGACGAAGAAGTATCAGATGGTGTCGAAGAGAAGCTTTCTATAATTCAATGGGTTTCAAGTGGAGCACTTATAATTTCATATTTTCTTATTGCGGCATCATATTCAGGTGGTACAGCAATGTTTGAAAGTGTTAACAATATGATAGGATTAACTGTTAGCATTGCAGCATTTTTAGGGATTATGGCAGAGGTTGTTATTATACAACAGAAAAGTGTTGACTGTGTAAAGATAATGAATCCTGAAAAGACGGCATCGGTATATGATATGAAGTTCCAGAAGAAATGGCTTGAAACCTGTGATGAAGCAGAGAAGATTATAGTTGGGAAATGTGCATTTAAAGCATTTAATATAACGAATAGTATGTGCAGTGTACTTGCAGTTATTCTTGCAATCAGTGCACTTATGTTTGGAATTGGTTTTCTCCCTTCATTTGTTGTGTGTCTTATCTGGATAGTTAATATGTCAATATATTGCAAAGAATGTCTGAAATATTCAAAAGTTGGTAACAAGATTATGTAGATAAATATTGTAATGAAATTTCTCACCACCCCCTTGACTTGGAGTTGAGTCAAAGTATTAAGATAAACACATAAACGATAATACATTTTAGAAAAGGAGCAATGGGAATGTATAATAATACTTTAACACTTAACAACGGAGTGAGAATTCCACAGCTTGGACTTGGTACTTGGTTTATTGACGATGCAAAGGTTGCAGATGCTGTAAAAGAAGCGGTAAAGCTTGGATACAGACATATTGATACAGCACAGGCATATGGCAATGAAAGAGGTGTCGGTGAAGGAGTGCGTAATTGCGGAGTTTCAAGAGAGAAACTTTTTGTAGTATCAAAGGTTGCCGCTGAACATAAGACATACAAGGAAGCTAAAGCTGGTATTGATGAGACACTTGAAAAAATGGGACTTGATTACCTTGATATGATGATTATTCATTCACCACAGCCTTGGTTAGAGGTTAATCAGAGTGATGACAGATATGTAGAAGGTAACAGAGCTGCATGGAGGGCATTGGAAGATGCTTATAAGGAAGGAAAGCTTAAGGCAATTGGTATATCTAATTTCCAGATTGGTGATATTGAAAGTCTTTTAGAAACAGCAGAGGTTAAGCCGATGGTTAACCAGATTCTTCTTCATATAAGCAACACGCCATTAGAACTTGTAGAATACTGCCAGAAGCGGGGAATAGTAGTAGAAGCATATTCACCTATAGCACACGGTGAAATTCTTAACCAGCCAGAGATTAAAGTGATAGCTGATAAATATGGTGTTACCATTCCACAGCTTTGCATCAGATATACATTACAGCTTGGAGCAATAGCACTTCCAAAGACAGCTGATCCTGAGCATATGAAGAGTAATGCAGAAGTAAATTTTGAAATCAGTGCAGAGGATATGGAAACTCTTAAGAATTTCAAGAAAATTGAAAATTATGGTGAGAGCAGTGGCTTCCCAGTATATGGCGGTAAACTTTAATTAGAGAAATATAGAAAAGAGGATTGTTATGGGTAAAATAGTACAGACAGCAGGAAGAACAGCTTTAGGAGAATATGCTCCACAGTTTGCACATTTTAATGACGATGTGCTTTTTGGTGAGAATTGGAACAATCAGGATATTGATGTAAAGACAAGAAGCATTATAACGGTAGTTTCGCTTATGTCTATGGGAATAACAGATTCTTCGCTTAAGTTCCATTTACAGAATGCCAAGGCACACGGCGTAACCCAGAAGGAAATTGCGGCTGTTATAACACACGTTGCATTTTACGCAGGCTGGCCAAAAGCGTGGGCAGTATTTAATCTTGCCAAGGAAGTGTGGAATGTAAATGAAGGTGATTTGCCTTATGAAGATGAAGCTATGAGAGCACACGCAAAAGAAATGGTATTTCCTATCGGAGCATCAAATGAAGCAATACAGCAAGCTTAAATAAAAATATTTGTAAGACATGAACCCAGCGTTTTAGCGGCTTATAGCACCTATAAGGATTTGTTTTTGGATTTTTTAAAATTTTTTCAAAAATTTTTCAAAAAAGTGCTTGACGAATTACACTGGGTCGTGTATTATAATGAAGTGCTTTGCGATAGCAGCTAACACAAAGCAAGACTTAAGATATGGCTTATTGGTCAAGTGGTTAAGACGTCGCCCTCTCACGGCGAAGACAGGGGTTCGACTCCCCTATAAGCTATTCTGCGTTATAATTGATTCGAAAGAGTGGGCTTTATGTCCACTCTTTCGTTTTTGCAATATAATTATTGTTTGATTAATGCAGAATGAAAACTGAATATTATTAAAAGAAAGAGGTAGTAATGGGTAAGAGAGAAGATTATGAAGCTAAGACAGAAAAGCTTATAATGCCAATTGTTGAAGCTAATAATGTAGAACTTTTTGATGTGGATTACATTAAAGAGGGTCAGGACTGGTATCTGCGTGTCTACATAGATAAAGAAGGTGGAGTTACAATTGATGACTGTCAGGCTGTAAGCAGAGCTTTTAATGAGATACTTGATAAGGAGAACTATATTACTGACCAGTACATTTTTGAAGTGAGTTCACCGGGACTTACAAGACCTTTAAAGAAAGAGAAGGATTATGCAAAGAGTATTGGGAAACTTATAGATATTAAGCTTTACAAAGCTGTTGAAGGCTTAAAGGAATATACAGGCGTTCTTAAGGAATACGATAAAGACAACATTACAATAGAGATTGATGATAATCTTATAAAGATTGAGAGAAGCAATCTTGCAATGATTAGATGGGCATATGTTGAATAGATATATAACTAAAGTCGTTAATAATGGAGGATAAGAAGATGAATAAAGAATTGATACTTGCGATTGAAGCCTTAGAGAAAGAAAATGGAATCGACAAAGAGATTATGTTTGATGCTATAGAAAAGTCATTAATGGACGAATATAAGGCTGAATTTGACAAGGCAGATAATGGCAGGGTAGTACTTGACAGAAGAACAGGTGATTTCCACATTTATTCAGACAGAACTGTAGTTGAAGAAGTAGAAGTTCCAGAGTTCCTTGATACTAAGAAAGGAAAGTATGTATCTGGTACAGAAATCGCACTTGCAGATGCAAGAAAGATTAAGCCGGCCTGTCAGCTTGGTGATGTTATTACTATAGAAGTAAAGTCAGAAGAATTCTCAAGAAAAGCAGCTAAGAATGCCAAGAATACAATTGTTCAGACTATAAGAGAACAGGAAAAGAATGCACTCTACAACGAGCTTCACGCTAAGGAGAAGGAAATCGTTACAGGTGTTGTACAGAGAATTAACGACAATGGTGATATGACTATTGATATTGGAAGAACACAGGCGGTTCTTAAGGCAGATGATAACTTTAAGGATAAGCAGTTCAAATGCGGAGACAGAATTAAGGTATATGTTGCAAGCGTAAGCAACAGAGAAAGAAGCGGTTTATCAGTTAAGATTTCAAGAAAGTCACAGGAACTTGTAAAAAAGCTTTTTGAAGAAGAAGTTACAGAGATTAAAGACGGCACAGTTGAGATTATGGCTATCGCAAGAGAAGCAGGTTCAAGAACTAAGATGGCTGTAAGAGCTAATGTTCCTCATGTAGATCCAGTTGGTGCGTGCGTAGGTATTAACGGTGCGAGGGTTAAGAATATCGTTAATGAACTTGGCAATGAACAGATTGATATTGTTGAGTGGGATGACAATCCAGCACAGTTAATCGTTAATGCTTTAAGCCCGGCAAAGGTTGTATCAGCAGTAGCAGATGAAGAAGAGAAGAAGGCTAAGATAATTGTTTCAGAACAGCAGTTATCACTTGCAATCGGTAAGTCAGGACAGAATGTAAGACTTGCAGCTAAGCTTACAGGTTACGGAATTGATATTAAGAGCGAAGCTGATCCAGAAGCATTTGCTGATATGGATAAAGACAACGCAGAAATCGTATATGGTGAAGACAGTGAAGGATATGATGACAATCAGGCAGATAATGTAATGTCATTGAATGAAGACTATAACGAAGATGCAGCCTCTGACACAGAAGTTGTAGAAGAATAATATTATTGGAGAGTGATAGTTTGGCAGCAGTAAAGAAGATTCCACAAAGACAGTGTATAGGCTGTAATGAGATGAAAGACAAAAAGCAGCTTATACGGATATTAAAGACTCAGGATGAACAGATAATAATAGATATAACAGGCAAGAAGAACGGAAGAGGGGCGTATATATGTCCTGATGCAGAGTGTCTTAAGAAAGCAAGAAAGTCAAGAGGACTTGAAAGAGCTTTTAAGATGGCTGTTGATGCATCTGTTTATGATGAGTTAGAAAAGGAGATGAATAATCTTGGACAATAAAAGAGCATTATCAATGATAGGTCTTGCACAGAAGGCTGGAAAAGTAGCAAGCGGTGAGTTCTCTACTGAAAAGGCTGTAAAAGAGCATAAGGCATATATGGTAATAGTAGCAGATGATTCATCTGATAATACCAAAAAGAATTTTAAGAATATGTGTGAATATTATAAAGTGCCAGTGTATTTCTTTAGCAATAAGGATGACTTAGGGCATGCTATAGGTAAAGAATTCAGAGCATCACTCGCAATCCTTGATGAAGGGTTTAAGAATAGTATTGAGAAACATTTTAAACAAGATTAGAGATAATCGGTGTAAATAATACAGAAATATTATTCCTGTATTGGAAAAGAGGTTAAATGGCAAATATGAGAGTTCATGAGTTGGCGAAAGAATTAAATATTTCATCAAAAGCGATAACTGATATGTTAAGCAATGCTGACAAGAAATATACAGCTATGAGCGGACTTGGTGAAAGTGAAATAAACAGTGTAAAGAGCAAGTTTACAAAAGCAGCTGGAAATACAGCTAATAAATCAGGACCTAAAAAGGCAGAAGAAAAACAAGTGAAATCAGAGGAGAATAAGAATATTAAGGCACAGGATAAGACTGGTAATAAGTCAGAACAGAATACACAGGATACTAAAGCAGCAAACACATCTAAGGATGTAGATAAGAAGCACATTTCTCAGGTGTACTTCCCACAGAACAGCCAGAAGACTGATTCAAGAGATAGAAATAATAATAGAGATAATAACCAGAATAGAAATAACAGAGATGGTTATAGAAATGACCGTAATAATGGCGGTTATAGAAATGATCGAAACAATGACCGTTCTGGCAGTTACCAGAACAGGGACAATAACGGCCAGAACAGAGATGGTTATAGAAATGACCGAAACAACGGCGGTTATAGAAACGATAGAAACAATGACCGTTCTGGCAGTTACCAGAACAGGGACAATAGCAGCCAGAACAGAGATGGTTATAGAAATGACCGAAACAACGGCGGTTATAGAAACGATAGAAACAATGACCGTAATAGCGGTTACCAGAACAGGGATAATAATGGCCAGAACAGAGATGGTTATAGAAATGATCGAAACAACGGCGGTTATAGAAATGATCGAAACAATGACCGTAATGGCGGCTACCAGAACAGGGACAATAACGGCCAGAACAGAGATGGTTATAGAAATGACCGTAATAACGGCGGTTATAGAAACGATCGAAACAATGACCGTAATGGCGGTTACCAGAACAGGGATAATAACGGCCAGAACGGCGGACGCTCAGGAAGAGATGGTCAGGGATTCTCTGGTCAGAGAAGAAATGACAGAGGTTCTTCAGCACCTAAGGACGATTTCATTTTTGAGACAAAGCCAGATTCAAGAAGACCAGACTCAAGAAAGAATGATTCAAGAAAGAATGACAGAAAGAAAGATAATGAGGCAAAGGAAAATCTTAAATTTGCTAACAGCAAGTTAGAGAAGAAACCGGCTCCAAAGCAGGAGAAGAAGGAAGAAGAGACAATTAAGCAGCTCATTTTACCAGACAGCCTTACTATCAAGGAACTTGCTGATAAGATGAAGGTTCAGCCATCTGCAATTGTTAAGAAGCTTTTCTTACAGGGCAAGGTTGTAACAATTAACCAGGAAGTTGATTATGATACAGCAGAAGAAATAGCACTTGAGTTCAACTGCATATGTGACCACGAAGTTAAGGTTGATGTTATTGCAGAACTTCTTAAGGAAGATGAAGAGTCAGAGGACGATATGGTTGCAAGACCACCAGTTGTCTGTGTTATGGGACACGTTGACCACGGTAAGACATCTTTACTTGATGCAATCAGGGAAACACATGTAACAGCTAAGGAATCAGGCGGTATTACACAGAAGATCGGTGCTTATATGGTGGATGTCGATGGACAGAAGATTACATTCCTTGATACTCCTGGACACGAAGCGTTTACAGCTATGCGTATGCGTGGTGCACAGGCTACAGATATTGCTATTCTTGTAGTAGCAGCTGATGATGGCGTTATGCCACAGACAATCGAAGCTATTAACCACGCTAAGGCAGCGGGCGTTGAAATTATCGTTGCTGTTAATAAGATTGATAAGCCTAATGCTAATATCGAGAAGGTTAAGCAGGAACTTACAGAATATGAACTTATCGCAGAAGACTGGGGTGGTTCAACTACATTTGTTCCAGTATCAGCTCACACTAAGGAAGGTATTGACGAACTTCTTGAGATGATTCTTCTTACAGCAGAGGTTAATGAGTTAAAGGCTAACCCTAACCGTAAGGCAAGAGGTATCGTAATTGAAGCGGAGCTTGATAAAGGACGTGGTCCAGTTGCGACTATCCTTGTACAGAAGGGTACATTAAGAGTTGGTGATGCAGTTGCTGCAGGTTCTTGTTATGGTAAGATAAGAGCTATGATTGATGATACTGGAAGAAGAGTTAAGGAAGCTACTCCATCTATGCCTGTAGAGATTCTCGGTCTTAATGATGTTCCTAATGCTGGTGAAATTATTATGGCTACAGAGAGTGAGAAGGAAGCAAGAAATATTGCTGATACATTTATTGCAGAAGGCAAGAAGAAGCTTCTTGATGATACTAAGCATAAAGTATCACTTGATGCATTGTTCGAGCAGATTCAGGCTGGTAATATGAAGGAACTCGACCTTATTATCAAGGCTGATGTACAGGGTTCAGTCGAGGCTGTTAAGCAGAGTCTTGTTAAGCTTTCTAATGAAGAAGTTATCGTTAAGGTTATCCATGGCGGCGTTGGTAATATTAATGAGTCAGACGTTGTGTTAGCTTCTGCTTCTAATGCTATTATCATCGGCTTTAATGTTAAGCCTGATAATCAGGCGAGAATAGTTGCTGAGAGAGAAAAGGTTGATTTAAGACTTTACAGTGTAATCTACAATGCAATTGAAGATGTTGAGGCAGCTCTTAAGGGTATGCTTGAGCCTATATATGAGGAAAAGATTATCGGTCATGCTGAGATAAGACAGATATTCAAGGCTTCTGGTGTTGGTAATATTGCCGGTGCTATCGTTACAGAGGGTAGAATTACTAAGGATTCAATTGTAAGAATTACAAGAGATAAAGAGCAGATATACGAAGGTCCTATCGCTACACTTAAGCATTTCAAGGATGATGTTAAGGAAGTTAAGGGCGGTTCTGAATGTGGTATGGTATTTGAGAACTTTGGCCAGATTCAGGAAGGCGATCTTGTAGAAGCTCATATAATGGTAGAAGTACCTAGATAGAGTTATCCGATAGTCCAGAAAATTGAATTTTCTGGACTATATGGTTTTGACAGTGATATAATTATATATTAGAAAGTAGGAGTATATGCGTAAAAATAGTGTTAAGAATACCCGCATTAATGGGGAAGTATTAAAAGAGCTAAGCAATATAATCCGTAGTGAAATCAAAGACCCAAGAATCAATCCGATGACATCGGTTGTATCTGTTGAGGTCGCACCAGATTTAAAGACTTGTAAGGCATATATAAGTGTACTTGGCGATGAGCAGTCACAAAAGGACACTATTACAGGACTTAAGAGTGCGGAAGGCTATATAAGAAGAGAACTTGCTAGAACAGTGAATTTAAGAAATACACCAGAAATCAAGTTCATTCTTGACCAGTCAATTGAGTACGGAATTAATATGTCTAAGCTTATAGACGAAGTTACACAGAAAGATAGTGATAGTCATAATAAGTAAGAAGGTGTAATATATGAATATTATTGAAGAGTTAGGTGCTGCAAAAGTAGTTGGTATAACAGGGCATATAAGACCAGATGGTGACTGCACAGGTTCAGTGCTTGGTCTGTATAATTATTTAAAGGATAATGCACCAGATATAGATGTAAATGTTTATCTTGAACAGCCATCAGACAAATTATCATATCTTAATGGTTTTGATGCTATAAAAAATGTTATTGAGCCGGATAAGAAGTTTGATGCATTTATTGTTCTTGATTGCAGTTCAATAGACAGAATAGAGCCATTCGCAGACGGCTTTAAGAATGCGGATAAGACTATATGTATAGATCATCATATAAGTAATGACAGTTTTGCAGATGTTAATAATGTTATTCCAACAGCGAGTTCAGCGTGTGAAGTGCTTTATGACACATTTGATGCCGGTAAAGTAAGCAGGAATACTGCTGAATGTATATACACAGGTATTATACACGATACAGGTGTATTCAAATATAGCTGCACATCACTCCACACTATGGAGATAGCAGGAAAGATGATGCAGATGGGAATAGATTATTCTGATATAATAGATAATAGCTTTTATAAGAAGTCTTATGTACAGAACCAGATTCTTGGAAGGGCGCTTCTTGAAAGCGTGCTTTTTTATGACGGAAAATGTATATTCTCAAGCGTGACAAGAGA
This sequence comes from Bacteroides galacturonicus, assembly GCF_003096855.1. Taxonomy (NCBI): domain Bacteria; kingdom Pseudomonadati; phylum Bacteroidota; class Bacteroidia; order Bacteroidales; family Bacteroidaceae; genus Bacteroides; species Bacteroides galacturonicus. The sequence continues at coordinate 389,017 of NZ_QEOA01000002.1, read as the reverse complement.
TGAAATGGATTTCTATGGAGTTACTGGCAGGGAGCTCGGAGGAATTATTGAACAGTTAAGGCTTACTGATGGAGTTGAAGTTGCAATATTCTTATATGAAACAGGCGATAATGAATATAAGGTAAGTCTTCGTTCTAAGAAAGAGATTGATGTAAGCAGGATAGCTGCCTGCTTTGGCGGCGGCGGACATATAAGGGCTGCCGGCTTTAATGCTAAAGGCACTGTATATGAAATCGTCAACAGAATAGGCGAAATGATTGAACAGCAGTATGCACAGGAGTAATCACTAAGAAAGGTTAAGTTGGTATGAACGGAATTATTAATGTATACAAAGAAAAAGGTTTCACATCACACGATGTGGTTGCAAAACTTCGTGGAATTCTTCATATGAAAAAAATAGGTCATACCGGTACACTTGACCCTGATGCAGTTGGCGTGCTTCCGGTGTGTCTTGGTAAAGGAACGGGTCTGTGTTCCATGATTACAGACTGGACTAAGACCTATGAGGCTGTAATGCTTCTTGGTACAGTTACTGATACTCAGGATACATCGGGAACTGTTCTTAAGACAAGAGAGGTTAATGTCACTAAAAGACAGATATTGGAAGTTTGCAGCAGCTTTGAGGGAGAATATGATCAGATTCCCCCAATGTATTCGGCACTTAAGGTTAATGGAAAGAAGCTTTATGAGCTTGCAAGAGCAGGGGTAGAGGTTGAGAGAAAAACGCGCCGTATAAAGATTAATTCTTTGAGGGTTAATGATATTAACCTTGAAGATGATATTAAGACGGTTACAATTACTGTAGACTGCTCCAAAGGAACCTATATAAGGACGTTGTGTCAGGATATAGGAGAGAAACTTGGCTGTGGAGCTTGTATGATGGAGCTTATAAGAACAAGAGTGGGGGATTTTCTTATTGATGATACTCTTACACTTAATCAGATAGCAGCTTATATGATTAAGGGAGAGATGGAAGAACATATTATCAGCATTGATTCTATGTTTCCGTCATATACCAGACTTACAGTAGATGAAGCTTACAACAAGCTTTTGTATAATGGCAATAAGCTTCCTTTAGAAGCGGTTGTTAATGAAGATTGTGAGTTTCTTGATATGGAGAAATTCAGGATATATGATTCTGGCAATACATTTGTTGGCATATATCAGTATATTGCGGGACAGTTTGTCCTTGAGAAGATGTTTTATGAAGGATAAATGATGTACCTGAAAGGCGGTGTAGACCAGTATGGAATACATACACGGAACGGAGGATTTCAAGCTGGAAAGGTCCAGCGCTGTAACGCTTGGCAAGTTTGATGGTGTTCATCTTGGACATCAGAAGCTTATATCCATAGTTAAAGAGAAAGCAGAGGAACAGGGACTTTTGTCGGTTATGTTTACATTTGACAGAATTCCGCTTAGTATCTGTCCTCAGAAGAACCAGCATTTTTTATCTACTAATTCGGAGAGAAGAATGTTATGCGAGAATTATGGAATAGATGTCGAGGTTGAGTATCCATTTACTACAACACTTATGAATATGGAACCAGAAGAATTCGTAAGTGATATATTGATTAATAAATTGAAAGCAAAGGTAATTGTCGTTGGAACTGATTATTGCTTTGGCAGGGATAGAAGCGGCAATGTGGAATTTCTTATAAGTAATGCAGCTAAATATGGCTATGAAACCATTGTTGTAGAGAAAGAGAAGTTTCAGGATAAAGATATAAGCAGTACATATGTAAGGGAAGAATTAAAGTTAGGTCATATGGAGACAGTCAATGTGCTCCTTAACAGACCTTATTCGATAACAGGAATTGTTGCCAAGGGTAACCAGCTTGGCAGGAAGTTAGAGATACCTACCATTAATGTATATCCTACAGAGATTAAGCTTCTTCCACCGAACGGAGTGTATGCATCCAGAATATTAATAGATGGTGTCTGGTATTATGGTGTTACTAATCTTGGTACTAAGCCGACAATAAGTGATGGATATGAAGTGAGCGTTGAGACTAATGTATTTGACTTTGATAAAGATGTATACGGAAACAGGGTTGAGGTGGCACTTTATCATTTCTTAAGGCAGGAAATGAAGTTTGAAAATGTTGAGGCATTAAAGAAGCAGATGGAAAGTGATGCAAGCTTTGCTAAAGAGATGTTTCTTATACAATAAAAGATAAATGGAAATATTTTGAGATTGTTTTTGAAAAGATATTTTTGAAGTGATTTTGATAAAATTAAATTAAAATTAAATTTTGAAAATGTCTTGAAATCTTGAAATTATTTTGTAAATCCACTTGATTTCATATTGGTGTTATGATATATTATCAACGTATGAGCCGTCACTCAGATACGGGACACTCCGACCCCAGGCTTGGTGGCAGGTGATTAATATTTAGGAGGAATCAACAATGATATCTAAGGAAAAGAAAGCAGAAATTATTGCTAATTACGGAAGAAAAGCAGGAGATACAGGTTCTCCAGAAGTTCAGATTGCAATCTTAACAGAAAGAATTGCTGAATTAACAGAACATTTAAAGATTAACCAGAAGGATCATCACTCAAGAAGAGGTCTTTTAAAGATGGTTGGTAAGAGAAGAGCTTTACTTTCTTACTTAAAGAAGAACGACATCGAAAGTTACAGAAACTTAATCGAACGTTTAGGAATCAGAAAGTAATTAATTATTTATGGCGGAGTTGTATAACTTCGCCTTTTTCTTTTGGTAATATGCTTGCAAATCAGGCAGTAATTACTTATTATTAAGCTAATAACAGAAAGATTTCACCGAGACCACTCAAAAGCGTACTTAATTAAGTGGGTTTTTGAGTTGTTTCGGACTTTCTGTTAATACAATTAAGCAAGCCATAACAGGCGGAAACGAGGAAATTTATGTTTAAACAGTACACAATGGAATTAGCTGGCAGAACATTAAGAGTTGATGTCGGCAGAGTATGTGCACAGGCTAACGGAGCAGCTCTTATGCACTATGGTGATACAGTGGTACTTTCAACAGCTACTGCATCTAAGGAGCCAAGAGAAGGAATTGATTTCTTCCCATTAAGTGTTGAATTTGAAGAAAAGATGTATGCCGTAGGCAAGATACCTGGCGGATTTAATAAGAGAGAGGGAAAGGCTTCTGAGAATGCTATTCTTACATCAAGAGTAATAGACAGACCTATGAGACCTTTATTCCCTAAGGATTACCGTAATGATGTTACACTTAATAATATGGTTATGGCAGTAGATCCAGAGTGCCGTCCAGAGCTTGTTGCTATGATTGGAGCCTCTATTGCAACTTGTATATCAGATATTCCATTTGACGGTCCTTGTGCTATGACACAGGTTGGTATGATTGACGGAGAATTCATTATTAACCCATCACAGGCTCAGTGGCAGGAAGGTGATCTTCAGCTTACAGTAGCTTCTACTAAGCAGAAGGTTATTATGATTGAAGCCGGTGCTAATATCATTCCAGAGGACAAGATGATTGAAGCTATATATATGGCTCACGATATCAACCAGACAATCATTGCATTTATTGAGAAGATTGTATCAGAAGTTGGAAAAGAAAAGCACTCATATGAGAGCTGTGCTATTCCAGCAGAGATGTTTGAAGCTATGAAACAGGTAGTATCTCCAGAAGAAATGGAAGTTGCTGTATTCACAGATGACAAGCAGACAAGAGATAAGAACATTGATGAGATAATGGAAAAGATGAAAGAAGCATTTGCTGATAATGAAGAATATCTCGCATTACTTGGTGAAGCTCTTTACCAGTATCAGAAGAAGACTGTCCGCAAGATGATCTTAAAAGACCATAAGAGACCTGATGGACGTGCAATCAACCAGATAAGACCGCTTTCAGCAGAGGTTGATATCATTCCTAGAGTTCATGGTTCTGCTATGTTTACAAGAGGACAGACACAGATATGTGACGTTGTAACACTTGCTCCTTTATCAGAAGCACAGAAGGTGGATGGACTTGATGATAATGTTACAACTAAGAGATATATACATCACTACAATTTCCCTTCATACTCCGTAGGTGAGACAAAGCCTTCAAGAGGACCAGGACGTAGAGAGATTGGACACGGAGCTTTAGCCGAGAGAGCACTTATTCCAGTACTTCCTTCAGAAAAGGAATTCCCATATGCAATACGTGCTGTATCAGAGACATTCGAGTCTAATGGTTCTACATCAATGGCTTCAACTTGTGCATCTTGTATGTCACTTATGGCTGCTGGTGTTCCAATTAAGAGTATGGTTGCAGGTATCTCTTGTGGCCTTGTAACAGGTGATACAGATGATGATTATGTTGTTCTTACAGATATTCAGGGTCTTGAAGATTTCTTCGGAGATATGGACTTTAAGGTAACTGGTACAACAGAAGGTATAACAGCTATCCAGATGGATATTAAGATTCATGGTCTTACACGTCCTATCGTAGAAGAAGCTATAAGAAGAACAAGAGAAGCAAGACTTTTCATTATGGATACTTGTATGAAGCCAGCTATCGCTGAACCAAGAAAGACTGTAGGTGAATTCGCACCTAAGATTATCCAGACTACAATTGATCCGGCTAAGATTGGTGAAGTTGTTGGACAGCGTGGTAAGGTTATCAATGCCATCATCGAAGAATGTGGTGTTAAGATTGATATCACAGATGACGGCTTTGTATCAGTATGTGGTGTTGACCAGGCTGGTATGGATAAGGCTATGAAGTATATCAGAACTATTGTTGATGAATTTGAAGAAGGAAAGATATACGAAGGTAAAGTTGTAAGTATTAAGGAATTCGGTGCATTTGTTGAGTTCGCACCTGGAAAGGAAGGAATGGTTCACATTTCTAAGATTTCTAAGGAAAGAATTAATATGGTAGAAGATGTTCTTACTCTTGGTGACGTTGTCAAGTGTAAGTGCATGGGTAAGGATAAGATGGGAAGAATAAGCTTCTCCATCAAAGATGCTGAATAATTGATAGTTCAGACATTTAATAATTGATATATAAAGATATTAACTGATAAGCAGTTTGACCTGCTGGCTTGACTGCTTATTAGTTATTTATAGTGATTTTAATTATAAGGAGGATACAGATATGGTAGATCAGAATTGTGCATACTGTATGGAAGGTGAACTTGTTGCAAAGTTCGGTATTAAGATATGCGAATTAGAGACATCTAAGGTATATCTTTTCAAGGAGCAGAGTCATCCGGGAAGATGTATCGTTGCGCATAAGAAGCATGTAGGTGATATGAACGAGCTTACAGCAGAAGAAAGAGCAGCTTACTTTGAGGATGTTGCAAGAGTTGCAAGAGCAATTATGAAAGCGTTTAACCCAGATAAGGTTAACTATGGTGCATATGGAGATACAGGACATCATCTTCACTTCCACCTTTGTCCTAAGTATAAGGACGAATATGAATGGGGTGGAGTATTCCTTATGAATCCAGATAAGAAATACCTTACAGATGAAGAATATGCTGCTATGATTGAGAAGATTAAAGCTAATCTTTAAGATTAAGTGGTGTTTTAACATATAATTCTGCTGCTTTTGCAGAAAATATAAGAATGCATACAAAATATTGTGATATTGGTATAAAATTTATGCAATATCACAATATTTTTTGCTTTTTTTAATGTAATATGATATAATTTGCAATAAGTAATCTTGATATACATTTATAGAAAGATGTAGGAACGGAGATTAATATGGGAAATGCGGGAGATAATACTAAAGATAATACTACAAATTCTAAAATTATGAGTGATGAATTATATCTTTATTCGTTGAAGAAGATGGCTGCTCTTAACGCTAAGAAGAATGAGTCGCCACTTACAGGTCTATATGGAATTAAGGCATTCTTTTATGAAGCTAATGAACTTATGAAGAATAACAGTGATAAGAAGTTCGCTGTTATAAGAATGGATATATACCATTTTAAGACAGTTAATGAGTTCTGTGGACGTGAAGAAGCGGATAAGCTGCTTAAGTACATATCAGGATTGTTTTGTGATTATGAGGGGGAATTCTGTGTTGCAGGTCATTTCAGGGCTGACATATTTGTGTTATGCACATCATTTGATGACAAGCAGGAGCTTATTGATATTGTTAACTCGATTAGGAGTAGAATAGACCAGTATAATATACAGTGCAAAGTTCTTCCCGCATTTGGAATATGTATTAATCATAATAATATGGATGTAAGCCTTATGTGTGATTACGCAGATCTTGCGATTAAGAAGATTAAGGGCAAGGTATTTAAGACATATGAGTTTTATGATAATGCTATGCGTGAGTCTATGCTTTTGGAGAAGAAGATAGAAAATGATGTGCTTCCGGCACTTAAGAATGACTACATAAAAGCATATGTACAGCCCAAGGTTGATATGCACAATGGGCATATTATTGGCGGAGAGGCACTTGTAAGATGGCAGAACGATAAGGAGATGATATATCCTGACCAGTTCATACCTGTTCTTGAGAAGAATGGATATGTAATTGATGTGGATAATTTTATATGGAACAAAGTATGTGCCTGTATTAAGATGATGGAAGATAAAGGTATTGAACCGGTTCCTATATCAGTTAATGTATCAAGAATGCATGTATATCAGGAAAAGTTCACAGAGAATTTAAAGAATATGGCCGGTGAATATGGTATAGATCCTAAGTATATTCCGCTAGAGATAACAGAAAGTGCGTTTACTAAGGAAGAGGGCAGTCTTTTTAAGAAGGTTCAGTCATTGCAGGGATATGGCTTTAAGTTCTCAATGGACGATTTCGGTTCGGGATATTCTTCTCTTGGAATGTTAAAGAGCGAGCGTGTAGATGAAGTTAAGATAGACAAGACCTTTGTTGATGATATAGCAACAGATAAAGGAAAAGTACTTCTTGGCAATGTCATAAGAATGATTAATGAACTTGGAATAGATATGATTGCAGAAGGTGTTGAGACAAAAGAGCAGGCTGATTTCTTAAAGGAGAATGGCTGTATGTATGCACAGGGCTACTATTATTATAAACCTATGCCTATTGAAGAATTTGCTAAATTGCTTGAAAATTCAGCCAGATAGTGATAGAATATTTGTCGGTGTATTTTTAGATTAGAAATAAGAAGATAAGTAGATTAAAGGAGAAATAAAATGTCAGGACATTCAAAATTTGCTAACATAGCCCATAAGAAAGCTGCAAATGATGCTGCTAAGGGTAAGATTTTTACAAGACTTGGTAAGGAGATTATGGTTGCCGTTAAAGAAGGTGGACCTGATGTTAATAATAATAGTAAGTTAAGACAGGTTGTTACTAAGTGTAAGGCTGCTAATATGCCTAATGATACAATTGAAAGAGCTATTAAGAAGGCTGCAAGTACAGATATGTCTAACTTTGAATCAGTTACATATGAAGGATATGGTCCTAACGGAACAGCTATTATAGTTGAGGCATTAACAGACAATAGAAACAGAGCTGCTTCTAACATCAGAAATGCATTCACTAAGGGTGGCGGTAATGTAGGAACACCTGGCTGTGTATCATTTATGTTCGATAATAAGGGACAGATTATCGTTGCTAAGGAAGATTGTGATAAGGATGCAGATGATCTTATGATGATTGCCCTTGATGCAGGTGCAGATGACTTCAATGAAGAAGAAGACAGCTATGAGATTACTACAGCTCCAGATGATTTTGGCACAGTAAGTGATGCACTTTCTAACGAAGGAATTACATTTGCTTCAGCAGAAGTTACAATGATTCCACAGACAATGGTAGAGCTCACATCAGAAGATGATATTAAGAAGATGAGAAGAATATTAGCACTTCTTGATGAAGAAGATGATGTTCAGAATGTATACCACAATTGGGACGAGCCAATTGAGGACGAGGAATAATAACAATATAGCGTAGCCATTAGATGATTATATATCATTTTATGGTTATATGTGTTTATGATAAAAAGGCTGCTGGTATGTTAGTATATATTAGCAGTCTTTATTTTATGTAATAGGAAATTCCAATAGAATGTGTGGAAAATGTCTAAAATGTTGTCTAAAATGTCAAAAAACAACTTTTCAATAAGAGTGAAAAATGTTATTATTAAATTAAATATTTTTGATTACGTTTAATTGAATATATGGATATTTATATATTTCTGGAGATGATTAATGATAATTAAGGAAGTTCCGGCTGAAGGTAATTTAACTATTGAGGTCAGTCTTAAGGAAAGAAAGTTGGAATTTCACTCACAGTGTGTAGAATCAGGAGTGAATTATATATATGCCCAGCCGATAAGGATAGATGGTAAGATACTATCATTTAATAGTGAAGGGCATTTGATGGTTAATTTAATATATTTAAGAGAAGAAAAGAATCCTATAGTATGGAAAGGTGTCGGAATAACGACTGTCCAGAATAATGGAAAGAATGTATACAAGATAGTTGCATCAGGGGAAGGATTTGAGATGAACCGAAGAGAGTCGTTTAGGTTGTTTCTTGGTCTGGGAGCGGTTGTCCAGATAGGTTCTAATAAGAAAGCTGTTAATGTTATTCTTAAGGATATAAGTGAGAATGGTTTCTCATTTGTTGAAATTGAAGATATAGATGCAGAGAATCTTCCTGTAAGACTGGTGTTTAATGATATGAAGACAGGTATAAGCCTTATTGGAAATATTGTAAGAAAGGTTACAGTAGGTGAGAAGAAGATTATCTATGGCTGTACACTTACATCCTGCAATATTGATGTGGCACGTTATATCAATGAGAAGCAAAGACAGTTCCTTGCTGCAAGCCGTAGTTCAGGGAAATCTAATAAGGAAGCACTAAAGAGGTCTTTAAGAGAACCTACACAATATGAATCAGCACTAAAGGCAGCACAGGCAAATCAGGACAGTAAGAAACAGGGTAAAAGAAAGAAGGGGTAAAGTTGGAGAATAATAAAAGAGTTGTTGACAACAGACAGCATATCAATGACGATGAAAAGATGAAGATTAATATGAGGGCAGAACTTGATGAACATTATACAATGCTTAAGGAATGTCCTAAGTGTGGCACGAGAATGATATATGCATATGGAGAGGTATATGAATGTCCTAAATGTGGTAATAAAGAATTTACTGAATTTGGCAAGATAAGAGATTATCTTGAAAAGCACGGACCACAGAATGCAGTCACAATAGCTGATGCAACAGGTGTAAGCGTTAAGACTATACAGAAGTTCTTATATCAGGGCCGTATTGAGATACCAGATGGTTCTGGTTCGTATATTAAGTGCCAGATGTGCGGTGCAGAGATAAGATACGGAAGATTTTGTCCGGAGTGTTCAGCTAAGCTTAGCAGGGATAATTCATCTATGGTATATGTTGGAGAGAAGCCAAAGCATAAGATGGATTACAATGGCAAGATGCATACACTTGATGAGAGTGAGATGAAGAATGTATCAAGAAAGCCAGTTGCAATGAGAAGAAAAGATAAGAAATAATGAAACAAAGAGAATAATTACTAAGTGGTCTTTGTCAGCTTTTGCCAAAGAGCCTTAAGGATTAAAGATATAAAAATCCGCTGTATATTGATTTTACATTTCAATATACAGCGGATTTTAGTTTAATATTATTAACAAATGAATGTCTATAATACTATTTGTCCGTGCTTGATTTTATAAGTCGAAACCAAAGTAACGAACTGCATTGTTGTAAGAGATGCCTTCAACAATCTTCTTAAGAGCCTTCTCATCGTTAGGGTATTCACCGTTCTCAACCCATCCACCGATAAGTTCACACATAATTCTTCTGAAGTATTCATGTCTTGTATAAGATAAGAAGCTTCTTGAATCTGTAAGCATACCGATGAAGTTGCCAAGTAAGCTTAAGTTAGCGAGACTTGTCATCTGGTTAGTCATACCAACCTTATGATCATTGAACCACCATGCTGAACCCTGCTGGATCTTACCAACAGCCTTAGAATCCTGGAAACATCCAATAACAGTACCGATAGCAGCATTAACTGATGGATTAAGTGAGTAGATGATAGTCTTAGGAAGTTCATCTGTGCTGTTAAGAGCGTTAAGGAACTGAGCCATCTCTGCTGAACAGTCATAAGTGTTGATGCAGTCAAAGCCTGTATCAGGACCTAACTGATTGTATCTGAATACGTTGTTATCACGGATAGTACCATAATGTAACTGCATTACCCAGTTAAGCTTGTTGTATTCCTTACCAACAGATACCATAAATGCTGTCTTGAACTTGTTCATCTCTTCTGTTGTGATAGCTTTACCAGATAATCTCTTAGCAAATAAAGCTTCGATTTCTTCATCTGTGTATGGCTTATACATAACATATTCAAGAGCATGGTCAGATACTGAGCATCCCATTGAATCAAAGAACTGCATTCTGTTTCTTAAAGCATCCATAAGAGAAGCAAAAGAGTTAACTTTAATTCCACTTACATCTGATAATGTGTTAAGGTAGTCAAGATATTCAGGCTTTTCGATGTTCATAGCCTTGTCAGGTCTCCAGGCTGGGAGTACCTGTACATCAAATGTATCATCTTCTGCAAGCTTCTTGTGCCATTCAAGTGAATCAACTGGATCATCTGTTGTACAGATTAACTTAACATTTGACTGCTTTATAAGATTTCTAACTGACATAGAATCTTCCTGTAACTTAGCGTTGCAAAGATTCCATACTTCTTCGGCTGTATCACCATTTAAGATGCCGTTGTAACCGAAATATCTCTGAAGTTCAAGGTGGCTCCAATGGTAAAGTGGATTACCGATAGCCATCTCCAGTGTTTCAGCCCATTTCTGGAACTTTTCACGATCTGTAGCATCACCTGTGATGTACTTCTCATCAACACCATTAGTTCTCATCTGACGCCACTTATAGTGGTCACCGCCGAGCCATACCTGTGTAATGTTCTCGAACTTTCTGTCTTCTGCGATTTCCTTAGGGTTGATATGGCAGTGATAATCAACGATAGGCATCTTGTCAGCATAGTCGTGGAAGAGGTGCTGTGCTGTAGGTGTTGAAAGTAAAAAGTCTTTGTCCATGAATTGTTTCATAGTACATAATCCTCCTGTGAATTAAAAATGTGTTGTATTGCGTTTTATAATATCAGCAGTGATAATGCTGTGTTTATCAGCAGATTCACCGCACAATACCTTCATAAGAACATCTACTGCTTTAGTTGAAAGCTGTTCAACGTGGCTGTCAATAGATGTAAGCTCTGGTTCAGTGCATATGGAAAGAACCGAGTTGTTAAACCCTATAATCTCCAGCTCATCAGGAACACTGATGGAGTGGGAGTGTGCATATTTGACTGCACCTGCTGCAAGCGAATCATCAGAAGTTACAACAGCATCAAATTCGATACCTTTATTATAAAGATAATTAAGGTATTCCTTGGCGTGCGAAATGTTCTTGCCACATAGATGTCTGTAATCTTCAGGAAGCGAAATGTCTGCTTCTTTCAAAGCTTTCATATATCCTGCATATTTGTTCATACCGCTGTATGACTTGCTTGTGTATAAGTAGACTATATTACGATGTCCATTATTAATCAAGAGGTTAGTTGCATTATATATGGCAATTTCATCATTGCACATAACAGAATATATATTAGGTGCATCAAGGTATCCATTCACTAAGACAATAGGTATATCCTTAGCTGCATTAATTATGTAATCATTATTGTGGATATTGGTATTCTCAACAAACTGTGAACCGGCAAGTATTATGCCGTCAACTCTTTTGCTTAACAGGAGTTCAAGATATTTCTTCTTATTAGTATAATCCTTACCTGTACAGCAGAGTATGGAGTCATAACCATGCTTTCTTAATTCCTGTTCAAGATAATATACAGCATTAGCAAGGTAAATATCAGAGGAGTCAATACACATTATACCTATGGTCTTCATTGTATTAAGTCCTAAGCCTCTTGCAAATACATTTGGTGTATAATCAAGCTCTTTCATAGCATCTAATACTTTGTTTCTTGTAGCTGATGATACTTTGGCATTACCATTAAGAACACGGGAAACAGTGGCAATAGATACTCCTGCTTTATTGGAAACATCATATATATTCATAAATTAACCTCATTCTTGTAAGCTCTGGACAACGCTTGCATTAATGTAATATATAGGTGCAGTTGATCATTAGGCCATTAATTATGATGAATAATTATAATTAACAGAATTGTGTAATTATAAAAGTAGTAAAATATCATAAAAAACACTTAATGTAAGCACTTACATATTGATAAACTGATTATACAATGGTATTATTATAAAAGCAAGTATGTAAAGTGTATTTTTATTGTACTTAATTATTACCATTAAAGAGTTGTGCAATTGTTTAGTAATGAGTGAAGAACAATAACTGATAATTAAATTTAACAGACAATAATGTATACAAAAATAAGTATTGACTAAAAATGTTTTTGAGTATATCATAATCTGTGAAAGATAATGAAAGCGCTTACATACGCTTTGGATACCATTTACTGGTTAAGAATGCGTAGTCCGGCAAAGCTGAGTGATACTGCGCTACAATAATGTTAAATATGGAATATCTTAATATTTTAATTAACACTGGGATATTTCATAGTCAGTGTCTACGCCCTGCGTGGAGCTGAGATGCCCTTAAAGTGGGCGGAATGGAGGAATAATATGCAGAGATTAAACAAGAGTATTACACATGCAGTTGACAGACCTGTAAAGGTTATGCAGTTTGGTGAAGGTAACTTCCTTAGAGCATTCGTAGATTATATCTTCGATGTTACTAACGAAAAGACAGATTTTAATGGTGGTGTTGTTATCGTTAAGCCAATCGAGTTTGGTACACTTGAAAGATTCCACGATCAGGAATGCCAGTACACACTTCAGTTAAGAGGTTTCGTAGATGGACAGCCTAAGGAAATCACACGTCAGATTACATCTGTTGTTGATGCTGTAGCAGCTATCGAAGACTATGACAAGTACATTGAATATGGTACAAGTGAAACACTTAGATTTATCGTTTCTAATACAACAGAAGCAGGTATCGTATTTGACGAGACAGATAACGATCCTAATGCTCGTCCTCCTAAGACATATCCTGGTAAGCTTACACAGCTTCTTTACAAGAGATACCAGAAGTTCAACGGAGCAGCAGATAAGGGACTTATCTTACTTCCTTGCGAACTTATCGCTGATAATGGTATCGAATTAAAGAAGTGCATTATGAAGTTTATAGAACTCTGGGGTCTTGAAGATGGATTCAAGGACTGGGTTAACAATTACTGCTCATTCTGCCCAACACTTGTTGATAGAATTGTTCCAGGTTATCCAAGAGAAGATGCTGCTAAGCTTTGCGAAGAGTGGGGCTATGAAGATCAGCTTATCGACAGAGCTGAGGTATTCGGTCTCTGGGTTGTAGAAAGTGATTCTAACCTTCCACTTGAACAGCTTGAGAAGGAACTTCCATTCAAGGAAGCTGGACTTAATGTAGTATTTACAAAGGATCATCATCCATATAAGGAAAGAAAGGTAAGAATCCTTAATGGTTCACATACATCATTCGTATTAGCATCATTCCTTGCTGGTAACGATAACGTAGAGAACTCTATGAAGGATCCAGTTATCAGAAAGTATATGGAAGAAACACTTTACAATGAAGTTATTCCTACACTTTCACTTTCTAAGGAAGATTGTGAAGAATTCGCTAAGGCTGTTATCGACAGATTCCTTAACCCATTCGTAGATCACAGATTATTAAGCATTTCACTTAACTCTGTATCTAAGTGGGAAGCTAGATGTCTTCCTTCATTCTTAGGATACGTTAAGAAGTTTAACAAGCTTCCTAAGTACCTTACATTCTCTATCGCAGCACTTATGAGCTTCTATACATCACAGACAGAAGCTGAGTTCAACGGTGGTATTGTATTAAAGGGTGACAGAAACGGTGAAGAGTACAACATCACAGATGATAAGGCTGTACTTGATTTCTTCAGAGATAACTCTGGTAAGACACCAGCTGAATTCGCACATGCTTACTTAAGCAATACTAAGTTCTTCGGTGGCGAAGACCTTACTAAGGTTCTTGACCTTGAAGAAGTTATCACAGGATATATTACAGATATCAGAGAAAGAGGCATGAGAGCTGTAGTTAACGATTTAGCTCTTGATGATGAAAAGTTAGCATAATTGCGTTGGCAGTTTGCAGCAAAGTATTTATAAGCCTTAGCTGAATATAAGTTTCGGCATTGATTTATATCGTATTTTAAAGCATTAATAAGGGCGGGTGTTCTTTTTCATCCGCCCTTAAGTTATGTAAGAGGTATTGTGTATTTATACCCTTTTATTGTTATAATAAAAATGTTATGATATGAATGTAATCATTGAATTTCATAATTCTATGATGTACGTGGTTAATGATACATAGAGATTATATTAATTACAGGAGGTAGTTATGCAGGATTTTATTAAGATTAATAAAGATGATAATGTTGCAGTAGCTCTTAAGCCAATCGCTAAGGGCACAACACTTAATGTTGCTGGTACAGAAGTTACTACAATAGAAGATATCCCTCAGGGACATAAGTTTGTTATCAAGCCTATCAAGAAGGGTGATGCAGTTATAAAGTATGGTTTCAGAATCGGTTTCGCACAGTCTGATATTGAAGTTGGTGGCTGGGTTCATACACACAACTTAAAGACAGCTCTCGGTGAACTTCTTGAATACACATACAATCCAGAAGGACATAAGGACGTTGAGCCAACAGAGGAAGCGTTCTTTGAAGGATATATGCGTGAAAATGGTACAGTTGGTGTAAGAAATGAAGTATGGATTATCCCAACAGTTGGCTGTGTTAATTCAATAGCAAGAGCAATCGAAGCTACAGCAAGAGCTAACAAGCCAGAAGGTGTTGATGAAGTTGTTGCTTTCCCACATCCATACGGATGTTCACAGGTAACAGAGGATCAGGAGAATACAAGACACGTACTTGCTGACCTTATCAACCATCCTAATGCTGGTGCAGTACTTGTACTTGGTCTTGGTTGCGAGAACAGCCGTATTGAAGTTCTTAAGGATTATATCGGTGAAGTTAACCCAGACAGAGTTAAGTTCTTACAGGTTCAGGATGTAGAAAATGAGCAGGAAGCTGCTGAAGGTATTATGAAGGAACTTATGTCTTACGCTGCTACATTTAAGAGAGAAAAGGTTAGTGCTAAGCATCTTATCGTTGGTATGAAGTGCGGTGGTTCTGATGGTTTATCAGGTATCACAGCTAACCCAACAGTAGGTCTTTTCTCAGATATGCTCGTATCTAAGGGTGGTACAACTATCCTTACAGAAGTTCCAGAAATGTTCGGTGCAGAGACTATCCTTATGAATAGATGTGCTAACAAGGAACTTTTCGAGAAGACAGTTCACCTTATCAATGACTTTAAGGAATACTTCATCAAGAATGGTCAGGAAATCTATGAGAATCCATCACCAGGAAACAAGGATGGTGGTATCACAACACTTGAAGATAAGTCACTTGGATGTACACAGAAGTCTGGTTCATCACTTGTAAAGGGTGTATTAGCTTATGGTGAAAGAGTATCTGATAAGGGACTTAACCTTCTTAGTGCACCGGGTAATGACCTTGTTGCTTCAACAGCTTGTGCAGCAGCAGGAGCACAGATGGTTCTTTTCACAACAGGACGTGGAACACCATTTGCATCACCAGTACCTACAGTAAAGATTGCTACTAACTCAAGACTTGCTGGCAATAAGAGCAACTGGATAGACTTCAACGCAGGAAGAATTGTAACAGATGACCTTCCACTTGAAGATGCAGCTAAGGAACTCTTCCAGCTTGTATTAGATGTTGCTTCTGGTAAGAAGGTAAAGGCTGAAATCGCTGGCTTCCACGATTTAGCTATCTTTAAGCAGGGTGTAACTCTCTAATTAACAAATTTTAAGGATTGTGTTAATTGTTTTTCAGAGGCAGTTGTGTATCTTTCAGATTTTGCGTGGCTCTGAATAACAGCATATAAATATAGTGACATATAAGATTAAGGCGGGCAGATATTTACATTTCTGTCCGTCTTATAATGTGTCTGTGAATGCTGTTTATACGGAATGTGTCAGTGATATGTTTCATATATGCAGAGATTATAGTAATGTGTGTTCGAAACCTTCCACACATAAAACAAAACTAAAGGAGAATAAAATGGATACATTAAATCAAGGTAAAGAGGATAAGAATAAAGATATTATTGAAAATAATAATAAAAATAACAGCGGTAATAGAAATACTAAAAGTGCACAGTTTAAGGTTGCGTTTATTACACAGGCGGCCGTGATTGCGGCACTTTATGTTGTGCTTGTTATTATGTTTAACTATTGCAGCTTCGGACCTATACGGTTCAGAATAGCAGAGGCACTTACAATTCTGCCATATTTTACACCAGCGGCGATACCGGGATTGTTCGTAGGTTGTCTGTTATCTAACATCTTAGGCGGTGCGGCTATATGGGATATAATATTTGGAAGTATTGCGACACTTATTGGTGCAATAGGAACTTATGCGTTAAGGAAGAATAAGTGGCTTGCACCATTACCACCGATTATTGCGAATACACTTATAGTACCATTTGTATTAAGATATGCTTATGGTTCAGAGGGCGTATTTGCTATGTTCTTTGTGACAATCGGAGCAAGTGAATTCATAGTGTGTGGTGTTATTGGAATGTTGCTTTTATTCGCACTTAATCCGGTGAGAAACGTGATATTTAAGGGCGTGGAGTAATTGGTACAAGAATTAAACAAAATGTTTGATATACCTGATTACAATCAGGAAAAGAAAAGTTGATATAAGAAAATAACAGAACAGGCGGCATTATGGGAATGCTGCCTGTTCTGTTATTAATAGAAATGATTTGTTGCGTAATAAGTAAGTTCCCGAGCTTCATAAAACGGGAAGTTTGAATAAGAATTTACACAATTAAAGCCCTTGACAAAAAAATACCGGGGGGGGGGGTAAAATGTAACAGGAATTTATTAAATGTGAAAATTTTATAATAAGTAAATTCTTAAATTACATTTAAAGGAGAAAAATATGAGGTTGCTTAAGAAATTGACAGGCTGCATAGAAGTAATTGCAGCGACAGCAGTAGTTGCAACAACATTATTTGGTGGTGTGACTGGAAAAGTAAGCGTTAATGCGGCAGAGGTGACAGATAAGCCAGTTTATTATTGGGAAGATGATGATACTGTAAATAAAAATGGTGTCAAATATGTAATGGACAAAGAAGATTCGGCGGCATTTAAGGAATATTTTGGATATTTTGATGATGATGACAGCCGACAGATGAATATTTTCTATGAGGACAGTACATTAAGAATTGATGCAGATAAGTCGGCATATGGTATAGATGCTGCTAAAGAAGTAGATGTTTATGCATATGAATTAAGCAGAGACGAGTCTGGAAAGCTTGTATTTGACAGAAAAGCAGTGTGTCTGCAAGGGGAAGGTGTTATTGGCGGTGGCTTTGTTGGCGCTTTTGAAGTTATGCCAATCAGCTTTAAAGGCTTCTCAGGTGAAAAGAAATATCAGAAGGCACAATTTACCAAGTTATATAATAGCAAAAGTGATGATGGAAAATTTCAGGCAGTAGTGAGGAATAGCTATAATATTGATTTTATTTATATAAATCTTAAATATGAAGCTTCAGATGGCGAGGAGCGGAATAATAATGTAATTATGATGCCTGACTATATGATAGATAAGACAGTCCTTCATTTAACCAAAGTTACAGATGATAAGACTGATGATGTAACAGATAACACATATACATATGATGCAACAGACAAGGACACACAGGTTGTTGACAATGAAACCTTTACAAAGCTTTTAAAGGAAAATGAGAATAAGGATATTGTAATTAAATCTAATAACAATGTTACATTTACATTTGCAAAGGGAACAATGAAGAGTGTTGATGGAAAGAACGAATATGACTTTTCGACAACGATTAATCCAGCTTATGCAGACACAATGCCATCATATGTAACAAAGGATAATTTCGTGTCACAGGTGAAGTTTAATTATTCAGGACAGCTTCCAGCAACAGCAAGTATCCGTATACCAGTTGGAACACAGTATGCAGGAAAGACATTATATTACTCATATATGAATAACGATAATACATTTGCAGACACACAGACAGTAGTAGTTGATGAAGAAGGATACATAACAGTAAAGCAGGAACATTGTTCAAGTTATGTTGTGACAAATAAAGCACCTGAGTATATTAGTTCAGGTTCTAAAGATACAGAACAGGATACACAGATAACAGAGAGTAATACAGAAAATGCTTCTACAGATACTTCTGCACCAACAGATGAAAATGTAGATACACCACAAACATCTGACAGTAATAATGTATACATATATGTGGCTTGTATCATATTCGCTTTAACAGGCGTTATTAAATATGGTAAGATGAAGAAAGTATATTAGAATAAATGGAATGAATACACTTAAGGATTTTTTGAATAATAATAAGAAATATGTATATTTAATGATAAGTATATTAGTCATAGCTGTTATTATAATTGTTGCTGTGCTTGTCAATATTATAAATAAAGGAAACAGAGATACTTCAGATACTGCAGGAGCGACCATTGAAAGCAGAGCAGACAGTCAGGTATTGACAGAAAGCACTATAGATAAAAGCAACATTAATAAAAATGGAGATAATGACAAAGCCGTGTCAACAGATAATGAGAGTGCAGAGAATAGTGATAATGATATAGCACAAAAAGATGACACAGAAGCATCGAAAGAGACTTCGGAGTCAGATGAACAATCACAATTAGCAGGAAATGATAATGATGTATCTAATAATAAATCACAAGAGCAATACATTTCTAGTGATAATAGTGGTTCAGATGATGAGGAAGGAGTAGCTGCGGATGATAATAATGTTAATCAGGATGTGTCTTCTGACCATATTGTATACAATGCTGACGGTTCTTTGAATTTGCAGGAGAGCTACTGGGAGTCATACAAAGGCTGGAAAGAGTTTCAGAATGCGATAGGTTCAAACAGCCAGTTTCAGCAGCTTATAAGTAAAGCCCAATCGAAGGGGATACCTGTAAGTGGAAGATGGTCATTGGTTGGAGAAAAAGGTAAGAATGTTTCAAAAAATGGTTCTCCAAAAGATGTACAGTATTATATTTATCCTGATGGATTAGATTATTATTATATGTTTAAATATGATGGCGATAATTTTTATTTTAATAAACAATATTTTATGAGTATAGGATATGTTGGAGATTCTGCTAGTCAGAATAATTTTGATAATAATATTGTATATAAAGCAGACGGAACATTAAATCTTCAGGAAAGCTATTGGCATTATGAAGATAGTGATTCATTATATGAAAGCATTAAAAGCACGCCAGAGTTCAAACAGGCTATAAATGGATTTAGAAGCATACAGATAAGATATCCTAAAACAAGTGGAAAAATTACTGCAAAGACACAGCAATGGATTGTTGTATATCCTGATGGAAGCGAATATCATTTCTTATTTGACGGTTATAACTATCGTAAAATGCCTTTGTGGAATGATTAGTGTACACAAATAAAAATGTATTAATAACAAGTGCATTTTATAATATACCCCTAGATTTTAAAGTGTTTCAAAATCTAGGGGTATATGTTATATGCTATTTAATGACATCGCTCTTTTAAATATATTCAAAATATTCCAACAATTTCTTATATTCATCCTGTGATGCACGGCAGGTTTCTAGTAAATAACCTTTTTCATCATTGTATTCATTTAAGCCTCGTCTATAATAATCTTTCATAGTATCATCAATAATAAAAGGGCAGATGTTATTTTTCAGACATTCTTTAAACATTATAAGTCTGCCAACACGTCCATTTCCGTCCTGAAATGGGTGTATTTTTTCAAATTTATAATGAAAATCAATTATATCCTCAAAGGTTATATTGCTGTTTTCCCTATAGTCTTTTAATAGACTTTTGATAGCGGCGGGGACTTTGGAAGGGTGTGTTGTTTCAATCATATCACCAATGACATTAGGGCGTTTCTTATAATTGCCAACTGCAAACCATTCTTTTTGACTATCCGTTGTTCCACTTTTTAATAAGAGATGAATATGTTTTATAATATCTTCGGAAAGTTCTTTATCCGCAATTTTTAAAATATAATCAAAACATCTGAAATGATTAACAGTTTCTATGATGTCATCTACTTTTTCAACGCCATCAGTAATACCTATAGTCTTGGTTTCATAGATACTTCGTGTCTGTTCTTCTGTCAACCGGCTTCCTTCCATATGATTTGAATTATAAGCTATGCGTATCTGGGTCTGATGATATAGACCCCCTTTTAGTTTCATTTCCATTTCTTCACGAAGTCTGAAAAGAGTAGTATTTTTATCAATTTCTTTTTCATATGACAGAATAGCACCGGGCTGGCAGTCAAAAAAATCGCAAAGACTTTGAATTGTTGACATTGAAACATCTTCATTTTTGGAGAGTTTTGCCATAGTTGCTGAGGAAATTCCGATTTTATTTTTTAGCTTTTCTTTTGTGATTTCCTGTTCTTCCATTAGTAGAAATAATTTTTTGTATGAAATCATAGAATACCACCTTTCTGTACATACATAGTATATTATATATATTTAGATTTGTAAATATTTAATGTTTAGATATTGAAAGTAATATAATTTCACTAATTTGGTAGTTGCTGTAAAGGCATTTTGTGGGTATAATATATATAGATATAATTATTAGTATATGAAGGGATACGATATTAAAACTTTTGATAAGAAATTAAATAAATTATTGAAAACCAATTAATATAATGAAAAAGGACTGTCACCATAAATGACAGTCCTTTTTATGGTGGTGTATATTTATATACACGCCTGAAAATAAAACACTCCATCCTCAGTAAAGAAATCATATACACCGTTATATTTCTCAATCACAGATATTATGCTTCTGATACCAATACCGTGGCCGGCTTTATCCGATACAGGAGTATTATTAACGAATACAGGTTCAACAGCATAAGTATTAGTGATGTTAATACATAATTTATTGTTTTTATCAAACACCTTTACTGTGATAATACGGTTTGAATTAACCTCGCCGTAGTCAGAAGTGCAGCCGGAATTGTAGTCAGAAGCAGTGTCGGATATGCTGCTATATGAATTATTAATAGATGTCCTGGCTGTCTGTACAAGCTTGCAGGCATTTATGGCATTTTCAAGTGCATTTGCAAATAGACTGCAAAGGTCAGTTGGCTTGTAGTCAGCAAGGTTGGCGGCAGTAACTGACACTTGTGTGGTGATATTATATTTGTCAGCTTTGGCAATATAGGAAGATAATATAAGGTTGACAGCTTCATTAGCACAGTATCTTGTTATTTGGCTGTTGTTAAGACTGGTACATATCTCCCTGATATAATCCTGTGCCTGTGCGTAGCTGTTATCATTAAGACAGCTTTGTATAAAGTTCATATGGTGTCGAAGGTCGTGGCGGTATATAGCTGCCTGTTTCTGATAGTCCGATAACTGGGCAATCTCTTTTTCTGCCTGTGCAGCTGCGGACAAGAGAATGATATTTTCACGCTCGGCGGTATTTTTCTTATTTAACAGAGCCAGTATAACTGTTGATAATATAAAATAGAGTATGACAATAAAGCTGTCCATAAATTCTATAACAACAGCTTCTCCGCGGTATAACAGGTCTGTGTATACAGTGAATGCGTACTCTAAAATATAATAAGTAAGAGGCAGGAGAAAGAACATTGATATAATGGTCTTTGATTCGTTCTTAAGCCTTATTATGTAAGGAGAAATGTATTTAATTACAATAAATATAAGTGGGATTGTAATAATAATAGTTACAATATCTGATATCATAGGAATATCTTTGAAAATGTAAGCGGCAGCAGTGCCGAACCATTTTCTTGGGGTACACATAAGATAAGCCGACAGAACTGCAATTGATGAAATGTATATATTCTTATGGCAGACAAATTTTATGACAAGAATTAAAGGTATATGTATAAGGAAAGGATAGCTTTTATAAAGCACATTCTGACCAAGTAGCAGATAGCATACAGCCTGAAATAACGCAAATGTGAGAGTTGTATATATAAACAGCTTATGGTTATCTTCCAAGCGTATATCAGCAAAATAAAATGATACAATAATGCCAAAGATAAGAACAAAGATATAATTAATAAGATTTAATAAAGTAGAAATATACATATAGCCCCCTGTTATTCTTCCATCTGGAAAGTTAAATACTGCTTCTTGATTTCAACGACACGGCGTTGTGCCAATGGAACTGTTTTGTTATTGCTCAGATGAATTTCATTACTAATAATAGTACTTATGTAGTTCATATTTACAATATATGAACGGTGTGGAAGCGTAAATTCTTTGTGAATACTAAGTGTATCACATATTGAGGAGAATACGTCGGTTGATGTTATGTGTTCTCCATTTTTAAGATGAATAGTTACCTTGCGGTTTAATGCTTCCGCATAGACAATATCAGCTGTACGGATTTTGTGTATACCTGAATTGTTCTTAATAATTATGTTGTTTGTCTGTTCGATGTTAAAGAAGTCTATTAAATCATCAAGCGTAGTATACAGGCGTTCTTTGTTCACGGGCTTTAACAGGTAATTAAATGCCTTGACTTCATAGCTGTCTACTGCAAATTCGGAAGATGAAGTTAAGAATATTATAGGTGCGGCTTTATCAAAGGTACGGATTTCCTTAGCGAGTGCAAGTCCGTTCATTACTGGCATAATAATGTCAAGAAAATATATGTCAAACTTCTCAAATCCAGCAGTAGAAGCAAGCTCGACACTGCTATTATAATATTTCACTGTGAAGCTGATATTAGATGAGGCTTCATAATTATCTAAAAGTTCTCTTATTATACCTAATTCGTATTGGTCATCATCACATACGGCAATCTTCATAGTAATCTCCACTTCTAACAATTAATACTTACGTTATTATATATTTCTTTTTGATAAAATTCCATAGAAATTTACATTGTTCGCGTTGAAAAATGTAGGTTGATATGATAAATAGTGTTAATTAGCTGATTTATTTCAATTATTGTGTTATATAACTGAAAAAGGAGGTATACGGAATTCTGTATACCTCCTTTTTATGCTTAAAAGCATAAGTTTAAATGGATTAACTAAAACAATGTTTAATTATCTCTGAACTCTGGCACCAGCTCCACCAACGATACCTTCAACTTCCTTAAGAGAAGCCATTGTTGTATCACCAGGAGTTGTCATAGCTAATGCACCATGAGCAGCACCATAGTTAACAGCCTTTTCAGCGTCTTCAAATGTCATAAGACCATATACAAGACCTGAAGCGAATGAATCTCCGCCACCAACTCTATCCATGATTTCAAGTCCATCATACTGAGCAGCTTTGTAGATTTCACCATCAGCCCAGCAGATTGCTGACCAGTCATTAACTGTAGCTGTCTTAACCTGACGAAGAGTTGTAGCAACAGCCTTGAAGTTAGGGTATGTAGCAGCAGCTTCGTTAATCATCTTCTTGTAACCATCAAGGTTAAGAGTCTTAAGGTTCTCATCGTTACCTTCGATTTCGAAACCAAGGCAAGCTGTGAAGTCTTCTTCGTTACCAATCATAACGTCAACATACTTAGCAACTTCTTTATTAACTTCCTGAGCCTTAGCTAAACCGCCAATAGCTTCCCACATAGATGGTCTGTAGTTAAGATCGTAAGATACAATTGTACCATACTTCTTAGCTGCCTTACAAGCTGCAATAACAGTTTCACAAGCCTGTTCAGAAAGAGCAGCATAGATACCACCTGTATGTAACCAACGAACACCTAAGCCACCATCGCTCTTGTTCTTGAAGATGTAATCAAAGTCGAAATCTTCTGGAGTAGCCTGAGAAATAGCTGTGTTAGCTCTATCTGAGCAACCCTTGGCACCACGGATACCGAATCCTCTTTCTGTGAAGTTGAGACCATTTCTGCAAAGACGACCGATACCATCTGTCTTCTTCCAGCAGATAAGGGATGTATCAACACCACCCTGTTCGATGAAGTCCTTCATAAGAAGACCTACTTCGTTATCAGCGAAAGATGTGATAACAGCAGTTCTCATACCGAAGCACTTGTGAAGACCACGGATAACGTTATATTCTCCGCCACCTTCCCATGCTCTAAAGCTTCTTGCTGTACGAATTCTTCCTTCACCTGGATCAAGACGAAGCATTACTTCACCTAAAGATACAGCATCAAATGTGCATTCTTCAGCTGGTCTTAAATTTAATTTCATTTTTTAGATACCTCCAAATAAATTTTTACATAATCATATTAACATATAATTTAGATTTAATCTATATATTTAAGTAAAGTTTTGTATAAAGCTGTCAATTTTCCACTGATTAAAAAGAATATTGGTAAGTTACATTATATATAAATTGAAATATAATGTATTATGTAAGACGTAATGCAATTTATAAAAAGTGAAATGTTAAAAAAATATACATAATTATTGAAAATAGAACTTTTTGCTTATTGAAAATATTGTGGAGATATTGTAAAATATTTCTAAAATAGTATACCAATGAATAATATTTATGAAATGAGGCATATATATGAGCAATATCAAGAAGTTAAGAAAACTCAAAATCCAATGGAAAATATTGCTTTCAGCAATGCTTGTTATATTCGTATTTGGCGGATATATGGTATTTGCTAAAGCTGATTCCAGTGTCACTGTATCAGTGACAACGAC
Organism: Bacteroides galacturonicus; assembly: GCF_003096855.1. Lineage (NCBI taxonomy): Bacteria > Pseudomonadati > Bacteroidota > Bacteroidia > Bacteroidales > Bacteroidaceae > Bacteroides > Bacteroides galacturonicus. Next base: position 364,186 of record NZ_QEOA01000002.1, on the reverse strand, counting down.
AGCAACAATTGTTAATCAGGGCACAGAGTCGAACAGCATCGTGGCAACTATGTCGGGAAGAGATGAGAATAATGTCAGTCAGGATTCACCGGATAATTATAAGCCGGCAGTAAGAAATCTTAAATGGACAGTATCCAACTCTGATATTATTAAATTTGTCGTAAGTGATAGTGCGGGAACTAAATATGCAGACACAGCAGAAGGCACTGCCAATCCTACAATATATGGTAATAGAGCAGGTAAGGCAACAATTACGGCTACATATTATACTAAGGCTTACGGACCAGACGGTAGCATTACTTATGAAGAAGAGCTTGGAAATGACTCTGTAGATATCATCGTTCCTTTAAAGATTAACAGCTTTAAGGCATACAGAAATGGTGTAGAGCTTACAAAAGAAGAAATGCTTTGTTATCAGGTAGGAGATATTATTGAGATAACATCTAATGCCAATGATACTAATAAAATATTTGTTGAAACAGACAATGATAAGACAGGAAGTCTTTCTAAAGATGGTATTGTAGAGAAAGTATCATCTTCAGGTGCTAAAGTAACACTTAAGATTGTCGGTGGTGGTAGAACTAATCTTAAAGTAAGAACAGCAGATGGTGATGGTATCAATTCTCTTACAGCAACATACCAGATAACATCAAAGGTCGAATACACTGATGGAGTTGCTAACTCAGAAGGACATTCTATTCAGAAGCTTTCTGATGGTACAAGATTTATTACATTATCAGATAAAGATTTTGAAGACTTTAAAGAAGAAGCAATTCCTTCTAATATTAAGTATCCAGCAACAGCAGGTGTTACATATGTATCATCAGATACAGACGTAATTACATATAAGGCTGGCAGCGTAAAAGGTGTTAACGCAGGTGTAGCCCAGGCAACAGCAGGTGTTGCAAGTATTGATGTACAGGGTAACATAGGCTGGGCGACCAAAGATGTAGTTAATGTTGTTGTACCATTTAAGAAGCTTGGCAATGATGTAAGCAATATGAATGTGGGTGACTCAATACAGCTTAAGACTTCTGCTAAATCAACAGAGGTTACCTGGTCAACATCTGATAACAGCGTACTTCAGGTTGATGCAACAACAGGTCTTGTTACAGCAATGGGAGCTGGTAAAGCTACTATATATGCAACAAGAGTTGACGATGAACTTTCAACAAAGTACAAGCTTAATAATCAGCTTTCTTATGAGATTACAGTTATCGATGGATTTGGCTTAAGCCTTACATCAATGAGTGTTAATATAGGTGATACACAGAACCTTGTGGCACTTGTAACTAATAATCCTAGCAAGGATGATATTACATTTACAGTAGAGAATCAGCCAGATGCAGCAGGAGTTGTTCCAACTGAGACTTTAATTAATGTAGTTCAGTCAGAAGACGGAAGAACATTCAAGGTAACAGGTATTGCATCAGGTATAGCACATATTAAGGTGACACAGAATGTTAATGGCGTTATTAAGAAAGCAACCTGTGTTGTATATGTTACAACACCAGTGGGTGAGATTACTATTAATCCTTCATCACTTACAGTAGACAGAGGTTCATCTGATACTGTACAGCTTATATTTAACCCATCAGCACCAACTAATAATAAAGTATTATGGTCATCATCTAATACAGATGTTGCAACAGTAGAAGGTGACAGCTATACAGCTACAATTACTGGTGTATCTGGTGGTACAACAACAATTACGGTCATAACAGAAGACGGACTTAAAGTAGCAACTTGTGATGTATATGTAAGAGAACCTGTAACAGGTCTTGTACTTAATGCAACAACAGTTGAATCATCGATGGCAGTTGGTCAGTATCAGCTCGTTGCAACTGTTCTTCCAGCAGGCGAAGGTGTTGACCGTGCTGTAACATGGACATCATCAGATCCATCAGTTGCAACAGTAGATGAGAATGGTCTTGTTAAGTATGTTAAGCCAGGATATTGTACAATCGTATGTAAGACAACAGATGGAGCATATATAGCTACTTGTAACTTTATCATAAGCATACCAGTAGAGCAGATTAAACTTGATTATACTGATGAGATAATGTCAATAGGCAGTACATTAAGAATTACAGCAGAGGTTCTTCCGGTAACAGCTACTAATAGAACAGTAGTATGGGAATCTTCTAATACTAATGTGTGTATCGTAGATTCTAATGGTCTTGTAGAGGCAGTTGGAACAGGAAGTTGTACAATCCTTTGTAAGTCATTGGACGGTAACTACACAGCAATGTGTAATATATATGTTAAACAGCCTGTAACACAGGTTATACTTAATACAACAGATATAACTGTAAGACAGGGTCAGGTATTCTGGCTTAATGCTACTTGTCTTCCAGAGAATGCAGATAATAAGATTATCAGCTGGGAAAGCCGTGATGAGAGCGTGTGTACAGTTGAGAGCGATGGTAAGGTTACAGCAGTAGGTGCTGGTACAACATCTATTATTGCAACCAATGTTGATACAGGACTTACAGCATATTGTGTTGTAACGGTTACACAGCCGGTAACAGGAATTTCGCTTAACTCAGATTATCAGGAATTATGGGTTGGAGCTAAATATGCAATCATACCGGTAGTTGAACCTTATGATGCTGAGAATAAGAATGTTACATATTTATCAAGTGATCCATCAGTAGCAACAGTAGATGAAAATGGTGTTGTTACAGCATTAAAGGGTGGAAGTTGTATAATTGAAGTGACAACCGAAGTTAATAAGTTAACGGCGGCGTGTACGATTGTAGTAAAAGAGTATGTATCATCAATAACTCTTAGTGAAACTGATAAATTTATGAATGTTGGTTCAACAGGAACGCTTGTTGCTTCTGTTGGAACGGATACAGCTACTAATAAGAATATAGTATGGTCATCTTCTAATTATGATATATGTTATGTAGATGGCAATGGTAACTTAAGTGCCAACTCAGTTGGTAATGCAGTTATTACAGCAACAGCGGCAGACGGAAGTGGTGTTAGTGCTTCTTGTATTGTAAAGGTTGTTGATCCTGTAATAGGAATTACAGTTGAACCAGATACAGTAAGGCTTCTTGTTGGTGATTCAGCTAAGGTTACAGCAGTCATAACACCAGACAGTGCAACTGTCAAAGATGTATCATGGACATCATCTAATGAAGCTATTGCAACAGTAGATGAGTCGGGAGAAATATTTGCCCTTAGTACTGGTAAATGTAAGATAACAGCTACATCACAAGACGGTAACGAAGTTAAGGGTGTATGCTGGGTATATGTAACACCAGTTGTTAACATATCATCATTAAGAATTAACTCTAAAGAAATATATATGCTTTCTGGACGAGCTAGACAGTTATCAGTAATTGTAAGACCTGTTAATAATACAGATTCTTATGAGTGGTATTCAACAGATACAGGAATTGTACAGGTAGACCAGAATGGTGTAATCACAACCGTTGGTCCTGGTACTGCAGATGTGTTTGTTATAAGCAATAACAGCAGTGTAGAAGCTTCATGTACGGTACATTCGCTTGCTGTGAGTACATCACGAGTGAGATTGGAGCAGTACGATAGATTTAATCTAGATGTAATAGGTACAGAAGATGCTGTTACCTGGAGAAGTTCTAATCCAAGAGTATGTACGGTTTCATCATCAGGTGAAGTTATAGGTAGACGGGCAGGAACAGCTACAGTAACAGCTACAGTTCATAATAAGACACTTAGCTGTACAGTAACAGTTACTAACATCAGGTAATGCTGCTGGAAAATTTCAATTCTTGATATAAGCTTTAAAGATATTATAGAACTTAAAGATGGTTATGCCAGACATTCAAGTCTGGCATAACCATTCTTTATATAATATTTTGACTGTTATCAGAACATAATGGAACTGACTGTAATAATAAACGGCTTATAGAACAAAATAGACAATATAAAAAGAAACAGGCACTATAAGATTATTCTTATGGTGCCTGTTCTTTATTATTTAATATGAGGGGGAGATAGAAAGAATTAACTTTGCTATCTGATTATTAATATAACCTGTAATTGTGTGCAAAGTATGTCTTATTTATGAAAGAACGATAAAAAGAATTAACAAAATAAAAAATAATATATATCAAATGGATAGCAGCTATAAAGTTCAAAAAGTTTAATTTGTTAATTTATTGATTATTGAGTATCAATATGTTAGAATTTATTCGTTAAAATATAAAGGCAGGGGAATAAGTATGAATAGCAATGACAAAGATGAGTTAGATGATGAGTTAATTAAATCAATGAAAAAGCTTGTTGAAGAAGAAACTAACGTTGCTAAAGCATTCATAGATACTCAGAATGAGTTATCAGATGAAGATGATGAGTTGGCTGATGAAACAATGGGTAAGACAAGAGTTATACCTAAGGTCACAGATGATATGCTTACTAAAGTAAGTGATGCTACAATTAATATCAGTGATTTGAATGCAGACAAAAAACTTCAATCCAATAAAGAACAGAATAATATAGATGATACCAGCAGAGTAAAAGAATATAATAAAGTCAGGGAGTCAGAACTGGTAACAGAATATAATATGGCAGAACAGCAGGATAAGTGTTCTGATGCACATATGGATAATGGTAATAATGAGAAAGATGACAGCGTGCAGGAAAAGGCTAAGAAGCCTATGGATGCTAAGAGGAAAAAGATGATTATAGCTGTTTCCTGTGTAGTAGCTGCTTTAGTAGTTATTATAGGTATAGTTGTCGGAGTTGTTCTTAATAATAAGAATAAGAATTCGTACCAATATAATTATGATAAAGGAATGAGTTCTTATCAGAACAAGGATTATGATAATGCTATTAAGTATCTTGCTAAAGCTTCCAAGTTATCTGAAGGCAAGAAAAATGTAGATTTAAAATATACATTGTATCAGTGTTATGCTGCAACAGATAATACAGATATGTCAATTGAAGTGTTAAAGGATATTTTATCATTTGATGAGAATAATGAGAAAGCTATAAAAGCATTAGCTTCAATATATAATACTAAGAAAGATGGAACAAGTCTTAATAAGCTTATTAAAGATTATAAGGATAAACAGGGTTACAAATATCTTACTGATTATGTTGTTGAAACTCCTAAGCCATCAGTTGAAGCTGGAAGCTATGATGATGTAATTAAGTTACAATTTACAGAGAACAGCAGTTCAACAATATATTACACAACAGATAAGACTGAGCCAGATAAGAAAAGTACGCATTACACAGGTACAGCAATAGAAATACAGAGTGGTACTACTATAATAAAGGCTATTGCTATTAATGATATAGGAGTGTGCAGTGAAGTAGTGGCTCTGGAGTATACAGTTGATTTTAAGAAGCCATCTGCACCAACAGTAAGTCCTGTATCTGGAACATATGAGGAAGGACAGACTGTGACAATAGATAATATTCCGGTTGGCAGTACAGCGTATTATACATTAGATGGTTCTACACCAACTAAGAATTCGGAGGAATATTCTGAACCATTTACAATTCCAACAGGTAATAATGTAATATCCGTTGTTATAATTGATTCGCATAACCAGTCAAGCAGTGTTGTTAAGCGTAACTATGTTGTCAACAAGGCTAAGACATATGTATATAATGAGGCACTTGAGATATTAAAAGGAAAGCTTATATCAAAGGGAGTGCTTAAGTCAGATGGAACTACAGCTGCTGATGGTTCTACAGTTACATTTGTATATCAGTCAAGGACAACTGTAGATGGAGTTGAGATGTTCGTTGTAAGATATGATGTGACATCTAAGACGGGTAAGACTTCTACAGCTGGTTATTATGGTGTCGCGACTAAGACAGGTGACTGCTATACAGTGACACAGAATGGCGGAGCATATAGTGCAGCCGCATATAATTAAGTTTTGATGTGTGATTAACACTTCAGATAATATATAACTGAAAGGGGTAATAAAATGTACAAGATTCTTAAGGCTGAAAAATTAGCAGAAAAGATTTTTCTTATGGATGTTGAAGCACCAAGAGTTGCTAAGCACTGTGAACCTGGCCAGTTCATAATTGTTAAAATGGATGAAAAAGGAGAGAGAATTCCTCTTACAATCTGTGATTATGACAGAGAAGCTGGAACAATAACAATTGTATTCCAGATAGTAGGAGCATCAACAGAAAAAATGTCTCACCTTAAAGCAGGCGATGCTTTTAGTGATTTCGTTGGTCCATTAGGATGCCCTTCAGAATTAATTCACGAGAATATTGAGGATTTAAAGAAGCAGAATATCGTATTTATAGCAGGTGGTGTAGGTACAGCACCAGTATATCCTCAGGTAAAATGGCTTCATGAGCATGGTGTAGATGTTGATGTTATCGTTGGAGCTAAGAACAAAGACCTTATCTTATTAGAAGAAGAGATGAAGGCAGTGGCAGGTAATCTTTATATAACAACTGATGATGGCAGCTATGTAAGAAAAGGTATGGGTACAGATGTACTTAAAGATCTTTATGCACAGGGTAAGAAGTATGACAAATGTATAGCGATTGGACCATTGATTATGATGAAATTCGTCTGTCTTTTAACTAAGGAATTAGGTATACCTACAGTTGTAAGTATGAACCCTATTATGGTTGATGGTACAGGTATGTGTGGTGCATGCAGACTTCAGGTTGGTGATGAGATTAAGTTCGCTTGTGTAGACGGACCGGAGTTCGATGGACATTTAGTAGACTTTGACCAGGCTATGAAACGTCAGCAGACATATAAGACAGAAGAGGGCAGAGCTATGCTTGCAGCCCTTGAAGGAGATACACATCACGGTGGATGTGGACAATGTAATTAATCAACGGAAAAGAGGTATATATAATGGATGTTATGAAGAAAGTTCCAGTAAGGGAACAGGCTCCAGATGTAAGGAATAAGAACTTTGATGAGGTATGCCTTGGATATAATGCAGAAGAGGCACAGGAAGAAGCAACACGTTGCCTTAATTGTAAGAATGCTAAATGTGTACAGGGATGTCCAGTATCAATCAATATTCCGGAATTCATACATAATGTAAAAGAAGGTAATTTTGAAGAAGCTTACAAGGTTATTGGAAAGTCATCTGCATTACCTGCTGTATGTGGCCGTGTATGTCCACAGGAAACACAGTGTGAAGGTCAGTGTATAAGAGGAATTAAGGGCGAAGCTATATCAATTGGTAAGCTTGAAAGATTCGTAGCTGACTGGGCTAGAGAGAACAATGTATCACCAGAGATGCCAACAGAGAAGAAGGGTAAGAAAGTGGCTGTTATCGGTTCAGGTCCTTCAGGACTTACTTGTGCCGGTGACCTTGCTAAGATGGGATATGATGTTACAATATTTGAAGCACTTCACGAAGCTGGTGGAGTATTAGTATATGGCATTCCAGAATTCCGTCTTCCAAAGAAGACAGTTGTTGCATCAGAGATTGAAAATGTTAAGAAGCTTGGCGTTAAGATTGAAACTAACGTAGTAATCGGTAAGTCAATGACAATTGACCAGCTTATTAATGAAGAAGGTTTTGATGCTGTATTTATCGGTTCAGGTGCTGGTCTTCCAAGATTTATGGGTATCCCAGGAGAAAATGCTAATGAAGTATTCTCAGCTAATGAATACCTTACAAGAAGCAATCTTATGAAAGCTTTCAGAGAGGATTATGATACACCAATAGCAAGATTTAAGAAGGTTGCTGTCGTTGGTGGTGGTAACGTTGCTATGGATGCCGCAAGAACAGCATTAAGACTTGGTGCTGAGGTACATATTGTATACAGAAGAAGTGAGGAAGAACTTCCTGCAAGAGCAGAAGAAGTACATCACGCTAAAGAAGAGGGTATTATATTTGACCTTCTTACTAACCCAACAGAAGTCCTTACTGATGATAAGGGTAATGTTACAGGTATTAAGTGTGTTAAGATGGAACTTGGCGAACCAGATGCTTCTGGAAGAAGAAAGCCTGTTGAAGTCCCTGATTCAGAATTCGTAATGGATCTTGATGCAGTTATAATGTCACTTGGTACATCACCTAACCCACTTATCTCATCTACAACTAAGGGTCTTGAGATTAATAAGAGGAAATGTATTGTAGCAGAAGAAGCTAATGGACAGACATCTAAGGAAGGCGTATACGCTGGTGGTGATGCTGTTACAGGTGCTGCAACAGTTATTCTTGCTATGGGAGCTGGTAAAGCTGCTGCTAAGGGTATTGATGAGTACCTTTCAAAGTAAGTAATTATATTTACAATAATAGTAAAAAGCTGTTGATTTATTATCAGTGTTTAGATAATAAACCAACAGCTTTTGCTTATCTTATGTTATAGCCTGATTATAGCTGGGTAATATTTAGCATTGACAGGCTGCGTGATTTTATAGCAGACTGTATGGTTCTATGGAAGCCAGTGTTTTTATAAAGCTGATTGTATGCTTTTTATAGAAGCCTGTATATTCTTTTTGTTTTTGTAAAGTTGATTTACATATTGAAAATGCTGTCAATGTATTTATCAGAGATAGTGTCACATAACCCTTCAGACGTGTCAGGGAACTGTTTCATAATAGCATTTTTGATGTAATCACTTCTGTTGAAATATTTCATTTCTTCTGCAATATCATTGTTGTAAGAACCTTCAATGTCTTCTTTGGTTACATTGTCATTAAGCCAGTTGATAATAGTGTCCGTTGCTTCATTTTCGATAGAGGCGTTTGACTTGATTTTCTTGGAATACTTTAAAGACCAGAAACCTATTGCGATAAATCCAACAAATAAAAGACCAAGAACAACATTTACAAGTATGAAATTAGAACTACCTTTTGTTACAAACTTTAATATTCCGATGTCATTAAGAATAAGAATTATAATTCCAGCAGCACCGCATACAAAAAAAGTTATTGCAGACGACAAGTTATCTTTATATTTGTCATCTGTTGACTCATACAGATTGCCAGAGTGCTGTAAAAGCTCAATGCCTTCTTCTTCCTCGATAATATTTTTGACTTCTTTTTCAGAAATGCCAGATTGCTTAGCTTCGTCAATGATGTGTTCATCAACTGTATTGTCTGACTGTGAATTTAAGCTGCTCACAATAATCTCCTTTCTGTGTATATAAATAATATGTAATATGTAGCATTAAAATGCTTCGCGTAAATTAAACTATATATAAGCAGTAAAATGTGGTACTATTACCAGATGTAAGCAGAATGAAAATGCTGTCTGCTTATTAAAATATATACGCTTAATTACTATTGGGTTAATTATAAAGTATAAATGTGAAAAATTAAAGAACATGGACAGAAAATTTAAAAGATTGATAATTAAAAAGGAGGTTATAGAAGATGAGCAAGGCTCTTATTGTTACAGGTGGAAGTATTAATGTTGCGTGGGCTAAGGAATGGCTTGATAATCAGACATTTGATTATTGCATAGCGGCTGACAGCGGGCTTGAGTATGCTGATAAGCTTGGATTGAAGGTGGATTATCTGCTTGGAGATTACGATTCAGTAGATAAAGATGTGCTTGACACATATAAGAGTAATACTGAATTTGAGACATATCCTAAAGAAAAAGATTATACCGACACACATCTTGCGATTATGACAGCACTTAAAAAGGGTGCAACAGACATATATATACTTGGTGCGACAGGAACAAGAATGGATCACACAATTACCAATATAGGAAATATGAAGGTGGTGGCTGATTGTGGAAAGGACTGCCATATAGTTGATGAACACAATTATATATATCTTTTAAGTGAGGCTGATGGAATACATATAATTCGTAAAGACAGCCAGTATGGAAGATATGTGTCAATTATTCCTATGTCAGAAAATGTCAGTTTAAGCCTTGAGGGATTTAAATATACGCTTGATAATTATGAATTAAAGCAGGGATTAAGTATATGCCAGAGCAACGAGGTAGAAGATGAACAGGGAATAATTAAGGTTCATAAAGGACTTATTATAGTTCTTGAAACAAAAGATTAATAACATATATGTCCTATGTGCAAAATTAATGAAAAATGCGTATGAAATTAACAAAATAACGTGGAAAGCAACAACAAATCTCTTGTAATTTAACTTACATTGTTATAAAATAAACAATAGTTGTTTGCATTAAGCAATATATAACAAAGAGGAGGTCTCGGTGATGAGTAATACTACACAGGCTTTATCAAGAATCGAAGCAATTCTTGATGATAGCAGTTTTGTTGAAATCGGAGCGGCTGTTACAGCAAGAGCAACAGATTTTAACATGCAGGAAAAAAAGGCTCCATCTGATGGTGTAATCACAGGATATGGAGTTATCAATGGAAATCTTGTGTATGTGTATAGCCAGGATGCTGCTGTGTTAGGCGGAACAATTGGTGAGATGCATGCCAAGAAGATTGCTAATCTTTATGAGAAGGCAATGAAAATGGGAGCTCCTGTGATTGGTCTGATTGACTGCGCAGGTTTAAGACTTCAGGAAGCAACAGACGCCCTTGACGGCTTTGGACAGATTTATAAGAATATGTCATTAGCTTCTGGAATTGTTCCACAGATTACAGCCGTATACGGTGAATGTGGTGGAGGTCTTGCTGTTCTTGCAGAACTTTCAGATTTCGTATTTGTGGAAGAAAAGAAGGCTAAGTTATTTGTTAACAGTCCTAACGCATTAGATGGCAACTATGAATCTAAGCTTGATACATCAAGTGCAGAATTTATGGCTAAAGCAGGTGTTGCAGATTTCATTGGTGATGAAGAAACAATCGCTAATGGAGTAAGACAGCTTGTATCAATGCTTCCATCTAATAATGAGGAAGGTGCTGTATACACAGATAATCAGGACGACCTTAACAGAGTATGCGCTGATATGTCAGCAGAGATAGCTGATGCTGCACTTGCTCTTACAGATATTTCAGATGATGGATTATTTGTAGAAGTTAAGGCTGAATATGCTAAGGAAATGGTAACTGGCTTCATTCAGCTTGATGGAGTTACAGTTGGTGCTGTTGCTAACAGAACAGCAATATATGATGAGAATGGCGAAAAGGCAGAAGAGTTTGCAGCTGTATTAACTACAGATGGAGCTTATAAGGCAGCCGAATTCGTAACATTCTGTAACGCATTTGAAATACCAGTGCTTTCGCTTACTAATGTTAAGGGCTTTGAAGCTAATGTAAGAGCTGAGAAGACAATTGCCAAGGCAGCTGCTAAGTTAGTATATGCATTTTCTAACGCAGATGTGCCAAAGGTTAATGTAATTACAGGTGAAGCTTATGGAAGCGCATATGTAGCTATGAATTCTAAGTCAGTAGGTGCAGATATGGTATATGCCTGGTCACAGGCAAGCATCGGTATGATGGATGCTTCTTTAGCTGCTAAGATTATGTATGCTGATGAAATCGCAGCAGCAGATGATGTTACAGCTAAGATTAATGAAAAGGCTTCTGAATATGCAGCATTACAGTCAAGCGTTGAGCAGGCAGCTGCAAGAGGTTATGTTGATACAATTATTAACCCAGAAGATACAAGAAAGTACATTATTGCAGCATTTGAAATGTTGTTTGATAAAAGAGAGGTTCGTGCAGATAAGAAGCATGGCACAGTATAATTGAAGAGGTGATAATATGAAGAAAATTAAGTTTAAAAAGTTCTTAGTGTTATTCTCATTACTTATCTGTGTATTCTGTATGACAGCCTGCAGTTCATCTAATGGCACTATATCAACAGCAAGTGCCAAGACAGAATTAAAACAGCAGCAGCTTGATGCCAGTGAGGCTTATCTTGTAGACTGGGTTAAAGATATGATTACATATCTTGATAAGAATGATTCTGCTAAGATAACAGCGGATGCAGAGGCAGCTCAATCACTTACAATGGTAAATAATAAGTTATACATTGTTGACCAGAGTGGAATTAGTGTTAAGACAATAGCTTTTTATAATAGCTGGAATAGCACAAGAGATGAGTTAGGTGCTTTAAAGAGTATCAATGAAATTAATGTAGAACTCAATAGCAAGACAGGTGAGTTATGTACTATTACAGTTGATACTTCATATGAGAAAAATGATAAATGTACATTTGAATTCGTAATTAATGATGACTATACACTTGAAAATGGTGCTATCAATCCATCATATACTACAGGACAGAAGATGTATAAAGCGGTAATGAATACTCTTATCGGTATGGGAACAGTATTCGTTGTACTTATATTTATTTCATTCATTATTTCATTATTTAAGTACATCAATAAGTTTGAGAATAGAAATAAGGCTAAGAATGAAGCATCTAATGGTGCCCAGGGCGTTGATAATGCTATTGCTCAGATAGTTTCAAGCGAAGAGCAGGATGAAGAAGTTGATGATCTTGAACTTATAGCAGTTATAACAGCAGCTATTGCTGCATCAGAGAATACATCTACAGACGGACTTGTAGTTCGTTCAATTAGAAAGGTTAATAGCAGGAGGAAATAAATTATGAAGAATTATACAATAACAGTTAATGGTAATGTATATGATGTTACTGTAGAAGAAGGAACAGGAAGCACAGCAGGTGCAGCTAAGGCAGCAGCACCAAAAGCAGCAGCTCCTAAGGCAGCGCCAAAGGCTGCAGCACCAGCAGGCGCACAGGGTGCAGTAAAGGTTAATGCACCAATGCCTGGTAAGATTCTTAAGGTTAACGTTAATGCGGGCGCAGCAGTTAAGAAGGGTGATGTATTACTCGTTCTTGAAGCTATGAAGATGGAAAATGAAATCTGTGCACCACAGGATGGTACAGTTGCTACAGTTGAGTGTGCAGCTGGTGATTCAGTAGAGTCAGGTAAAGTATTAGTTTCTATGAACTAATTGATATATCAATTAGTTGTGTAGAGATAATATACGGAGGTAAAAAATGGAATATATTTTATCAACATTGGGAAACCTCGTTCACCAGACAGCATTCTTTAACCTCACTTGGGGTAATTATCTGATGATTCTGGTTGCGCTGTTTTTCATGTATTTGGCAATCAAAAAAGAATATGAACCTCTGCTTTTAGTACCTATTTCATTTGGTATGTTACTTGTTAATCTTTTCCCGGATATTATGTTATCTATTGAAGATTCAAGCAATGGCGTAGGTGGTTTGTTACATTATTTTTATTTATTAGATGAATGGAGTATTCTGCCATCACTTATCTTCCTTGGTGTTGGTGCGATGACAGACTTTGGTCCACTTATCGCTAATCCTAAGAGTTTCCTTTTAGGTGCAGCAGCACAGTTTGGTATATTTGCTGCTTACATTATGGCTATATTTATGGGATTCCCAGATAAGGCAGCAGCAGCTATATCTATTATTGGTGGTGCTGATGGTCCTACATCAATATTCCTTGCTGGTAAATTAGGACAGACTAATTACCTTGGACCAATAGCGGTTGCAGCATATTCATATATGTCACTTGTACCAATTATTCAGCCACCTATTATGAAGTTATTAACAACTGAAAAAGAAAGAAAGATTAAGATGGAACAGTTAAGACCTGTATCTAAGCTTGAGAAAATTCTTTTCCCTATTATCGTTACAATCGTTGTAGTATTAATTCTTCCTACAACAGCACCACTTGTTGGTATGCTTATGCTTGGTAACCTTTTTAGAGAGTCAGGAGTTGTTAAGCAACTTACAGAAACAGCATCCAATGCACTTATGTATATAGTTGTTATTATTCTTGGTACATCAGTTGGTGCTACAACAAGTGCAGAAGCCTTCCTCAATCTTGATACATTAAAGATTGTTGCATTAGGTCTTATTGCATTCGGCTTTGGTACAGCGGCAGGTGTAATATTTGGTAAGATTATGTGTAAGGCTACACACGGTAAGGTTAATCCACTTATTGGTTCAGCAGGTGTATCTGCGGTTCCTATGGCAGCCAGAGTTTCACAGAAGGTTGGTTCAGAAGCAGATCCTTCTAACTTCCTTTTGATGCATGCTATGGGACCTAACGTAGCCGGTGTTATTGGTACAGCGGTTGCGGCTGGTACATTTATGGCGATGTTTGGTGTTATGTAAAACAGACTAAGAGGCTCTAAGCTCGCACAATACGCGAGCTAAGACCCTCTAAGTCTGTATAGAAGTTGCTTACGCAACTTCGTTGTGGACAGAGGAATGGTCTATATATATCATAAGACCTTCTAAGTCTGAATAGAAGTTACTTACGCAGCTTAATTAGAGTTTATTTACTTTATATATAGGAATATATAGGAGGAGTTTAAGATGGCAGATCAGGTTAAGAAACCATTAAAGATAACTGAGACTGTATTAAGAGATGCTCATCAGTCACTTATTGCTACAAGAATGACTACAGAGCAGATGCTTCCAATCATAGACAAGATGGATAAGGTTGGATATCATTCAGTTGAGTGCTGGGGCGGTGCTACATTTGATGCATCACTTCGTTTCCTTAAGGAAGACCCTTGGGAAAGACTTCGTAAGTTAAGAGATGGTTTTAAGAATACAAAGTTACAGATGTTATTCAGAGGACAGAATATCCTCGGATACAATCATTATGCAGATGACGTTGTAGAATATTTCGTACAGAAGTCTATCGCTAATGGTATTGATATAATCAGAATATTTGACTGTTTCAATGATTTAAGAAATCTTAAGTCATCAGTTGAGGCAGTTAAGCTTGTTAAGAAAGAAAATCCTAATGCTCACGCACAGATAGCACTTTGCTATACACTTGGTGATGCATATACTCTTGATTACTGGAAAGAAACAGCTAAGAGAATTGAGGATATGGGTGCAGATTCTATCTGTATCAAGGATATGGCAGGTTTACTTGTTCCTGCTAAGGCTACAGAGCTTGTACAGGCATTAAAGGATGGTTCTTCACTTCCTATCCAGATGCATACACATTATACATCAGGTGTTGCTTCAATGACATATATGAAGGCTGTTGAAGCAGGTGCTGATATTATCGATACAGCTATGTCACCATTCTCAATGGGAACATCACAGCCGGCTACAGAAGTTATGGTAGAGGCATTTAAGGGTACAGAGTACGATACAGGTCTTGACCAGAACCTTCTTGCAGAGATAGCTGCTTACTTCCAGCCAATGAGAGAAGAAGCATTAAAGTCAGGTCTTATGAATACTAAGGTTCTTGGTGTTAATATTAAGACATTATTATATCAGGTACCTGGTGGTATGCTTTCTAACCTTGTATCACAGCTTAAGGAAGCTGGTGCAGAAGATAAGTATCAGGCAGTTCTTGAGGAAATTCCTAAGGTTCGTAAGGACTTTGGTGAACCACCTCTTGTTACACCATCATCACAGATTGTTGGTACACAGGCTGTTCTTAATGTATTACAGGGCGAGCGTTATAAGATGATTACTAAGGAATCTAAGAAGGTTCTTATGGGTGAATTCGGACAGACAATTAAGCCATTCAACCCAGAAGTACAGAAGAAGGCTATAGGTGATGCTACACCTATTACCTGCCGTCCGGCAGATCTTATTGAGCCACAGCTTGAGAAGTTCAAGAATGACCCAGTCGTACAGCAGTACAAGCAGCAGGATGAAGATGTGCTTTCATACGCATTATTCCCAGCAGTTGCTACTGAGTTCTTCAAGTATAGAGAAGCACAGCAGAAGAAGGTTGACCCTGCTAAGGCTGATACAGAGAATAAGGCATATCCAGTTTAATAGCTAGCGGTATGATTTGTTCTTTTTCCGTAGAACTCGCAACAACTGGTGGTTTTAAGTGAAAAAATGGGCGTGGGACGTTAGTCCCACGCCCATTTTTGTCATTTTCTGGCAGATTGGGATATATGACAACTGTAATTATAAGGATAAATAAAGTAATATAGCAGCATAAAAATATAAGAAACAGGAGGAACAAAGTTTATGGTGAAAAACAAAAAATGTCATAGTAAGAAAATGGCAGCATTAGTTACAGCTGTTGTGCTTGCTGTATCGGCAACAGTTTCATTTGCAGTACCACAAGTAAAAGCTGCCAATGGACCATGTGATACTGGTGATTGGGCTTATGCTTATATTAATGTAAGAAATGGAGAGGAAAGTACGCTGCTGTTCTCATCAAAAGGCACTAATTCCATAGATGGAATGTCTTATGACAGAGAAACCAACACACTTACATTAAATAATTATAAAAACAAGACTGCTGGAATAGCTACTAATATGATGGGTGATGATTTCAAGATTAACCTTATTGGTGATAATGAAATCGGAGGTATTGGTTCATATGGTGATGCCTGGGGCGATTCCATCAATATATGTGGCAATGGTTCCCTGGTTATTAATGCAGACAGAACAGGTGATTATGGTGTAGCTTTCTTCGCTGAGGGAACTAATTCAGTACTTTCAGTTGCAGACACATGTAATGTCACTATATATTCAGGTTCAAAGGCAGTAGTGTATACAAGCGATAATCAAACGGACAAACCAATCAAAGATAATGGAACATTAAAGGAAAATGTAACATATAATGTTTCACATCCACTGCAAATATCACAATTATATGCCAGGTATTATGAGTACGACCCTTATACAACTAATATAGTATATAAGAACGAGACAGATAATACTTCATTATATTATATTAAAGAGCTGACATATATTGAACCTGCTAAAGTGACTTATACATTATATAAGCTTACTACAAAGAAAGCTATGGGCGATGTGTATTATGCTGACAAAGTAGGTGAATATGATAATATCCCTGCTGGATATACCAAGACCACATTAGACAATCCAATTTCATATTATGAGTCAGACAGTGGAAGCGGCGGAACAAGTCAGGTTATAATCAATACAGCAACAAATGAAAAGTATGTATCTGCATATGTTTATGAAAATAAAACATCATATTATAGAATATGTAAGCTTCTTGAAAAGCTTGGTGTAGATGAACGAAGCAATGATGAATTATGGCTTATTGATTATGACAATCCTGTAGCAACATACAATCCTGTAGTGGGAAGTGATAATCTTCCAGACGGATACAAGTATGACGGTACAGAGATAGAAGGTCTTTATAATGTTGAATGTGTAGCAGATAAGCTTACATTTACAGCTAAATCATCTAGTGATAATACGACAGATAATTCAAAAGGAGACACAACCAATAATCCATCTGACAACACAACAGATGAGAAGCCATCGACACCAGAGTCAAGCACCACTAATACAGTAGTAGATGTATCAGACGGCAGCACAACTATTAAGGCTGATGAAATCAGAAAGATTATTGAAGATAACAAGGTGAATGATGTTGTTATCAAATCTAACAATGATGTTACATTTACATTTGCAAAAGGAACAATGTCAGAAGTATCACAGGTTGCAATATATGACTTCTCAACAGCAATTACTTCTGATATAAAAGAAGCAGGAGATATGCCGGCAGATGTAACAGAGGATATATTCGTATCTAAGATTGTATACAATTATTCCGGCGTGCTTCCAGCAACGGCAAGTATTAAGTTAAATGTTGGAAAAGCATATGCAGGCCAGACACTTTATTACAGCCAGCTCTTAGATGATGGAACAATAATTAGTATGATGTCAGCTGTAGTTGATAATGATGGTTATATGACAGTAGAACAGGATCACTGCTCAACATATCTTATTACAAAACAGCAGATTACAAGCAGTTCATCAGATATAAGTTTACCAGACATACCAGTAGAAAATGTAACAGAAGCCGCAGGTAATACAGTTGAAACACCACAGACAGGAGATATGACACATATATACTGGGCAGGATATTTATTAGTATTATCATTAATGGGCATTGGATTTACAATTTTAATGGCTGGTAAGCTAAAGAAAGAACAGTAATAATATTTATTGATAAAAAACTGCCTGAATGAGAGTTGACATATGTATTTTCAAAAAGTAATATTAAAGCAGTGTTTGTTCACACTAATTATATGTGAAATACAGTAAATATGTATAAAATGGAGGCAGAATATGAGAATAGGTATTATTGGATACGGAAATCTTGGAAGAGGCGTTGAGTGTGCTATCAGGCAAAATCCAGATATGGAGCTTGTAGCAGTATTTACAAGACGTGCACCAGAAAGCGTATCTATATTGACAGAGGGTGCTTTAGTATGCTCAGTAGATGAGGTAGAGCAGTGGAAGGATAAGATAGACGTAATGATTCTTTGCGGTGGAAGTGCTACAGATTTACCAGTACAGACACCAAAGTTTGCAGAGATGTTTAACGTAGTTGACAGCTTTGATACACACGCAAGAATTCCAGAACATTTTGAAAATGTTGATTCTGCGGCTAAGAAGAGCGGACACGTTGGAATTATATCAGTAGGCTGGGATCCAGGTATGTTCTCTTTAAACCGTATGTATGCCAATGCTATTTTACCAGAAGGCAAAGATTATACATTCTGGGGTAAGGGCGTAAGTCAGGGACATTCAGACGCTATCAGAAGAGTTGAGGGCGTCAAGGATGGCAAGCAGTATACAATTCCAGTTGAGGCAGCCTTAGAAGCTGTAAGAAATGGCGAGAATCCAGAGCTTACAACAAGACAGAAGCATACAAGAGAATGTTTTGTAGTATTAGAGGAAGGTGCTGATGCTGCAAAGGTAGAAGAAACAATCAAGAATATGCCTAACTATTTCGCTGATTACGATACAACAGTACATTTTATCAGTGAAGAAGAATTAAAGAAAAACCACAGTGGAATTCCTCACGGAGGATTTGTTATCCGTACAGGAAAGACAGGCTGGAACAAAGAGAACAATCACGTTATAGAATACAGCTTAAAGCTTGATTCTAACCCAGAATTCACATCTTGCGTTATCGTAGCATATGCAAGAGCAGCTTATCGTCTTTATAAGGAAGGTCAGAGCGGTTGTAAGACAGTATTTGATATTGCACCTGCATATCTTAGTGCTAAGGATGGAGCAGAATTACGCAAGAGCCTTCTTTAATTAATATTGTGTTATTAATATTATATTGCAGGAATTGATAATGTAATTATTGTAAGAATTAATTACATAAATATTATGAACTAAAATAAGATTGACCTTTGGAGGTATATTATGGCTTCTAAAGGTCAATTTTATTATTTTAAGTCAACTATATACTTTGCACTAATAATAGTGTAATATAAATATGTATGCGTTATTTATAATAATGTCACAATATACGTTACTAATAAACACAGAAAGGTATTTGAATAGATGATTAAGCTTGAAAGATTTGAAGTTATGAATTTTGAAAATGCTATGAGAGGAGCGAGAAATCCGCTTAATAGCTGGGCTAGAATGGATAGTAAGACAGAAAATGGAGTATTCACATTTGGACCTAATGATTTAGATTTAGCGAAAAGGCTTTGCAAGGCTGGTTCAGACCATAGAAAGTTTATAAGACAGATATTTGTAACAGTAGATATAACAGCACCAATCTACTGGTGGAAGGAATACGATACATATAAGGTTGGAACAGTTGCCAATTCAACAAGTACAATGCATAAAATCCACAGCAAGTCATTTGAAATGGAAGATTTCAGCGTTGACCATTGTACTTCTGAGGCGTTAGATATGATGCAGAAGAATATAGATTTTCTTGAAACAATACGCCAGAAGTTCATAGAAACTAAGGATAAAGACCTTTGGTATAGTATGATTCAGTTGCTTCCAGAAAGCTATAATCAGATGCGTACCTGCACATTTAATTATGAAAATCTTGCAGGAATGTATTATTCAAGAAGAAACCATAAGCTTGCAGAATGGCATACATTCTGTGACTGGGCACTTGAGTTACCATATTTCAAAGAACTTTTGGTTCAGGAATAAAGAGGATAGAGAGGTTTCCTATGGGTAAAGTTGTAGTTATTGGAGGCGGGGCGGCAGGTATGATGGCTTCTATTATAGCCGCCAGAAATGGACACACAGTAACTCTTATAGAAAAGAATGATAAGCTTGGAAAGAAGCTTTTTATAACAGGAAAAGGCCGCTGTAATTTTACTAATGCTGGTGATGAGGACGACATTAAAAATAGTGTTGTAACCAACCCTAAATTTATGTACAGTTCATTTAAAGGCTTTTCTAATTATGATGTAATGGGATTCTTTGATGAACTTGGACTTAAGTTTAAAATAGAACGAGGTAACCGCTGTTTTCCAGAGTCAGACCATTCATCAGATGTAATCGGCACATTGGCAAGAGAATTAAGAAAATGCAAAGTGGATATTATGCTTAGCACAGAGGTTGTTGATGTTACAGCCAGGGAATTATCAGAGAATGTAGTATCAGAAAATGCAGTGTCAGGGAAAATAGTATCTTGCAATGCAGTATCAGAGAGTATAGCAAATGATAGTGTAAAACTTGAAAAAAAGTATAAATCCAAGAAAAAAGAACCTAAATCTAAGAAAAAAGAGCCAGAATATATATCGCAGTTTGTAAGTGTTGAAGTTAAGGAGTTATCTACTGGCAGAAAGCAGGTTATAAAAGCTGATTCCTGTATTATAGCAACAGGTGGTAATTCTTATTCAAGCACCGGTTCAACAGGCGATGGCTATAGATTTGCAAAGGCACTTTCACATAATGTTACACCTATTATACCGGCATTAGTTCCTCTCACAGTAAGAGAAGAATGGGCTTCAGAGCTTATGGGACTGAGCCTTAAGAATATAGCAATAAGCATATATGACAGTATGGGTGACAGTCGTAAAGAGCTGTATAGTGACTTTGGTGAAATGCTATTTACGCATTTTGGTGTGAGCGGGCCAGTTATTCTTAGTGCGAGCAGTTATACAACAGCAATATTAAGAAAAAGACCGCTTAAGCTTGTGATAGATTTAAAGCCAGCTTTATCAGAGGAACAGCTTGATGAGAGAGTTCTTAGGGATTTCTCAGAGGAAAAGAATAAAACCTTCCGTAATTCACTTGATAAGCTGCTTCCTAAGAAACTTATCCCTGTTATAGTAAGGCTCAGTGATATCAATAAAGATAAACAGGTTAATGAGATAACAAGGGAAGAAAGATTAAGGCTTGTACATCTGTTAAAGCATTTTGAAATGACAATAACCGGTACAAGAGGCTTTAATGAAGCTATAATTACACAGGGCGGTGTTGATGTTAAAGAAATCAATCCGACAACTATGGAGTCAAAGTTAGTTAAAAATGTGTATTTTGCAGGAGAGGTGCTTGATGTAGATGCGGTTACAGGCGGTTTTAACTTGCAGGTAGCGTGGTCGAGTGCGTATGCTGCAGCAATGCATTTGAATAATTAAATAATGCCAGCGTGTTTTATAACACAGGCAGAAAAGAGGATTATTATGTCTTATTCAGTAGCAATTGATGGACCGGCAGGAGCTGGCAAGAGTACAATAGCAAAGCTTATATCTAAGCAGATGGGTTATATATATGTAGATACCGGTGCTATGTACAGGGCAATGGCAGTATATTTTAACCAGAATAATATTGACCCCGCAGATGAAGCTGCGATTAATGCGGCAGTCGATAATGTAAAGATAACAATAGAATATAAAGACGGCGAACAGCAGGTTATCCTTAACGGCGAGAATGTAACCAGTCTTTTAAGAACTGAGGCAACAGGCAATATGGCTTCAAAGACATCTAAGTATAAGGCTGTAAGAAGCAAGCTTGTTGATTTGCAAAGAGAGCTTGCGGCAGCAGAAAATGTTGTTATGGATGGACGTGATATTGGCACAACAGTTCTTCCAGATGCCAATGTAAAGATATATCTTACTGCAAGTTCTGATGCCAGAGCCAGAAGAAGATATGACGAACTTAAGGCAAAGGGTGAAGAATGTGATTTACAGAAGATAAAAGATGATATTGAACAGAGAGATTATCAGGATATGCACAGGGATATTTCACCATTAAAGCAGGCAGATGATGCAGTTCTTGTAGACAGTTCTGATATGGGAATTGATGAGGTGGTGGAAGCCATCAAGACAGTTATTAATAAAGCAAAGTAGTGATTTGGAGGATATATGAAAGAGGCAGAAGTTATACTTGCCAGGTCTGCTGGTTTCTGCTTTGGAGTTCACCGTGCAGTGGATACAGTGTATGAAAGAACAGGAATGGAAAATGTATACACATACGGACCTATCATACATAACGATGAAGTTGTAAAGGACCTTGAAAGCAAAGGGGTCAAGGCAATATCAGATGTAGTACAGCTTGACGGTATTGATAATGCTACTGTCATAATAAGGTCGCATGGTGTATCTAAAAATGTGTATGAGAGCATAAAGACAAAGAATTATGAAGTTGTAGATGCAACCTGTCCATTTGTTCTTAAAATACACAGAATAGTTGAGCAGGAGAGCAAGGCAGGAAAGCAGATTGTAATAATAGGCAATGAGAAACACCCGGAAGTTGAGGGCATTAAAGGGTGGTCAGTAAGTCCTGTATATATAGTGGATTCTATCGAAAAAGCACAAAATCTTGAGCTTGACAGGGCAAAAGAAGTGGTTGTTGTATCCCAAACGACATTTAATTACAATAAATTTCAAGAATTAGTTGAAATTATCAACAAAAAGAGTTACAATATTACCATTAAAAATACTATTTGTAATGCCACGGAAGAACGTCAGACAGAGGCAAGAGATATTGCACGGAAAGTTAGTGCGATGATTGTCATTGGTGACAAGAGTAGTTCCAATACGAGAAAACTGTATGAGATTTGTAAAGGCGAATGTGAGGATACATTTTACATTCAAACTCTAAGAGATCTTAATCTTAACGATTTAAGATTCATAGACAGCATAGGTATTACAGCTGGGGCATCGACCCCGAACAATATCATTGAGGAGGTTTATACTAATGTCAGAGAATTTTGCAGAGATGTTAGCTAACGAAGAGTGGAAGGAAATTCATACAGGAGAAGTTGTTGATGGCACTGTAATAGCAGTTAAAGAAGACCATATCGTTCTTAACATAGGCTATAAGCACGATGGAATTATCACAAGAAGTGAATATTCATCAACACCAGGTATCGATTTAACAACAGTTGTTTCTGTTGGAGATGAGATGAAGGCAAAGGTGCTTAAGCTTAATGATGGAGAAGGACAGGTTCTTCTTACATATAGAAAGCTTGTTGCAGAGAGTGGAAGCAAGAGACTTGAAGAAGCATTTAATAACAAAGAAGCTATAACAGCTAATGTATCAAGAGTTATTAAGGGTGGTCTTGAAGTTGTTGTTGATGAGACAAGAATCTTCATTCCAGCAAGCCTTGTATCAGATTCTTATGTTAAGGATTTCTCAGAATACAATGGTAAGGAGATTACATTTGTATTAACAGAATATGATCCAAAGAACAGAAAGGTGATTGGTGACTGCAAGCAGCTTATCGTAGCTAAGAAGAAGGCAGCTCAGGAAGAACTTCTTTCTAAGATTAAAGAAGGAGATACAATCGAAGGTACAGTTAAGAATGTAACAGATTTTGGTGCATTCATTGACCTTGGTGGTGTAGACGGACTTCTTCATATTTCAGAGATGTCTTGGGGAAGAACAGAGAACCCTAAGAAGGTATATAAGGTTGGCGATTCAGTTAAGTGCTTCATCAAGGAAATCAATGGTGACAAGATTGCACTTTCAGTTAAATATCCAGACCAGAACCCTTGGAATGATGCTTCAACAAAGTATGCTGTAGGTAATGTTGTTACTGGTAAGGTAGCAAGAATGACTGACTTTGGTGCTTTTGTTCAGCTTGAAGACGGCATTGATGCTTTACTTCACGTATCACAGATTTCTAAGGAACATATTAACAAGCCAGAAGATGTATTAAAGATTGGTCAGGAAATTGAAGCTAAGGTTGTAGACCTTAACGAAGCTGACAAGAAGATCAGCCTTAGTATGAAAGCATTATTAGATGATGCAGAACCACAGGAAGAGGCTACAGAAGAATAATTTAATAATTAATTGTCAGATGTTCTGATGATTGGCTGTAACTTAATATTTGATAATATAAGAGCTGTACACCTTAGTGTGATATATACTTTCTATGCTGGGTAGAACCGGTAGAAAGTATATATACAATGTTGGTGTACAGCTCTTGTTAAATTTCCTTAAGCTTTCTGTCAAAATCTGGGGTGCGAATTATATTAGAAGAATAATTACTTATATTGCATAAGTGTCAGATAGCTTCGTCCTTTGCGGGTTTCGGCTTCATCACCTATAAAGATATACTTTCCATGTCCACGGATTACAAGTACATCATCTTTCTTTAAGTTCTGGCTTTTATTCTCGGTACATATTCCATTGAGGAATATTTTCTTTGACGTAAATAGCTCATTGGAATTACTGCGTGATAATCTGGTGAGGGAAGCAACAACTGCATCAATCCGCTTAGAAGCAGCAATTATTCGTATCTCTTCAAGTTCTGGTTTGATTGCTTCAATCTCATCAGTGCATATTGTACATCTTATGTGTGTGTGTTTAATAGAGTCCAGATTATCACATATATAATCAGCTATGTGCGAAAGGCAGTATACATAAGCATCAGGCACTTTAATTATAATGTCACCGACTAGTTCGCGTTCAATTCCAAGGTTCATAATTGCACCAAGGTAATCACGGTGGTTAAGCTGTTCAGCAAATTTGACGGATAATGGGCTTATTCGGATAGTTGAGATAGGGTAACCGGCATCATAGCCATAGAGTTCCTCAGAGCCGAAACGTATTATTTTGCGTTCACATACAGGATTGCCACCCCATTCATCATATGGTATAAATGATAATTCATTGCTCATTTTGTTGACAGACGACAGTTCATTTATACTTAAAAAATTAGTGTAAGTATATATATTGTGGTTGAAAGCCTGATTGGCAGTATCTATTATTTTTCTTTTTAAAAGCTGTTCTTCGTTCATTGTGTTAATTCCTTCTATTTTATAAATTGGTGATATGTGCTTATTGTGCTTAGATTAAATTGATATAGTAAATTAATGTTTATTATAATGTAATTAATTATATATGTCTAATACGATGTTTAATATATTGGCAAATTCAATATTGGCAGAATGAGTTGTAAAATCCAGAATATTGTAAAATTGAATATAATGGTAAGCTTAATCGGATATGGTAATTAGATATTTTATGTAATGTTTTTATATTTTTTATATAATGATAAAATTTTGACACAATTAATATTGTGTGATAAAATCCATATAAAGCTAAGGGATTGCAACAACTGCGGAATATGTTACAGGAAAGAACAGAGGATATCAATATGGTTAAAGATTATGAAGATTTTAAGAAATTTGTGTTAGGACTTACAGGAATTGACCTTAATGCTTATAAAGAAAAGCAGATGAAGAGAAGAATAGATACACTTATAGCAAGGAATAAGCATACAGGTTATGACAGTTATTGCAATGCGATAAAGAATGATGCCCAGATGCTTGATGAATTCGTTAATTATCTTACAATTAATGTGTCAGAATTCTATAGAAATCCAGCGTTATGGAAGAAGCTTGATGAGATTATCCTTCCAGACCTGATTAAGAAGTTTGGACCAAGACTTAAGATATGGAGTGCTGCTTGTTCAACAGGTGATGAGCCATATTCACTTGCAATGGTGCTTGCAAAGAAAGTCCCACTTAAAGATATAAAGATATATGCTACCGATATAGATGACCAGGTTCTTGAAAAGGCCAAAGATGGCGTGTATTCAGCCAACAGCTTAAAGGGACTTCCTGATGAGTATAAGAATAAATATTTTGAAAAAATGGGAGATAAGTACTATAAGATTTCAGATGAGATTAAGAAGTGCGTTGAGTTCAAGAAGTCTAATCTTTTAAAAGACTCATATCCTCAGAGCTGTCATCTTATAGTTTGCCGAAATGTACTTATCTATTTTACAGAAGATGCCAAGTTAGAGATATATAAGAAGTTCAATGATTCATTAGTTAAGGGCGGCTGTTTATTTGTTGGTAATACAGAGCAGATTATCAATTATAAAGACCTTGGTTATGAATCTAGTGAGTTGTTTTTCTACAGAAAAAAGTAATCAGTATATGTACTGCCTGAAGAATTATGTCTTCAGGCAGTTCTTTTTTATCGTATAAAAGGTATATATTAGCATCATTATACTCATATCTGAATATATATTCAGAAGTCTGGAGACTGTCTGTATTGTAACAAGGCAGTTTGATAAACGAAGCGAATTTTTTAGTGTATGCTGTTTCTCTGGTTGCTTTCACTTTACATTCAGCATCAACATAAGCAGCTACACTTTTGTGAATGGCAGTATCTTCGTATGGAAGATAGTAGTAATTCTTATAATCACTATAATATAATCTGAGATTATCAGTTATTAATGGCAGTTTGATTTTCATAGTATTGCCATTGATTCTTATGGCATATCCATTATTATCAAGATGAATAACGGGTATGGGAACTGCACAGGGCAGGGTATAGTTAATTATTAAATCTCCATTTTTATTAGTATCATCGGAATATTCAACAGAATATCCGGTATAGGTTACATTTTCTTCTAATACAGCATTGTAGGCAGTTATAGATGAAAGCTGGATTAGTCCGTATACATCATCATAATTATGAAGCAGAAGCAGTTCTTCGTAAGAAGCTTCGCCAGTCTTAACATAGTCGTTGTATACCTTGATAAGCTCGCCGCCAGAGAATTCATCATCACGGCTTATGTTAAGGAATTGCTCAACAGACTTCTGGTTACAACTTTCAAGCTTTAGTAATGTCTTTAATGGACGTACACATTTGTATAAATCATAGCTTAAGAGCTTATCAAGTGTGTACGGAATGTTAAGGTGTGCGGCTCTGTCTTTAATAAATGGAATGTCAAAATTGTCTCCATTAAAATGCACCAGTGTATCAAATGAAGCGGCAGCATTAAGAAAGCTTGCTATTACCTGCACTTCGTCAGCCTTGGACTGGGCAAGCCACTGTATTATGGTAAGTATGGAATTCTTTATATAAGCAGTGCCGATTAAATAACAGAAGCTTGTCTTGTGCGAAAAGCCGGTTGTTTCAATATCAAAAAATATTGTATGCTCGCTGCAGAGAGAATTATTGATAAAATTATCAGCAGTATTATTAGTATTGCTGTCGTTGTTGTGTATATCGTTTAGATTAAATGTTTTAGTTATAGTCTTCATTAATTATAAATCCTTTGATTACAAAAAGTATACGTTAAAAAAATGTCAGTTTTTGTTTATTATATACGAATATATACACAAAAAAAAGTAGATTTTTAATGATAAATGATATATTATATTAATATATTAATTATCGTTCATAATTATTATAAATCAGATACACAATCATTAAGCTTGGGTTTTATGGTTGTCTATCTGTTTTTGCATTGCTTTGGATGATAACATATATTATTTTATAAGGAGAAATATGTCATGGGAAAGTGTACATTTAAAGGTGGAATACATCCATATGACGGCAAGGAATTATCAAAGGATAAGCCTATAAAAGAGTTGTTCCCTGCTGTAGGAGAGATGGTTTTCCCACTTTCACAGCACATCGGTGCGCCGGCAGTTCCAGTAGTTGCCAAAGGTGATTACGTCCTTGCTGGACAGTTGATTGCTGAGGCTGGTGGATTCGTATCAGCTAATATCCATTCATCTGTTTCTGGTACAGTTAAGGCTATAGAGCCAAGAACGCTAGCCACAGGTGGAAAGTGCAATTCAATCATCATTGAGAATGATGGAGAATTTAAGGAAGTTGAGTATACTCCTAAGAAGTTAGAAGAACTTTCTAAAGAAGAAGTATTACAAAGAATTAAGGATGCAGGTGTAGTAGGTATGGGTGGTGCAGGCTTCCCTACTAACGTAAAGTTAAGCCCTAAGAATCCAGAAGGAATTGATTATATTATAGTAAATGGTGCTGAATGTGAACCATACCTTACATCCGATTACAGAAGACTTCTTGAAGAGTCAGACAAGATTGTACTCGGCTTAAAGGTTGCATTAAGCATCTTTGATCACGCTAAGGGTATTATTGGTATTGAAGATAATAAGCCTGAAGCCATTAAAGTTATGCAGGCAGCAGTTGCATCTGAGCCAGATATCGAGGTTAAGGTTTTAAAGACTAAATATCCTCAGGGTGGTGAGCGTAGTCTTATCTATGCTACAACAGGCAGAAGCATCAACTCAACTATGCTTCCAGCAGATGCAGGATGTATTGTACATAACGTAGATACAATATACAGCATATATATGGCTGTTATTGAAGGAAAGCCACTTACTAAGAGAATCGTTACTGTTACAGGTGATGGTGTTAAAGAACCAGGCAACTTCTATGTATGGCTTGGTATGAACTACAGACAGCTTCTTGAAGCAGTCGGCGGAGTGGTTGGCGAACCAGAGAAGTACATATCAGGTGGTCCTATGATGGGATTTGCTATGTACAGTCTTGATGTACCAGTTATAAAGGGAAGCTCATCACTTCTTGTATTCCAGAATGATGTTGTATCTAAGCTTGAAGAGACAGCATGTATCCGTTGTGGAAGATGTGGTGAAGGATGTCCAAGTCATTTACTTCCAGCTAAGCTTGCTTCATTTGCAGCTAAGAACGATGAAGCTGGTTTCGTTAAGTTTGATGGTATGGAGTGTGTAATGTGCGGAAGCTGTTCATATGTCTGTCCAGCTAAGAGACCATTAACACAGCAGATTAAGGCTATGAGAAGTATCGTTCTGGCTAACAGAAGAAAGAAATAAGGGAGGATTAAAAGTGAGCGAGATTTTTAACGTATCAACTAATCCACATGTACGTAGCAAGGATACTACTCAGACTATTATGAGAGACGTACTTATAGCGTTAGCCCCTGCTAGTATATTTGGTATTTATAACTTCGGAGTCCAGGCACTTATTCGTATCATAGTTGGTATTGCAGTGTGTATGGCTTCTGAAGCAGTATATGAGTATTTTATGCATAAGAAGATAACAGTTATGGACCTTAGTGCCGCTGTTACAGGTCTTCTTATTGCACTTAACATTCCATCAACTCTCAACATTGGTTTTGAGATTGTTGGCTGTGTATTTGCAATTATTATTGTTAAGCAGTTGTTTGGCGGAATTGGTCAGAACTTTATGAACCCTGCACTTGCAGCAAGATGTTTCCTTCTTATTGCATATACAGGTCCAATGACTAACTTCGTATGTGATGCATATTCCGGAGCTACACCTCTTGCTATATTAAAGCCAGGTTCAGAGGTTGTAGGACAGACAGCTCCTACACTTCTTACTATGTTTATTGGTAAGACAAGCGGTGTTATCGGTGAGACATCAGTTATATGTCTTCTTATTGGTGCTATATATCTTGTTGTAAGAAAGATTATTTCTTTAAGAATTCCACTTTCTTACATTGGAACATTTGCAGTGCTTATATTCCTTTTCGCACCAGGACATCAGTTTGATGCTATGTATATGTTACAGGAAATCTGTGGTGGTGGTCTTATTCTTGGTGCTTTCTTTATGGCAACTGATTATGTTACATCACCTATCACACCTAATGGTAAGTTAGTATTCGGTGTCTGCTTAGGTTTACTTACATTCATATTCAGAATGTTTGGTGGTTCAGCAGAAGGCGTTTCATACGCAATCATCTTCTGTAACCTCTTAGTACCTCTTATCGAAAGAGTTACAGTACCTAAGTCATTTGGCAAGAAAAAGCCGGAAAAAAAGGCAAAGGAGGCTGCATAAGATGAAGAATATAATAAAAGACGCATGTATATTATTCGCAATTACACTTGTTGCAGGTATCCTTCTTGGTCTTGTATATAATGTAACTAAAGACCCTATCGCACAGCAGAACGAGAAGGCTAAGCAGAAGGCTTACCAGGAGGTTATTGCTGATGCTGATAAGTTTGAAGCACTTGATGGAAGTTATGCTTCTGATAAGGTAGCAGAAACAGCTAAGGCAGTACTTTCAGCTTCTGCAACAGATTTCTCTAAGGATGATGTATCAGAGGTAGTTGCTGGTATTAAGAATGGTAAGATTATAGGTTTCGTAGTAACAGTTGTTGCACATGATGGTTACGGCGGAGATATCAAGTTCTCTGTTGGACTTTCAACAGATGGAACATATCTTGGAACATCTATTCTTACAATAAGTGAAACAGCAGGTCTTGGTATGAGAGCTAAGCAGGATCCTTCATTCTTAGCACAGTTTAACGGAACTAAGACTTCAGAATATAAGGTAGTAACAGATGGAACAGGTTCATCATCAGACAGCTCTATTGATGCAATCGGTGGTTCTACAGTTACATCTAAGGCTATAACAAAGGGTGTTAATGCAGCATTAGCTGTATATGCAGACCTTGCTAAGGCTAATGTTAAGACAGTAGGAGGTGTTTCAGTTGAATAAATGTGTTGAAAGACTTTATAATGGTATTATCAAAGAGAATCCTACTCTGGTTTTAACACTTGGTATGTGTCCTACACTTGCGGTTACTACATCAGCAATCAATGGTATCGGAATGGGACTTTCTACAACAGCAGTTCTTATGCTTTCTAACCTTTTCATTTCATTACTTAGAAAGGTTATTCCAGACAGCGTAAGAATGCCAGCTTATATCGTGATCGTTGCATCATTTGTTACAATAATACAGTTCTTATTA
The DNA here is from genome assembly GCF_003096855.1 of Bacteroides galacturonicus. Lineage (NCBI taxonomy): Bacteria > Pseudomonadati > Bacteroidota > Bacteroidia > Bacteroidales > Bacteroidaceae > Bacteroides > Bacteroides galacturonicus. The sequence goes on along the minus strand of NZ_QEOA01000002.1, from coordinate 333,604 downwards.
CAGGGCTTTGTGCCATCTATATATGATGCACTTGGTATCTATATACCACTTATCGTTGTTAACTGTATTATCTTAGGACGTGCAGAGTCATATGCTTCTAAGAACCCAGCACTTCCATCAATGTTTGATGGTATCGGAATGGGACTTGGTTTCACATGTGCTATCACAATCCTTGGTGCAATCAGAGAGTTACTTGGTGGCGGAACAATCCTTTCAACAGGTAGTTCAGCACTTGTAGATCTTTCTAACTTTGGTTATACACCAGCTAGTATATTTATCCTTGCACCTGGTGCATTCTTCGTACTTGCTATGTGTGTAGCTGTTATGAACAGAGTAAAGAGAAAGCATGGAATGAAGCCTGCTGAGGTTCCAGACTATGTTTCAGATGAAGAAAAAGAGAACTAAGGGAGGAGAGTAAAAGATGAATTTATTAGTTATCGCTATAAGCACAGCGCTTGTTAACAACGTTGTATTAAGCCAGTTCTTAGGTCTGTGTCCTTTCCTTGGTGTATCAAAGAAAATAAACACAGCTGCCGGAATGGGTGGCGCTGTTATTGGTGTTATCTCTATATCATCAATCATATGCAGCCTTATATATGATTTTATATTAACACCACTTAACCTTACATACCTGAATACTGTAGTATTCATTCTTGTAATAGCAACATTAGTTCAGTTTGTTGAAATGGTACTTAAGAAGTGTATGCCACCTTTATATGAGGCACTTGGTGTATACCTTCCACTTATCACAACTAACTGTGCCGTACTTGGTATCGCTTTAACAAATGTACAGAATTCATACAACTTAATCGAATCATTTGTAAGTGGTCTTGGTACAGCTGTTGGTTTTACAATAGCTATCGTAATAATGGCTGGTGTACGTGAGCGTACAGAGGACAATGATGTTCCAGAAAGTTTTAAGGGAATGCCTATCGTTCTTTTAACAGCAGGACTTATGTCAATTGCATTTTTCGGATTTTCAGGAATAATCTAAGGAGGATATTGAATAATGACAGGTATTATTATTGCGGCTTGTGCCGTAGGTGTAACAGGTCTTCTTCTTGGACTCTTCCTTGGATTTATGGGAAAGAAGTTTGCAGTTGAGGTTGACCAGAAGGAAATAGATGTAAGAGCAGAGCTTCCAGGTAACAACTGTGGTGGTTGTGGATACGCAGGTTGTGATGCACTTGCAAAGGCTATCGCAGCAGGTGAAGCTGATTGTGGTGCATGTCCAGTTGGTGGTGCTCCGGTAGCAGCAAAGATAGCAGCTATTATGGGTGCTGAGGCAGGAAGCCAGGAGCGTATGACAGCATTCGTTAAGTGTGGCGGAGACTGTGATAAGGCTAAGAATAACTATGTATATTCTGGTGTACAGGATTGTACTATGATGAACATAGCACCTAATGGTGGTCCTAAGGGATGTACATACGGATGTATGGGTTATGGCTCATGCGTTAAGGCTTGTCCATTCGATGCTATCCATGTAGTTAATGGTGTAGCTGTAGTAGATAAGGAAAAATGTAAAGCCTGTGGCAAGTGTGTTGCTACATGTCCAAGACACCTTATCGAACTTATTCCATACAAGGCATCTTACGCAGTTAATTGTTCTTCACAGAACAAGGGTAAGGATGTTATGCAGGTATGTTCAGTTGGATGTATCGGCTGTATGTTATGTACAAAGCAGTGTGAGTATGGTGCTATCACTGTAGAGAACAATATCGCACACATTGACCAGTCTAAGTGCGTTGGCTGTGGTAAGTGTGCTGAGAAGTGTCCTAAGAAGATTATTCATAAGCAGAATTAATTATTAATAGGCTGTGGGATAGTCAGATTTGAATTGAAATTATAAAACCGCTGGTGGAAATGTTTGAAATTTCTGCTGGCGGTTTTTTATGTAGAGGTTGAAAAGAATGGAAAACTCTACTTGACAAACTATCATTTGATAGTAAAAATATATTTGAGGAGGTATTACAATGGAAAATAGTATATTAATTAGAAAAATTCATATGTCTTGTTCGTTGTGTGACAAGATACATAATTTTACTATTAATTATTGTATATTTAAATTAGCTATATTAGTTGATTTAACAAATAATTGTTTTATATGTTAAGATAGTTTTAAACAATTATAATAATTCAGATATTATTATAACAGTAAAATTATTAGTAATAGATAGTGTATTTGATGTCTTAAAGGAGATTGATTGATGAAAATTTTATATTGTAGAGTTGGCTGGATGGAATCATATAAGGGAAGTGCAACGGAAGGACCACAAGCGGGAGGAAAGTATAATCAAGAAAATATAGGGTATGAAGTATATAATTATCTTGGATATGAAGGAGAATATTATGGTTTTGTTGAACCAGGAGTTAATAATACTATTCATGTTGAACGATTATGCGGAGATAAGAAAGCTGAGTTAGCAGAAGATGTTTTAATTATTTGGGTTGCTAAAAAAAGTAGTGGTGGTCAATACATAGTTGGATGGTATAGAAATGCAATGGTATATCGTACATTACAAGATGTTCCAATTGAAGCGATGTCGATAAGAAAATCAAAAAAACATAATGTTTATAATATATATTCTAAGAATGTATATCTTTTAGGATTAAATGATAGAAAGTTTTTAATAAAAGGTATGGGACATAGTAATATATGGTATGGAAATTCAGAAATTGACTGTCAGGTTTTAGAATATATACAAGATTATGAAAAACAGTATAATAATAGAATTGGTAAGTTGGAAGAAAAATTATCAGATATAACAGGAGGTGAAAGAGAAGCTATTGTTAAAATCAGAATAAATCAGGATAAATTTAGAGACAGTTTAATTAAGAAATATAATGGAAAGTGCTGTTTATGTGGTGTGGATTATTTATCAATGTTAGTTGCTAGTCATATAAAACCTTGGGTGAAAAGTGATAAGTATGAAAAACTTGATATAGAAAATGGGTTATTATTATGTCCTAATCACGATAAGTTATTTGATTCAGGACTTATTTCATTTGATTCTAAAGGGAAAATTATGATTTCAAGTAAATTAGATAAAAACAATCAAATATTTTTGAATGTAAATAATGATTATGAAATAAAAATGACAGATGAAAATGCAAGTTATATTAAATATCATAGAGATAATATTTTTGTTGAATAAAAAATTTTATATAATAGCAAATGAAGTTTATAAAGACAGAGTAATAATTATAAATGAGAAACTACAATTAACAATAAGGGTACAAAAACTTTACTAAGAATAAAAAATATTGAAGAAACTATAAAAAACTTATTAAAATATGTAATATGCACTAAAACTGCTAAAAAGATACATATTACAAGACTGAAATATTGATCGTAGATTGAAGGTGTGAAAAAGTATTAGTGATATGTAAGTAATGTGGGAATAGATGACTATGTAGTTTATTTGTAAGCTGAATTGATAAATTGTAAATATACGGAGGTATATGTAATTGTATTCATTTGAAAATATAAAGTTAAAACTTGATAATATAGGTATAATGCATAGAATGATTGCTTCTAATAAAGAGCAATTGGGTGGTAAAGGGGATAAGGGTACAACGATTTATTGTCCAAAAGGAAAGCCTTATATATTATTTGCAACAGAAGAAGATTATCAAGATATAAAAAATTATAGTTGGAAAGATGGAGAAGTTGAAATAATAGATGTTCATAAAAAAAATAAAAATGAATGTCAAGAAATATTAAATGGTAGTAATAAGAATGGAATGGTAATTTTACTTTCTGGGAATTGGAAAATATTTAGTGATTCACCCAAATATCAACCACATATAATATATATTTATTCGGATAAAATAATAGATATAGTTTTGAGTGTTTTATCAGAGAAAGAAAAATATAAAATAAAAGAATATTCAAGTAAAGCTGCTAAAAATATAATAAGTCAAGGGAAATATAATATGATAAATAAGCAAAAAAGAAAAGATTTAAATATGATTTTATATGGACCACCGGGAACTGGAAAAACGTATAATTCGGTTATTTATGCAGTTGCTATATGTGAGGAAAAATCTGTACAGGAAATTGCTAATGAAGCGTATAAGGATATAAAGATACGTTATGACAAATTGAAATCGGCTGGAAGAATATCATTTACTACATTTCATCAGTCATATGGATACGAAGAATTTATAGAGGGGATTAAACCAATTATTGATGAAAATAAGCAGGACATTGGATATACAATAGAACCGGGAGTGTTTAAGAAGTTTTGTGACAATGCGAAAAGTATTACTCGTACAAGTACAGGTATAGAAAGCACGGTAATTGAAGAGAATACAGAGCCATATGTATTTATTATTGATGAAATTAATAGAGGAAATATATCAAAAATATTTGGTGAATTGATTACATTAATTGAAAGTACAAAGAGAGCAGGGATGCCTGAAGCAGCATCAGCTATACTGCCGTATTCGGGTGATGAATTTAGTGTGCCATCTAATGTATATATTTTAGGAACAATGAATACAGCCGATAGATCTATTGCGTTGATGGATACAGCTCTTCGGAGAAGATTTCAGTTTGTTGAGATGATGCCGGACTCTGATGTACTTAGAAAAATTCATGCAGATAAGGTAGAGGATTTAGATGTGGCAGCAATGCTTGATAAAATTAATGAAAGAATCGAGTACTTATATGACAGGGAGCACACTATTGGACACGCTTTCTTTACTGACCTCAAAGATGATGCAACACTTGTAAAGTTACAGTCTATTTTTGAAAAGTCTGTAATTCCATTATTGCAGGAATATTTCTATGAAGATTATCAGAAGATACAGCTTGTCCTGGGGGATAATGCAAAGAGCGATGACAGCTTGAAATTTATTATTGATGAAAAAGTTATAGCAAAGAATATTTTTAAAGGAAATGTGGAAGATGTTATCGATCTTCCGGAAAAGAAATATTCAATCAATTCTAAAGCATTTGAAAATATTAATAGTTATAAAGAAATTTTGTGAAGTGTGGTGATAACGTGGATAAACCATTTGAGGTGAAAGAATTTGATACTATTATTTGTAATGAGGATTATAAAGATGATGAAAAATACAAGTATCTGAATCAGAAGGAGTTTGATAATCTGGTAGCGTTTATCCATGAATTTACTGGAGATGCGGATAGTGCAGATGCACTTGATTTTATGAAAATTGGTTACAGGCGTAATGTCGGAGAAGTCGTTACTATAAAAAATTACGTTGGGTTAATTCAGCTTAAGAATGGTTTTCAAATTCAAGTGCTTCCTAAGATAGCTTTTGGAGAGGAAGATGAAGCAAATGTGAAAACAAAGAAAGTATTTCTTAAGATGCTTTGCAGTATGAAAGATTTTCCTTGTAAAGTGTTCAATGAATCTTCTTTAAATGTAGCTCAGATGAATTTGTATGAACTGTTTATTAATATGTATCTACAGGAAGTAAGACAACTGGTAAAGCGGGGGATAAAGTTGAATTATGTTGAACAGGAAGATAACTTACGTTATTATAAGGGAAAATTACTTGTAAGCGAGAATGTGAGAGTAAATTTAGCACATAAAGAGCGTTTTTACGTTTCCTATGAAGAATTTCATCCAAATCGTGCAGAAAACCGTCTTGTAAAGGCTACACTCGCAAAGTTGCAGAGATTAACAATAAGTGCAGAAAATTCAAAAGAAATAAGACAGTTACTAACAGCATTTGAAATGGTAGATGCTTCTGTCAATTATACAAAGGATTTCTCACAGGTTGTAATTAACAGAAATACAAAGGACTACGAAGTGCTAATGCAGTGGTCAAAAGTGTTTTTGATGAATAAAAGTTTTACAACATTTTCAGGAAGTACAACATCAAGAGCATTGTTATTCCCGATGGAATCAATATATGAGAGTTATGTTGCACAGCAAATGAAGAAAGTAATGAGCCCAGAAGGCTGGGATGTTTCATATCAGGATAGGGGACAATATCTTTTCGTGGAACCGAGGAGGCAGTTTGCCCTTAGACCAGATATTGTAATGAAAAAAGGTGAACGCATAGTAATTTTAGATACTAAATGGAAAAGCTTGATTAATAATGAAAAAAATAATTATGGCATTTCACAACAAGATATGTATCAGATGTATGCTTATTCTAAGAAATATGGTACTTCTGAGATATGGCTTTTATATCCAGTAAATGATGAAATGAGAAATCATAAGCCTATCCGGTTTGAAAGTGGAGATGGAACTACAGTAAATTTATATTTTATAGATGTTGATAAAATAGAGGATAGTTTGCAGGAGTTAAGGGATACATTAGAAGTAGGTGAAAAAGGGGATTTTAGATGAAAAATAATAATTTGCGTTGATTTTTTAATTAAGTTGAGTATATTTCCACGTTGTTATGGATATCTTAACTGGGTATCGATGCTGATAACCAGCATAAAACTCTTTTTATTAAAAGTAATTCTTAAGGAGTGTGGTTTAAGTATCGCACTCCTTTTTACGAATGATTAAGTTTATAATAAAGATAGCCTTTAAAAATTACCCAATATCATATATAATGTTATTTACTGAGCTTAAATCAAGTATAACAGAACAGCTAAGAGAGGTATTATAAAATGGAAATTTATGAAATGATAGATCTACAGGATTGTCCAAGATGTTTAGGACCTTCGTTATTAGAGGAAGTAGACCATGGTTTTTATGTAACTTGCCTGGATTGTGGATGTCAGTCAGCAACATTCAGATATAATAATGATGAAGACAAGCTTGAAGCTGCGAAGAAGACAGCTGAGTTATGGAATACTGGCAAGGTAATCTATACAGGTTATGGAGATTAATAATATATGTATGTATAGTTTTGAAGTATGACATATATGTTTGTGTACAATGTTATTATAATTAATGTATAGATGGGAATGTGTATAATAATCCCGAATGTGATATATAAGATAGGAGAATTAAACGATGAAGAGTCAGGAAGAACTTTTTAATATGACAGTTATGGAATTAAGAGAGTATATGAATTCACTTTCTAATGAAGAAATAAAGCAGGCGGCTGAGATGTTTGAATATGATGAGCACGAAAGAGATCCACTTACACTTCTTTCAGCACCTAAGCTTTTTGAGTATATGAAATATGCAAATGGAGCAGTAGATATTGATTTTGGTGAATAATGCTATAATGAGGGAGTGTGATTAATAGTCACGCTCTTTTATTTATGTTGGGAGGCATTTTTATGACACACGAACAATTTGAAAAGGCGGCTGATTACTGGAAGAATAAGGGAATTACAGCAATGCCCAAAGAAGAGCTTAAAAAAGCGGTTGAAGAATATATAGCTGCTAACAATACCTGTGCGCTTGCAACAGGAACTGGCGATTATGTAAGATGTACGCCGATTGAGTACAGTTATCATAATGATAAGTTCTGGATGTTTTCAGAAGGTGGAGAGAAATTTATAGGTCTTGAGAAGAATGAAAATGTATGTTTGGCTATTTTCGATAAATATGATGGATTTGGCAGGCTTAAGAGCATACAGGTTATGGGAAAAGCCGAACTGATAGAACCATTTTCTGATAAATATAATGAACACGCAAAAATTAAGAAAATACCGATAGAGGCGTTAAAGAAAATGGAGTCGCCGCTTAATCTCATCTGTGTAACACCAGTGAAAATGGATGTATTATTTTCTGATTTTAAGAAAGAGGGATATAGCAGCAGACAGATTTTAGAGTGAATTTAAAAGAAAAAAGAGGTAATATAACTTATGGAAGTAAAAGAGTGGTCATATAAAGAATACCATTCTTTTGATAAGCCAGTAGACGGAGTTACAAGAATTCCTACAAGCGGAGATGAGAAGGGAACTTATATATATTCAAATGTGGAATATGCGCATATAAATGGTACGACACTGCATTTGCAGATTGTCACACCACAGACAAGAATCCTGAGTTATGCAGAGCTATGTCGGTTGAGTGTAATATAAGTGAAAATGTTTCATTGCCACCAATATTAATGTTTCACGGAACAAAAGACCGTACAATAAATCCAAAGGTCAGTGTTGTTGTATATGAGGCTTTAAAGAAATATAATAAAGATGTGAAGTTATATTTGCTTGAGGGAGCTGACCACGGTGGAAGTGAATTCTTTAGTGATAATGTGTTGGATATTATTGAAGAATTTTTGCAAAAGATTATATCAGCTAGTTAGAATGATAAGTTGTTTTAAAATGTGTAATAAAATGAATTTTTACACTGACATCATAAATATGAAAATACTGGGCGGTAAAATATATGGGAAATGAATCTGGAGAATGGATTATGCACGGACTTGAGTGGGACAATCCAGCGTGTATACATACAGTTGAGAAAGCAATCGAACACATTAATGATGTAGGTTTTCTGCCTTTATTTAAGAATGAAATAGAAGGATTTTCACTGGAAGAATGGACAGCACCTGAGTACTGGTGGTGTGATGATGAATTATATGACCCGTGGCTGTGGCGTGCGGTTATAGCAAGACAGCACGATATAATCTATGGAAAGTTTTTCGGAAAGAAGGCAGGTTTTGTATCAAGAAAATGGGTTCCTGCATTTGCAAATTACAGGCGTGACGGATACGATTTTGATGCGTTATATGAGGATGGAAAAGCACCGCTTAAATATAAAAAGATTATGAAGCATTTTATGGAAGAAAATGCAGATAACGAAATATTTTCTAATGAGTTAAAGAAACAGGCTGGCTACGGCAAAGATGGTGAAAAAGGATTTGATGGCGCAGTTGCTAATCTTATGATGCAGATGTATATATGTAACTGCGATTTTAGGAAGCGTATTAATAAAAGTGGTGAAGAATATGGCTGGGATGTGGCTGTTTATTCATCAATAGAGCATATCTATGGTTATGATTATGTTACCTCTGATTATAAGGAAAAGCCGGAAGCTTCGTGGCAGAAAATAGTTTCACATATGAACATATTGTATTCGTCTGTGACTGAAAAGCAGATTAAGAAGATATTGAAGTAAAATTATCAAAAAATATTTGAAATAAATCATAGTTTATTGTTTTTGCTGTTTTATCAGCAGTATACACTTGATACAAAATTTTATTAAAAATGGCGTATAAAAGAGAATTGGTGTGAAAATAGATTTTTCACACGTGAGATTTATGTGTGTGTGCACTTGACACAAACTCGTTATGTACAAAAATATGCGTAGAAATGAGGATTATTATGGAATTACAGGAAGTATTGAATAGCAGAAGAAGTATGAGAAGTTACGATGCTGAAAAGAAAGTTACAAAAGAGCAGCTTGAAACTATTATAAATGCGGCCATATTAGCACCTTCGTGGAAGAATTTGCAGACATCTAGATATTACTGCATATTATCAGACGACAAAATTGAAGAATTCAGACATAAGTGTCTGCCAGAATTCAATCAGAACAATTCAGAGGGAGCAGCTCTTGTTGTAACAACATTTGTAAAGAACTGCGTTGGATTTGACAGATTATCAGGTGAGCCAGTTAATGAATGTGCCAACGGCTGGGGCTATTATGACCTTGGACTGCAAAACGAGAATTTCGTTCTTAAAGCTAAAGAATTAGGACTTGATACACTGATTATGGGAATTCGTGATGGTGAGGCAATAAGAGAGTTCTTTAATCTGCCAGAAAATGAGCAGGCAGTTTCAGTTATTGCAGTTGGATATGGAACAAAGGATGCGCAGATGCCTAAGAGAAAGAGTGTTTCGGATATAGCGAAATTTTATTAAAATAGTAAGCAAAAAATATATAGAGAATGTGAGTGATAAATCATATGGGTTTGTTTAAAAAGAAGGAAAAAGTGTATTCATATGATAAAGAGCATATGAAACCGGTAATTAAAACCAGCATATGTACGGGTGAACAGGTGGCTGGATTTAAGGATATTCATACTGGCAAAATAGAAGATATTATGCTTGTAAAAACGTCAGCAGATATCGAAAAATTTAAAGAAATGTATGGAATAGAAGGCAATATTGACAAAGAATATTAGGATTAAAATGTCGGTGGAAGAAGGATATAATTATGGTTAAGAAAATTGTAAAAGGAAAGCAGATATTTGCAAGAAAGGCACAGCCTGCGACAGAAGCAGACAGGCAGGTTGTGACAGATTTGATAGATACGTTAAGAGCAAATAGGGAAATATGTGTTGGAATGGCTGCCAATATGATAGGTGTGAATAAGTCAATAATAGTTGTGGCATCAGGTCCATTTCAGTTTGCAATGATTAATCCTGTTATAACTAAAAAGTCAGGTGAATATAAGACGGAGGAGGGCTGTTTATCATTAGATGGTGTCAGACCCTGCATAAGATATGAGGAGATAGAGGTTGACTATCTTGACAGTAATTTTAAGCCACAACACGGGAAGTATAGCGGGTTTACGGCACAAGTGATACAGCACGATGAATGCGATATAATAGGGACAAGTTAGAAGAAAACCTTGAAAACAAGGGGTTCACGCTGATTTAGTCCCTATTTTTTATACCATTTAATCGGTAGATAAGGCAGTGCTGTTATTTAAAATCCGAAATTTATGAGAATACATAGTTGCTTCAGAATATAAATTCTGAATGTAATTTGTGTACCCAAGAGAGGTGAAAATTGAATAGTAATAATTTTAGGTAGGACTAAATTAGCTTTGCACTGAAAAGTGTATTCGGCTGTGTGTCCTGCCTTTTTTATTGGAAAGGAGCAGGAGATGGCAGAAAAGAAGCTGATTTGGTCTGAATATAAGTCATCTCACAAAAAGAGAGGTGGCTGTATATGAAAGTATTTATAGTAGTAGCAGTAATTATTGTAACAATCTGTTTGTTTTGTCTTATGAAAGCAAAAGCAGAAGGTGATCGAATATACGATGAAATCGCTGGCAGATATTTCAGAGACAAGGAAAATAGGATAGAAACACAAACCGAAAGGTATGGGTAGCTGTATGAATAAAAATTGTAAAATTTGGAGGAACAGAAAAATGAATAACAAGTTAGAAGTGATAGGAATTGACCACGGCTGGTCGATGATGAAAACCGTAACTCAGGTATTTGTCACAGGAGTAAAGGAGATTACAACTACTCCGGCACTTTTTGGAGATGTTCTTGAGTATGACGGCAAGTATTACAAGATTGGAACAGTAAGACAGGAAGTAAAAGACACAAAGGTTGAGGATGACAGCTTTTATCTTCTGACATTGGCAGCAGTCGCAAAGGAATTGAAGAAAAGAGGATTATTCGATGCAAGGGTATTTCTTGCAGTAGGACTTCCACTTACCAGATTTGGAGCAGAAAGAAATAACTTTATCAAATACCTTACAAAGAATAAGCGTGTTGATTTCCGATATGAGAACGAAGCATATCATATTGAGATTGACGATGTGGCGGTATTTCCACAGTGCTATGCGGCTGTGGTTGATAAGATACCGACTATGGCAAAGAAAACACTGGTAGTTGATATTGGTAGCTGGACAATAGATATTATGCCTGTGATTAACAAGTCACCGGATGAATCAAAGTGTGTGACGATTCCAAAAGGTCTTATTACCTGTATGCGTTCTATCAATGAGCAGTGTGTAAGACAGCTTAACGGAGAGGTAGACGAGTTAGAGATACAGAACATCATGCGATATGGCAGGTCAGATATTGATGATGAATACTTTACCATTATCAAGGCAGAGATAGAGAATTTTGTTGATAAGGTATATAACTCAATCCGTGAGTTTGGGTATAACCTTAAAACCACACCGATTGTATTTGTAGGTGGCGGAGCAGTGGTAATGAAGAATTTCAGCAATCACGATGCAAAAAATATTTCTTATATCCTTGATGTAAAGGCAAATGCCAGAGGTTATGAGCAGCTTGCCATTATGGGGCTGAAATCTGCTAAAAGACTTGCATAGGAGGTGGTCATATGGCACGAAGGCACATTATGGAGAGCACATTCCGACTGAACCTGCTCAATCCGCAACACGCTAAAATCAATGAGGTCATAAAGGGGCTTAATCCAAAGATTTATAAGTCAAAGAACCAGTTTTTGATTGAAGCCTGTGAGTTTTATATTGACCACTATGGAGAGGACGATATTCCGTCCAAAGAAGAAAAGCGATATGAGCAGTTTGTAACGAGGGACGAGATAGAACAGATAAAAAAAGAAATTGAGTATTCTGCAATGACTGAGGCAAGAAAAGAGGTCATATCCTTACTGGGCGGAGCATTGGCTGGAGTAAAGAACAGCCAGCCTGTAATGGTTGCAAGTCCACAGGAAGATATGGAAGAACAGCCGGAAGATGATGTTATGAATGACGCAGATGTTGCAGGATTGGCAATGGGGTGGATGTCGAAAGGAGATTGATTATTATGAGAAGAATTGCAGGAGCCGTAGGAACCGCTATTTTACAGATACTCAAGTGGATACTTAAAATTGTTCTTGGAGCATTAAAGCTGTTCTTAGGACTTATCAGGTTAATTCTTCTTCTATTCTGTATGGTAGCAAGAGTATTTCTTTCATTCGTGAGAATGGGAACATTTTGAGGGGAGGTGAGAGTATGAAGATAAAGGGCTTCTTTCCTGCTTACAGGAAAAACAGAAGACTCGTGAAGTATTTCTTTAAATTTAAGAAACTGGTATAATCAAGGAGGTTAAAATGCACAGAATACGGGACAGACCGAAGTGTCCCGTGCATTACAAATAGATAGTTCACTGTAAGAGTGGACGGGCACGGTACACAAAGCCTATCCCTCTTACGGAGAAGGGATAGGTGGAATTTATGAAGAAGATAAATATTATCTTTTTATCCGTAATACTGGCTTTGGCTATGACAGCCTGTAATGGCGGCAAAGACAATGCCAGTAATCAGACAGAGAAACAGACGGAAAGTATAAAGGCAACTGAGGAGGCAACAAAGGCTACGGAAGCAGTTACCAAGACAGAGGCAGAGGCTACACAGGAAGCTGTAAGTGAAGCGGAATCTGAGTCAGAAGTACAGACTACTGAGCCGGAAGAAAATCGTATGCAGGAGCAGGTTGTAGAGAAAGAGGAGCCAGCTTCACAGAATAATAATAATTCCAGCCCGAAAGAAGAACCGGAACAGAAAAATGACACTGATTTTGGGAATGGTGGCGGAAGTTCTGACAGTAATGAAGGTCAGAGCGAAAAGGAAGAAAGCGGTAATTCCAATGAGGAGTCCGGCTTTGCGGCATACAATCCGCAGAATGTAGTTTCGCTTGCAACTGCAAAATGTCAGGCAGGCGGAATGATTACCACACAGCAGAACTTGGATAATCTTCTTGCGGCAGGGAAGATAACGCAGGAAGAATACAATGAGTATTATCCTTATGACGGTATGGAACAGTCTTATTACAGTGTGTTTGTTGAAACAGACCTTAATACCGCAAGCACCCTGTCAGGGAAACGATTACCGACAGAAGATGCGATTGCAGAGTATATCGCTGGTATGCTGTTACTGGAAAATGATCCGGTATTCTATATCAGTTATGAGGGAATATACACAACAGGAGGCACAGACTTTTACGAGTTTCGATGTCACAGATAGTAAAACAGAATAGAAGCAGAGAGAAGAAAGATGTAAGCCAAAAACTTATGTCTTTCTTTTTTTATGCGTAAAATAAGGAGGCAAAGAGAATATGAAACAGAAAATAAAACGAATAACTGCTTGGATAATGGCATTTTTATCTGTTGTTACATCGTTATGTTCTAATGGTGTAATTAAAGTATTTGCAGCTAGTCCACAGGCGAATATGGCGTTTTGGAATGCTTCAGTATGCAATTCAGGCATTGTAAGTGAATTGCATCCCAGCTTTAATAATGGGAAAATATTATATTCTGTGTTGGATGGAAATGCAGCATATTGTATGAATTTTGGATTGAGAGCTGATGGTGGTCAGTTGATGAATAGTTATGATAATCCTAGCACAGAAATGTCCAGTGAACAGCAGAAACTGCTTAGCTATTGCCTGTATTACGGGTATGGAACAAATGAAGCTGCAGCACCTACTAATGACCAAAGTGATGAGTATATTGCTACACAGTCAATGGTATGGATTATTATGGCAGATATATTTGGAACTGATGATGCTGATTCAGCGGCGAAAAAATTGTGTAATACAGCGCCTAATCCTGAGTCTTCATATGAATATTATGAAAGATTAAGAGATAACATTTATAATTCATATAATGCAATATTGCCAAGTTTTGCTTCAAAAAGACCAAGTGGAGCAGATACTTATGAACTGAAATGGAATGAAGCAAACCAGAGATTTGAAAAGACATTATCAGACAACAACGGTGTGTTATCAGATTTTGATTTCAGCATTGATGGATACTCTGTAGATAAGAATGGCAACAGTATCACAATCTCATCAAAGAGTGTGAATACCACAGCTACAACAGGAACATTCACATCAAACAGCGGAAAGGTAGATACAACTTCAAGCTGCGTATTCTGGCTTACAGGAAAGAACGGCTATCAGGAGTTTATTTCGGAAAAGCCTACCGCTGATCCGGTCAGAGCATATATCAAGGTTAAGACAGAAAATATCGGATATGGCGAACTTACAAAGACAGACGAGTCAAGCGGAGTGAAACTTTCCGGTGCTGTTTATGGTATTTACTCTGACAGCAGTTGTAACAATCTGGTACAGACAATGACAACAGATGGCAACGGATATGCGAAGTCAGCAGCACTTGTTGCAGGCACTTATTATGTAAAAGAGATTACTGCACCAAAGGGATATGTCCTTTCCGGTAAGGTTCATACACTTACTGTAAAAGCAGGACAGACAACAGGAATCTCTGCAACGGATAAGGAACAGCTTGGAGCAATCACAATCTATAAAGAGGGTGAAGTGTTAAGCTCTTGGAACGGAAGCAATTTCACTTATGAGAAAAAGAAACTTCCGGGAGCGACATTTAAGGTGACTGCCGGAGCAGATATTTACAAGGCAGACGGTACAAAGGTTTACAATGCAGGAGATGTAGTGGCAGAAAGCCTTACAACGGGAACTGACGGACAGGTGGTATTATCAGACCTTCATCTTGGAACTTATGTGGTAACTGAGATTAAGAGCATTGACGGATATACAATCAATACTACACCTCAGACTGTAACGGTTGAATATAAGGACCAGACAGTTACCGTCCAGTATGAATCAACTACGATTGAGAATACAAGACAGAAGGCGGAAGTATCTGTTGTAAAGAAAGACTCTGATACAGAGAACCCTCTTGATGGCGGCAAATATACACTTTATGCCGGAAATGACATTAAGAATTATGCCGGACAGGTTATCGTAACAAAGGGCACAGCTCTTGAGACAGTAACTACAGGTGAGGACGGAAAGGCAAGCTACAGCGTGGATCTGCCAATCTCTAACGGATATTATATCCAAGAGACACAGGCTCCATATGCGTATATCAGAAACAGCAAAGATGTGTACAGCTTCAACTTCAATGTATTACCGGAGACACAGGCAAAGGCAACATTCAGCCACACATTTAATAATGATAGAACTACAGCAAAAATTCATATCTACAAGGTAGATAAGGAAACAGGAAAGGCAGTTCCACAGGGAGACGCAAGCCTTTCAGGAGCAGTATATGGTCTTTATGCAAGGGAAGTAATCAACCACCCGGACGGAGCAACAGGCGTTATGTTCAATGCCGGAGACCTTGTGGCAACACTTACTACAGACGAGAAGGGCGAAGCTGAGGTAAACAACCTTTATCTTGGCAAGTATTATGTAAAGGAAATCACACCTTCTGAGGGCTACCTTTTAGACGAGGAGGAGCACGATGTGGTATGTGATTACGAAGGAGACCTTGTTGCAGAGGTATCAAGAAGCACAACATCGGCAGAGCAGGTTATCAAGCAGCCATTCCAGCTTATCAAGGTATCTGACAATGGCGATGATACAGAAGCAGGATTACTTGCAGGTGCAGAGTTCACAGCATACTTAAAATCTTCTTTATCCGTAAAGGCAGATGGAAATTATGACTTTGATAAGGCTACTCCTGTGGTAATCGGGGAAAACGGAGCAACAACAATCACATCAGACAGTAAGGGACACGCAGTATCCATTGCAATTCCTTATGGAACTTATGTGGTAGTAGAGTCAAAGACTCCGCACAATATGAAAACAATCAAGCCATTTGAGGTAAAGATTACAGAGAACCACCCAACAGAGCCTCAGATTTGGAGAGTATTCCTTGACAGGGAATTTACTGCAAAACTCCGTGTTATTAAGAAAGATTCCGATACAAAGCAGACGGTACTTGTTCCTAATGCAGAGTTCAAAATCTTCAATATTGATAAGAATGAATATGTAAAGCAGTACACAACTTATCCTTCAAAGGTAGAGCATACTTCATTCTTTACTGATGAGGACGGAGATTTAATCTTACCGGAAGCACTTAAAATCGGTAATTACCGTATTGAGGAAGTGTCTGCACCATTTGGATATGTGGTAAACAATAAGTATGTCAACATTTCTGTTGATACTGACACAGCATTTGAGACAGACGGGGATACCAATGACGCAATCATTACCGTGGAATATTCCGATGCCCCTGCGGTTGGAGAACTTACCGTAGAAAAGAAGGGAGAGATACTTGATGGCTTCAAGGGCGGACTTCTTGCAAGCTCATATGAGAAAGAGTTTATTTATAAGGAAGGCTCACTTGCCGGAGCAAAATTTGAGGTGTACGCTGCGGAGGATATTTACACAGCAGATAACCAGAAAGATGCAGACGGCAACCGCATTAAGTATTACAGCAAGGGAGACCTTGTGACAACACTTGTAATAGGAGAGGACGGAAAGGCAGTAGCAAAAAATCTTCCTCTTGGACAGTACAGGGTTGTAGAAGTGGAAGCACCATACGGATATGTATTAAATCCGAATGAGCAGAAAGTGACATTCACTTATGTTGATGATAAGACTCCGGTTATCAAGGAAAGCCTGACATTTTCTAATGACAGACAGAAACTTGCTATGTCGGTTACGAAGCTGGACGCAGAAGATAATACACCAATCGCTGGTGCGGTATTTGGTCTTTATGCAGATGAGGATATTAAAAATGCAGATGGCAAGGTTATCATTGAGAAGGGTACACTTCTTGAAAAGGCAGTTTCCGATGAGAATGGAATGATTGCTTTTGTTAAGGATTATCCATTTGCCAAATATGTTGCAAAGGAAATTGAAAAGCCGGCAGGATATGTGACAAATAATGAAGTGGTGAAGTTTGATACAGAGTATCAGGGACAGAAGGTAAAGACTGCTGTTTATAACAGTGAGTATAAAAATACTCCTACAACCTTTGAGTTTACAAAGACTGACATCACAAGCGGGGCAGAGCTTACAGGGGCAACACTTACCGTGCTTGATAAGGACGGAAATGTGATCGACACTTGGACATCTGACGCAAAGGAACCTCATATCATCAAAAAGCTGGTTGTTGGGGAGACTTATACACTCAGAGAGGAATTTGCTCCATACGGATACCTCAAGGCAACAGATATCCAGTTTACAGTAGAGGATACCGGAAAAGTACAGAAAGTGGAAATGAAGGACGAAGTGCCTACAGGTTCTATCGTTATCAATAAGGACGGGGAATTTGTGACAGATACCACTCTTATGAAGGGGTACTGGTATGACTTTATTTTCAACTTCTTCAAGGACAGCCTTGCAGGAGTAACCTTTGATGTATATGCAAAAGAGGACATCGTAAGTGCTGATGGACTTAATACTGTATATCATAAGGCAGGAGACAAGGTGGCGACTATTGTGACAAATGAGAAGGGTGTCGCAAGAATTGATGACCTTCCACTTGGAAAGTATTACCTTGTGGAAACAAAGACATTTGAGGGATTTGTACTGGATGATACACCGATTGACGCTGACCTTTCCTATATCGACCAGAATACAAAGGTTGTTTTCGCAGGAATGGATGTGACAAATGAGCGTCAGAGAGTTCAGATTACTGTAACCAAGACAGACTCAGAAACTAAGGAAGCCCTTGAAGGTGCTGTATTTGGCTTATTTGCGAAAGAGGACATCGTAAACAAGGACGGTAAGGTAATCGTAAAGGCAGATACACAGATTGAAAGAGCAGTAACAGGCAAGGACGGAAAAGTAACATTTACTTCTGAGCTTCCGCTTGGACAGTATTATATCAAAGAGCTTCAGGCTCCGGCAGGCTATGTGAAGTCTGATAAGATTTTTGATGTGGACGCTTCTTATCAGGGAGATAAGGTCAAGGTAATCGAGATTGAGGCAGCATTTGAAAATGCACCGGTTAAGGTGGAGATTTCAAAGACTGATATTACCGGAGAGAAAGAATTGCCGGGTGCAAAACTTTCCGTGATTGATGAGAATGGAAAGCTGGTTGAAAGCTGGACATCTGAGGCAGGAAAAACTCATATGATTGAAAGACTTCCAGCCGGAAAGTACACACTCCGTGAGGAGAGTGCTCCATATGGATATAAGGTGGCTAGTGATGTAACCTTTGAAGTAAAGGAAACAGCAGAAATCCAGAAGGTATCTATGAAGGACGAGCAGACAGTCGGAAAAATTGTCATTGAGAAAACAGACAAAGTAACCGGAAAGCCGATTGAGGGCGTTGTATTTGAAGTAAGGGACAAGGACGGAAATGTACTTGATACACTCACAACTGACAAGAACGGTCACGCAGAGAGCAAGGAACTTCCAATCTGTACTTACAATGAGGACGGCTCATTCAAGGAAGATATCCATTATACAGTGGTTGAGGTAAAGGCTGCTGACGGATATATCCTTGATGAAACAGCTCACGATGTAACACTTCGATATGATGACAATGCACCGGATGTTGTAGTAACAACACTTTCACTTGTCAATGTACCGACAGAACCAAAACTTCCACAGACAGGCGATAATGCAAATCCACTTCTTTATCTTGGAATTGGTGTACTTGCACTTATCACAGGAATCGGAGCAGGACTTCGTGGAAGAAAGAAAAAGAGAAAATAAAGAATAATCAACCTTGCGGGGGAATGTAAGCCAATGACTTATGTTCCCCCGCTTTTTTTATTTGGAGGATAAGCAGATATGATGAATTATGAGATTTTTAAGGAAGTAGTAAAAGAGAAGTTTATGGACTATATGCCGGATAACTTCAAAGGTATGGAGCTTGTAGTTATGCCTGTGGAAAAGGTAAATATGACTTATGACGGTATCAGTATCAGAGGCAAAGATACTAATATTTCTCCTACTATTTATATCAATGATATGTATAAGAAATACCAGAATTGTGGTGATCTTGAGGAAACACTGATGGCGGCAGGTGACCTTATGATAAGAGCATTAGCCCAGAAACCACCTGTTGTTGATGCTGACAGCTTATACAGGGACGCCAATGAAAAGGTAGTATTCCAGCTTGTCAATACGGAACAGAACAGGTCATTTCTGGAGCAGGTGCCACACAGGGAGTTTCAGGACCTTTCAATTATCTATAAAGTTGTGGTAAATGTCGATGACAGAGGCATTCAGAGTACAAATGTCACGAACAGCCTTGCAAAAAGACTGGGTATGAATGAGGAGCAGCTTTTTAAGTGTGCGGCTGAGA
This sequence comes from Bacteroides galacturonicus, assembly GCF_003096855.1. Taxonomy (NCBI): domain Bacteria; kingdom Pseudomonadati; phylum Bacteroidota; class Bacteroidia; order Bacteroidales; family Bacteroidaceae; genus Bacteroides; species Bacteroides galacturonicus. The sequence goes on along the minus strand of NZ_QEOA01000002.1, from coordinate 313,972 downwards.
ACACAAGAAGAATTTTCCCGCCAAAGATAAGAAGTATGAATGATGTTATGAAAGATATGTTTTTAAGGGACGGAATGCCGGAGGAAATAGCAGAGATGATGATTAGTGAAGTTCCACCGGAGCAGACTCTCTGGGTAATTTCCAATGACAGGGGAATTAACGGAGCTGTGACAATGCTTTATGAGAATGAGCTTCACGAACTGGCAGAAAACCTTGAAAGTGACCTGTATATCCTGCCTTCAAGTGTGCACGAAGTTCTTGCGGTGTCTACTGAACTGACTGAACCGGAGGAGCTTGCACAGATGGTGGCAGAGGTGAATATGCAGGAGGTGGCATTGGAAGAAAGACTTTCCAATCAGGTATATCACTATGATAAAGATTTAAGGAAACTCACACTTGCAACGGATACACCGAACAAGAGACTGGACGGTATCGTGGCAGAGCCGCAGCTTGTATATGACGCAAAGGAAAAGGCGAGATAGGAGGCAGTTATGGAGCAGGAACTTACCATAGAAGAACTGATTGCTCTTGTAAACAGCCAGAAAGGTGACTTTATTATCCGTATTGAGTTTGGAGAGGAGGCGGATTTCTGTGACAGAGAAGAACGACTTCAAACTTGATGTTGTATCCATAAGGCTTGTAAAGGAGGCTCCGATTTATTCGGAGCAGTCCTTTAATAAGCCGGAAGAAGTAGCTGCCGTAATGGGAGACTGTATGTGCCAGTTCGACAGGGAAGTGGTGTGTGTTGTAAATCTCAGCTCCGACTTAAAGCCTATCAATGTGCATTTTGCAAGTGTCGGTTCGCTGAATGAAGTGATGGCACACCCAAGAGAATTATTTAAGGCAAGTATTTTAAGTAATGCTGCCAGTATGATGTTAATCCACTGCCACCCGTCAGGAAATATATTTCCCAGCAAGGCAGACACGATGATGACAGACCGTATGAATAAGCTGTGTGAGCTTATCGGAATTCCTCTTTTGGATCATATCATCGTAGGAGGGGATAATCGTGCCTTCTTTAGTTTTAAGGAAAAGGGAATGATTGATAATCCAAGAATTACACTCAGTACGGATTACAGGAACCTTGATATTAAGTCACCGCTTGTGGCAGAGCAGGGAAAGGCAAGGTGAGAGTATGGAAGGAAGATTTACAGAGGAGGAACTTGCCATAGCAAAGAGCGTAGACCTCTGTGCTGTTGCAGAAAGTCTGGGTTATACCGTAAAAAGGATTGGAAAATACCACACCTTAAAGGAAATGGACTCAATCCGTATCTATGACAGAAGTCATTGGTACAGGTGGTCAAGGCAGTTTGATAAGGGAAACAATGGCGGCTCACAGATAGATTTCCTGCGTGTATTTGGCGGAATGAGTGTAAAAGAAGCAGTATTCTGGCTCTTGGATTTTGCCGGATACCGGAGAATTGAAAGCACTGCAAAGCAGCCGCTTGTTCATCAGGTCACAAAGAAACAGCCACAGGAAAGAAAGCCTTTTGTGCTTCCACAGCCAGCAGGGGATAATTCCTACCTGATATCCTACCTTAACAATGAGCGTGGAATCAGTAAGGCAGTGATAGAACTGTTTTTAAAGGAAAATCTCATATACGAAAGCAGGCATTATCACAATATTGTCTTTAAAGGAAATGACAAGAATGGCGTAACCAGATTTGCAAGTATGCGTGGTGTATTTGACAAGCAGGGAAAGCCATTCAAGTGTGATGTTGAGGGAAATAATAAGAACTATGGATTTAATGTGGTGAATGTAAACAGCACAGAGCTTGTTGTATTTGAAGCAGCAATCGACCTTATGAGCTATGTGGATATATTTGCCGATTATGAGTCAAACAAGCTGGCACTTGGAATGCTGGCGGACGCTCCACTGGAAACCTTTCTAGGGGAACACCCGCAGATTTCTTTTATCCGTTTCTGCCTTGACGGTGACTCACCGGGCAGGAAAGCAGCCGCAGAACTTATGGAGAAATACTATGGACTGGGCTATGAGGTTGAGGACTGTCCTCCGCCAGCAGGATACAAGGATTACAATGAATGGCTTGTTGCTACAAAACTTAATCTCGCAGATGAGAAAAAGGAGCAGATGATAAGAGCCGGACAGTGCCTTTAAAAAGTGGTGGTAAAAAGCAGTGGTTTTTACGGAAAGTGGTGGCACAATGCGGTGGTTTTTTCAAAAAGTGATAGAACAAAGTACCACCACTTTCCGATGATGTTTTTTCCTATGAATATAAATTATAAAAAGTGGTGGCATAAAGCGGTGGTTTTTACCGGAAATGGTGGTAAAAAGCGGTGGTTTTATTCAAAAGTGGTGGAACAAAGTGCCACCACTCTATATTTTGCAGGGGTATTAGGGGAATGTTCCCCTAACTAGATGGCATTAGGACAGAGATGTCTCTAATGCGTATCTAGCAGTCGCCGGGGACTTACCGGTGACTGGAGCCATAGTGAATATCTACGAAACACGGATAAGGAGGTGCAAGGTGGCAGAGAACAGGGAAATAACACTTTTTTCAGAACCGGAGGAATTGATTGCCTGGGCAGAAGCATATGATAAGCAAATCAACCCTTCGCTAGAAGATGCTGCACTTCTTCTTAATTATATGGAAGGACACGATTATGCAATCGGAACGGATGCAGAGGGGAAGATGTACAGACAGGATATGGCAGAGGAAAATGGTGAGATAGAGCCATATCCGATAGATGATGTGATTGATAAGGTTTATGAATGGAATTATGATTTGATACTTCACGCAGAGGCAAAGAAAGATGATCCGAAGGATTTTCAGGAATACTGTGAATTTCAGAAAAAGTATGACAGCTTAAAAGCAGACGAGAGGGTGTTAGACCGATTATTTGAGAAAACCCGTCACGCTAAAGAGATTGATGAGGTTGCGACAGCACTGGTGGAGGCATTTATCAGTAATCTGGAGGGCAAGGGCAATCTGGATAAGGCGGCAGCCACAATAGCTGAGGGAATAAAGGATTACAGTACAGATAAGAGGGGAAGGTGAGCGTATGGCAGATAAAATCCATTGTATCAGAAAAACGCTCCGCCTTATGCCGCAGGAGGCAGAAATGCTTGCGAAAAAGGCAGGGGAGAGCGGAATGTGTGAAGCAGATTATTTAAGACTGCTCATCAGCCAGAAACCCAATGATTACCCGGAAGTGAGGAAACTTTTAAAAGAGCTTATCAATGAAGTGAACCGTATTGGAATCAATATCAATCAGATTGTATTCAATAACAATGCGGGACTTTATTCCAAAGAGGATAAGACACAGCTTGTTGCCTATATGCGTAAACTCAATCAGAAAGTAAATGAGGCGGTGGTGCAGATTGGCAATCAGTAAAATCCTTAATATGAAAGACTGTGGCGGACATTTTCACGGAAAGCACTTAAAGAGGGCACTTGATTATGTGATGAACCCGGAGAAAACGCAGGACGGCAGACTGGTGGGTGCAATAAACTGTCAGATCGATACTGCATTTGAGCAGATGAAGGAAACCAAGCGTAAATTTGGCAAGATTGATAAGCGACAGGGGTATCATATCATACTTTCCTTTAAGGAAAATGAGGTAAACCCGGATACTGCATTTGAGATTACACAGAAATTTGTGCAGGAATATCTTGGCAGGTCATACGAAGCGGTGTTTGTGGTACACGATAATACAGCCCACGTTCATTCCCATATCGTATTTAACAGCGTGAGCTTTGTGGACGGTAAAAAGTACCGCTACGAAAAAGGGGACTGGGCAAAGTATATCCAGCCTATCACGAACAGGCTGTGTCAGGAATACGGACTCTCCATTATTGATGTAGATGATGAGAAGAAGGAAAGGCAGCACGAAGGCTATAAGGACTGGAGTGATTACAGGGAGGGCAATTTTGTATGGTCAGATATGATAAAAAGAGACTTGGATGCCTGTATTTTGCAGGCGAAAGACTATGAGGAATTTCTCGAACTGCTGTCTGAAAAGGGATACCAGATGAAGCAGGGAAAATATCTGGCAATCAAGCCACAGGGTATGACAAGGTTCAGAAGGTGCAAATCTCTTGGGGATATGTACTGTGAGGAAACAATCCGGGACAGGATTGTAAAAGAGGATATTGCATTTTATAAGAGTAAACAGGAGATACCAAAGGTTTCCATTGTAAAGTGCAAAGTCAGAAGATACCGCAGGGCAGGCTTGTCAGGACTTCAGAAAAAGTATTATGCGAAGCTGTACCGTGTGGGGAAACTTAAAAAAAGACCATACAGTCAGGTATGGAAGTACAGGGAGGATATCCGTAAAATGCACAAGCTGCAGGAGCAGTATTTGTTCCTTGCAAGGCATAATATCCATTCAGCGGAAGAACTTGTGGGGACGATAGATTCTCTTACGGATAAGAAAAAAGAGACATCGGCAGAAAAGAGCCGGGTTTATAAAGCAAGGGAAAGGAGCAGGGAACTTTTTGCTGCGGCTGATGAGATGGAGACTCTAAAGCCAGCAGAACAGTCCTACAGGCTTGGGGATACCTTCTTTGAAGATGAGCATAGAAAGTGGGTGGCATTGGAACAGGAATTACAGGCACAGGGGTATTCACTTGAGGAAGTGGAGGCTTTAAGAAAGCACTATAAGAATGAGTATTCGCAGGTGTGTGCGAAAGATAAGGTTGTATTCCGGGAACTGAATACGGGTAAGGCAATATTAAACAGCATTATTCCGGACAGTATTTCTGATGGAAAAAAGACAGAATACAACAGGGAGATTATAAGAGACAGAAAGGAGCAGCCGATACGATAGGCTGTTTTTTTATGCAGTTAGGAGGAGCATATGGAACAAAATCTGAATGACAAGCCATTAAGCAATATGCAGATTACCAGATATATTGAGTCATTGAAAAAGGAAATGAATTTCGATGATGAGGTGTACGGGCTTGTAAAAAGCGACCTTGAGGACGGACTTACACAGGAGCAGACGGAAAAGTATCTGGATAAGAATTTTAACATCGGACAGATGAAAGTATTATCGGAAGGGCTGCATAAGGGTATTCCGGAGGAACTTTTTAATATTCTTCACAACAATAAGCTCTCCGGCAATCAGATGAAGGTATCACTGGAATTTTATGAAAAGGGAGTTCCGGTTGAAACCATACAGGAAGCTGTGGCAAGGGGAGAAAAGCCCGTTGTGATGAGAAGATTGTATGAGGAAGTTTTGGGGCAGTTATCAAAGGCAAAAGAGCAGTATCCGCAGGACTCGGAGTATGTGAAAGAGCTGATTGCACAGATGGAAATGATAGTGAAGAAAATCAACTATCAGGAGGAAAGGTACGATGCCCTGAATAAAAAATTATCTGATGTTGAGGTATTAAAGGAAGATAAGGAAATTACGGAGAGGCTCGTAAAGGAAAATGAGGACAAGGACGGCATTATCAGCCACCAGCAGGACGAACTTAATAAGGCAAGCAGCACGATTGCCCGATTAAGGGATAACATTGAGCATAAGGAAAAGGAGATGGAGCGTATGAGAGACAGGATAGAATCTCTTGAGGATAAGATTATGAGTGTGGCTTCACAACAACAGAAAGCCACGGAAACAGAGGAAAATACAGAACCGTCAGAGGCGGTGGAAGCCAATGATGATAAGGAGACAGCAAAAACACTGGCAGATACGCAGCCTATACCTTCTCCTGTGTACAATGGAATACCCGTGTATTATCAGATACCTGTTACGGACTCTGCCGGGCGTGTAATCCAGCACCTTCCGGTTGAGCGTACAGAAAGAAAATCCAATGGCGGCATTGCGGCACTTTTTGCCAGACTTTCATTCAAAAAGAAGTCAAGAGCTGACATTGTAAAGCTGGTTGCAAGCGGTGATCTTGTGCCTGCACAGCTTGTCCAGATAAAGAGTGCCATAGAAAAGGGACTTACGGAAGGGCAGCTTGTGGAACTTATCAATAATAATGTTTCAGCGGAAAAGATGAAAGAGATTATTGAGATTGCCGTGCTTGAAAATAGTATGACAGATTAGGAGGTGCTTATGAATTTAGCAGTAGTCAATGAGGCAGTAACAGGGATGAACGGTGTGGAACACGAGTTCACGGAGGAAGAAAAGAACTTTGTAGTGCAGTTTGCTTTCCGAAGCGGAAACAAGGAAGATACGATTTCCCTGATTGAAGCTCTGGCACATTCCACAGACAAGGCACAGTCTGATGAGATTATGGTCACATACAGGTCAAAGTATGATATGAAGCCTGCGTGGGTGGAACAGGCTGAAAACCTTCTTGTGGCACTTGAGATGTACCGCATAGAGGAGGAAAAAGCAATCATTCATCTGTCTGATATTTTAACTGCGTATGGCATTGATGTATCAGCAGAGGAAATCCGCAATACAAAGCCGGAAGAAATAAGAACAACAATAAGAGAGAAAGCGGAGGTGCGATAATGGCAGAGGAAATTCAGGAAGCGGTACAGATTATCCGTGTCGCATATGACGGAATAGAGATTGCTATGAAAGTAGGCAGTGGCGGTATTGCCGCTATGCAGAAGGCAATCGACTTTTTAAAGGGAATGCTTGACTATGAGAAGTCACTGGGAAAGACATCTATGAGAAAGCTGCTCTTAAAAGGCGGTGATTTGCAGGTGTTACAGTTTAAAACGGAAGATATGAGAAAAGTTGAGAAAATGGCAAAGAAGTATGGAATTTTATATTCGGTTCTTCCGGACTGTAATAAGGCAGATGGTATGAGTGAGGTTATCTTTCATACAGAAGCAGTTCCCCGTGTGAATATGATGATACAGAAGCTGAAATTTGGCAGGATTGCCACATTTGATGATTATCTGAAGAATGGAGATGAAAAGTCCCTCGGAAAGCTGATGGATTTTTTAAGGAAACAGCAGGGAAACGAGAAAAGCCACACGGTAGAAGGGGATAAGGTCAATTCCGCCATAGACGGACTCATTGAAAAAGTGGGAATGTTTGCTATGGAAAAACAGGCTATCAGTGTGGATCAGGTCAAGGAGAATTTCAATATCAATGGTGAGCAGGCAGAAAATGTAATAAAACAGCTTGAGACAATCGGGGTGCTTGGCAGTAAGAGCGAGGACGGTACTCATAAGGTAATGATGGATAAGGAGGCTTTCATCAACCGTATCAGAGGGTATCAGAGCCTTGCGGACAGAATGAGGGCAATATCCGCTTCAAAGAATACGAACCTGTCAGATGTCACAATCAGCAAGACACTTATTGCAGAAGAAAATGACCACGCAGTAAAGACCAGAGTTCCGGGTACTTGGGGCAAGGATGTCAGATATGTGTGGCTGCGTAAGGAGAACATTATGGATATCCATAATGGAAAGACAATGCTCACATTCCTTGATACCAGCAAGGATTACAAGCTCTATGATGAGCAGAACCGTGTAGTAACTACAAAAAAGGGAGACGAACTTTATACGCATTATGATAAGGTGGAAACATCTGTCAGGGAGCGATATGAAAAGGTTCAGAAGGAACAGAAAAATACCACAAAGAAGAAAACGGTTACTACCAGAAAAGCGAGGTAGCAGCCTATGCAGACAACGAAGAAGAAACCGTCACTGATATTTATTTTGGTGGGTGCAGTGTTATCCGGGTATCTTGGTTATCTGATAAATGGTGCGTGGACGGAAGGGATAGCCTTCAATGACTTTATGAACAGGTTCAATGAAGTGTGTGCAGTTCCTTTTGCCAACTATTACAATTCAAATACAGTAAAAGCAGTAGCCATTGCATTAGGTATTTATGCAATGGCTATTCTTATGTATTACACGAGCCAGAGAAACTATATGCCCGGCAAAGAATATGGTACAGCAAGATTTGAAAACCCAAAGCAGGTCAATAAGATACTGGCTGATAAAGACGAGAATTTCAACCGGATACTCAGCCAGAATGTGAAGATGTCGCTGGATTTCAGAAGGCTGAAGCTCAATGGAAATATTCTTATCTGTGGCGGTTCCGGAGCAGGAAAGACATTTTATGAAGTAAAACCGAATCTTATGCAGATGCCTCATAGCTGTTCGTTTATCTGTACCGATCCGAAGGGCGAGATATTAAGAAGCTGTGGGCAGATGTTAAAGGATAACGGGTACAATGTAAAAGTCATAAATCTTTTGGAAATGGATAAATCAGATTGTTACAATCCGTTTTCCTATATCAGAGAGGAAACCGATGTGGTAAAGCTGATTACCAATCTTATCAGTAATACCACACCAAAAGGCTCAACACCGAGTGATCCGTTCTGGGAGAAAGCGGAAGGGTTGTTCTTACAGGCAATATTCTATTATGTGTGGCTGGAGGTGCAGCCTGCAAAGAGAAACTTTGAGACAGTTTTGAAGCTGCTTGGAGAAGCAGAGGTCAAGGAACCGGGAAAGGCTTCAAAGCTGGATGTCCGTATGAAGTTTTTAGAGGAGAGTTCGCCGCTTGGAGCAAACCACCCTGCGGTCAAACAGTATAACAAATGTATGAGAGGTGCGGGCGATACAGTTCGTTCTATTATTATCAGTGCAAACTCAAGACTTGCATTTCTTGAGAATAAGCAGGTTTTACGCCTGCTCTCCAAAGATGAACTGAACCTGTCTGATATCGGTATTGGAGTCAATGGGGATGGGGAGACAAAGACGGCACTGTTTTGTGTAATTCCGGACAGTGATAAATCCTATAACTTCATTATCGGTATGTTATACACACAGATATTTCAGGAATTGTACTATCAGGCAGACTTTAACTGCGGTGGCAGACTGCCAATCCACGTTACCTTTATGTTAGACGAATTTGCGAATGTCGCATTGCCCGATGACTTCTGTTCGTTGTTATCGACAATGCGAAGCAGGGAGATTTCAAGTATTATCATCATTCAGAACTTTGCCCAGTTAAAGGCACTTTTTAAAGATACTTGGGAGACAATCCCCGGCAATTGCGATACTTTCATTTATCTTGGCGGAAATGAGCAGAGTACGCACAAGTATGTTTCGGATCTTTTGGGTAAAGGCACGATTGATAAAAAATCAAGCGGAGAGACAAAGGGCAGACAGGGAAGCTCATCAAGGAATTATGATGTTTTAGGCAGGGAACTGTTTACACCCGATGAGGTCAGAAAGCTTGATAATAAGAAATGCATTATTTTTATCCGTGGTTTTGATCCGATAATGGATAATAAGTATATTCCATTCCGACACCCGATGTTTAATCAGACAGCGGACGGAAAGGGAAAAGCCTATGTCCATAAGATGCAGGGAACTGACCGTATCATCGGACTGCCATTTGAGATTTTATCGGAAAAAGCTGTTAAGCATTATGAAAAAATGAAGGATAAGGGAGAAAATGTGTATATTGATACACTGACCTATGAAGAGTTTATGCTGCTTGGGGATAAGGAATTAAGCAGGAGATTTTCAATGCAGGATGAGGCAGAGCAGAAAGCGAAAATCGACAGAGAGCAGGCAAATGAGCTTGAGTATGCTGATGAGTCGCAGAAGGCGGAGGACGCCGACAGCACCAGTGGAGGAGAGAAGCCTGTAAGAAATCCTGGAAGGGATAAGCCGAAGTGGGAGGATACAATCACAAACCGAATGATGCACTGGTCATACACAGCGGAGCAGAAAGAGGAAGTGAAGAAAGCACTTGCGGCAGGTGTTCCAAAAGCAACGATACTAACATATTTCTATCCGGAAGTGACCGTGGAGAAGATGAGTTCGTATCGAAAGCAGTAATAATTGTTATCGCATAGGCACAGGTACTATGGTATAATGTGCCTATGCGGAATGAAAATGTATAATTTGAAAAGTAGGAAAGGAAGAACAGGGATATGGCATTTAAACCTCGTATATTTATAAGTTCCACTTTTAGTGATAATAAAAAAGTGAGGGATAGTATTAAAAAACATTTTATTGAATTGGGAGCAGAACCTCTTTTATATGAAAGTAATCTTACGCCATCTACAAAACCAATGACATATCGTAAAGATATACTAGAAGCAGATTTTGTGATTTTAATAATGAAAGATAATTATGGAACGGAAACAGATTGGGGAATATCAGGAACACATGAAGAATATAGAATTGCCAAAGAGAATAGAATTCCTATTCATGTTTACTTAAAGCCAAGTAAATCACAAGATAATAAACTTATAAAGGAATTGTTAGCAGATCAAGTTTCTTTTTATTATTTTAAAACAGATGTAGAATTGATGAACCGATTAAAAGAGACAACATTTATTATAGCTGAAGAAATAATTTTGAAAAACCTTGAACAGAAAAGACTTTCTCATCTAAAAGTTTGTCAACTTTCATATAATTCAGATTACCAGCGGGCGATGGATATAATCCGTTCTGTTGAGCAGATGAAAAAATATAGTACACAATTTGGGTTTGACTATTTAACAACTAATATTTTTACAAGTTTTATGGAACCAATAATAGACTATTTTAATCATCAAGAACATATATTCATTAATTGGAAGTTAGATGATGCATTGGAGAATTTCGTTTTAATAGCTAATAAATTTATTAGTAATCATGTATTAGATTATACAACCATTCCTAATACATTTACAGAGTTGACAGATGAAACATTTACAGAAGTTTTGGTAAGTAGAGTTTCTTATTACCAAAATACAGATTTAAATAATGAAGATTATCAAAAAATGTTAAAAGACTTTTTTGAAAAATATGAAGAATTCAAAAATATAGTAAAAGAACTCAGGTTTCTTGCTGATATAAATTGATATGTATATGCGCGACATAAAAAGTTGTTTAACTAAAAATAATAAAACTCGAAGTTTAGATGTTTAAAATCATAAAAATAGGAAGAAATAAAATGAAAGAAGAAATTTGGGATGGAGAAATGGATTATGGTTGGGAAGATTTAGCTGAAAAAGTTAGAATTGTAAGTAATAATTTTGCAGATGTTATGCTTGAAACCGTGTCATTTTCACCAATAAAAGAAGCTGTAGATTTGATTTCAAAAGAAAGTTTGCAGCGGTTATGTTTATTAGCAGATCAACTGGCAAGTCAAATAAAAGATGGATATTATTATCAAACCGAAGATGCAGAAAATAATATTCAAAATGCATCAAAATTAACAAGTTGGATAATACTAGGTTCTTTAACGGAAACTGTATTGCAAATGTTTCTTGCTTTCTATATTGAGGATTATAAAAAAACTCAATGGCAACAGTGGGTAGATTTCCCAGCAGCGACAGTAAAGGAAAGGATTAATGTTACGATTTCACAGTTAGTTGAAGATGGAGTTATAGAAAGTAATCAGGGAAAATCTTTGAAAGAAGCGATTAAAGATAATATAAAAAGACATTGTGTTGAACATCCTGTACAAAGAGTTATGCTTGACGAAATCATACAATTTTATATAGCACAAGAACTATTAGATGAAGATGAAATACAATATTTAAGAATAATTCAATCAAATAGAAATGGAATTCATTCATTTGAAAGTCGAACGATAGGTACTTGGAGCGATTTGCAATATGCAACAAGATTTTGGTGTTATTTATTAGAATGGATATTAAATAGGTTACCAGATATTCCAGATTGCGAATAGTTGATAAGTTTCGTTTAATTAAGATATAGTTACATAAAAGCACTTTAGCCAATTATGGTTAAGGTGCTTTTTTTGTGCCTTGAAAGGAGGTGGTCACAGCAAAACATATCGGGGAAAGCCCGGTTTTATCATTACAACAGGCTATGCCTGATTAGATAGAGTAACTTTTAACAGCCAGTTAGGGATTGTCCCTGCTGGCTTTTTTTTTATCGAAAAGGAGACAACCAATATGAGAAAAGAACAGATTATTATGACAACCAACAATAATCAGATGGAGGAGAAGGGTATGAAGAAAAGATTACTTCACTTTAAGAAAAAGTTTGTTCCGGCATTGTCCGGAGCAGTTATGGGGGTAATGCTTATGAGCACTACCTGTTTTGCGGCAGGCGATACTTCGGCAGTAACACAGCCGCTTGAGAACTTAAAAACACTTGTGATTGCAGTTATCGGTGCAGTCGGTGTCATTATCCTTGCAAAGAATGTAATGGAATTTGCACAGGCATATCAGCAGCAGGATTCTTCTACTATGAACTCTGCATTAAAGGGTGTTGTAGCAGGCGTTATTATGGCAGGTATTTCTACTGTTTTGACATTCCTCGGTTTTTAGAAGGGAGTGGATTGGATGGAGAAAAGATACAACATTATCTATGCCGATCCTCCGTGGAAATATGACAGGCAGAAAGGAGAAGGGGTTGCCGCAGACATATATCAGACGATGTCCCTTGCTGAAATAGAGAGTATTCCGGTAAATGAGATAGCGGCGGATGATGCGGTGCTGTTTTTATGGGTAACTTTTCCGAAGCTTAAGGAAGGTCTTTCGGTTATTGAAAGCTGGGGATTTAAGTATAAGACCTGTGCTTTTAACTGGATAAAACAAAATCCCAAGTCAGACTCGTTCTTTGTCGGACTTGGATTCTGGACAAGGAGTTGTTCAGAAATCTGTCTGCTAGCGACTAAAGGGCATCCTCACAGGGTATCACCGAATGTAAGGCAGTTATGTATTGCACATCGTATGCAGCATAGTAAAAAGCCGGATGAAATAAGAAACAGGATTGTTGAACTCTGCGGAGATTTGCCACGAATAGAGCTATTTGCAAGAGAAAAAAGTGAAGGCTGGGATTGTCTCGGAAATGAGATTGACGGAAGGGATATCAGAGAGGCAGTTGGAGCACTACTGCAGGAGAGAGGTGAATAACAGGTATGGATATTTTTAAGCTGGGAGACAAAATACTTGCTCTCCTTGAAGCGGTGTTTGGCTTTTGGAATAACCAGATATCGTTGGTTTTTGCAATGCTTGGACAATCGCCCGTTAGTTTTAAGGGCGGTGGTCCGTGGGCAGTCATTGAGGGAATAGAGCCGGTCTTTGTAGCAGTCGGTTCTTCCCTTGTGGTGCTGTTCTTTGTTATCGGTTTCTGTTCGGAAAGCATAGATGTGAAAGAGGAGATGAGGTTTGAATCAATCCTTCGTATGCTTATCCGATTAGGGCTTGCAGAGTGGTTCGTTGCAAATAATGTCACGATTATGAAAGCATTTTTTACTTCCATAGGAAATCTGGTAGGACTTATTTCGGCAGGAACGACAACGCAGCTTGCCATAGACAGTACACAGGCAGATGTCATCAAGGAACTTGGATTTGGAGAAAGCCTTGTAATGCTGATACTTACGGCATTGCTCGCAATCATCATTATTATCTGTGGTTTCTTTATCATTTACACCGTGTATTTCAGATTTTTAAAAATACTGATCATCGTTCCGCTTGGAGCAATCGCCTGTTCCACAATGGCAGGAAATAGAATGGTAAGTCATACGATGTCAACCTACTGTAAGTATTTCTTATCCTGTGTGTTTGAAGCGGTAACAATGGCACTGGCGATTGTGGTTTGCAACGCATTTATCAATGCAGGGCTTCCGTCCTTTACGGGAAGTTATGCAGACTGGGCACAGACACTTATTTATCTGTGTGAAATGACATTTACCATAGCGATGACGGTTGGAAGCGTGAAGGGAGCACAGACACTTACAAGCAAGGCATTTGGATTGTAGAAGGAGGCATTTATGGATAACGAAAAGAAAGCGGTAACTTATAATTCCAGTTTAACCGGGGAGACACAGGTAACTCTCGATATTCAGCAGTATATGAATAACAAGTCAATGTATATCGGTCTTATGTGCAGGGAAGATGGCTATGATGAGCCATTCGGTGATGTGACCGTGAATTTATCTTTTGAAGCACCGGATTACTGCGGGTATCTGAATGTAAATGATATGCCGGATATTGAGCAGTTTATCACAGACAATGAGCTTGGGGAGTTTACAGGATTTACACAGAGGAGTGGTTATTGTGAATATCCTCTTTATATGTTCAATGTCGATAAGCTGAGAGAACTGTGTCCGGACGGAATGGAAATGTATGAGGCAAATATCGGTATGGAAAGAAAATCGGAGACAAAGGAATTATCAAGATAGGAGGCAGAGGACAGTGGTTATTGAAATAAACAAAGACATTGACCGTTATCAGGAATCGGTGGCAATGGGACTTACGGCAAAACAGCTCATATTTTCTATTGCCAGCGTAATCGTTGGTGGCGGTATTGTATTACTTCTTTATAAGTATATTGGTCTTACTGGTTCTGCTTATGTGGCAATTCCCTGTGTAGCCCCGATAGCACTTGGAGGATTTTATTCTTTTAATGGAATGAATTTCTATGAGTATATGGGAAAGAAGCTGCACTTTATGTTTGGGAACAGGACACTCACCTATGTATCAACAGAGGGAGAGTTGGCAGTTAAGGAGTTTGAGCAGGGACAGACAGGACAGGTAAAGAAGAAAGGCAAAAAGGCTGAAACAGAGATTACAACATCTGAGTCGGCAGTAAAGAAGCAGGAGAAATTTGAAGAAATGAAGAAAAAGACCAGAAATATGCTGCTTGGACTTGCAGCCGTGTTTGTGCTGGTTATAGCGGGTGCGGCTGCTTATAAGGCAATGCACTAGCAATAAAATAATGTATCTGACCGTAAGGTCGGGAACAAGCCCGTTGGGTGATGTTCCCGGCGGGCTTTCACAGATAAGAAAGCGAGGTTAGAGACAATGGGTTTATTTACAGACGGATTTAAGCTCTTGAAAAAAGCAAGTGAGCCTTTGTACAAGACACCGAAATCCATTCAGGAAACCATAGAGATTATGGCGGTGGCTGAAAACGGTATTTTTGAAGTAAGCAGGAATAAGTATTCCAAGTGTTACCGCTTTCAGGACATCAATTACACAACAGCAACAGAGGACGAGCAGATTGGCATATTTGAAAGATACTGCAGGTTCTTAAATTCGCTGGACTGTAATTATAAGATTACGATTAACAATAAGAACAAGAATATGGAAGAACTCCGTGACAAGGTTCTTATTGCAGAAAGAAATGATGGCTTCAATAATTACCGCAGAATCTACAATGAGATTATTGAGGAGAAGATTATTGAGGGCAGACAGGGGATTGAACAGGAAAGATACCTGACGATCACGATTGAGAGAAAGAACTTCGAGGAGGCAAAGGCACAATTTGCCACACTTGAGGCAACGATACACAAGGCTTTCATTGAGCTGGGTGCAGAGATTGTGCCGCTTAACGGCAATGAAAGACTGAAAGTGCTCTATGACTATTATCATCTTGGTGATGAGGGCAGTTTTGATTTTGACATCAAAGCAGCTAAGAAGGTCGGAGCTGATTTTAAGAATGATTTATGTAATGGTATGGTGAAATATTTCCCAGACCATTTTGAGGACGAGAGTAAATACTGCAAGGCACTTTTTATCAAAAAGTATCCCAGCAGTTTATCTGACAGATTTATCAATGAGATTACTTCCCTTCCTGTCCACTCCATTACCAGTATTGATGTAGTGCCTGTGCCAAAGGATTTGACTACAAAGGTGTTGCAGAAGAAATATCTTGGCATTGAGTCGGATATCATCAAGCAGCAGAGAGTCCGTAATAAGAATAATGACTTCTCCACAGAAATCTCTTATGCAAAGAGAACGGAGAAAAAAGAGATTGAGGCGATTATGGACGATGTCCGTGAGAATGACCAGTGTCTTTTCTTTGTGGGAGTCACCATTATTCTTATGGCAGAGAGTAAGAAGGAGCTTGAGAGTGTCTGCGAAACAGTGGAAACAATCGGAAAGCGAAATAGCTGCACGATTGATACCCACTACTTAAAGCAGAGGGAAGCACTTAATACGGCACTTCCGATTGGCGTAAGACAGGTGGAAACAATGCGTACCCTTCTTACCCAGTCGCTTGCAGTGCTTATGCCATTCAATGTTCAGGAACTTAATGACAGCACAGGAAACTATTATGGTATCAATCAGATTAGCAAGAATGTAAATATCGGCAACAGAAAGAAACTGATTAACGGAAATGGCTTCGTATTCGGAGTACCGGGTTCCGGTAAATCGTTCTTCTGTAAAATGGAAATGGGCAGCGTATTCTTGTCGGGAGATGATGAGATTATTGTTATCGATCCGATGAATGAATATTTTGATATTGCACAGACTTATGGCGGAACCGTGGTAAATATGTCCACATACACGGACAATTATGTAAATCCGCTGGAAATGGACGTGTGGAGCCTTGATCCGAATGATTCAAAGGGAATGGTAAGGGAAAAAGGTGAGTTTATGCTTGGTCTTTGTGAGCAGTGTATCGGAGACAGCTTAAATTCCAGACAGAAGTCAATCATTGACCGCTGTGTGAGAAAGCTGTATATCGACATCGCAAGGAGCAGGGAAAAGTATGTCCCGGTAATGAGCGATTTCTATGATATCCTTATGGAACAGCCGGAGGAGGAAGCAAAGGATATTGCATTGTCTTTGGAGCTTTTTGTAAATGGTTCTCTTAATATCTTTAATCATCAGACAAATGTTGATGTAGATAACCGATTTACAGTATATGGTATCAGGGATTTGGGTACAGAACTCAGTCCTATCACAATGCTTGTTATGATGGAGTCCATTCAGAACAGAATTGTAGAAAACGGACAGAAGGGCAAGGCAACTTGGCTCTATATTGATGAGTTCCACGTTCTGCTTAATTCAGAGTATTCTGCGAAATATTTACAGCAGCTCTGGAAAAAAGTGAGGAAACAGGGCGGATTATGTACGGGTATCACCCAGAATGTCGTGGACCTTTTACAGAATTACACAGCCACTACAATGCTTGCAAATTCAGAGTTTGTTGCACTCTTAAAGCAGGCGAATACAGACAGTTCCAAGATGGCAGAGGTTATCGGTGTATCAGAGGCACAGCTTCGTTTCGTAACCAATACTGCGTCGGGAATGGGACTTATCAAGTGTGGCTCCGTGGTAATTCCGTTTGATAACCAGATCAGTAAGGATACCGACCTTTACAGACTGTATAACACCAATATCCACGAAAAGATTGCGGAGCAGAAGAAAAGGGAGGCAAAATTTGCTGATTAGAATTGCATTTTATGGTTTCGTGTGTTATTTTCAAAAGGAAATGAGGTGATAGGAAATGAAGGAAGCTGTATATCAGAGGAAAAGTTACAATAGCGATGAGTTTGAGCAGTATGGCAATCAATCCGGTTATGAGGAAGGCGATATGCTGAAACAGCTTGAGGGAAAAGACATTATTACACTTGATGATAACAAGGAAATCATTTCTGCTAAGGTGGAAAATGGAAAGGTAGTCAATAAGACAAGATAATATAAAATAATGTGTAAGCCATTTGGATTAAGTTCCGAATGGCTATTTTTTTACCCTTTTTTAAGGATACAGAAAGAAGGTGAGGACTTTGAAGATAAAGAAAGTGGATGACAAGCCTATGGTCATTCACACGAAGGAGAAAGCAAAGATTCACTCCCACGAACCGAAGAAAGCCAAGATTAAGGGCAGTAACATTTACACCGTACAGCGTGGTCCGAAGATTGCCAGTGCAAAGGTAAATGATAATACGGATAAAAAGAAGATTTACCGAAAGAGTACCGTTCATCAGGCAGAGAAAAAGGAGAAGGGACTTTCTAAATTCAAGCGGAATATAAGGGAGTCCAAGACTTCTATCAAAACGAAGAATACCAATCTTCATATAGCAGGAAGAACGGGAGCACTTGCGGCTGGAGCTGTTACGGAACAGGTGGAAGGTGGGCAGGAAGTATCACAGGCAGCATACCTTGCTTATGAAGCAAGCCGCCCGGTTACGGGAACTGCTTCAAGGGGAGCGTCACTTTTCAGAAAGAAAGCGGCAGCCGAAGCCAAGAAGCGTATCAAGAAGGTAGAAGCAGGAAAGAAACTGGCGAAAAAGACAGTAAAGAAAGCTGCCAGTGATACAGCTAAGACAGCAGCCAAAGAGACTGCAAAGACCACGGCAAAAGTAGCTGCCAAAACTACGGCAAAGGCGGCAACCACAGCGGCAGGGACAGCGGTTGCACCGGGAGTCGGAACAGCAGCCGGTATTGCGGCAGGCTATGCCACTGGCGTATCCATTGAGGCAAAGGATGCGAAAATGGCAAACAGGAGCAGGAAGATTAAATTCTTTCTGGATAAGATGAAGGCACAGGAAAATCAGACGGACAGCGTTGCAAAACTGGTAAAAGACCTGATTGTAAGAAAAGCTGTTTTATGGGTAAAGGCGGCAGCTCCGGTTATCGGACTTGTGCTTTTACTGCTCGTTCTTTTGGTGGCAGTTGTTGCAGTTCCGGTGATTGCTGCGATAGCAATTCTTTATAATTCACCATTTGCATTATTTCTTCCGCCACTGGAGTCGGGGGATACGGTACAGACGGTAACAAGTGCCTATGTTCAGGAATTTAATCGTGATGTGAATACCCAAGTGAATGAGCATACCGGATATGAACTCGGAGAGCTGGTGTATGTCGATTATGAGGGAATGGACGAAAATCCAAGTAACTACTATGACATAATGGCGGTCTATATGGTTAAGTATGGTGTCGGAGATACCGCAACCGTTATGAATGATAAGTCAAAGGGCTGGTTGCAGGCGGTAGTAAATGATATGTGTTCCTACACTACAAGCAGCGGAACGAAAGATGTGGAGGAAACAGACGCAGACGGCAATGTGACCACGGTTACAAAATCGGTATTGTATGTAAATGTCACGCTCAAATCATACAGGGATATGATTTCCGTTTATGGTTTTAATTCTGATCAGGTAGAAATGCTTGAGCAGATTATGAGTCCTGAATTTATGGGACAGCTAGGCTACGCAGGAAGCGGCGGAGGCGGTGGAAGTCCCGGAGTAAGTTCAATGACAGAGGAGGAGATAAATGCTGTTTTAAGTAAAATCACAGACAGCAGATTAAAAACAGTCTGCTCATATGCACTGCACAGAGTCGGTTATCCTTACAGTCAGGAAAAGAGAGACAGCGGTAATTATTATGATTGCAGTTCACTTGCATACTATTCGTGGAAAGACGCAGGAGTGGATATCAGCCACGGAGGAGCAACCACAGCAGCGGCAGAAGCACAGGGACTTGATGAAGCAGGAAAGACCGTATCCTATGAGGAAATGCAGCCGGGTGATTTGATTTTCTACAGCTTTACAAGCAACGGAAGATATAAAAACATCAGCCACGTAGCGGTTTATGTGGGAGACGGTAAGGTTGTGGAAGCCTTAAATGAAAATTCCGGTGTTGTTTATCGTGATGTGGCAAGTGTCGGAAAGATTGTAGTGATTGGCAGACCATAAATAACAGAGGGGACATAAGTCCTCTCTGGGACAGGAGGTAAGAATGGATTTAAAAGATATGATTCTTGTAACGGAAAATTATAAGGGAACAGAAAAAAATATGCTTATGACTCTGGAAGATTATAAGAAGTTTGTTTCCATTGAGGATATGTCAGAGCTTGCAGAGCATATGCTGCTTCTTGGAAGAACGCTTGCACAAGGGGAAGGCTTTGCGGAGCATTACAGGGCAGCGAATGTTACAGTTTTTGCAAAGTTCTGTAGTGATGATGTGGAGCTTGGACGCTTCCTGCAAGGATATTATAGCGATTTTCAGGAGTTTCATTTTGATAAGGCGGCAAGTTCGCCGGAGTGCATTGCAAAAATGAAAGAAATCGGAATGACGGATAAAGGCTGGATTGATGATTTTATCCTGCATTATGAAAAAAGAGATAGGACATTTGAGAGAGGACAGACCTTTCATAACTTCAATGACCACGATTATATGGTGCTTGAAGCATTATCCCCACGAAATCTTGTGGTAATGGATATGAAAAGCGGCTCTCTTACAATTGCTCTTGGTGCAACAGAGTATGACAGATACCCGAAGGGTGAGAAGCCGACAAAGGATAACACAACGATAGGGGTATCGTGGGAACACGGGATTTATCTTGGTTCCACGCTTTCACAGACCAACTTCAAGGCATACAAAGCAGAGTATGGAACACCGGAAAGAATGGAAAATCTTTATGATTACAGGGCAATGCTCAAGAGAAAGTATTATTTTCTTGAGGCTTTGTCAAAGGACGATGATATTCCGGATAAAATCCAGAACGCAATTTTAAGCCATATCTATGCGGAATATAAGACGCTGGAGGAGGATACCTTTTTAGACCGCCTTGATGACGGAAAGTACGATGCAGGCTTTGAAAAGGAAAAAGAAAGATTGCAGGAAAAGAGCAGATAAAAAATTTATGCAGGAGGGGTTATGGATAAAGAATTTGATATTGAGATAAAAGAAGTTCTCTCAAGGGTAGAGACAGTAAGGGCAGAGTCGCTTGACGAAGCCATAAATAAGGCAATGGATATGTATTATTCAGAAAAGATAGTCCTCGATTCAGAGGATATGAAGGGAGTTGATTTTTCGCCATACAGCGAAGAACAGCTCCCATCTTCATTAAAGGAAAACGGAGGAATGACACGATGAAAAATGACCAGACAGCAGTAATTAAGAATATGGAATTTTTATTAAAAGAGCTTCATAAGGAATGGGAAAGACCGGGAGAGGTAAAATCCTCTGTCCGTATTCCTTATGAGAAAGTGGAGGCAATAAACAGAAAGCTCAATGGAATTCTCTATGAGACACAGCAGTCATCTGACAGCGATGGACTTACCTTTAAGCAGAGCATAGCAAAGTCAAAGCAGTGTTATGTGCTTTTAAGGATTATGCGTAAGATTGTAAAAGGAAAGGATAAGTGTGAGAGACAGGCGGTTGATGCAGAATTTATGATTGAGCTTGACAGGGAGGAGTCAAAGCTCTTTAAGGAAATGTTTGCAGAATTACTGGAATAGGGAGGTCGCAGGAATGAAATATAATATCATATATGCCGATCCGCCCTGGCAGTTTAAGACCTATTCAAAGCGTGGCAGCTTAAAGAAGTCAGCAGACTGTCATTATTCCTGTATGGACTTGGAGGATATCAAAGCACTTCAAGTGTCAGACATCGCAGCAGAAGATTGTATCTTGTTTTTGTGGGTGACATTTCCCTTGTTAAGAGAGGGGCTTGAAGTAATGAGGGCTTGGGGATTTACCTATAAAACGTGCGGTTTCAACTGGGTAAAAAAGAATAGAAAAGCAGATAGCTGGTTTATGGGACTTGGATACTGGACTCGGTCCAATTCAGAAATCTGTCTGCTTGGAACAAAGGGGCACCCGTCAAGGGTGTCCCGTTCCATTTCACAGATATGTGACGCAAGAATAATGGCACACAGCAAAAAGCCGGATGAAATCCGTGAGCGTATTGTTGAGTTATGTGGAAATCTTCCCAGAATAGAGCTTTTTGCAAGGGAGAGGTGTGAAGGCTGGGTGAGCATTGGTAATGAGATTGACGGAAAAGACATTAGAGAAGCAATATTGGAGGTGTAGAGTATGGGCGTTGATATGAAGGTCAAAGCGATATATGATTCTGAAATCAGCAACATCACCCGTTCTGAAAAGAACTGGAAAGATGTACTAAAGGTCGCAGGTCAGTTATACCGCTATGAATTTGATAATATCGTTATGGTAACAGCTCAGAGATCACCGGAGAAAAGTACCCTTATGGCAGATTATGACACTTGGAAGAAAGTGGGAAGATATGTAAAGCGTGGAGCAAAGGGCTGTGCAATCTTCCCCTCAAGGGCACTTAATCCCCGTATGAGATATATTTTCGATATCAGTGATACGGGCGGAAAGAATGTGAAGCTGACTTGGGATTTGGAAGGGGAAAACCTGAAAAGCTATGCAGACTTTCTGGTATCGGAAGGACAGATGGAGCAGTATGACAGCGATGATGTAGAATCATTAAAAAATACGCTAAAACAGTTTACAGGAACAAATGTTTGGAATATAATAAAAGAGGAGTTCGGGGATAGAATGTCCGAACTTATGCAGCTATCAGGTAGTGTGATAAAGGAATTCAACGAAAAACGCAAGGGCTTACAGCAGGATAGCAATATGGAGCAGTTGGTATATTCCAGTGTTATGTATGCTGTAGGGACGAGATGTGGATTTGACTTATCTGTGCAAGAACAGGATTTCAGTCAGATTGTAAACATCAAAGATGAGGAGATAGTTTACCGTCTTGGTTCCCTTGTATGCGATGTCTCCTGTAGTGTTCTTAGAGAATTTAGCAAGAATTTAAAAACGATTGAGAGCGAAAGGAGAATATCATATGTTAGAAGCGATGAATTACAAGGAAGTGGACGGACTGCTGTATCCGGAGCTGACAATGCCGGACGAGACAGAGGACTTGACGAAGCTGGGCAGATACGGAAGAATGGCAATGAAGTATCTTCTGGAGAACGAACCGGCAAGGTACAAGACACTGATGAGGTTCGGGAAGATGTACGAGAAGATGTCGAAAGTAGAGAAGGAAGCAAACCAGCTTTACGACCAGTTGGAGGAACAGTATCTAATGAAGCACAAGCCACAGAACCCGTCATCGACAATGGAGATGTGGAAGATAAGAGAGCAGGCGAAGATGCAGGCGGAGGAAGTAGTGCTCCACCAGATCGTGATGAAGTTTCATTAGAAACACAGGAAGAATTGAATAGAGAGCTTGATGAGATTAACTCATTGGGTGTCAGTAAGGAAGCCGAATATACACAGGCTTCCTTTTTTTTCGACCAAAATGGGCAGGCAAGTTTTGGTGTGAAGCAGCCGGAGGAAACCAGACACAATGAATTTATGCGTCAGTTCGAGGAGGACAAAAAGGCTGCCCTTGCCGGAAAATATAATTACCTTAATCCAAAGAAAGCAGAGAGTGTACCAAGTGAGTATGTAAAAGAGATACTTATGAGAGGAACTGGCTTTGTTGGTGGAAAAGGCAGGGTGTGTGAAATCTATCAGACAGAGATAGACGCAGGAACCAGAGCAAAGCGTATCAAGGCAGAGTATGGTCAGGGCGGTGCAAGCTGGCCGCTTGACGGTCTGGGCTTGCACGGGTATGACACATTTCACGGTTCGGGACTTCGTATCCAATGGAAAGATGAAGATGGAGAAGTAGAAGGATATGTTTCGTGGAAAAATGTCGAAAAGGAAATCGGTGTGCTTATCCTTACCGGGGAATACCAGCCGGAAAGACCTCGTATTGATGAGCTTGCAATGGACGGACTTCGTGAAGATGATGAAGTCATTGACGCAGAATACAGTGAAGTTGATACGCAGGAGGAAAAATCAGAGATTGATGATTATGCAATTCCTGATGAGCCTGACAGTTATGCCGTAAACAGGGAGGCGGCTGAGTTAAAGTATATCAAGCTGATTGATTATGCAAAGCGTGTGGCAGAAATGGATGAAGATTTGAGAGATGCCATAGAGATACTTGTGTCGGAATGTAGCTGCTACACACCATTCCGTGCTTTCCTTATGGATGTGGTGCAGTCGGATTTTGCATTTATGCCGAATAAGTTGGAGCTTATCAGTGATATAGCTATGGGAAATGTAGAGGGTGAGCGAAAGGCATACTGCAATAATCAGTATGGGCTTACCGAATACACTTTAAGCAGTGTAGATGTGAAAGTAAGCTATAAAAACAGAAATGGAGAGAGAGTAGAGGATACCGTATCGTGGCGTGATGTCTATGAAATCTTATCCTATATGGTAAAACAGCCATTCTACTGTGGAGAGGATCAGAAAGCAATCTATCAGACCATAAAAAATAAGATTGACAGGGAAACAATGAATCCTGTTTACCGCAGGTTCTTTGATATTGAGGACAGTATAAGACAAAACCGTCTTGAGAACAGGGAACGTGCGATTGCAAATGGCTGGAATACCAAGATTGACGCAGACGGTCATATAATTTCTGATGATAAGAAAGTATTAGCCGATATTTCACAGAATGATACCGAACCACAGGAGGCTGCCACTGAAACATCTGTACCGGAAGTATTACCGCCAGTGGAAGGTGAGAGTGGAAAGGAAAAACCACAAAAACAGCCTAAAATCAATTTCCACTATAACCTGTGGGAAACAGAAAAGGGCGGTGCAAAGACCAGATACCAGTGGAACATTGACGCAATCCGTACACTAAAGCAGATTGAAGCAGAAAACAGACTTGCAACACAGGAGGAGCAGGCTGTTTTATCAAAGTTTGTCGGCTGGGGTGGTTTGTCACAGGCATTTGATGAGAATAATGCAGCGTGGAGCAAAGAGTATGCAGAGCTGAAAGAGCTTCTTTCTGATGAGGAATACAGTGCGGCAAGAGCAACTGTAAATAATGCCTTTTATACTTCACCTGAGATTGCAACGTGTATTAACTCCGCACTTGTGCAGTTTGGGTTTAAAGGCGGAAATGTCTTGGAGCCTTCTATGGGTATCGGCAATTTCTTCGGAAGTATGCCAGCACCAATGCAGCAAAGTAAGCTGTACGGAGTGGAGCTGGACAGCATATCGGGAAGGATTGCAAAACAGCTTTACCAGAATGCCAATATCAGCATTACGGGATTTGAAAACACCACATATCCGGATAACTTCTTTGATGTTGTTGTGGGAAATGTGCCGTTTGGAGATTATAAGATATTTGATCCAAAGTACAATAAGTACAACTTCCGTATTCACGATTATTTTCTTGCAAAGGCACTCGATCAGGTAAGACCGGGCGGTATGGTTGCGGTGATTACCACAAAGGGAACACTGGATAAGAGCAATCCGACTATCCGAAAGTATCTGGCTGAGAGGGCAGAGCTTGTGGGAGCAATCCGACTTACGAATACTGCATTTAAGGATAATGCAGGAACAGAAGTGACAGCGGATATCCTGTTTTTACAGAAAAGGGAGCGAAAAATTGATATAGAGCCGGACTGGGTACATCTTGGTGTCACAGACGATGGCATAGCAGTCAATTCCTACTTTGCAGAGCACCCGGAAATGATGCTCGGCACAATGCAGTATGATACAAGAATGTTCGGGCAGGACAGCAGATATACCGTCTGCGTGAATGATGATGAGAACTTTAATCTGTATGAAGCACTCAATAAGGCAATCGGTAACATCAAAGCACAGATGACAGATTTTGAAATACTGGCAGACAATGAGGAGCAGACAGAGGAAGTCATTCCCGCTGATCCGGATGTCAGAAATTATACTTACACATTCTTTGAAGGAAAGCTCTATTACAGGGAAAATTCCGAGATGGTAAGAAAAGAAGTATCACAGACTGCCGAGGAGAGAATCAGAAGTCTTGACGAAATCAGACAGATAACAAGAGAGTTGATTGATATCCAGATGGAGGGCTGTAGTGATGAGGAGCTTGCAGATAAACAGCAGCTTTTGAATGTAAAATATGATAAATTCGTTGGAAAGTATGGAGCAATCACTTCCAAAGCAAACCGTACAGCGTTCAGGGATGACAGCGATTATCCGCTTCTTTGCAGTCTTGAAGAAGTAAATGAGGACGGGGAGGTGAAGAAGGCTGATATGTTTTATAAGCAGACGATTAAGGCAAAGTCCGTGGTTGACAGGGTAGAAACTGCGGTAGAGGCTCTTAATGTATCGGTCAATGAGTTTGGATATGTAAATATCCCTTATATGCTCTCCATTTATGAAGCAGACAGGGATACTCTCATAAAGGAACTCGATGGAATTATTTTCCTTAATCCTGACCGTTACAATGAAAATAACCCGGACGCAGGCTGGGAGACAGCAGACGAATATCTGTCGGGTAATGTAAGGGATAAGCTGCGTGTTGCAAAGGCAATGGCGGCGGATACCGACAATCCGCAGGCAGAAAGATTTGCCGCCAATGCCGCAGCCTTAGAGGAAGTTCAGCCGGAATGGATTGAAGCCTCGGATATTGATGTAAAAATTGGAACAACTTGGATTGAGCCGCTTGATTATGAGCAGTTTATCTATGAGCTGCTTAATACACCAAAGAGGGCAAGGGCAATCAGAACGGAGTATTATAATTCCGGTATTCAGGTACACTTGAATAAAATGAGTATGGAATGGTTCATTGAAAATAAAAGTATGGATAAACATTCCGTGGCGGCAACGAAAACCTATGGTACAAGCAGAATGGATGCTTATTCTATTTTTGAGGAAACCCTGAACTTAAAAACGGTCACTATCAGGGACAGAATTGATGACGGTGATGGCAAGTACCATTATGAAGTCAATAAGAATGAGACAATGCTTGCAAGAGAAAAGCAGAATATGATTAAGGAGAAGTTCAAGGAATGGCTGTTTGCAGAACCGGAACGCAGACAGAAGTATGTGGAATATTATAATGAAACCTTCAATAATATCCGCCTGCGTGAGTATGACGGAAGCCACTTGCAGTTTCCGGGAATGAACCCTGAAATTGAATTAAAGCCGCACCAGAAAAATGCGGTGGCACGAATCCTTATGGGAGGAAATACCCTGCTTGCACACTGTGTCGGTGCCGGAAAGTCCTTTGAAATGATGGCTGCGTGTATGGAACAGAAAAGGCTTGGTCTTGCCAATAAGACAATTATGGTAGTGCCAAAGCCGCTTATCGGACAGACAGCAAGTGAATTTTTAAGGCTTTATCCGTCTGCAAATATCTTGGTTGCAACGGAGCGTGATTTTGAAAAGAGCCGCAGAAAGCAGTTTGTATCAAGGATTGCGACAGGTGATTATGACTGTATTATTATGTCACACTCGCAATTTGAGAAAATCCCAATCTCGCCGGAGAGAAAGGAGAGAATGCTAAATGAGCAGATAGAAGAAATCACTTATGCGATTGATGAAATGAAGGAGAAAAACGGGGAACGCTGGACAGTAAAGCAGATGGAAAGCCAGAAGAAAAAGCTGGATGAACAGCTTAAATCACTGACCGATGAGAGCAGAAAAGATGACCTCATTACCTTTGAGGAGCTGGGAGTTGACTCTATTATGGTAGACGAAGCACACAATTTTAAGAACCTTGCCATTTTTTCAAAGATGAATAATGTGTCAGGAATCAGCAGTTCGGGGGCTAAAAAGTCAACGGATATGCAGCTTAAATGCCAGTATTTATCAGAGATAAATGATGGCAGGGGCATTGTATTTGCTACCGGAACACCGATAAGCAACACGATGTGTGAGATGTATGTTATGCAGCTTTATTTGCAGAAGTCGGCACTTGAGGAAATGGGAATTCATCATTTCGACTCGTGGGCGGCTAACTTCGGAGAAGTAACAACAGCACTGGAGCTTACAGTTGAGGGCAGTGGTTTCCGTTTCAAGAGCAGATTTAATAAATTTACCAATCTGCCGGAGCTTATGAATATCTTTAGAGAGGTAGCAGATGTGCAGACAGCGGATATGCTTGACCTTGATGTGCCAGCACTTCGTGGCGGCAAGCCTATCATCGTGGAGTCGGAGCCGGACTGGTATGTGAAGCAGGTAATGGAAGATTTTGTGGTAAGGGCAGAAAGGATAAGAGGCGGAGGTGTTGATCCAAGCGTTGACAACTTCTTAAAGATTACACACGAAGCAAGACTTCTTGGAACAGACGCAAGACTGATTGATAAGGACGCACCGAACAATCCGGACGGGAAGCTCAATAAGGTAGCGGAAAATGTCTGGAAAGAATATGTAAAAGGAAATGCTGATGGTCATATAGGCTGTCAGCTTATTTTTTCGGATATCGGAACACCGGGACCGGATAAGGACTTTACGATTTATGATTATCTGAAGGAGTCACTTATCAAGTATGGTATTCCTGCAGAGGAGATAGCATTTATCCACGATGCAAAAACAGATGCACAGAGGGACGCACTTTTTAAGGAAATGAGGACAGGTAAGAAAAAAGTCCTTATCGGTTCGACAGACAAGTGCGGAACCGGAGTTAATGTACAGACACACCTTGTTGCAATGCACCACGTCGATTGTCCGTGGAAGCCTTCTTCCATTGAACAGAGAGAGGGCAGAGGTATCCGACAGGGAAATGAAAACGATGAGGTGGCAATCTATAGATATGTTACAAAAGGAACCTTTGATGCGTACAACTGGTCGCTTGTGGAGAATAAGCAGCGTTTCATCAGTCAGGTTATGACAAGCAAGGCAGTGAGCCGAAGCTGTGAGGACATTGATGAGGCAACCCTTTCCTACGCCGAAATTAAGGCGGTTGCTACAGGCAACCCTTTAATCAAGGAAAAGATGGAGGTTGACAATGATGTCCAGAGATTAAAGCTCTTAAAGGCGTCTTATGATAATCAGAGGTATGGATTGCAGGATAACTTTATGATCAAGTATCCGAAACTTATCAAAACTGCGACAGAGAAACTTGCCAATGTCAGGGAAGATATAAAGGCAAGGGATAAGGAGCTGATTGATAATCCGGACTTTGCCATTACCATAGGAAATGCAACTTATACAGAAAGAGTTGATGGTGGAACCACAATGCTTGAGGCAATCAGCAAATGCAAGACAGGCGAAACCACTTCAATCGGTAAGTTTCACGGCTTTGAGCTTCTGGTAGAAAAGAATTTCCTCAGTATCAACTATATGGTGCTTCGTGGAAAGACGGAATACAAGGCAGAGCTTTCCACAAGTCCGGTGGGAAGTATGGTAAAGCTGGAGAATCTGTTCAATGGACTTCACGAAAATGTAGATTTTCTGGAAAAGAAGATTGAACAGTACCAGAATGACCTTGAGGCTTCAAAGGCAGAGTATGATAAGCCGTTTGCACACAGTGCGGAACTGGAAGAAAAACTTGCAAGGCAGTGTGAATTAAATGCCCAGCTTGACCTTGAGAACGCAAAGGCTATGGACGCAGATCTTGGCGGACCGGACGAAGAAAAGTCTGAGGACAGAATAGAAAATGCGGGCATTGTTGCAGAGGATAAGGGAATTTATATGACAGACAGAGACAGGAAAAGATAGGAGTGAAGTTCTATGAGCATAAGGAAAGTGGTCGCAGGACTACTGATTACAGCAGGGATTGCCATTATGGCAGTCCCTTTTTTCTGGCGTACAACCGGAGAGAGAAACACGAACCAGCTCATAAATGAATTTGAGCAGACATTGGAGGAGAAGCAGGATGAAAGGTCAGATGTTGAGAAAGAGCAAACCACCATTAGTAAAGAGGAGGAAGCCATTCTTAAAGAAGGCGGTGTCATCGGTATCATTGAGATACCGAGCATAGATATCAGATACCCGGTAATGGAAGGAACAGGAAGTGAAATCCTTAATGCAGGGATTGGTCATATACCGGAAACAGCGGGAATAGGAGAGGTTGGAAACTGTGTGCTGTGCGGTCATAACGGGAGCAGGTACGGCACATTTTTTACGCCATTAAACCGGATTGCCATAGGCGATGAAGTAAGCATTATGGATAAGAATGGGCAGACACATATCTATGAAGTGACAGGCACAGATGTGGTAAATCCTTATGACAACAGCATAAAGACGCAGGGTATGGAAAAAGAACTCACTCTTTTTACCTGTTATGAACAGGGAACAATGCGTTTTGTTGTCAGATGCAGATATAAGGAGGCGGCAGATGAATAAGAGATACCGACTTGGGGAGATAGAAGAAGCAGTATCGGAAATGGAGGAGTTAATCGACACACCGGACGATATTGCAGAGATTGATGATGACTTTCAGATAGTCGTAAGCGGCTGGTCTGTGTATGTCGAAAGCCTGAACCTGACACTCAGACAGGGCGTTGCCTGTATATGGGATACAGAAGCAGGACTGTTTATGCCTGACTTTGATGTGACTATCGTGTATGAGGGGGACATCGAAACACAGGAGTGGCTCTATTATGAGCAGGACGGAATGACTGTCACACTTGGCAACTGGTTAAATGGCAGATTGTTTTGTGAACAGATAGAACAGCTTTGGTGTGAGCTTATCATACCGGAAAACAACAATTCAGAAGTATAAGAAAGAGAGGAACAGCGTATGAAGTATTCAATTAAAGTAAACGAAGTAAGAGCAAAAGATGGCAGCAACATCAAGGGTTTTGCAACCGTGGTATTTGGTGACTCATTTAAGATTACCAATATCGCAATCCTTGAGAATAAGGAAAAGGGAGAGCTTTTTGTATCAATGCCAAGATACCGTTCCAATGAGCGTGATGAGAGCAACAGCGTGATTTATAAAGATGTCTGCAATCCTATCACGGCAGAGTTTCGTGAGGAACTCTATACCAATATCCTTGAGGCATATGCGAAAATCAGGGAGCCGGAGAAAGCAGAAACACAGACACAGGAAAAAACAAAAGAAATGCCGGAGTTTTCCGTGACGGTAACACCTTATGAAAGGGAAGGCAGTAATATCAAGGGACTTGCCCGCATTTACTTTGAAAACAGCTTCATTGTAAATAATGTAAATATCCTTCAGGGCAAAGAAAAAATCTTTGTGTCAATGCCTTCTTATAAGACAAAGCAGGTGGACGAGAATGGCAAGCCAATCTATCAGGATGTCTGCTATCCGGTCACAAAGGATTTCAGGGAGAAGCTCTATAATGAGATTATTGCAGAGTATGAGAAAGCAAAGGATAAGAGCAACGAAAAAGCAAGGGAGAATGCCGAACAGAACCACGGAAATCCCGACAGGGAGAAAAAGGATACTCCCTTTCGATAATTAAGATTAAGGGGCGGCAGGAGCTGCCCCGTTTATAAGGAGGAAAAGCAGATGGAAGCAGAAAAGACACTTACCAATGAGGAGATCATAAGGGAACTTCTCGACCTGTTAAAAAAGAATGCTATGAAAGAGCCGGCAAATGATGTATTTGAGATATGCAGCTATGTGGACGGTCTGGAGAAAAAGATTGCGACTATGACAGAAGAACTTACAAGTATGCAGAACCAGATTAGAGAAATGCAGGAAGATACCCTTGTCAATAATGCGAAAAAGGCATTGGCAGAAGCACAGGAAAGATTAAATGCCAGATGTGAGCAGATAAAGTCACAGGTATCTGAGGTAAAGGTACAGGTAAAATCTACTGCCAAGAGCATTGTTGATGAAACAAAGGCAAAGGGCAGGGCGGCACTTTACAGGGTTACAGAGTTTGCAGGAATTAAGAAAAGACTTCTTAATGTAAGAACAGCAGTAAAAGATGCGATTGTATCTACAGACAGGGATATTGCAAGGACAGCACTTCTTGCAAAGGGACTCCGTGAAGCCGGACAGACCGTAAACAATGCGTTCCGTACCTTTGCTGATAAGCCGGAGGTGGATTATTCTAAGAAGGAACAGAAACACCCTATCACAAAGGCGGTACTTGCCCCTATGAAAGCAGTGAGAAAGCTGTTTGTATCAATGGAGCTACATCTGGACGCTTCGATTGATAAGCTGGATAATCTTGCTATGAATGTGCAGCTTGACAAGGAAAAGCGTGAGGAGCATACAAAGGATAAGGAGCAGAAAGCAGTGGACATCGAAAGAGCAGAAGGAGAGATCTTCTACTCACCGATGGTAGCCGAACCGCAGGAGTACAAGTATAATGCAGATGCTTTCGAGGCAAGAAAGACATTGGAAGGAAAGCAGGAAGCGGCAGAAAAGGAGCTGCCAAAGGTCAGGGGAGATAAAACTAGATAATGTGTAAAGTTAAAGCGTGGGATAGTTCCACGCTTTTATTATAGAAATATACAGTGATAATACAATTATATAGTGAAGATTAAATTGTTTTTAGGGAGAAATTAAATGAAATATGAATTAAAATATAAAAATAAATATTTGCTAAAAACAATAAAAATGCAAAAAAATAATTAAATTATACAATATATCAGCAATAATCACCGGGAAATTATAAATATTATATAAAAAAATGTTTTATCAATTGGCGTTTTGTGTTATAATACATGATGTTATTTACACAAAATTAGACAAATAGGGGGGAGATATATGAATATAGAAATCAATATAGATGCAGACGTAGATGTAGATGAATTTAGAAAAGTGGTTTCGTTTGTTTCAAAAGATATTTTATCATATCAAATTGTGGATAATATAATGATATTAGAAATTAAAGAGAATAGTGATAAAGAACGAATTGAGTTCTTGCTTACAACTATGTCAAAAAAATATAAGAAAATAATACATGAAGAGGATGTGGAATATTTTAAAAAGAACGAAAGAAAATATTATACAGATGTAATAGAAGATAAACAATTGTTTATGGTAATGGGAGATGGGTTATTGTGCTTAAAAGATAAGGCTATTTGTTTATTTCGCTTTTTTGAACATAGTTTTGCAAAGATGGCGGCAAATATGGGGGCTATTGAAAAAAGTTATCCCGTATTATTACCTGTAGATGAATATATCAAAACAGGATATATTAGCAGGACACCACAATATGCTATATTTTGCAGTGATGTTCATGAATCTATAGATGAATTAAATGACTTATCAAAAGCGATTGAAGAAAATAGAGTATCATCATATTTAAATTCGCCACAACTTGCATTATCACCATCAGCCTGTTTTCATACATATATAGAAATGAAAAATCAAGTGTTGGAAGAAAATAGTATTATTTCATTTACGCAAAATGTATTTAGAAATGAGGGAAGGCTTAATTATGACGAAATAGGTAGACTTAGGGATTATCATGTCAGAGAAGTTGTATTTGTGGGAGATGAAGAGTTTGTATGTAGTTCTCGAAAAAAATTTTTGAATAATATAAAAGAGTTTGTTGTAAACATTGGTTTAGAAGGGAAAGTGCAGGTATCATCGGATTCATTTGTATTGCCCAAAATGCAAAAGTATAGAAAAATACAAATGATAGACAATAGCAAATATGAATTGAGGTTGAATATAAATGAAAAAAAAGATATTGCAGTAGGTTCGTTTAATTTGCATGGAATGGCATTTACAAGCGCATTTAATATTAGAGTGAGAAATTGTAAAAATGCTGTGACAGGTTGTGTGGGCTTTGGAATAGAAAGATGGGTATTAGCTTTCTTATGTCAATATGGAAAGGAAGAAAAAAATTGGCCAGAATGTGTTCGAAAATTTTGTGAAAAATATAGTGACATATAAAAGTACATTTATTGGCTGAAAAATTAAAACAAAGTATAATATAATTTATATTATTAAATATTAAGGAGAAAATAAGAAATGAAAGATGTAAAAGAAATCGTATTAAAGCAACATACTAATTTAATGAATAGTAGGGGGGTTAATAAACAATCTAGTGAAGATATGACATTTGGACGAGATGATGCAATAGATTCATTAGGAATAG
The DNA here is from genome assembly GCF_003096855.1 of Bacteroides galacturonicus. Lineage (NCBI taxonomy): Bacteria > Pseudomonadati > Bacteroidota > Bacteroidia > Bacteroidales > Bacteroidaceae > Bacteroides > Bacteroides galacturonicus. The sequence goes on along the minus strand of NZ_QEOA01000002.1, from coordinate 280,797 downwards.
TAGAGTTTATTTTAGGTGTAGAAGAAGAATTGGGAATAGAATTGGATGGTTGTTTACAGAAAATTAGATTAAGTAAAACAGTAGGAGAGGTGATTCAAATTATTGAGGAATTCTGCAAAAATTCTTAGTGAATGGGAAAGAAAAATGCTCGAAAAAGAATATAAGTTTTTATTAACTAGAGAACAATATGATGCTTTGAAAGAATATTTTCAGTGGAATAATACTTTTGAACAATTTAATTATTATTACAATGATATGGATAATTACATTTATAATAATAATATTACTGTCAGAATAAGGGAAAGAAATGGCAAATTTAAATTACAAACGAAAATGAATGTGTACAATAATGGGGCTCTAGCAATAAAAGAAGAAAAAGAGTTGGATGTTGATGGCGCATATGCACTAATTCAACCTGAAATTCTAAAAAATATGATAGGTTATATGTGCAGAGATATACATAAAGTTGGAGTTTTAAAAACTTATCGTGATGTATGTACTAAATTTCAAAATGTTGAGATTTGTTTGGATATGAATGAATATTTATCAATAGTTGATTATGAATTAGAAATTGAATATACATCAGAGAACGGAGCAGATAGTATGTTGCGGCAGATGGTCAAAAAATTTGGATTACAATTAGAGAAAAAAACAGAAGGTAAAAATAGCAGATTTTTTCATGAATTGAAACACTTTTGCTAACAAAATAAAATTTTAAATTAAGAAAGAGGAATATACATGCAAACTATAAATGTAAAAATTGAAAAGGTAATAAATAATTCATATGAAATAGAAATAGGTTATGATATGTTTGAAAAACTTGTGGATGATATAAAGCATAAAATTGTGCCTAACGTTTACAGATATGCCATTATTACAGACTCAAATGTAGCTGCATTATATGGCTATCGTCTATTTGAATTAATGAAAAAACAAGGATTTAATGTAGATATATATAGTATACCTGCTGGGGAAAAAAGTAAAACAAGAGAGAACAAAGCTGAAATTGAAGATAAGATGCTAGAGGCAGGTTTTAGAAAAGATAGTTGTATTATTGCATTAGGGGGAGGAGTTGTTACTGATTTAGCAGGATTTCTGGCAGCAACATATTGCAGAGGAATTCCGGTAATAAATTATGCAACTACTTTTTTAGCAGCGGCAGATGCGTCTATAGGTGGTAAAACAGCTGTGGATACACCATTAGCAACAAATATGATAGGACTTATTGTGCAACCCCAAAAAGTATATATTGATTTAAAAACATGGGAGACATTAGATGATGCACAAATTGAAAATGGTCTCTCAGAAACAATTAAACATGCTTGCATTGCAGATGCTGACTTTTTTGAATATTTAAATGCTAATATAGATGTTATTAAAGAAAGAGGAAGAAGTGATAAGAGGTACATAGATATGCTTGAGTATATATGTCGAAAAAATATAGAAATAAAGTATAATGTTGTAACTCAAGATGAGCAGGAAGATGGTTTGAGAGAAGTATTAAATTTGGGACATACAGTAGGAAGAGCAATTGAGGCTGCTAGCAAATATGAAATTTCACATGGAAATGCTGTTTCATTGGGGATGGTAGCACAAGTTCTACTTGGATATAATAGAGGATATGTTACTGATAAACAAAAGGATAGAGTGATAGAAATTTATAATAAAGCAGGTTTGCCTGTAACATTGAATGAAAAAGTCAAAATAGAAAATATATTAGATAAAATGTATGCTGATAAGAAAGTGAGAAAAGGAAAGATAAAATTTGTATTTCAGAAAGGAATTGGGGATATGATGGTATTTGGGGAAAGATTTTCAGATACAGTAGAAAAAAATGAAATAGAAGAGGCTTTAAAGAAAATGATGTAACATTTTGAAAATTAAGAAGAGGTGAAAATGAATAGAATAATTGAGGATTTTTCATATTTAAGAAAAACAAATTGCAAAGGTGTGTATTTAGATAATGCAGCTACTACATTATGTCCTGATGAAGTGATAGATTATATGTCGGAGATGCAAAAATACAATTTTGTAAATATTAATAGGGGAAGTTATAAATTAGCAGAAGAAACATTTGAAAAATATGAATTGGCAAAGAAAAAAATATTGCATTTTTTTGGAGCAGAAAACGATTATTTGTTTATACAAACGACAGGAGCAACGGAAGCTATTAATATTGTTGCGAGATGTTTCTTAGAGGATAATATAAAACAAGGTGATGTGATTCTGATATCAGAGTGTGAGCACCATTCTAATTATTTGCCATGGAGAGTTATATGTGAAAAAAAGGGGGCTGTTTTAAAAAAAATCCCTATGGATGAAAATGGGAATATAGATATCGAAAACGCATTATGTAATGATAATAGTGATATTAAATTGGTTTCAATAACACATGTTTCAAATGTCTTAGGAAAGAAACAAAATGTAGAAAGTATTGTAGAAATATGCAAGAAGAACAATATTCCTGTACTAATAGATGGCTCACAAAGTGTACCTCATTATAAGATAAATTTTACTAACATTGGAATGGATTTCTTTGTTTGTTCGGCACATAAAATGCTGGGTCCATTTGGCGTAGGAGGACTTTTCGTGAAAAAATCCATTTTTTCAACTATGAAACATAATTATGTAGGAGGAGGAATGGTATTAGATGTTGATAAATTATTGTGGAAAGATGGCACGGAAAAATATATGGCAGGTACACCTAATACAGTTGGAATGTTAGGTTGGGGGGCTACAATAGATTATTTGAATAAAATTAATGTCTTTTCCTATAATGAACATATAAAAAAATTAGCGGACTTATTGTATGAATATTTAAAGAATAAGAAAGAAATTAATGTATATACACAAGATAAAGATACTGCATCGGGTATAATTTCATTTAATATAAATAATATTCATCCACATGATGTTAATGAGTTTTTTAGAAATGAAAATATCATGGTTAGGGTAGGGAATCATTGTTCAATTCCAACAATGCGATATTTAGGAATAAAATCATGTATACGTGCTTCAATATATATATATAATAATGAAGATGATATAAAAAAAATAATGAATACTATTGATAAGATTATATATTGAGGGATTACATAAATACGGAATGATTATTACACAGAGTAATAGAAGTGCACAAATTGCTTTACGATAAAAAATTGTTTTTTATTTATAACTGGATGCATGTGATTGTTTATTGACTATTACTTAAATATAAAATTTTTATTGATAATGAAAAATAAGGTCAAAATATAGAATATAAATTACATAAAAATCATTTGAAAGTGTTGAGGATTATAAGAGAATATTTATTAGTGGGGAGAATAAATGGAAAATAGGCAGTTGTTAGAGAAAATATATGGAAAAAATATTGTTAATATGCTTCAAAAAAAATATTTTGAAATCGTTGAGAATCCAGATTTTGTTGTTGAAGGCGCAGGGGACTATTGTGGTGATAGATTAGTTTTTAGGGTACGTTTGATAGAAAAAAGAATCGAAATTGAATATGAAAGTTACTCTTGTGCAATTGTTGAAGCCTCTATGTTTCTTATGTTCGATATGTTAAAAGAAAAAAGTGTTATTGAACAGAGAACAGTATGTGAAAATATATTATCAAAAATAGAAGAGGGAGATGTTTCTATATTTACGGATATATTTAATATTCAAGAAATATTGTATAGAAGAAAGGATTGTCTTATTTTGCCTTGGAAATTAATGAATAAGGTGATAGAAACGGCTATAAAAATTGAGCCGGAGTTTAGAGATCAACCTCAAATAGTACGTGGTAATAGTTTAGATTGTGAAGCTTGTGTTTCCGCAAATTATATTAACACATCAACAGTAAATAAAGAAAATAATAGAAACAGTAATTTGAATGTTTTATTAAGTATAATTGATACACCAGATAAAGATTTAAATTATATAGAAAATAAGTTAAGAAAACAATTGAAATTCGCACCTAGACGATTAGGGAAAATAGTATTGTTGGAAAAAGAAAAAATTGGATTAAAAAAGTTAGTTGAAAATTGGGATGATGATTATGTTATTTTCTTTGCAAGAAATAAGACTGCTAATATATTAGGTAAACATATTATAGAAAATTTTTCGCATGATATACCTTATGATTTGCAGAAACAAATTGAGAAAGAAACAAAAAAGAGAAATGTAATTCAAGATATATTCAGCAAAGTAGAAAAAAGGTTGAGGGAGAATAGTATTGTTTTTTATCCAATATAAGAGATGTATCAAAAAAAATATCTAACAGTAATAGAGATATGACAGAGAAAATGTCTAATTTATTACAAGGTATGGAACAGACTAGGATGTATTCGGCAGGCAAAGAAACAATAGAAGAATTTATTAAAGAAAACGAAAATTTTACAAGGCAAAGCCGAAAAAAATTTTTGTTTATGGCTTTACTTGAAAGTAGCAGTAAAGGATTTGAATTGGTATGTGCACTTGCATTTTTGATTATAGGTATTTATTTTACGAATAATGAATATACAACTTTAGGTTCGCTTACTGCAATTTATTCATTATATGGGGTATTTTCTTTTCAATTTTTACAATTAGGTAAATATTTACCTGAGCTTATAGGTTGTTTGGTTAATGCGCAAAATATCTTTGACTTTATAGGTGAAGATATAGAGCCTAATTGTTGGTATGAAGATATCAAATATGAAGATATAGATAATTATTATGTTAAGAAAAAAATAAAAGCTGAGCAAGAAATTATCATAGATAAAATAGATTTCTCTTATAGAAAAGAGCTAAAACTTCTACATAATTTTTCTATGAATATTAATAAAGGAGAATGTATTGCAATAACAGGTCAATCTGGATGTGGAAAATCAACAATTTCCAAACTTTTACTTGGGTTATATAAAGTAGAAAATGGGATGATATGGATTGATGGACAACCTTATTTAAAAATTAATAATATGGAAATTCGACAAAAGATTGCATATGTACCGCAAGAACCATATTTATTTAATGATTCTATTAAAGAAAATATTCGAATTGGAAAACTTAATGCAACTGATGAGGAAATAGAAAATGCTGCTAAAATAGCACATGCACATGAATTTATAATGAAATTTGAAAATGGTTATGAAACAATGGTAGGTGAACGTGGAAATAAGCTATCAGGTGGTGAACGTCAGCGAATAGCTATAGCACGAGCAATTATTAAAGATGCACCTATAATTCTTCTTGATGAGGCAACATCAGCTCTTGATAATGAATCTGAACAATTTGTTAATGAGTCATTAAAATCTTTGATAAATAAAAAAACAATTATTATGATTGCACATAGACCATCGACAATTGCTTTGGCAGATAGGAAAATAATAATGAAATAATTTTTTATTTTTGTATAATAGATTTCGTTATATAAATTTAGTAATCTAAATCAAATATATCTTCAATCAGTAGGTTAAAATACTTAGACACCCTGAGCATAAACTCGGCAGAAGGGGCACTTTCACCACGCTCTATACGTCCAATGGTTTTTGTGCAGTATCCGGTAGCTTTGGCGAGGTCATTCTGATGAATGCCTCGCTGCTCCCGGATTTCTTTTATATTATTTACAACAGCCATAATAATACCTTCTTTCTATCTGCTTATCTGCTATGTCTGGTGATTTCAGAAGAATCACATTTTCCCAGCACCTTTCCGAATATATCCAAGCGGTCATTTTCCCCAACTCTGATTGGTTCATATTTTTTATTGAGGGAGATAAGGAAAATTCCGTCTTTATCGTCCTTTAACTTCTTGATATAGGCTTCTCCGTTCAAGGCGAAGATACCGATTTCTCCATTGGCAACAGCTTCCTGTTGTAATACCCACGCAATCTGACCATTGTGGAACTCAGGCTCCATACTGTCACCGCTTATGCGGACACCGAAGGTAGTGCCTTCCGGTAAGATGGACTCATCTATGCAGACAGTTTCTCTCGGTCCGTCTACAAGGAAATTTCCTGTTCCGGCAGATACCGCATTTTCAAAGATATCTATGCTGCGGAATGGAATAATCTTTGCAGACTGCTTTTCATACATTCCTGAAGCGTGGAGCAGATTGATATAGTCCATAGCTTTCTCCCTGCCTTCGTTACTGAGTGAGGAGAAAGGATCAGCGGCAGGAGCAACAGGATTTACTCCAAAATATGCCTCATACATATTTGTGATATCAAGGATTTGGCACACTTTATAATATACGCTGACACTTGGTTCTGCCAGATTTCGCTCCCAAGAAGATACGGCTTTGGAAGAAATCTTTATGCCTTCCTTTGCCAGTTCATCAGCCAGATCCTGCTGGTGCAAGCCTTTCTTTTTTCTGTGCGTAGAGATAATTTCGCCTACTGAATACATAGTTACGCCTCTTTTCTGTATAAATGTGTTATGTTTCTACTCCATAGTATATCGCATAAAATGGGATAATTCAAGTTAAAATCTAATGATAATAGAATAAAGGACAGATATGTCTGTTGACAGTCTAATAATATTAGAGTTATACTATTACTTGTAAGAAACAATGCTCATAAGTTTAGACTGACAGGTAAGACAGCAGGGCAGACATAAGGAGGCGGAACAGATGGGAAAATGGGAATATAGTTTATGGAAAGCATTAAGGCATGATATGTCTGTGTAATACGCAGCATATCAGTTGTCTTACGATCAGCATAGCCGGGGAATGTGCATACATTCATCGGAACTCCCGGCAAGTCTTGCAAAGGTGATTTCCCTTTCCTTTACGAGTACAGAATTGTGAAACTGATGATTTTGTATGAATAAGGAGTGAACTGAATTGAAAAGAGAGAATGTTATAGAGATTAGATGTAAACAGTGTAAAAAGAGATTTTTTGACTATATGATAAGCTGCGAGGATGGCAGTGACAATGAGGTGGTTATGAGTGGAATCAGCCTCAAATGTGACCGATGTAACCGTGTTATGATTATGAAGAAATACACGCAGGGGTATTTAGTCAGTCATAGCAGAAACGGAGTATTTAAGATATAAACTGAATTATGGCTCACCTGATAAGGGCGGCATATTTCATAAAAGCTACACAGGGTGTAGTGAAGTATTGTTAAGCACCATGGACGCAGGGAAATAAGGTAACGATGTTACTTTGTTTCTCTGCGTCTTTTTTGTTTTGTTATGTAAGAAATCCGGTGAATTTCAGCCTTTTATTCCATTAGAATAGAAGTGCAGATAAAGTCGAAATCTGTTGACCTTACTGGATAAAAATGGTAAAATATTAACACAATTGAATATTAATCTGTCTAAAATCAAATGAACGAATACTAAACTTAAAAATTGTGATTTGAATAAAAATAGAATGAATATTTGAAGTAGATATAATTGTTTTGATATATGCCGTATGAATAGATAGTAATTGATTGAGTGATAAAGAATTAGGCAAAGTACAGTAAAAGTTTTGATACATATTTGATTTAATTAAGAGAAATTTTAAAGACTTACATAACAGAATTGGAAAATTTTAGAGAGTAGAAATTTAGACTTGAGAAGTTTTTGGTTTTGTTGTGGAGGTCTTTTTTTATTTGCCTCCACGAGAAATTTAGAGTAGAGGAGGTGAAGCAGGGAATGGAAGTCCGAGATGAAATCTTTGATGCAGAACAGATGGGCGAACAGCTAAAAAAGCTGCGAAACTCATTAAGGCTCAGTCAGGAAAAGTTCGCAGAGCGACTGGGAATGAGCAGGGATACAATCTATAACTATGAAAAAGGAAAAACAGCAATTCCACACGATCTGATAAAAAGACTTTGTCAGGAGTTCAATGTCTCTGCTGATTATTTCTACTTTAACCAAGACAAGCCTCTTATAGAGGAAACTACGATAACAGATTCATTTACAAAGGTATTGCAGGATTGCACTGATTTTGAAAAACAACAGCTTATGGATATGCTGAATATTATACGAAGAAAACCAGTTGCCGTATAAATTGCGTAAAATCTTACGAAAGAATATTGGCATTTCGGAAGGACGCTCCGTTTTTGGAAGCGTCTTTTTTTTATACAATTTAGTCATAGCAAATGACCAAGCGATAAGAGGTCAGAAGCTATGACTGAACTATGAAAATTAAATAGGACACGCATATCCCACGAGCTTATATCGCCTTGTTTATGACAGGGTGGCAGAATCCCATTTCGTGCGATGACTATCCTCGGAGCTGTAGCCGATTATGAGAAACGTAACAGCAGGAGCCTTTAAGGATAAGAGCAGAGGGTTGTGCCTACCGGGTTAGCAGCCGGAGGTAATGAGATAATAAGTGCACCTGAATTTCAGCGAAACGCATTTTCAGAGAGTGGCTACTTTCGTAAGTCCGGATGGGCAGGAAACTACGAAGTGTTTGTGGCTGGCAAAGGATATGTTACCCGATACGGGGAAGGTTGAGAAACCGGGAAGATATTATTTTATCTTCCCACACAAACTGATTTGCAGTCACCAGCAGACAACAACAGGGGCTTATAAGTGCGGAGAGCATTGGCAAGTCAGTTTATGTGAGGAGATAAAGTGTGCACAGAATATCAAATCAAAATAAAACAAGAATGGAGATTTTAAACTATGAATAGAGCAGTTATATATTTTGGAGCAACAGGAAACGCAGCAGCAGATCAGATGGTTATGCAGGTTCTTGAGGAGTATTGTTCCTTGAATGACTATGATGTAGTCGCAGTTGTTTCAGAGAACGCAAGACCGGAGGGAATGTCATTTCCTATGAAGTTTGCTTTTGTCGGTATGGCAGAGGTAGAAGATGTTGATGTGGTTGTTACTCTTATGAGTGATATGGTTGGTGATTGTGAAGAAACAATTATGGATAACATCATTATGCTTGGAGAGTACGGTATTACAGTTGAGACAGTAAATGATGATATGGCTGGATATTATCAGAAGATGGAGCAGGCAGGAGACAAGGAAGAAGGCGGCATTGTTTCACTTACCGATTTTATATCAGTATTTTTCAAGCGTCTCAGAGCTGACAGATAGGAGGCTCTATGAGTAAGTGTTGTGTTATCTGCGTAGGCAGAAATGCCGACAGAGCCGCAGACAGGATAGAAGCATATGCGAAGAAAGCGGACTTTGAGATTGTAGAAACAATCTTTAAGGATACAAAGTCCGTGGAAAGATTAAGGTATTATATCGAAAGAGATTCCATTATCAGTATTCTTGTAAGCAGTATCTATGATATTTCATCGGACAAAGATGTGTTAAAGGGTATTATGGAGCTAGCAGCGGAGCACGGTATCAGTATCAATGACGAGAGCAGGGGCTATGAAACTGCTCTTATCTCTTTTGAGGAGGACAATGCCTGACAGAAAGAAATTAAGCCTAGTGACCTTCTCATCAGAAACCGTGGTGTTTGATGAGAAAGGAAACAGAGTTGTAGCCTGCCCTACGGAACAGGAAGCGGTTGAATATATCCGTGGGCAGGAAATGCCAGTTGACAGACAAGGAAGTGAATAGAATGAGTGAAATAAGACGAGGCGATATCTGGATGGTTGATTTTGGAGCACCGGAAGATGAGTATGACCACAAGCTCCACGGTATCAGACCAGTAGTAATCGTGAGTAATGACAGTGCAAACAGACATAGCACAGTATTCCACGCAGTACCTCTTACAAGTAAGGTTCACAAAAAGACATACCTGCCAACACATATTTTTATCAGTTCTTATAAGGCAGTAGGGTTAAGGACGAACAGTATCGCTCAGTGTGAGCAGTTATGTGATGTGAATGATACCGACTTGATAGAAAAAATCGGTGAAGTGAGCAAAAAGCAGTTACAACAGATAACAAAAGGTATGCAGATACAGTTAGGAATGAGTAAGTAAACATAATAATCCAATCGCATAAATTCCAGCCGGGGCGAAAGCTCCGGTGTTACATAGCCGTCAGAATATCTGGCGGCTTAATTTGATTGGAGGGATAGGATGACAGCACAGGAATATCGAAAGATGTTAGAGGTGGATTTTAGTGATACAAATATTTCTGAAATGCCCGATCTTGCAAAAGTAAAAATAAATCCTGACAAGAGCCAGATAGAACGTCAGAAGGAATACTTAAAAAAGGTAGGTAATCCATATATGGTGCGTGTTGGCAATATGAAAATCAAGGTGAGATTTGTCAATAATGGGATCTCTTTTAATCAGGCATTTGAAAATTTATTATTAAATATCTAAAAAAGTGAAAATTGAGATAGAAATTAAGGGGACTATGTGCTAATATATACACGGACTAATTAGCGTGGTCCCCTATATTTTTCTTCTACGAACAAATATAGGAGGTAAGCCACAATGAAAACAATCAATAAAATTTATCACGCCGCCATTTATGTTCGTTTATCGAAGGAAGATGGTGATGTCTCAAATACTGCGAAAACAGAAAGTAACAGTATTTCAAACCAGAAATCTCTGGTAAGGGAATTCCTAAAAAATCATAAAGATATAGTAATAGAAAAAGAATATGTTGATGACGGGTATTCAGGCTCTAATTTTGAAAGACCAGCTTTTCAGATGATGTTGGAGGACATTAAGAAAGGTATCATAGATTGTGTATGCACGAAAGATTTAAGTCGTTTTGGACGAGAATATATTGATTCGGGTATGTACATCGAAAGAGTGTTCCCAGCGTTAGGAGTTAGATTTATTGCAGTTAATGACCATTACGATAGTTTGGATAGCAGCAATAAATCAGACGAAATAGTCATTCCTTTTAAAAATTTGCTGAATGATGCGTATTGTAGAGATATTTCTGTGAAGATTAGAAGCCACTTGGAAATTAAAAGAAAGCAAGGGCAGTACATTGGGAATTATGTTTCTTATGGATATAGGAAATGTGATGATGATAAGCATAAAATAGAGATTGATACTTATGCAGCAAATGTAGTAAAAGATATTTTTAGAATGAAATTACAGGGAATGAGTCAGGATGCCATAGCGTGTAAACTGAACGAAAATGGTATTCTCTGCCCTGCTGATTATAAAAAAAGCGAAGGCAGTAATTATCAGACAAGTTTTAAAATCAAAGATAAGTCTGGTTGGTCATCTACTACAGTCAGACGAATTTTAACAAATGAAATTTATATAGGAAATCTTGTGCAGGGTAAGCATACAACACCTAATCATAAAGTGAAGAAAATGTATGTTAAAGACGAGAGTGAATGGGTACGAATTGAAAAAAATCACGAGGCAATCGTTTCGGAACGTGATTTTGAGTTAGTGCAAAGATTACTTGCGATGGATACAAGAACAGCACCGGGGAATAATGAGGTCTATAATCTGTCAGGTTTGGTTATCTGTGCAGATTGTGGAGTACCTATGGTGAGAAAGAACAGTATATCTGGAGGCAGACATTATAGTTATTATATGTGTGCAACGAACAAATATAGTAAAAATTGCAGCTCACACAGGATTTCTGTAAATGAATTGGATAACGCAGTTTTAGAGTTATTGAAGGTTCATATTTCAAATATATTAGAGATTGATAAAATAATTGAATTGATTGGTATTATTCCATTCCAGCAGATAGATATGAAAAAGTTAGAGGAACGAAAGAAAGTTCTTGAAGTTGAAGTCGAAAGATGTACGGAATTACGTTCTATGCTTTATTCAGATATGAAAGAGGGTGTTATCTCAAAAAGTGATTATATTGAGTTACACGCTGCATATGAAAATAAAAGAAAAGATGCCCAAATCGCAATTCATAAAATTGAATTGGAAATGGAATCTATTCTGGAAAAAAATAATGATAGCTTTAAATGGCTGGAGTATTTTAAGGAAAACAGAAACATCAAGGAATTAACAAGAAGTATTGCAGTTTCTTTGATTAGAGAAATTAAGGTATATGATAAGAAAAATATTGAAGTGACATTTGATTTTGATAATCCATACAAAACTTGCTTAAAGAATATAGAAAATATGGGTTACAAAATAGATGTAGATTTATCTGGAAAATTGAATATTGAAAAGGAGGCTGTATAGTATGGCAAGAAAAAGCAGAAAAAGTTTTTCACAGGCTAATTCTTCATATAATATGACATCGTTGGCAGCCTCTGAAATAATAAAAAAACCTAGATATTATAAAGTTGGTATATATGCGAGACTTTCTTTTGAATCAGAAATGAATAAGGAGAGAGATACCGTAGATACACAGATTAGTTTCATAAAGGATTATATAGCAAGACAGGACGATATGGAAATCTATGATGTGTATGCAGATATATCATTAACCGGAACGAATTTTAACAGACCTGAGTTTAATAGAATGATTGAGGATATTAAATCAGGGAAGATAAATACAATAATTACAAAAGATTTAAGCCGTCTTGGAAGAAATTATATTGAGTCGGGGACATACATTGAGAGAATATTTCCTATGTTTAATGTTAGATATATAGCGATTACAGACGATTTTGACTCGATAAGACCAGATGCAGATATTACAATGCCTTTGAAGAATATTGTTAATGAGTATTACTCTAAAGACTTATCAGATAAAGTCTGGACAGCATTTCGTTCTATATGGAAAAGTGGTTTATATGTGTGTGGAAGACCTCCATATGGATATAAGAAAAACAGAGAAAAGAAGTGTTTGGAGATAGATGAATATGCAGCACAGGTTGTAAAGCGTATTTTTTCAATGTATCTCAATGGAATGAAATTGGCTGAAATTGCTAGGACACTTAAAAATGAAGGGATTCTTTCACCAAGTCAATATAGATATTTCAATATAGGTGATAAAGAAAAGTTTGATAAAGCAAAAGACTGGTATTATGTACAGGTAAAAGATATATTAAAGGATCAGCAGTATGTTGGTGACTCTGTACACGGTAAGTCGGGAGGAAAGTTAGGTGAGCATAGAACCAAAAGAAGAAATGATAAGGCAGATTGGATTATAATTCCTGATACACACGAAGCTATTGTTTCCAGAGAAGAATTTGCCATAGTGCAGAAAATGATTAGTGATAGTACAAAGCAGTTCAATGATGCGATAAACAGAGGAAGGCAAAAATCACCAGTACCAAAGAATAAATTTGTTGGAAAGTGTACTTGTGGGCAATGTGGTTCCAGAGTTTTTATCAAGCGTAAGGATACAGGAAAAAGTGAGTTCTATTATTATTGTGCAGGAGAGAAAAGCAGCGTTTTGTGCAGGGACAGGCATGTCAAAATTCCATATGAGGATTTAGATAGGAGCGTTTTTAGTGTAATAAAAAAACATATGCAGATATGTATAGAAAAAATATCCCTGATACAAAAATTGAATGCTACGGACTCTGCAAATATTCAGTATAAGGTTTTAAATAGACAACTTGATAAGCTGAGAAATGAAAGAAAGCGTATTATTTCAAGGGGAAAAGGCTTATATGAAGATTATAAGGATAAATTTATTACAGCAGAGGAGTATGTACAATTTCAAAAGGAATATAAGAAACAAATCGAAGATATAGACAGGCAGATTACGGAATATGAAAATCACATTAATAAGTATAGGAGGGATTTTCATTTAGATGAATCGTGGGAAAGTATTATAGCAAAGTTTCAAGGGAAACGAATATTGACTCAGGAGATTGTAGACGCTTTTGTATCTGAGATAAAGATATATCCGGACAAGAATATAGAAGTGAAGTTGTACTATGATGATATGCTGGATCAGTTAGTATCTATAGCAGATGTAAGGGAGGCAGAGTGTAATGGCAGATAATGTAATTGCAATATATCTTCGCCTTTCTTGTGAAGATACAGATATTAATAGCAAAGATGAAAGTAATAGTATTACCAACCAGAGAAATCTTATTATGGAATATATCAAATCTGACGCAGTTCTTTCAACTTATACTGTTAGAGAATATATTGATGATGGTATAAGCGGAACAAGGTTTGATAGAGAAGCATTTGAAGAAATGATGACACAGGTCAAAGAGGGCAATATACAAGTTATTATTACAAAAGATTACAGCCGTCTGGGTAGAGATTATCTGGAAGTTGGAAGATATCTGGAGTTTGTATTTCCGGTGCTTAAAGTAAGGTATATATCAGTAAATGATAATTATGACAGTAATAATTTTACAGGAGCAACAGGAGGAATGGAGGTTGCGGTAAAAAATGTTATAAATATGATGTATAGCAGAGACGCATCAAAAAAGGTACGAAGTGCAAGAACAACATTAGCAAAGGCTGGTAAGTTTATAGGACCGCAGGCTCCATATGGTTATAAGAGGTCTGAAAGTGATAAACAAAAGCTTGTTATTGATGAAGAACCTGCACAGGTGGTTAGACTTATATTTGAGATGGCTATTGAAGGGAAAAAGTATAAGCAAATTGCCAGATATTTGAATGCTAATAACATTGATACCCGTGTACAATATAAAGAAAGGCACGGTAAAAAGTGGAATCACCCAAGAAATTATGAAATAAAACAATGGAGTGCTTCAGCAGTTATGAATATATTGTTTAATGAGATTTATACGGGAACAATTATTTATGGAAAGACAGCGTGTAATGCTCAAACGGGTTATAAGTCAAAGAAAATGAATCCTGATAGTTGGATTATAGTGGAAAATTGTCACGAGCCGATAGTGTCAAAACAAACATTTGAGGAAGCACATAAAGTGATTAATAAGACAACCTGTAATCGAACCAAAAAGCAAGGTTCATATAAAAAAGCTATAATAATATGTGGTTGTTGTGGTAAAGGACTTGCAAATTCTTATGGGTATTATAAGTGTAGCTGCAATTATGATCCTAGTAAATATAACTGTCGCAATGTCAGAATGAAAACGGAAGAATTTGAGGCAGGTGTTATGCAATATATTAAGACAACAGCAGCAGGTATGCTTGAACATTTGCAGGCATATAAAAGACAAAGGAGTAGTTGTGTTGAGTTGCAAAAAGAAATTGATAAGCTGCAACAAATGAAAAGTAAGGCTGAAACTCAAAAGTTCCAGTTGTATGACGATTATACGAAAGGAATTGTCCAAAGAGATATTATGATATCTGAAAGGACGAGGCTTACTGAGCATATTGGTGAAATTGAGATAGAGCTTCACGAACTTGAGTCTAAAATACAGTTGGAACAATGTATTGATAAAGCTGGTGAGGAAGAAACAATAGAGTTGTTATCCAAAATGGAGACATTTGACTTGGATCTTATTCGTCAGGTTGTAAAGCGTATCACAATGTATGATGACGGCAACATTCAATTTGAGTGGAATGTGGATGACTTTATACAGGTTAAATGATATACTTCATATAAGACTATTTTCAAGAACTATCGGTTTTTGATGGTTCTTGAAAATAAATTTTTTTGGTCTTTACTTGACACAAGCAGAGATAGACCATTGTTGTGGGGTGGTAATATAATTAAGAATAAGTTATAAAAGATTGTTTTTCATGCAGTGTTCACCTCCATAAGGAAGTGTAACAATACACCTAAAAATATAAAATAAGAATGTAGGTTTTCTGACATTTTTATATGCCATATTTCCTACATTCTTATATTAGCATTTGCAACTGGGTAGCCAACGCATAAAATCTTACGGAAATTTCTTATCAGTATATGTCCCGCACAATATAAAAAATCTGCTGAACAGCTATTTGTATCATCTCAGGCATTAAGCAAAGTTATTAAGAAAATTGAAAATGAATTAGATATATTACTTTTTACAAGAACAAGTCAGGGACTTATGCACTAAAGAAGTTTATCTGATATCAAAAAAGGAATAACTAAATCAAAAGAAAGCATATGTTTTTTTAGTTATTTATCAGAATGGTTATTGACGGAGCAACATTTTTCAGAGCATTGTTATATTGAAAATATCCCTCAAATAGAGTATTATAAAATAAAGTTAGATACAACTAACAAATGCAGCGTGAAAAGGAGTGAAGTATATGAACATTGCAGTTATAATTACAGAACGCAGGATTAATTAAACATAAATTAATAATGACATTTGTTTAAATGAGGAGGGCTGAATATGACTAACGAAGAATATAAGAAGCTGTCAATTGATGAATTTACAAAAGTGGCAGAAAGATATCCAGACCGCCATTACACAGGACTTGATTTAACACCGGCGATGATAGAACAGGCAAGGAAGAAGAATATTCCTAATGCAGAATTTGTTGTTGGTGATTGTGAGAATTTTCCTTTTGATGAAAATGCTTTTGACGTAATAATATGTTCCAACAGTTTCCACCATTATCCTAATCCGCAGGCATTTTTTGACAGCGTGAAAAGATGTCTTCGTCCGGGAGGAAGATTAATACTTAGAGATGTGACAAGTGATAACAGGCTGCTTTTGTGGTTTATGGATAATATAGAGCTTCCTATTGCTAATATGCTGGGGCATGGCGATGTAAGGGCTGCCAGAAGAAAAACAGTTATGGAGTGCTGCAAAAAGGCAGGTCTTAAGGTGGAAAAGTTCGAGATACGTAAAGGTATGAGAATGCACTGCGTTATAAGAAAAGCTTAAGGAGTATATGGTATGAAAGAGAAAGTAAAGATAACCGGTGTTCCTGAAACAATGATTCAGACATTATATGCAAGGGCGAAGGAAACCCAAAAGAATAATGCCAAAATCAAAGATGACATAGCTGTAGAGATAGTGGAAAAGCTTGATTACGATTTTTCCAAAGCAGATAATGATAAGACTATGGCTAGTGGTGTGATTGCAAGAACTATTGTACTTGATGAGATGGTAGGGGAATATCTGGATACTCATTCTGATACGGTTGTTGTCAATATTGGCTGTGGAATGGACACAAGATGTTATCGTATGCAGGGAAAATATAAGTGCTGGTACAATATTGATTTGCCAGAAACAATTGAGATAAGAAAGTGTTTTCTGACAGAAAATTGTCCTGTATACCAGATTGCCAAGTCTGCAATGGACATTTCATATACAGATGATATTGAATATAATAAAGAAAATGTGCTTGTAATCATAGAAGGTTTGTCAATGTATTTACACGAGAATGACATAAGACAGATATTTTCGATTATAGAAAAAGCCTTTAATAAGTCAACAGTAATGATCGAAACTATGTCACCATTTTTTGTAAAGCATATGAAGGAAAAATCGATAGAAGGAAGTAATGCCAAGTTTAGCTGGGGGGGTTAAAAATGGAAAAGATCTACAGCAGATTGTGCCAGCATTTAACTGGAAGCGTGATGTAAGTCTGGTCGAGGGTATGAAAGAGATTATGCCTGTTTATAATGTGCTTGGAATAATTCCCGCAGTGTGCGGTATGTCTAATAAAATAGTGGTTATGGAAAGATAGTTGATTTTTTTGAATAAATCAGACATAATTAATATGACAAATATGTAAATAACAGGTGTAAGATTAATAATGATTGATAACATAGAATATTATATGGAATATCTTGACGGGCTGACTAAGGATATGCCAGAGGAGTTTGTAAAGCTTGCACAGGTATTTGAACTTAGTGTGTTCGAGCCTGTTTATATGGAAGGCGAAGATGATATATACGCAGCTTATCTTATGAATGATTCAGTCGAAAGTTATTTTGTTTTTGAGAACTCTATAATGACAGGAGAATATAAGAATATTGACTGCGAACAGGTAGCTGGAATAGAAACACTTAGCGACGGATATATGCTTATAGTTAATCAGGGCGGCGAGAATATATTTACAATAAGATTTAATAAGCTAGGTATTAAGACTACATATTTTAATTATGGCAGTATGGGACATTTTTGGGTTAAGGGATATGAGTATTTAAGACAACTGGAGTATCAGCTTGCAGATGTCAGGGATAAATACAGATATCTTGGAAGCTCGTCTTGTACCAGTAAGGAGCTTATATTTATGCAGCTTGCAGATTTTCCACCTATTAAGAAGTATAAATCAGTGCCAGAAGCTTATTATGTGCCATATCCCGATGCAGTTTATTCTGAGGCAGTGAATTATCTTATAGATATGGCAGTGAGTGTTGGCGATAAACGTATGGCAGGTATGCTTAAATGCTATTTGAATAAACCGGACATAATTAAGTGTAATATTATTGCGGCTATGTTTCATAGAAAGGCACATAGCAGATTTATAGATAAGCTTATTATGGATGTGCGGAACGAAGCTGACAATTATGTCAAAAGGACGTTTAACAGTGACGAGGAAGCACAGTATAAGATAGTTCATAATAAGGCTCTTAAGGCACTGGATAGATACAAAGAAGCAGGATATGAGTGTCTGTTATACAGGGAAGAACCATTTATGTATTCCAAGGACTCAATTACATATAAAGAACACATATTAGTGTTTAGAAACGGTCGTATTAATAGAAAATGTGATATATATACATATGAAGCATAGTATATAAATATAATATATAAGTAAAATTTATACTGTTCCACAACATATTTTAATAAAATTTACTGCATATATAATGAATATTGAGAAAAATATGTCATTCGCGCAAGAAAAATGTCATTTCGCGCAGATGGCATTTTTTTTGTGTTTTTTTATTGTATAATAATGCCAACATATAAAGCTTTCGTAATATTTTTAAAGACTGCATACGTTTTTATTGCAGGGAAAGTACGATAAGAGAAAGGAGAGTTTATGAAATATTTGAAAAAAATAATAGCAGTGGTATTAGCTGCAGGTATGATTATCTCCAATGCACCTGTGGCAGGTTCGGCTGCAAACCAGAACAGCAGGGCATCTAAGAGAACTTATAATTGGTATGATAAGTGTGCTGACGATATTGATGAGAATTATACTTATGAAGGTTCAGACCTTGGGATAGAGGCTACTGAAGATTATACAACTTTTAAAATATGGGCACCAAGTGCAACGTATATAAAAGTTAATATTTACAGAAAAGGTGTGAATGATGACGATGAGTCATCTAAAGTTGGATCATTTACATTGGAAAAAATGTTCGCTAATGGAAATAGAGATGTGTGGACAGGTGTATGGACATTAACACTTATAGGAGACTGGAGAGGATTCTATTACAATTATACAATTTCTACGACAAACATAACTGGTGCACACGATACAAAATATCAGGTTGCAGACCCATACTCAGTGGCTGTAAGTGCAGATGGCAAGCGTTCTTATATTACAGATCCGGATATGGTATCTCCTGATGGATGGGAGAATGATAAGCATATATATGTAGATACAGCCAAAGCTAATAATGTATACAAAGTAAGTATTAAAGATTTTTCAACAGATACATCATCAGGTACGACATCAAATGGCAAATACAGTGCATTTACAGAAAAAGGTGCAACTGTAAATAATGCAGGTGAATTGTCATCAGGTATTGATTATCTTAAAGAATTAGGTGTTACAACCGTACAACTTGCACCATTTTCAGATTATGCTTCTGATGATGAATATGTAGTTGCGAATTTTAATGCACCGGAGCCGGATTATGCTTCTGATGCATCAAATAGTGAAGCAATAATAAAAGAATGTAAAGCAATGATTCAGGCACTTCATAACGCGGGAATTTCAGTTGTAATGGAAATGTCATATACGCATACGGTTACACCAACAGAGTCTGTATTTGAAAAAGTAGTTCCTGGTTATTATTACAGACATAATACGAATGGAACTTATTACACTACAACTGATTATGACAATGAGTGTGCCACGGAGCGTGCAATGTATCGTAAATATGTTGAAAATTCCATGAAATACTGGGCAGAGGTATATCATATAGATGGATTTTCAATAGATTTAGTTGACTGCTTTGACACAAAAGCATATCATTCAAGACTGGATAAATGGTTAGATGAAGTAAAAGAAAATGTTGCAAAGACAGATCCCAGACTTGTTATATGGGGCGATAATTATACCAAGACAGATAGACAGAATAAGACATCTATATATGATAATATAATTAGTTCTATTAATGGAAGCACATATGGAGCAAGAAATGAAAAAGCAATAAAAATGTATAAACAGCAGGCTGCAATGAAATATGCAACACCAGGAATATTATATATGGATGCAGGAGAAGAAATGTGCAGTAGTGTTGAAGGAACAACACAGCAGGACAAGTCAGTGCTTGAATGGCAGAAATGTATAGATTATACAGATGTAGTATCTTATTATAGAGGTCTTATGGATATTAGAAAAGCCTTTTCACCACTTGCCGATAGTCAGAATATTAGTAATAATAAAGAAGCTTATGTACTGACTAATACAACAGAAGGTGAATGGAGCACTATGGCAGTATTGAATAATGATACAGCTGATGATAAAGAGATTGCAATTCCAGCTTCAAGAGAGGCCGCAGACTGGGTGATTATTGCTAATGGGGAAAGTGCCGGTTTAGTATCACTTGGTGAAGTCAGTGGTTCGACTGTAAAAGTGCCGGCGTATACGACAATGATTCTTGTAGACAAGGAGAGTTCATTGCAGGTATCAGTGCCAGAAGAAAAAGGAAGAGTAATTATTGATTATCTGAGGACAGATGGTTATGGTAATAGCAGTTTTGAGACACCATTAAGAGAGTCGATTACGCTATATGGTACAGTAGGAACAGGGTTTGTTGTGCCACAGAATCTTAATATTTCATCTTATTATGATCTTATTAATGCGGAATATGGCAAAAAGGGTATATTTGAATCAGGTACAATCAGGCTGCGATATTATTATAGTGCTAAATATAAGCCAGATCGTTTGGTAGATGGAATTATTAATGATGGTCATTATTGTGAAGAAGTACGATTCAAAGTAACTGATCCGGCTTATACAGAGGTAAGAGTTGATGATAAGAAGCTGACACCAGATAGTAATGGTTATTATACTGTCTCATATGCTGATAAAGAACAGACTATTAAATTAATAGATAATAATGGCTGTAATGTGCAGCTTTATATAAAGGTACTGGAAAATCATATACCTAACAATAACGATTGTACTAAAGATTCTGTTTGTACTATCTGTGGCAAGGTATTTCCTGCACAGACAAGTCATAAGTACAGTGATAGCTGGTCAAAAGATGATACTTACCATTGGAAAGTATGTGAGAATGATGGCTGTGAAGTAACAAGTACTAAGACAGAGCATAGTGGTACAGACGATGGAGATTGTACAACACCTGTAATATGTGAATGTGGACAGATTGTTACAGCGGCTAAAGCAGAACATACTTATGGTGAGTGGAAGTCTAATGGTGATGGCACACATACAAGAAAGTGTACAATACAGGGCTGTACAGCAGAAGAAACTAAGGATTGTGAAGGCGGAGAAGCAACATGTACTAAAAAAGCTGTATGTACATATTGTAATTCAGAATATGGTGCGTTAAATCCATCTAACCACAGTGGAAGTGTTGAATGGGTGCAGACGGAGGGTACACACCAGAAGAAATATGAATGTTGTGGTGCTGAATATGAAGCTGTTGAAAGTCATAAGTGGGAAAATGGACATTGCAGTGTATGTGGATATGGCTGTGAACATACAGGTGGAGAGGCAACCTGTACAGAAAAAGCAGTCTGTGCTATTTGTAAGCTTCCTTATGGAAAAGTAGATGCCAATAATCATACTGGAACGGAGGAATATATTAAGACATCAACAACACACGAGAAGAAATATACCTGCTGTGGTAAAGTAACATTAGTTAAAGAAAATCATAAGTGGAAAGACGGTGTATGCGAAATCTGTGATTATAAATGTGTACATACAGGAGGGGAAGCTAATTGTACAAGTGGTGCAATATGTGAAAACTGTGGTATGGAATACACAGATAAAGAGCCTTCAAAGCATACAGGAAATCCAGAGTGGGTGCAGACCGAAGATACACACAAGAAAGCCTATGATTGTTGTGGCTTAGAGGTATCAGCAAGAGAGGAACATATCTGGGAGGCAGGAGTATGCAAGATATGTGCTTATCATTGTCAGCATACAGGTGGAGAGGCAACCTGTATACAGAAAGCACAGTGTGTAATCTGTAATGAGGAATATGGAACATATAATCTTGGTGTGCATAAAAGTTTAAAGTTGGTAGAAGGAAAGGCGGCAACTAAGGCAGAAGAAGGTAATATTGAATACTGGCATTGTGAAGATTGTGACAGATATTATGTAGAAGACAATGGCTATGTCGAGATACAGAAAGCAGATACAGTAATTGCCAAGATAGCTGATAATAATAATTCAAATGGAGCAGGCTCAGGTGATGCAGGTTCGAATGATACCGGAGCAGGTTCAGGTGATGTGGGTTCGAATGATACCGGAGCAGGTTCAGGTGATGCAGGTTCGAATGGTACCGGAGCAGGTTCAGGTGATGTGGGTTCGAATGATACCGGAGCAGATTCAGGCAGTGATGGCGTTAATGATACCGCTACAGAAGTGAAAGAAACCCCGGATACAGCTGACAATAACAGTATATTTGTATGGCTTCTTATGTTATCTGTTGGAGGAATGACAGTATGTATGGCTATCAGCAGTAAGAAAAGGAGAACTAACGGATAATAATAAAAAATAACAGAAAGAAAAGCTGACAAATAATATCAAACAGAATATTATGATTGGCAGAATATATTCAGAGGCAGTATATTCAGGTGTTTATAATAATATAGTTTTAATGGCGTGTGGAAAATAGAAATTTTTCACACGTCTTTTTTATATTATAAGGTATAGTATATGAGTGAGAATATAAGAATATAAAATAAATTAAAAAAATTGATTGACATGTCAGCACTAACATGTTAGTATGATGACATCAAAGTAATTATGCAGCATAATATTTATAGATAATTGGTGTACGAATTAATTAATAATACGAAGTACATCTATAATAAAGTGATTTTTTGATATTATTTATTATATTTTAATTTAAGGAGGATTTAGCATTATGGATATGACATTAAGATGGTATGGACCAGGTTATGACAGTGTAACACTTAAACAGATAAG
The DNA here is from genome assembly GCF_003096855.1 of Bacteroides galacturonicus. Taxonomy (NCBI): domain Bacteria; kingdom Pseudomonadati; phylum Bacteroidota; class Bacteroidia; order Bacteroidales; family Bacteroidaceae; genus Bacteroides; species Bacteroides galacturonicus. The sequence continues at coordinate 257,879 of NZ_QEOA01000002.1, read as the reverse complement.
ACAGATACCTGGAGTTAAGAATGTTATTACAACACTATTTGGAAAGCAGGCGGGAGAGTTATGGCTGCCTGAGGAGATAGCTGAACTTAAGAAGGTAGTATGTGATGCTGGTCTTGGAATAGCCGGTATTGAGTCTGTTAATGTATCAGATGATATTAAGATAGGTACAGCTAAGAGAGATGAACATATTGATAATTATATTAAGACATTACAGGCTCTTGGCGAAGCTGACATCCATATGGTATGTTACAACTTTATGCCAGTGTTTGACTGGACACGTTCTGAGCTTGCAAGAGTAAGGGAAGATGGTTCAACAGTTCTTGCTTATAATCAGGATACTGTAGATATGATTGATCCTGAACATATGAAAGAGTCAGTTGAGAAGATGTCTAATGGTTTTGTTATGCCGGGATGGGAGCCGGAAAGACTTGACAGATTAAAAGAACTTTTTGAAATGTATAGTGATGTGGATGCAGAAAAGCTGTTTAATAATCTTGTATATTTCCTTGAAGCAATCGGACCTGTATGTGAAAAATATGATATAAAGATGGGTATTCATCCAGATGACCCAGCATGGCCAATATTCGGATTGCCAAGAATTATGACAGGTAAGGACTCAGTTACAAGACTTCTTGATGCTGTTGATAAGCCTTATAATGGAATTACGTTGTGTACAGGTTCATTTGGTTCTAACCAGAACAATGATTTATGTGAGATTATTAAGGCCTGCAGAGGCAGAATTCCATTTGCACATGTAAGAAATCTTAAGTACAACTCTCCAAGAGATTTTGAAGAGGCAGCACATTTATCATCTGATGGATCTATAGATATGTATAAGATTATGAAGACTTTATATGATACAGGCTTTGACGGAGTCATAAGACCAGACCATGGAAGAATGATATGGGATGAGGTTGCTATGCCAGGATATGGTCTTTATGACAGAGCATTAGGTGCCACATATCTTAATGGTCTGTGGGAGGCTATAGATAAGTCAGCCAAATAAATTTTGTATGGGAATATGGTTTTATATATGAATATGTATATAGGAATGGAGGATTAGCATGAAACTTTCAATACAAGGTATTAAAGATAAAGAAGCATGGGAGAAGGCTGGAATAAAGCTTCCATCATATGATGTTGAAAAAGTTGCAACAGCTACAAAGGAAGCACCTGTATGGGTTCATTTCGGAATAGGCAACATTTTCAGAATATTTATAGGTGGAATAGCAGACTCATTATTAGAGCAGGGATTGTCAGATAAAGGAATTACATGTGTTGAAACATTTGATTATGATGTAGTTGATAAGATATACAAGCCATTCGACAATCTTGTTATGGCAGTTACATTAAAGGAAGATGGAAGCACTGATAAGAAAGTATTAGGTTCACTTACAGAGGCTGTTAAGGCACAGTCATCAGTAGATGCTGAGTGGTCAAGATTGAAGAAAATATTTGCAAGTCCACAGCTTCAGATGGTTTCATTTACAATAACAGAAAAAGGATATGCACTTCGAGATGCAAAGGGAGAGTATTTTCCATTTATCAGAAGTGATATAGATAATGGTCCTGATAAGGCATCATCAGCTATGGCAGTTGTGTCAGCACTTTTATATGAAAGATTTAATACATGTAAGGCACCTTTAGCAGTTGTGTCTATGGATAACTGCTCACATAATGGTGAAAAGTTAAGAAATTCAATAACAGATATGGTAGGCGAATGGCAGAAAAAAGGTTTTGTTAGCGAAGATTTTGTACAATATGTCAATGATGAAAATACAATATCTTTCCCATGGTCTATGATAGATAAGATTACTCCAAGACCAGCAGATACTGTGGCTGAGTCGTTAAAAGAAGCCGGGGTTGAAGATATGGACCCTGTTATTACATCAAAGAGAACTTATATAGCTCCATTTGTTAATGCAGAAGGACCACAGTATCTTGTTATAGAGGATAGATTTCCGAATGGAAGACCACAGCTTGAAAAGGCAGGAGTATATATGACGGACAGGGATACAGTTAACAAGGTGGAGAGAATGAAGGTTACAACCTGTCTTAATCCATTGCATACAGCACTTGCAGTATATGGCTGCGTATTAGGCTATGACCTTATAGCTGATGAGATGAAGGATAAGGAACTTTCAGAGCTTGTAAAAAGAATAGGGCTTGTTGAGGGTATGCCTGTTGTTACTAATCCTGGTATTATAGACCCAGAGAAGTTTGCAGATGAAGTTATAAATGTGCGTATACCTAATCCATTTATGCCTGATACACCACAAAGAATTGCAACAGATACATCTCAGAAGGTTGGCATAAGATATGGTGAAACTATAAAGTCATATGTTGCCAAGGATGGAAGTGCCAGAGCACTAACTGCCATTCCGCTTGCGATTGCAGGCTGGTGCAGGTATCTTCTTGGCATTGATGATAATGGTGAAGCTTTTGAATTATCCCCAGACCCTATGGCTGATGAATTGAAATGTCAGCTTGATGGTATCGTATGGGGTGAGTCATCATCTTACACGGGTCAGCTTAAGAACTTATTGTCAAATGCTAATATATTTGGTATAAATTTATATGAAGCAGGAATTGGTGATAAGATTGAAGAAATGTTTGTCGAAGAAATATCAGGAAAAGGTGCTATAAGAGAAACGCTTAAGAAATACCTTTAATGTGATGCAGATGTTATAATATACGTTTGACATGCTTATCTTATATATAATATAAACATATTGTGCCGTTCAGAGCTGTAGAGATTATGCAGGATATTGGTTCTGGACGGCTTTTGCTATTTATTTTATTAATTGTTTTATATTTTTATATTAATGGCAGATTGCTGTTATATATAGAAAGGCTGTAATTTTATGGAAAAATCATTAAATGAAGAAACATATGAAAAATTAAAATACGATATAATGAATTTTGAAGTTTTGCCAGGAGATTCTATAAGTGCCCAGAAGATTGCATTAAGATATAATGTATCAAGGACACCTGCAAGAGAGGCAATAGTTAATCTTGAGAAAGAAGGACTTTTAAAGGTTATACCTCAGTCTGGAACGTATGTAGCCTGTATTAATTGTAAGCGTTCAGAGCAGGAATGGTTTGTCAGAAAGAGTCTTGAGATTGGGATGATTGATGCAATTTTTAAAAATGCAAGTGCTGATATGCTTGATAAGATGGCAGAGCTTAATAATCGACTTATTAATTATGACGAAGAAACAGAAAGTATTCCAAGAATAGAGATAGATAATGAATTTCATCAATTAATATATGAATGTTCCGGCGAACAGCTTGCGAAGAATATAATAAAGACACAGATGAGCCATTACAACAGAATTAGATATCTTGCAGAGTTAAATAAAAACATAAGCGTAAAGACTAATGATGAGCATAATATGCTTATTGATGCGATAAGGAATAAAGATAAGAGAATGTATCTTCGCGTTATAAAAGCACATATAAGCAGAATATTTAATGAACTTGATAAGCTTAAGGGAATATATCCGGAATATTTTGAAAAAAATTGAAGTAGATGAAAGAAATTCCCCTTATATCCGCATATTTTTGTATCATTATATTAAAAAGATAAAAATGACTGACGTAATATACTATCATTACGTCAGCCTTTTTTAATTTATAGCTTATTTGTGTTGTATCATTTCGCGGTATTGCGTAGGAGTCATATTTTTAAGCTTTTTAAAAAGCTTGGTAAAGTAGTTCACATCGTTAATGCCACATTGTGCGGCAATATCCTGAATAGCAGACTGTGTTGTGTTGAGCAGATATATTGCATGCTCTATTCTTTTATTGTTGACGAAGTTCGTAAGAGTCACTCCGGTTTCTTTTTTAAAGAGCGTTGATAAATAACTGCTGTTTAACATAAACTCTTCTGATAAAGCGTTAAGGCTTAAATCAGCTGTGAGATTGAAGGATATATAGTTGATTATATTCTGTATAGGCTTGCTATATGTCCGTAATGAGTGTGACTGGACAAGAAGACAGTATTTTCTTGTTATTTCATTTTCTAATACTTCAAGCTGTGCGATTGATGTGCAGTCTTCAATTTTAATTGCAAATTTGCGCGATATTTCATCAAGATGTACCGGATGTATATATGCAGTCTGTGCAGCTTTACGGCAGATTGTATTTAATATAATCATAAAGTTCTTTCTGTCACGTATAGAGTCAGATAAGCGTGGCTTTATATCAGAAGAGTTAAGACGCTCCATATTTTCAATAGACTTATAATCTCCATGTGCTATACATTCCATAAGAAATGCTTCATTTTTATAGCGGATTTCCAGAGCTTCGACAGATTTTTTTGTAGGCTCAGGTGCTTCTTCTTTATACATATACTGGGTTAAATTCTTATTAAGTATATGTTTTTTTTCAATAGTATAATTATTACCCCAAAGCTTGCTGCAAAGACAGCTTATAATAGCTGTAATACATCGTTCATCAGCAAATACTGGAAGAGCAGAGTAGTACAGCTGCATAAACTCATTATACTGCACAGGAACTGAATTGTAAGAACATAAGTCAAGTATTCTCTGGTTAGTGAATCGTTCATATGAGAATGGACCTGCTATGAATATTCTTGTGCTGTCCGGAAGCTTAATATGTATATATTCACATGAAAAGCTGTCATGTATAAATAATGCAGTATTATCCCTGTTATAGGAGCTGATGAACTGGCTGAAGTTTTCTTGATTATTCATATAAGTATTCTGGGTGAAAATGTTATTTCTAAGTCCACCATCAATTTGATTATCCCATGTGTAAGGAGCGTCAATAATATAGGATGGAATTTTTATTTGCGATAAAAGTTCGATTGTATAATCTAAATATATTTTGTATTCCATATATATTCCCCCCAAAGCTATATTTTTACATTATATTTACATATTATAGCATAAGTTGTATAAAATATTATCTATTAATTATTATTTTTAAAATAATTTTTAAAATTATGATATGTGCATAAAACAAAAATTTATATCTGTAACAATTATAAACTTTAAAACTAGCATGTCTCAAATGTAATCACTAACATGTTAATATGAGCACAACTGACATGTTAGTACAATTTAATTATACAATAGTATAATTTTTAGTGTGAAAATTGTACAGGTAAAAATTATACTATAAAGACTAAATTTAGTAATAACTGTTAATAATTAAAAAGGGTATTATAAAACCATAGAAAACAACAGCACAACGAAGTGCAGAACAATATTTAAGGACGTCTTTAAAGAAACTATTTAACAATTAATGATGAATACAAAATATATTTCGCATAAGAATGGAGGATATACAATGAAAGAAACTAATGGAAAGGTAAAGCCTTTCGGTATAAAAGATAAGCTGGGCTATATGTTTGGCGATTTTGGTAATGATTTTACATTTTTGTTATCAGCAATGTTTTTACTTAAGTTCTATACAGATGTTATGGGAGTTTCAGCAGCACTTGTAGGACTTATGATGATGGCAGCAAGATTCGTCGATGCCATAACAGATGTAACAATGGGACAGATAGTAGACAGAAGCAGACCTGGTAAGAAAGGTAAGTTCGCTCCTTGGATAAGACGTATGTGTGGTCCGGTTGCTGTAGCTTCATTTCTGATGTATGCAACATATTTTAAGGGAATGCCAATGGGATTTAAGATATTCTGGATGTTCTTCACATATCTCCTCTGGGGAAGCGTATGTTACACAGGAGTTAATATTCCTTATGGTTCAATGGCATCTGCAATTTCAGATAACCCAACAGACAGAACATCACTTTCTAACTGGAGAACAATTGGTGCAACACTTGCACAGACAGCTATAGGTGTTATATTACCACTTGTAGTATATTATACAGATGCAGCCGGTAATTCAGTATTATCTGGTGAAAAGATGATGATTGGAGCATTAATCTGTTCAATAGGCGCAGTTATATGTTATATGCTCTGCTATCATATGACAACAGAAAGAGTTAAGGTAGAACAGAATACACAGAAGTTCTCATTTAAGGAACTTATTAAGCAGCTTGTTCATAATAAGTCATTAATAGGAATTATAGTATGTGCATTAGTATTCTTACTTGCACAGTTATCATTAAGTAACATGAATGCTTATGTATATCCTAATTACTTTGGTAATATAAAGGCTATGTCTATAGCAAGTCTTGCAGGAACAGTTGTTATACTTGCACTTTCAACATTTATAGTAAAGCTTGCTTCAAAGATAGGTAAAAAAGAATTATCAATGATAGGATGCTTTATAAGTGCAGCTTCCTTCATACTATTATTCATAATTCATACACACAATGTATTGGTATGGGTAGGATTAATAATCGTAGCTACAATAGGAACTTCAATGTTCAATATGGTTATATGGGCTATGATTACAGATGTAATTGATGAGTCAGAGGTTCAGACTGGAGTCCGTCAGGATGGAACAATTTATTCAGTATATTCATTTGCAAGAAAGCTTGGACAGGCTTGTTCATCAGGTTTATCAGGAGTGCTTCTTTCAATAATAGGATATACTTCAGTAACAGCCTTTGATCCAAAGGTAGTAGATGGAATATATAATATTACCTGCCTTGTACCAGCGGGAGGAATGATATTACTTTTACTTGCTTTATGGTTCTTATATCCTCTTAATAAGAAGAGAGTTGAAGAGAATGCAGAAAAGCTTAGAATTAAGAGAAATGAAAATGCGTAGTGCAAAACAATATGTAGGTATAAAGTCGGGGCATCTGACCCCGGCATCATCTGAAAAATAAAATTATTATACAAATTATTATACAAAATTTTAAAATTACAGGAGGAATCAATTATGTTATATCCAATTTTAACAGAATCAAGATTATTAAGTGACTTAAGTGGAGTATGGGATTTTAAGTTAGACAATGGCAATGGCTTTGATGAGAAATGGTATGAAGCACCATTAAAGGATGCAGATACTATGCCAGTTCCAGCTTCATACAACGATTTAAAGGAAGGAGCTGATTTCAGGGATCATTACGGATGGGTATTCTATCAGAGAAACATTTCAGTTCCATCATATGTAAAGAGCCAGAGAATTGTATTAAGATGTGCAGCAGTAACACATTATGCAAAGATTTATCTTAATGGTAATTTAATATGTGAGCATAAGGGTGGCTTCCTTCCATTTGAAGTTGAGTTAAATGATGTATTAGAGGATGGTGATAATCTTCTTACAATCGCAGTCAATAATGTTATAGATTACACAACTCTTCCAGTTGGTGGAAAGGCTAACATGATGAGCGGTCTGATGGGCGGAATGGGTGCAGGAGCATCTGAAAAGCCTCAGAATAATCCTAACTTTGACTTCTTTAACTACTGCGGTATCACAAGACCAGTTAAGATATACACAACACCTAAAACTTATATCAATGATATTACAGTAACATCAGATATTGACTTTGGAAAGGAAACACCATCAGCAGTACTTAACTATGCTGTTGATATTGAGGGTGTGGATAAGGATAGCACGGCTTGTAAGGTTGAGGTGTTTGATGCTGAGGGTAACAAGGTTGCAGAGGCAGCAGGAACACAGGGAAAGCTTGAGCTTGAGAATGTAAAGCTATGGCAGCCATTAAATTCTTATCTTTACCAGATAAAGGTTACAGCAGGAGAAGATGTATATACTCTTCCATATGGTGTAAGAAGCGTAAGAGTAGATGGAGTTAAGTTCCTTATTAATGAAAAACCATTTTACTTTAAGGGCTATGGAAAGCATGAGGATACATTCCCTAATGGACGAGGAATTAATCTTCCTATGAACACAAAGGATATATCTATTATGAAGTGGCAGCATGCTAACAGCTTCAGAACAAGCCATTATCCATACAGTGAAGAGATGATGAGATTATGTGACGAGGAAGGTATCGTTGTTATTGATGAAACAACAGCAGTAGGTGTTAACCTTCAGTTTGGTGGCGGTGCTAACTTTGGCGGAGAAAGAATCGGTACATTTGATAAAGAACACGGAGTTCAGACACAGGAGCATCATAAGGATGTTGTAAGAGACCTTATTTCAAGAGATAAGAACCATGCCTGTGTTGTTATGTGGAGTATTGCCAATGAGCCTGACTCAGCAGCAGAGGGAGCATATGATTACTTTAAACCATTGTTTGACCTTGCAAAGGAAATCGATCCACAGAAACGTCCTTGCACATTAGTAAGTGTTCAGGGAACAACTGCTGATACTGATTGTTCTTCTAAATTAAGCGATGTTATATGCCTTAACCGTTATTATGGCTGGTATTTTGGTGGACCAGACCTTGAAATCTCTGAAAAAGGACTTCGCAAGGAACTTTCAGACTGGGGCAAGCTTGGAAAGCCAGTAATGTTTACAGAATATGGTGCAGATACTGTCAGCGGACTTCACGATACAACATCTGTTATGTATACAGAGGAATATCAGGTTGAGTATTATGAGATGAACAATAAGGTATTTGATGAATTCGAATTCGTAGTTGGTGAGCAGGCATGGAACTTTGCAGATTTTGCTACAAGCCAGAGCTTACTCAGAGTACAGGGTAACAAGAAAGGCTTATTCACAAGGGATAGAAAGCCTAAGATGGTAGCTCATTACTTCCGTAACAGATGGAGCAATATTCCAGAATTTGGATATAAGAAGTAATATACAAATAAACAATCAGGTAAATATAATAAGTGATTCACATTAAAACTTTCTCAATTTTATAGTAACAATAAAAAGGGGTGTCGCATTAAGAAATTAGTGCGGCGCCTCTTTCTATACATCAAAAACAATTATATGAAATGTAGTTAATGAAAGAGACTGATATTGACAAAGATAGTGAAAAACTATTAGACTATAACTATATTAAATAGTAGTTTGGAAATGGAGATTAAGATGGCAGAAGTCAGAGTTATTAAATTAAATGAAAGTGTGTATTCTAAGAATGATAATCAGGCGGATATGACACGCCGTATGTTAAATGATAAGAAGGTGTTTTTCGTTAATATTATGTCATCACCGGGAAGTGGTAAGACTACTATGCTGTCAAGACTTATCAATATGCTTAAAGATGATTACCGCATAGGTGAGATGGACGTTGATATTGAGTCTGATATAGATGCAAGAAGAGTAGCAGAGTCAACTGGTGTAAAGACAATGCAGATACATAACGGAGGTTTGTGTCATATAGATGCCAAGATGACGGCAGATGCAATAAGCGAGTATGGTGTAGATGACCTTGATATACTATTTCTTGAAAATATAGGTAATCTTGTGTGCCCTGCTGAGTTCGATACAGGGGCACACCGTAATGTTATGATACTGTCAGTTCCTGAGGGTGATGATAAGCCGCTTAAGTATCCGCTTATGTTCTCAGTATGTAATGTTGTACTTGTTAATAAGATAGATACTCTGAAAGCATTTGATTTTGATATGCAGAAGTTTACTAATCATGTTAAAGAACTTAATCCAAATGCTATAATTATGCCAATAAGTGCAAAGACAGGTGAAGGTATGGAACAGTTTGTAACATGGCTTGCAGATGAACGTAAAAAGTTAACTGAGAAATATTCATAAGTTCTGGCATAGTTAGCTTTATCCGGATTTTGGAACAGGTCGATAAACATACCAGCAACGGCTTCAGCATAGAAATTACACAGGAATATCCTGAAGTTTTAGGATATAATAACGTTGAGTTTTTCGGCATATAATTGCAAATGTGGTTAATTGTAATTAATAGGAGATATTTATATGAAAAAGACAAATAAAAAATATATTGTTATATGCGTAGCTGTTATTTTGATTATAGCAATAATGGTTATATATGAAATAACAGGCAACAAAAATAATAGTTCGCAGACTGATAAATCAGAATATTCAGTGTCAACAACAGATAATGAAAAGAATAATGCAGATAATTTTATATCAGATAATAAAGAAACACAGATAAGGGATGATTATGCAGAGATTTATGATTATGAATATCAGGGTAATTATGCTAGAGTAAAGTTTAAAGATGGTTATTGGGGAATTGTTAATAAAAATGGAAAAGTTATATTTGATGGGGCTGATTATATCGAAAAACTGCCAACAGTTACAGCATTATGCAGCGCTGTAAAAAATGGACACGCAATTATATTTTATTTAGATATCGATAGTGACAGCGTTCAGGTGATTAAGTCATTTGATGAATATGTTAATATTTCAGAAGTGTATTTTGAATGTTTTGCAATTGTTCAAGATATAGATGGATATTACGGAGTAATAAATGCAGATGGTGATGAAGTTATTCCTGTAAAATATAAAGAAGTTAATTATAAAGTGCTTGAAAGTGATAATTGGTTTGGTTCACATATTCTTTTTAGATTAAATAGTGAAAATGGTGAAGAATTCAAAGAAATAAATTTTTGAATAAATCAGACATAACAAATGCTTGACCAGAAGGAACACCCTGTTATGATACTTATTCCGGGTAATGAGGTTACAGATCGTGAGGGTGATAAGGATTATAGCGAGATTGGAAAGTATAAGGTGGAACAGCAGGGAGAAAATGTTGCGATACTTGCACTTGGTGATTTTTATCAGATGGGTGAAAGTCTGGCAGCAGCTATAAAACTTGAAAAAAATTCTATGACCGTTATAATCCAGCAGAGCTTCTTAAAGAGCTTGGTATGACCAATGAGACTATGGTTGAAGAGATAAGAAATAAGATGGTTTGAGGAAGAATAATATGATTAATAATTTAGGTGAGGGCAGTATACCTAAGCTTATGGCAAAGCTTGCAATTCCAGCGGTTGTAGCTCAGGTAGTGAATTTGCTCTATAATATAGTTGACAGGATATATATAGGACATATACCACAGATAGGTGCAGATGCACTTACGGGTGTTGGTTTATTTACGCCAGTTCTTATGCTTCTTAATGCATTTGCAATGCTTGCAGGCTCGGGCGGAGCACCAAGGGCGGCTATTTATATGGGTAAGAAAGATAATGCTACAGCAGAGAAAATTGTCGGGAACTGTTTTACATTTTTAGTGATATGTGCAGTCGTGCTTACAGCAGGATTTTATGGGACATTGCCAGTGCTTCTTAAATGGTTCGGTGCAAGCAGTGTTACAATGCCATATGCTCTTTCATATTCAAGGATATATGTGCTTGGAAGCATATTTGTGCTTATTGTGTTAGGAATGAATTTGTTTATTACAACGCAGGGTTTTGCGAAGATTAGTATGATGACGACAGTTATCGGGGCAGTTATTAATATTATATTAGACCCAATATTTATATTTGTATTTAATATGGGTGTTCAGGGAGCAGCACTTGCAACAGTGCTTAGTCAGGCAGTTGGTGCAGTATGGATACTGCATTTTCTTACAGGAGATAAGACCATTTTAAGACTTAGAAAATGTAATCTGAAGCTTAAAAGCACTATAATAATGCCCTGCCTTGCACTTGGAATATCAAGCTTTGTAATGCTTTCAACAGAGAGCATATTATCTGTAAGCTTTACATCAAGTCTGTCACGTTATGGCGGTGATCTGGCGGTTGGTGCTATGACAATTATAACAAGCACTAACCAGCTTGTTCTTATGCCATTGCAGGGAATATGTCAGGGTGGACAGCCTATTATGAGTTACAATTATGGTGCTAAGAATTATGACAGGGTTAAGAAGGCATTTTTTACACAGTTTAAGGTATGTATTATATTTACAATTGCAAGCTGGGCAGTTATGATGCTTGTGCCTCAGGTATTTGCCGGAATGTTTACAAACAATGCAGAACTTAAGCAGTATACAGTGTGGACGTTAAGGGTATATATGGCAGGAATGTTTTCACTGGGCTTTCAGATATGCTGTCAGCAGAGTTTTATGGCACTGGGACAGGCAAAGGTCAGCCTTATTATGGCTTGCCTTAGAAAGCTGATACTGCTTATACCACTTATATTCATATTTCCAGTATTTATGAGCAATAAAGTGTTAGCGGTATTTCTTGCTGAACCTGTAAGTGACATTATAGCGGCAGTGGTTACCACAAGTGTATTTATGGTTAAATTTAAGAAACTGCTGGTAGAGGATAATAGCTGACAGTATAAATAGAAAATATTATAAATATATCAGGAGATAACAACTAATGAAGTCACAGTATGAGCATATTATTCATCCATTTCCTCCGCTTTATGACAATAACTCTAAGATACTTATTCTTGGAAGTCTGCCATCAGTTAAATCGAGAGAGCAGATGTTTTTCTATGGACATCCGGGCAACAGGTTCTGGAAGGTTATAACGGCAGTCATTAATAACAGTGGAATGAATGATAAGAATATTGAAGTCCCAGTTACAATAGAGGAGAAGAAGATGATGCTTCATAATAATCATATAGCTTTATGGGATACTATATATAGCTGCGATATAATTGGTTCAAGTGACAGCAGTATTAAAAATGTTGTGCCAACGGATTTAGGACAGATTATAAGCAATTCCCGGATTGAACGTGTATACTGTAATGGTGCAGCTTCAGGTAATTATTACAAAAAGTACCAGCAGAAGGTGTTGGGTATTGAAGCTGTTGTTCTTCCGTCCACAAGCCCTGCTAATGCGGCATATTCACTGGACAGGCTCATTGGAATATGGAGTGGAACAATAAATATATAAGTAATATGGAAAGTAAGGACAGATATTTGGATAATAATAATCATAAATATAAAAAAGATATAATATTAATTGCAGCATTTGTAATCATAGCAGTTATTGCATTTGTTGTGATTAATCATTTTGTTAAGAAAGATGGTGCATTTGTGCAGATAAAGGTTGACGGACAGGTGGTAAATACAATACCTGTCAATCAGAATGAAACACTGACTATAGAAGGATATCAGGGTGGAAGCAATATTGTCACAATAGAAAATGGTGGTGTGACAATGACAGATGCTGATTGCCCTGACAAGTTATGTGTTAAGACAGGAAGGATAAGCAAGACAGGTGAAACAATAGTCTGTCTTCCACACCGTGTGGTTGTAGAGATTATAGGAGCGGCGGCTGATGATAGCGGGGTCGATTCAATAGTAAGATAGTAATATAAGTAAGGCAGTTGGAAAAAAGTGCAATAGTGTGTTTGTAAATGCAGAATAGGATGAAAAGAAAATTATTATATAATAGTTGAAGGAGTAAATACATTAAAGAATATGACAAAAGAACATAAAAAGAACAACAGCACATATAACATTGCTATGTGCGGGGTGCTTACGGCACTGGCTATGATATTCAGCTATATTGAGAGTATTATACCAGTTCCAATACCAGTTCCTGGAATTAAGCTTGGAGTTGCCAATATAGCAGTTATCACAATTCTTTATACATTGGGAATTAAGGAAGCGGTTATAATTAATATTTTAAGAATATCACTGACTGCAATGCTTTTTGGTAATCTTAACAGCTTTTTGTTTAGTATTGCGGGAGCAGTGCTTAGTATGGTAACGATGATTGTTCTAAAAAAAATAGACAGTTTTTCGTATATCGGTGTGAGTGTAAGTGGAGCAATTATGCATAATGTCGGACAGATAATCGCGGCAATATTTATAATGGGAAGCAGTGCTATAATATATTATCTGCCAGTGCTTATAATAGCTGGTGTAATAACAGGTATTATTATAGGAATTGTGTCAGGAATAGTAGTTAAATATGTAAAAAAAGGGGCTGTTGCTTTAACGATTGAAAATCGTTAAGGTACCAGCCTCTTTTTCCTATAAAAATACGATTTTTAAGTTACTATTTATTAAAATGAATGGGATGTTCCAAAAATTGGCGTACTTTAATAAACCTATACGGGTTTTAAAGATTTTTATTTTGATATTTCTAAATTCAGGCACTTTTTAAAAAGAAGGGGCATCGCACTAATTTCTTAGTGCGACAGCCCCTTTGTGGTAATAGGGTAATTAATAATTTATATTTCACATGCTACATCATATGCTGATTTAATAGCATGCTCAATATTACTTGGACGTTCTCCAGCACAATCACCAATATAGTGAAGTGGAAGAGGACAATCAGAAAGCTCTGGAAGGTTCTTTCTTGCACCAACAGCCATTACAACAAAGTCTGAAGCAATTTCTTCTGTTGATGTATTGTCGTCTACTGTTTTTTCAACAACTACAGAATCATCTTTAATTTCTGATAATTTTGCAGATGTTACTATTTGAACATTATAATGCTCTAATTCCCTCATTAGAGTAGGTAAAATAGTGTTACTTTCTTCTTTTGCAATCTGATCCATCATTTCAATAATTGTAACCTTACATCCGCGTGAAGCCAGATATTCAGCGGTTTCAACACCTACAAGACCACCACCGATTACAGAAACATTACCGAATACGATTTCTTTCTTGGCAAGTACATCCCATGCACTTGCTACAGTTGGAAGATCTTTGCCAGGAACAGGGATTATTGCATTGTTTGCTCCTGTTGCCACAATTACTTCATCGAATGAATTATAATCTTGGGATGTGAATTCCTGACCAAGCCTGAATGTTACATCCAATTCAGGAAGTACATTTGTATAATAATTAATGCTTCTCATCATTTCTTCTTTTCTTGGAGGTACACTAGCAATAAGTAACTGACCACCAATCTGAAGTGATTTCTCAAAAATGGTTACACTATGACCTCTTAATGCAGCAACACGTGCAGCTTCAAGTCCAGCGATACCAGCACCAATAATAGCTATTTTCTTTGATGATGCTGCAGGAGTTATATGTCGTGTTGCTTCGTAACCGTTTTCAGCATTAAGTACACAACTTAAGAAAGCACGATTCTGAATATTATCTGTACATCCCTTATTGCACATCATACATGTTCTGACATTACAGCAATGTCCATCTGCGCATTTGTTTGCAAAGTCAGGGTCTGCGAGAAGAGAACGACCTAATCCAATGATATCAGCAGAACCATTTGCAATAACTGCTTCGGCAGCTTCTGGTGTAACGATACGGCCTACTACAGATACAGGAATAGATACAAGCTCTTTTATTTTTTTAGAATAAGAAACCATAAATCCGTATGGCTGTGTTCCCATGGCAGGGATTGTATCACCCATATTTCCAGTATGGTTAGCCTGTGCAACATGTAATGTGTCAACACCGCAAGCTTCTAATTCTTTAGCAAAAATGCAAGCTTCATCAAGTGGAAGACCACCTTTTCCTCTAAAACTATTTTCTCCAAGAGGAGTAACTATAGGAAGCTTGTAGTCGATAACCATGTCAGGTACAATTGTTTTTAATCTTTTTACGAGTGTTAATGCAAAACGTGTACGATTAGCCAGGTCACCGCCATATTCATCAGTTCTATGATTTAAAATAGGAGAGCAAAGAGAACCAACAAGACGGTCTCCATGTACTTCAATACAATCAACACCAGCTTCGTGTGCTAAGATAGCACAGTTTTCCATATGCTTTATTATTTCATCAAGTTCTTCTGCAGTTACTTCATTTACAAAGTGTTGCATATCATGGTGAAGTTTAGCTCTTGCTTCCTGCATTTTGCCCTGATGAAACATATCGTTTAAAGCTTTAACATTGTAGTCAGGATGGAATAACTGAATTCCAAGCTTTGCACCATTTTCATGACATACGTCAGCAAGTTTTTTGAAGCTTTGAACCTGCTCAGGTGAATAAAGCTTTGGTGTAGGAGAGAATGTTGGAAGTGGTGCAACATCTCCAATTACTATATATCCGACACCGCCTTTTGCGAGACGCTCGTAAAAACGAAAACTTTGTTCTCCAATTGAACCATCTTTTTCCTCATATCCTGTTGTAAGTGGTGGGAACATAATACGGTTTTTAAACTCAATATTTCCAACTTTTATAGACTCTAATAATTTCATTGTTCATACTTCCTTTCAAATTGAATATACTATTTAAGTGGTGTTAAAAACTCTAACATTAATTTGTCTAATTCTGCTCTTGCAAAAGCACTGGCAAAATTGTGATTAGCGCCTTCAATTGTTTTATAATTGCATTTTCCATTGTAAAGTGACTCATATCTATGGCATGTTGCATCATCTACCAAATCATCTGCAGTTCCTCTTATAAGGAGGACTGGTCCGTTGTATCCTTCTGCTGACGAGAATGGCTCATAATTAAATAAATCATGATTAAAAGATGTTGGGAAAGTGAGTCCTTCAATATCGGCCTTGGTGATCCCCTTAGCTTCCATGGCTTCAGCACGATCCTTACATCCAAACCACATTCCAGCACCTGGACACATAAGTATGAGAGCATAAGGATTAACAATAGGAGCGGCAGTAGCAGCTGCGTATCCTCCCATACTCTGACCAGATAAGATAATCTTATCTGGATTGGCAAAATCTTGTGTTTTAGTCCAGTTTATAATATCCTCGATATCGTGTAGGATACCTGTAAAGGTCATGTCCTCGAATTCACCATCACTTTCACCATTTCCGTATAAATCAAAACGGACACTGGCAAATCCATGTTCAGCTAATAATCTGGCTGTGTGCGTATAAATACTTTTGTAACCGCTTTTATTCCCTGTAAAGCCATGTACATTTACAATAGCAGGAAATCTTGTGCCATCTTCTGGAATGTTAACTATTCCGCGTAAGATGTGTCCATCACGGTTTGTGATTTCTACTTGTTTTGTCAATTTAAAATACCTCCATTTCTAATTTTATTCTGCAGTTGTAGCATTTCGCTTGTCAGCTAAATCCTGTAACATTTCAGCTGTTTTCTCTTTTGTAAGAGGATAGATAAATTTTAATACCAGAACAGCTAATAAATATCCTACAACATATAAACCTGTATATGTTTTCCAAAGATGTCCTGAGAATGCTTCATTCTGGACAGCTTCATTAACCTGGAATCCAGCAATTGCAAGTGCAAAACTACTCATACTTCCTGATACAGCATTAGCAAGTTTACGGAAGAATGTATATGCCGAATATACAATTCCTTCATTACGTTTTCCTGTCTGAAGTTCTTGATAATCAATTGCATCATTTACAAGTGCCCAAACTAATACTTGGAAACCACTTACTCCAAGATAGCAGATTCCGTTGATGATAATAAAGAGCAAAGGATTTTCAAGTGGGAAGAAGAATAAAATAGCATAAACAACAACTGAGAAAGTTGCACTGTACATAATCCATTCTTTCTTTCCAAATTTCTTAGCAACAAATTTTGTGCCTACGAATGCAATAAGTGACCAGAGTACACTTAGCATACCTGAAACTGCCATGATGGCAACATTTCCAAAATAATCGCGGAATAAATAAGTATTTAATCCGTTAACCATACCTGCTCCAACAATACCGATAAAGCTTGATAACATAACTCCGAGTAATGCTTTGTTTTTAGTAATATCTTTAATTACCTGGAAGTAGTTAAACTTTTCTTTTTTCTCAACAACTGGTTCTGTAATAATACGCTCTTTACACCAATGAGATGTAAACATAAGACAGATTAATCCAATAACTGCACAGATTGCTGACATAATAAGGAAATGGCTAGGTACTGGCTGGTTATCTTTATATAAGAATAATGGTCCAGCAATAACGATAACTGTCATAAAAATTGTACCGCCAAGACTTCTGAAACGAGAAAGGTCAGTACGTTGGTTAACATCATCAGTCATTACACTTGAAAGACTACCAAATGGAACGTTGACACATGTGTACATAATTTCGTAAACAATATATGTAATGAACATATAAGCAATACGTGCACCATAAGCGAAATTGCTTACGTTAACAAATCCTAATATACAGAGTACTGCAGTTGGAAAAGCAAAGAATTTAATCCAAGGAATAAATTTTCCTTTTCCTTTGTTTTTGTGGCTATCAACAAGTGCACCAATTAAAGGGTCATTTATAGCATCCCAAAACTTTGTAACAAGCATAAGGATTCCTACGTGTACTGGATTAACTTTTAATACCAGTGTATAAAAAATAGCAAGATACATGGCACGGAACTGCTCAGTACAGCAACATCCCAAATCGCCAAGAGTGTAACCAATTTTGTCCTTCATGGAAAAAGGTCTTGTTTCTTTCATGATAATTTACCTCCAAACATTTATATTGTTTTAGTAGCTACAATCTTATTATATTGGGGTTATGCTGATATCCATATACAAATATTGCTTGCAAACTACGAAAAATTGATATATTGTATATTTTGACGAAATGAACAAAAAATATAATAGGAAAGTGTACAAAATAGACATATGAAAAAGCAAGGCTACAAAATGGAATATTTGAAAATATTGGATAGTGCCCAGCGAAGCTTTGGGCAAAAGGAGAGCTATACAATTGTATTTATAGCTGGTGGGATAGGGTATATGCACCAGGAGGACGATAATATTGTATGTACTATGGAGGATTTGATATTTATTAAGCCAGGTAATAAAGTAAAGCTTGAATATCGTAAAAATAAGTATCCTCTTGAAGTTTATGTTCTTTATATAGGTGGAGAACTTTTAAGGAAATTGTCAGATGAAGAAACAAGACTTGATGAAGCGTTTGATTTTGTTCCGTATCAAGTTAAGATTGTTCATTCTGAGACTGAATCGGCTATGCTTATAAAGAATATATCAAAAAAGCTCTATTCGATGAATAATGAGCTGCCTAAATTTGCCCACTCATTATACGAGAAAAGCCTATTAACTATGATTCTTGTACTTGCACTTCGCTCATCTGTTCAGGATGATGTACAGATCAAGAAGAAGAAGAAAAAACACGTTGTAATGGATGATATTTTTATTTATATCAGAGAACATTTGACAGAAGATATCTCGTTGGAGCGCTTGGAAAATGAATTTTATATAAGCCGTTATCATATAGTAAGAGAGTTTAAAAAATTGACAGGTGAGACACCTCATTCATACATTGTAAAGAGCAAACTTGATTTATGCCGCCATTATATAGAGCAGGGGAAAAGTATTCATGAGGTATATGAGCTTGGTGGATTTGGAGGGTATAATCATTTTTTTAGAGCATTTAAGAAAGAATATGGTGTTACTCCAATGCAATATTACAAAGATTTAAAGATTGACAGGAATGAAAAGTAATGATTGTGTTTGTAGAATAAAGCAAATAAGGGGCTGTCGCTTTAACGATTGAAAATCGTTAGGGTACCAGCCTCTTTTTCCTATAAAAATACGATTTTTAAGTTACTATTTATTATTGAGTGTATTCTTTAAGTTTAGAAAGAGTTTCTTCTAATGCTTCAATACTTTTTTGTAATGGTGTTTTTCTTTTGCCTATACCATGCACGAATGTGATATTTCCAGCATTTTTGAGAGCATACAGCTTCTTGCGTAGTCTCTTTAAATGTTTGATTTTTATTACATTTCCATAAACTATTTTTATGTCATAGAGTTGTTCACATTCAGCTACAAAATCAGCTAATTTAATTAACAGTTTTGCCTGATTTTTTGTAACGGCTTTTTTCCACACGAAAGTATATTTATTGGCATTTGCCTCAATCTTGAAACTTCTGCGAGAATACGCTTAGAACAAGGGGCAAAATGAATGCTTCTGAATCGTGCAAGTGTTGCATGGTCAGGTGCAGAATGCCCTTCTAGAAGAAATATGAAATTGATATCTCTTTTGCAGTTTTCGAGTGGAAGTTTTAGTTGATATCCACTCTGATTTAAAGTATAATCTTTTTGTAATTTATTATGTAATAGCATACTAATATTTTACTATAAATCCCAGGTTTTTCGAAGCCTGGGATTTATTTTTTTAGATTATATACCGCCTTAACATAAAAGAAGGGGCATCGCACTAATTTCTTAGTGCGACAGCCCCTTTTTTTATATCATTATTTAGTTTAAATTTTTAATAGAATTACTGCTTATACTGTGTCATTGATAAATCATCAATAGTCTTAACAACAGTATGAGGAATTGGCTTCCATTCAACCTTCTTAAATAACGCTACAATTGAGATTGGAATATATGTAGCTATAAAGAGAGGAAAAGAGAAAAGATACATAATCTTCTTTCTTGCAGGTGCAAGAATCTTCTTCCACTCAGTTATTAAAGTTATAAGTCCTATTACTAAAAGCATCATATAGAAATTAAAGAAACCAAGTAAAATAGCCTGAACAGTTGGACCAGCAATCTGCTTGAATAATGTAGGATTAAGACCACCACATAATAATATTATTACATTAAGAAGTATTGTTCCAAGTGTAAATAAAGTAGCAGGTGCAAGTGTCATTATCATATCATAGCAGGATACGAACATTCTCTTTTCCTTGAACATTGTCCTGAATAAGTCTCTGCCATACTTAAATAATACCTGATAGAAGCCTTTTGTCCAACGCATACGCTGATTCCAAGACTGTTTAAATGTTGTTGGCTGTTCATCATAGAACATAGCATCTTCGCAATAACCAACCTTTTCGCCATCAAGAATATTAGTTACAGTAAATTCAATATCCTCTGTTAAAAGATTGCATTTCCAGCCGTGGTTCTTCTTGATAATAGAGCTGTCTACAAGATAGCCAGTTCCGGATACAGCACAGCTTGTCTTAATCATCATTCGTGGGTTGTTAAGATATTTAGCTTCTCTTATAAACCATAAAGAATAACCGGCTGTAATCCAGTTAGTGTCATAATTCTTAGAGTTACGATAGCTTGTGACAACTTTGTACCCACTGTCGAATACTTTGTTCATCTCTCTGACGTAATTGACATCGATAATATTATCTGCATCGAATACGAAATAACCGTCATAACAAGTGTAATCACCGCGTTCTTCACATATCTTATTAAAGACATAGTCCATAGCATAGCCTTTACCAATAAGTATATTGTTGAAACGCTCATAAACAATGGCACCGTGTTGTCTTGAAATCTCCGCAGTATTATCAGTACAGTTATCAGCTACTACGATAACATCAATAAGCTCTGAAGGATAATTCTGGTTCTTAATACTGTCAATTAAATTGCCGATAACGGCATTTTCATTACGTGCGGCAATAATAAATGCGTATTTGTGAAGTGTCTTAGCTTCGGTGTTGTAATTCTTTTTTTTCTTTTTACCAAGCAATGCGATAATAACGTATATTCCCTGATAACAATAGAAGATGGTCAATACAATATACACAAATGCGTTGATATCTGATACGATTTTCATTTGAAATCCTCACTAATCATTAAAAAATAAAAGCCTGTTAAAACTTTTACAAACTTTTGCAAAGTTCTTTACAGATTATATCATTAGTTCGTTAGCTGTCAATAGTTAATCGAACTAATATTTCTAAAAAAAGTGACAAAATTCGCTCTCAATGTGATATTATATGTGTTATTATATAAAAGTTACATATACACATTGGCGAAAGGAATACTAAAATGTATAAAGAAATATCTCAATTAATTATGTATGGAAATCTCGATAACAGTTCTATTTTATCATCAATGGCAGATATATTCAATCGTTTTGATAACAAATTATCATCAAAAGAAGAGCTGGTTACAGATATATATACTCAGGTAAAAAGAATTTTAGAAGTTGCAACAGATTATGGTTTCGATAAGAATTTATGGCAGAATTATCTTACATATTTTCTTATTACTAATGAGAATCCATTCAGCATTACCTGTGAAAAGGTAGGAGCTAATGACGGAAGTGTTAATGTATTTGCAAAGAATGACTTTAAAGTATTCTACAATCTTTTCCATTATGATTTTTCATTTATAGAGAAAGAACTCGGCATTGACTGTTTCTCTATAATCTCTGATTATAAGGCAATCGTTAAGAAGGAGCTGATGTATAATAAAAATGTAAGTGAAAAGGTTCAGGCATTAAGCGAAAAGCTTGCCAAAGCTGCTAATGCAGATGAATTCTTTGATATAGTTACAGAATTCTATAAAGCATATGGCGTAGGTATGTTCGGACTTAACAAGGCGTTCAGAATATCTGCAACAGAGAATGGAAAGCTTACATTTAACCCTATTAATAATATGGATAAGGTTGTATTAGATGATCTTATTGGATATGAGATACAAAAAAAGAAGCTTGTTGAGAATACAGAGAACTTTGTTCAGGGCAGAAAAGCCAATAATGCTCTTTTATTTGGTGACAGCGGAACTGGTAAGTCTACAAGTATCAAGGCTATCGTTAATGAATATTATGACCAGGGCTTAAGAATGATAGAGATATATAAGCATCAGTTTAAGGATTTATCAAATGTAATAGCGGCCATTAAGAACAGAAACTACAAGTTCATTATATATATGGATGATTTATCATTTGAAGAATTTGAGATTGAGTACAAGTTCTTAAAGGCAGTCATTGAGGGTGGCGTTGAAACTAAGCCTGACAATATTCTTATATATGCGACATCTAACAGAAGACATCTTATCAAAGAAACATGGAACGACAGAAATGATATGGAATCTTCTAACGGACTTCACAGATCAGATACGATTGAAGAAAAGATGTCGCTTGTTAATAGATTTGGGTGTCAGATAAGCTATTCTAAACCATCTAATAAGGAATATTATAATATTGTAATAGGACTTGCCAAGAAAAATGGACTTGATATGTCAGAAGAAGAACTTATGGCTGAGGCTAATAAGTGGGAATTAAGCCACGGAGGCATATCAGGAAGAACCGCACAGCAGTTTATTAACCATTGTCTTGGAATGCGGAAGTAATATTTATTTGTAAAAATTATGATATAATATGACTACTTCGTAGTCACTTAGAAGTTTCTTCGAAACTTCGGATGCGTGGAAAAGCAATGCAGGGCATATGACATAATGAGCACAAAAGTAATGATATTATAAAACAGCATTTTGAAAAATAGGATAAAAACAACAAAATAGAATCATAAATAGTATTTTAAATATAAGAGCGGAGAGTAATAATGTATTCATATATAATAGGTGAATTTGTTGAGATGACACCAGAAGGGATAGTTATAGAGAATAATGGGATTGGCTATGACATTAGGACATCGTCCCTTACAGCTGAAAATATCCCTAAATCAGGTGAATTTGTAAAGGTGTATACATATCTGCACGTAAGAGAAGACGATATGAGCCTGTATGGATTTCTTACAAGAGATGAACTTAACGTATTTAAATTATTAATAAATGTCAACGGAATAGGTCCTAAGGGGGCACTTGGAATATTATCAGCAATCAGCACAGATGATTTAAGATTTGCAGTACTGTCAGATGATGTTAATCTTATAAAGAGCTGTCCGGGTGTTGGTGCTAAGACAGCACAGAGGCTTATTATTGAACTTAAGGATAAGTTAAAGGTTGAGGAAGCCTTTGAGATGGCACTTAATAACAGAAATAAGGCAAATGCGGCAGCAGAGCAGGATAATTCTATTATTGTTATGAATGATGCTGTTGAGGCACTTGTATCACTTGGCTATAGCAGTAAGGATGCGATTAAGGCTGTCAAGAAGGTTGATGATATTGATAAGAAGAATTCAGAGGCAATACTTAAGGAGGCTCTTAAAAGCCTTGCAACTTTATAGGTAAAATAAAAGAATATTTGAATATAAGAGAGCATTTGATTATAAAATAGTGCTTAGTTATAAAAAGGGTATTTAATTATGAGGAGGTGAAATACAACGTGGAAAAAAGAATAATATCCACAGAAATCCTTACGGAAGATGCAAAGATAGAGAATTCGTTAAGACCATTAAAGCTTGATGATTATGTAGGACAGGAAAAGGTTAAAAGAAACCTTAAAGTATATATAAAGGCAGCAAAGGAGAGAGGAGATTCGCTAGACCATGTCTTATTTTATGGACCTCCTGGACTTGGTAAGACAACACTTGCTGGAATTATAGCTAATGAAATGGGAGTTAATATAAAGGTAACTTCTGGTCCGGCTATAGAGAAACCTGGAGAAATGGCAGCAATACTCAATAATCTTAGTGAGGGAGATATATTGTTCGTTGATGAGATACACAGACTTAACAGACAGGTTGAGGAAGTACTGTATCCAGCAATGGAAGATTATGAGATTGATATAATGATTGGAAAAGGTGCTACTGCAAGGTCGATAAGACTTGACCTTCCGCATTTTACTCTTGTTGGTGCAACGACAAGAGCAGGACTTTTATCTGCACCTTTAAGAGATAGATTTGGAGTTGTTAATCATCTTGAATTCTATAATTGTGATGAATTAAAGAAGATTATAGTAAGGTCAGCAGAGGTTCTTGGTGTTGATATTGATGATGATGGTGCATATGAGCTTGCAAGAAGATCAAGGGGAACACCACGACTTGCCAACAGATTATTAAAGAGGGTAAGGGATTTTGCACAGGTAAAATATGACGGTAATATAACTAAAGATGTTGCTGATTATGCACTTGACCTTTTAGATGTTGACAGGGACGGACTTGATAGGAATGACAGGCTTATTCTTTCTACAATTGTAGAGAAATTTGACGGAGGACCTGTTGGAATAGAGACACTTGCGGCTTCTATTGGTGAAGATTCGGGAACGCTTGAAGATGTATATGAGCCATATCTTATACAGAATGATTATATTAACAGGACACCTAGAGGAAGAGTTGCAACAAAGAAAGCATATGATAATCTTGGTATTGAACTAAGAGAGTAGATATTGTATACTTACTATATATTATTGTTAAGCAGGTCAGGAGGATGCAGATGTCATCAAAGAATACAACAGAGGTAATCATAGGTGGAAAAGTATTTACTTTGGGAGGATATGAAAGTGAAGAATATCTTCAGAAGATAGCATCATATATTAATAATAAACTTGCTGAGTTCGGTAAAGACGAGAATTTTAGAAAGCAGTCAGCAGAGATAAGAGCTAATCTTATGTATCTTAATGTTGCCGATGATTATTTTAAGGCAAAGAAGCTTGGTGATGGTTTATCTTTAGAGATTGAGAATAAAGATAAGGAAATCTATGACCTTAAGCACGAACTTATTGCAGCACAGATAAAGTCTGAGTCTGCTGATAAGCAGATTGAGGAATTGAAGGGTAACATAGAGAAGCTTCAAAATACCATTGTAAAGCTTGAAACAGAACTTAATGATTCAAAGAAATAATTATATTTAGCGGGGCTGGGGACAATGTGCTACAGTCCCGATTTGATTAATAAGTATTATAGAATGAGGATAAATGATATATTATGGAATTAACACATGGTAACAACTACAACAGAATAGAAGTTCTTGCACCAGCAGGTTCTCTTGAAATATGTAAGGCTGTTATTAATGCAGGGGCAGATGCGGTGTATCTTGGAGGAGATATGTTCGGTGCAAGGGCATACGCAGGCAATCTTAATAATGAAGAGATGCTTGAAGCACTTGACTATGCACATAGAGCTGGGTGCAGAATATATCTTACAGTTAATACACTTCTTAAGCACAAAGAGATAGAAGGACAATTGATTTCATATATAAGACCATTTTATGAACACGGACTTGATGCGGTTATTGTTCAGGATTTAGGAGTTATGCGGCTTATAAAGAAGCATTTTCCAGATATGGACATACACGCAAGCACACAGATGACACAGACAGGCAGTCTTGGTGCTAAGCTTCTGTGGGATATGGGTGCAGAGCGTGTTGTCACTTCAAGAGAGATGACATTAACTGAGATTGCACAGCTTCATAAAGATTGTCCGGATATGGAGATTGAAAGCTTTGTTCATGGTGCTATGTGTTATTGTTACTCGGGACAATGTCTTATGAGCAGTTTCAGAGGTGGAAGAAGCGGCAACAGGGGAAGATGTGCACAGCCCTGCAGGCTTTCTTATAAAGTATATGATAATGACTGTCAGATTAACGACAAAGATAATTCCTTTGCATTAAGTCCTAAAGATATGTGTGCCCTGCCTATACTTCCAGATATAATAGAAGCTGGTGTGTATTCGTTAAAGATAGAAGGAAGAATGAAAAATGTGACCTATGCCGCATATGTTACTTCTATATATAGGCATTATGTTGACGAGTACATTAAATATGGAAGAAAAGGCTATAAAATAACTAAGAAAGATATAGATAATCTATGTGATATATATAACCGAGGCTCTTTTACGACAGGGTTTTATAACAGCAAGAAGGGTAAGGAGATGATGTCGTATGAACGTCCTAATCATAGGGGGAGCGAAGCATTAAAGGTTGTTAGCAATGATAAGGGAAGAGTTACATTTAAAGCATTAAAGGATATCAATCCACAGGATGTATTCGAGATTGACAAGGAACACAGCTTTGAGAGTGGCTCGTTTGTTAAGGCGGGTAATACTTTAGTGGTCAATCTTCCAAGAAAATATAATCTGTACAAGGACAGAATTATTAACAGAATGAAGAATTCTTCTCTTGAAAGACTTGTAAAAGAAAAGTATGTGCAGACAAGCTTTGAAAGAGATATTGATATGTATATGGAGGCTGTGAAAGGCTCACCATTAAGTCTTACCGCTGTGACTGGTCAATTCAGTGCAAGCATATCAGGCAGTGAGGTGACTAAAGCTTTAAAACAGCCAGCCGATTACGAAGATGTTAAGAGCAAGCTTATAATGACAGGTAACACCGGATATAAAGTGTCTGGCATAGAACTTCATATGGATAATGATGTGTTCTTATCGGTTGGAGAATTAAAGAAGCTAAGAAGAGAAGTTATAGCACAGCTTGATAATAATATATTAAGTTCATATTGCAGGACATATAAAGAGCCGGACGATAGTATAATAAATCCCTGCTGTATGACATATAACGAGCAGGATAATAGCATATTAAGTTCGGATTGTGATGCACATAATGAGTATCACAATAATTGCACAGGTATTGAAAGCCAATATAATGATGTGTCAGATAATGCTGGCAAGATGTTATGTACAGTATATTGTCATTCCTTTGATATTGTCAGCTCGGTGATTGATATAGTCAACAGTCCTGATAATAAGCTTGATATTGTAGTTGGAAGA
The DNA here is from genome assembly GCF_003096855.1 of Bacteroides galacturonicus. Classification (NCBI taxonomy): domain Bacteria; kingdom Pseudomonadati; phylum Bacteroidota; class Bacteroidia; order Bacteroidales; family Bacteroidaceae; genus Bacteroides; species Bacteroides galacturonicus. The sequence continues at coordinate 230,938 of NZ_QEOA01000002.1, read as the reverse complement.
ATATATCTTGATTTTGGAATGTATTACAGCGACCGGCAGAGATTTATTAAAGCGTGTGAAAAAATTAACAAAATGAGAATTAAGCTGTTTATAGCACTTCCTTATATTCTTGAACAGAGCAGGGCAAGACAGCTTTCGGCTATGCTTGATGATATAGAACATAATACTGGAATAATAGATGGCTATCTTGTAAGAAATATTGAAGAAATCGGACTTATAGGAAGCAGAAAGTCTAAAGTTAAAGATATAATTACTGATACAGGACTGTATGTATTTAATAAGTATGCAGGTTATGAATTGAAAGATATTGCTGATAAGGCGGGGGTAAGGCTGCTATCCCACACACTTCCGCTTGAGCTTAATAATTCTGAGTTACAGGATACTCTGACTGCTGGAAGTGAGATTATTGTGTATGGAAAAATACCTGCTATGGTATCTAAATCGTGTGTTAGAAAGACTTATGGAATATGTGATAAGAAGTGTAGTACAACTCTTTTAAAGCAGGGTAGTGATGTAAGCTACATAGTTGAGAGCGTATGCAGTTATTGTTACACAGTGACGTGGGCAGGCACATTTGATTTAACAGAAGAACTTAAAAGAAATGACCTTGGTGTTAGGTCGTTAAGATTTGAGTTCATAGATGAAGATACTTTTACAATAAAGAAAGCTTTAAGCTTTGAGGGGGTATCGCCATATAAGGGACATTTCTATAGAGGAGTCAATTAATTATGCAGACAGTTTGTTTGGAATTATCAAAATATGTACTTGCATTTCTTATGGCTTTCTATGCACTCGCGGCATACAGGGGTGCAGTAATAAGAAATGAAGATAAAAGAAAAAAGATATACCGGATACAGAATGTTATAATGGTAATTGTACATTTTACTGGTTATCTTATAATGTATGTTGTGTATGATGATATGAATTATATATATCTGTATTTTGCACAGCTGGTATATCTTGGTGCAGTTATTATGCTTTATATGGTATTTTATCCTAAAGCATCAAGACTGCTCGTCAATAATATGTGTATGCTGATGGCGGTTGGCTTTGTTATGATAGCAAGATTAAGCTATACCAAATGCGTAAAGCAGTTTGCTATAGCGGTTGCAGGCACATTGCTTACGCTTGCCATTCCGTGGTTGTTAAAGACTGTGAAAAGCTTCAGAAAGATGGGATGGATATATTGTGGCACAGGACTTGTGCTTCTGCTGGCAGTTCTTCTTGGCAATAAGATATATGGAGCTAATCTTGTTCTTACAATAGGACCTGTGTCAGTACAGCCGGCAGAATTCGTAAAGATATTATATGTAATGTTTGTAGCTTCGATGTTTAATAAAGCAACAACATTCAGACAGACTGCTGTAGTTACAGCATTTGCCGCACTTCATGTTATAATACTTGTGCTGTCAACAGATCTTGGAGCAGCACTTATATTTTTCGTGGTCTATATTGCTATGCTTTATATTGCAACCAAGAATGTGTTATATGCAGGTGCAGGCATTATGGGTGGAGGAGTTGCAGGTGTTATCGCCTATAAGCTTTTCTCTCATGTAAGAAAAAGAGTTATAATATGGAAAGATCCGTGGAGCCATATTGATGATAGTGGTTATCAGGTATGCCAGTCGCTGTTTTCAATAGGAATGGGTTCGTGGTTTGGATATGGTTTTTGCCAGGGTATGCCGGATAAAATTCCTGTTGCAGAAAAGGATTTTATGTTCTCAGCTATTTCAGAGGAGTTTGGATTAATATTTGCTATATCGTTATTACTGGTATGCCTTAATAATCTTATACTTATGATGAACATTGCATCAAGATGTAAGACATTGTTTTACAGGCTTGTTGCAGTTGGACTTGGAGTTACATATGGCTTTCAGGTGTTCCTTACAGTTGGAGGAGCAATAAAGCTTATTCCGATGACTGGTGTAACACTGCCGTTCGTAAGTTATGGAGGAAGCTCTATAATAAGTTCGTTAGTGATGTTTGCACTGATTAATGGAATGTATAATATGAGACTTGATGAAAGCGAGTATGAAGATGACAGAAAAGGTAAAAATGCAAAAAAACAATCAACAGCAAAAACAACGCCGAAGAAACATCAGGCGTAAAGAAAAAGAAACGGATATTGTAGAAGGAAGTAAAAAAGGCCTTAGAAACAGGGAAACTAATATAATATCTTTTGTGTTTATAGGCTTATTTGCAATTATGATAGTATATCTTTGTGTATTTAATATCAAAGATGCCAAAGATGTTATTAACAATCCATATAATAAAAGAATAGATAATCAGGCTGATAAGGTTGTGAGAGGCGATATATATGCTTCTGATGGAACAGTGCTTGCAACGACTGATACAGCTGATGATGGTACAGAGACAAGAGTGTATCCACAGAAAAAGCTTTTTGGCCACGTCATAGGATATAATTCCAAGACGAAGATGGGAATTGAGTCAACAGAGAATTATTATCTGTTATCTGAGACGGATAATATATTTGATCAGATATCCAATGATTTAACAGGCGATAAGGCAAAGGGACATAATGTGTATACAACACTGGATACAACCTTGCAGAAAGCAGCATATAAGGCGCTTGGCAGTAACAAAGGTGCTGTGATAGTTATGGAAAGTTCTACAGGAAAGATACTGGCAATGGTTTCCAAGCCTGATTTTGACCCTAATCTGGTAGATAAAGATTACGATAAATGGATTAATTATGATAGTTCTGAGTCAGTTCTTTTAAACAGGGCGACACAAGGATTGTATGCACCGGGTTCAACCTTTAAGATACTTACAACACTTGAGTATATAAGGGAAAATGGTACAGATAATTCATTTATGTATGTATGTGACGGAAGTGATTATGAGGAAGGCGGAACAACAATTCCCTGTGCAGATGGAAAAGCACATGGAAAGCAAGATCTTGTAGATGCTTTTGCTAATTCCTGTAATTCAGCCTTTTCGCATATAGGTGCAGGACTTAAGCTCACCTCATTTAAGAATCTATGCACCTCATTTTTATTTAATAAGAATATACCGGTCGCATTTGAATATAATAAAAGTTCATTTGCACTGAGTGAGGAGTCAGGCATAAGTGAAGCACAGGAAACTGCAATTGGACAAGGAAAAACTATGATAAGTCCACTCCATAATCTTATGATAGCTGCAACAGTGGCTAATGATGGTACGATGATGACACCATATCTGGTTGACAGAATAGAAGATGCTTATGGCAGAGTAGTAAAACAGAATAAACCAACAGTTATTGACAAGCTTATGACAAGTGACGAAGCACAGTATCTTACAGAATGTATGGAAGAGGTTGTTGATTCAGGTACAGGTGGTTCAATGAGATGGTCATCGTATAATGCTGCTGGTAAGACCGGCTCGGCACAATACGATAATAGTGATAATGTACATTCGTGGTTTGTTGGATTTGCTCCGGCAGAGACACCAGAGATTGTAGTAAGTGTTGTGCTTGAGGGTGGCTATTCAGGTGTATCAAGTGCACAATATATAGCGAAGGCTGTATTTGATGCGTATTTTCAATAATATGTTAATATGTTTGACAGGAGCTTATTTGTTGATGACGTCATATATATAAGAGATTGCGAAAAATGTCAGAAAACAGCACGCTATGTCAAACATTTAGCCTTGATAAAAAAATATCAGCATTGTATAATGGATTGGAGGAAACGATATGTCAGAAGCAGTAAGCTGTGGAGGAGTAGTAATATTCAGAGGCAAAGTTCTTGTATTATATAAGAATTTTATGAATTCACGAGATGGCTGGGTACTTCCAAAGGGGACAGTCGAAAAGGGAGAAACTTATGAACAGACAGCTGTGCGTGAAGTGAATGAGGAGACAGGTGCTGATGTAAGAATAAGAGCTTACATTGGCAGTACGAATTATTCATTTAAGGCTGGACACAAGAATATCGATAAGATTGTTCACTGGTATCTGTGTGAAGCCGATAGCTATGACTGTGTGCCTCAGAAAGAAGAATATTTTTACGATGCAGGTTACTATAAGTATCACGAGGCGTATCATCTTCTGGAATATCCGAATGAGAAACAGATACTTTCAGATGCTTATACAATGTATAGACAATTAAGAAAAGAAGGAAACTGGTGAGTAATGGTAGTAGATTCAGTTAATATGTTAGATGGTAATGTATATCTTGTAAGTCAGGGAGATAATATTAAACCGGCTGGTGCAACTGATTTTGATAATGTAATTAACAACATAAGTTCAGGAAGCGAGTCATTAGATGATATATTTAATGAAGTATCCAATGAATATGGTGTCAATGTTAACCTGTTAAAGGCGGTTGCAAAGGCAGAGTCGGATTTTGATACAGAAGCAGTATCATATTGTGGGGCACAGGGGATTATGCAGCTTATGCCGACAACGGCAGAATCGTTAGGCGTTGAAGATCCATTTGATGCAAGACAGAATATTACAGGTGGAGCGAAGATGCTTGCGTATCTTTTAGATGATTACAATGGTAATGTTACACTTGCCCTTGCTGCATATAATGCTGGAAGTGGTTCTGTAAGCAAATATGGTGGAGTTCCTCCATATAAAGAGACATTAGGATATATAGACAGAATTAATGATATATTAGGTGGAGCACTTTCTTCTGATTCAACAACAATTGATGGAGCTGGTGCTACAGATCTTTCACAGAGTATATGTGTTGGCGATACAGGAATAATGGTTGATTCCCGGAATAACAGCCAGCAGGGAGAGAATAACCAGGAGCTTTCAGCACTTAGAAACCAGATAACAGCTAATAAGTACAATATATCTGATGCAGTATTAAAGAGCCGTGCATCATCAGGAACAAGCAGTTCCAATGTGCTGTTCAGCTATGATGATTACAAATATGTAATTAATACATATAAAGCAATATTATCAAAGCTGTTAGCGGTATCATCGACTATTAATACAAGTGATGATAGTAATACATATAATACAGCATACAATAATTACAGTGATGATAACAGTGCTTTAGGATACTATAAGAATGGTCTGCTTAGCACAAGTCAGTCAGTCCTTAAAATGCTTAATATGAATTAAAGATTATAACCAGCATTAACACTGCTGGTTTAAATAGACAGCGAACATTGCCGCTTTGCAATTGATAGCAATGTAGAATGTGAGGGAAAGATTATGAACAATAAAAGAATTAAGGTTACATTATACAACAGAACATATAAAGAGATAGATATGAGTGACTTTACTTGTCTTCCAGAAGAATTATTTGCTAATAGAGATGACATTGTGGAGGTTGTGCTTCCGGAAGGTGTTAAGGTTATAAGCAACAATGCTTTTGAGAACTGCCAGAGGCTGGAGAAAGTAGAATTTCCATCGACACTTGAAAGAATTGAAAGTGAAGCATTTCTTAACTGCTTTAATCTTAAGAGTGCACAGTATGGCAAAGATGTAAAGATTGACCCTACATCATTTAAGGGATGTGCTAATCTTACATATTAATTTGTGGTTTTAATATTAATAATATGGCAGGAGCGGTATATATGGCGTGTGAGGGAGAGGTGCACAGCCAGCAGATTACAGCTTCCTGCCATTTTGTATTAAATCAGGACAATGATAAGTTAGAATAACCGTACTTGACGAATTGTCATAACTAATATACAATTCAACGTGGAAAAATATATAAATTACATTCAATGAAATCTGTTAAAAGTACAGACTTTAATACGTAACAGGAATGTGGAACGGAGAGTAAGATGAGCGAAAAGAAGACATTTGTAACATTAGAGCAACTTAAGGAGATTGATAAGACATATCCTACACCTTATCATCTTTATGATGAGAAGGGAATAAGAGATAATGCAAAGAGATTAAAAGAAGCATTTGCATGGAATAAAGGTTATAGAGAGTATTTCGCGGTAAAAGCTACCCCTAATCCATACATATTAAATATATTAAAGGAGTACGGCTGTGGAGTTGATTGTGCATCTGAGACAGAGCTTATGATGGCGTATGCACTTGATTATAAGCCGGGTGAGATTATGTTCTCATCTAATGATACACCAGCAGAAGAATATGCTTATGCCAATGAGATTGGTGCAACAATTAATCTTGATGATATTACACACATTGAATTCTTAGATAAAATACTTGATGGAAAGTTCCCGGAAACTATGAGTTGTAGATATAACCCTGGCGGATATTTCCAGCTTGGAACATCAATTATGGACAATCCGGGTGATGCCAAGTATGGTATGACACACGATCAGATTATTGAAGCCTTTAAGATATTAAAGAGCAAGGGTGTTAAGCATTTTGGCATACATTCATTCCTTGCAAGTAACACAGTTTCTAATGAATACTATCCAACACTTGCCAAGATTTTATTTGAGCTTGCTGTAGAACTTCGTGATAAGACAGGAGCTGATATTAAGTTTATTAACCTTTCTGGTGGAGTTGGTGTTGCATACAAGCCAGACCAGACACCTAATGATATTGCTGTTATCGGTGCTGGCGTTCATAAGGTATATGATGAAATTCTTACAGCAGCTGGTATGGGGGATGTTGCAATATATACAGAGCTTGGAAGATTTATGCTTGCACCTTATGGCTGTGTTGTAACAAAGGCTATCCACGAGAAGCACATTTATAAGGAGTATATTGGTGTTGATGCATGTGCAGTAAATCTTATGAGGCCAGCTATCTATGGTGCTTATCATCATATTACAGTAGCAGGTAAGGAAAATGAGCCTTGCGACCACAAGTATGATGTAACAGGTTCACTTTGTGAGAATAGTGATAAATTTGCAATTGACAGAATGCTGCCAAAGATTGATATGGGAGATTATCTCATTATTCACGATACTGGAGCACATGGTTATTCTATGGGGTACCAGTATAATGGTAAGTTAAGATCAGCAGAGCTTCTGCTTAAGGAAGATGGAAGTGTACAGATGATAAGAAGAGCAGAGACACCAAAAGATTATTTCGCAACATTTGATTTCTGCGATAAGCTTGATAAGCTTAATTTAAATTAATCATTGATTAAAATTAACGATTGGAAATAGGTATATGAAGAATTTAGGATATATTGCCAGTGAGATAACAAAGGGTAAGAATTTATCAGATAATCTTGTTAAATATGGAAAGGGATTGTCATCATTATATAATGGTCTTGCTTATATTAAGATGTCTATGAATTATTATACAATTCTTAATATGATTAAGGATAATGAGATAGATGATGAGCTGTTTCTTGAAATGTTCCAGGGTGTCAATGAGATAATAGAGATTTCTTCCATAGATTCAGCTGTTGCCAGTGAAGATGTTCTTACAGACAAGATTAGTTCGCTAAGAAACCGTCTTATAGCTATTATGGAAAGCATAACTGATTATGTTGACAAGTTTAAGATATACGAATATGTATTGAACAGAGTAGAATACCGCTTTAAGGATGATGAACTTGATGAGGAATACTATAATACATATATGACTAATGACATAATGCACTACATTTTATCTGATAAAGATAATGTATCTATCAATGGAAGAATATCTGAAATGGTTGGCCAGCTTCCGATAAGAATGTCAAAAGCAAGATTTTATGATCATATTAAAGATGCATTTACGCTGTATCACGGAGCACAGAAACAGACAATTGATGATTTCTATTATTCGTTAAGTACAAGTGCGATGTTAAAAGATGCTGATAAAGACTCAATGTTCTTTAAGGATATGAATGATTTCTATGTAACGTTAAAGAATGCAGATTATAAAAATCTTGACAGCAGTGAGTACACACGTTTAAGGGGTGCACTTGATATAGCTACAGAGAAGATGAACAATGCAGCTGATATATATGTGCTTCTTGCCCAGATAATTAATGATTTGTATACAATTATATTATCTGATAATAATACAATAGGGGATAATACAGAGGTAAATGTTGCTAAAGATATTATTCTTAAGTCTAAGAGCCTGTTTGAAGATGAGCAGGAGCTTGATGAGATAGCAGAACTCTTTACAGCTTTTGAGGGCAAACAGGAGCGTATATTAGAAACTGTAATGGCGGCTGATTTTGCAACACAGTATGCTGCTGCCAACCTTAATGATACATTAGATGAACTTGCACTGTCAGATATGTACAGCTCGCTTGAAGCAATCGGCAAGCTTCAGTCAGGAAGTGACTTTGTTGATATATCGCCTAAAGAATATTTTGATGAAATTCCTGATGATTCATATGCTGATATGGCGGCAGAAAAGCTTATTACAGAGCTTGATAGGTTATTTACAGACTGTCAGCAAAGTGTTAAAAGAGCAGTTATGGCGGCTGTATTATCAATGCTTCCAGTGTTCTTTAATAATACGGAAGAAATTCAGGATTATATCAACAGTTCATTAATACAGTGCAGTGATGAAGCTGAGAAGAAGGCTGTTGTTGAAGTAGTAAGAATGATTATTGCCGGACAATAAATGTATATTAAGCGGTCTTGTACTGCTTGGAAACGAGGAATATTGTGAAGTGGTATAGAAAGCTGTATATTGGTGAGAATGCAAAGAAAGATAAATATAAAGTATTTGGACATATAAGAAAGAACAGATTTTGTGCAGATACATTTTTGATAACACTTGCTTCTAACACTTGCAATATTCTGGATATATATTCGGCTAATATGCTTTTACAACCACATTTTAAGAATAAAAATGTAAACGAAGAAATATATGTAGTTGGACTTGCTAAAGGACGTGATGAGGCACTTAATCTTGTGAGAGATATAATTGATGAAGTGTATAATGCTACAGGTGGATTTGATATAAGAGAATATCTTGGATTTGGCAATAAATAATAATGGGGGCATTAATGGTTCATATTATATTATTAATTCTTAAAATAGCAGGAATAGTGCTTCTATCATTGCTTGGAATATTAATTCTGCTGGTGCTTATGGTTTTATTCGTGCCGGTAAGATATAATATTAGTGCTGATTATCATAGCAGGCTTACGGCAAATATTAAGATAAGCTGGCTTCTTAATGTTCTTAGGCTAAAAGCATCATATGCTAATGACTTATCGGTTAAGGCATATGCTATGTTCTTTAAAATATTCGATAATAATTCGGATAAGGAGAAGAAGCAAAAGAATAAAGAAGGCGATAAGTGCATTGATGATATGTATGTGGCGGACAGCAGTCAGGAAACTGCCGGACAATACGCTGCTGGTAGACAGAATGAAACAAGTGGTGCTGGCAATAGTCAGGATACTGCTGTGCAGGTTGAAGCATTAGAAGCTGAAAAAGCCGTTGCTGATAAAAAGATGGTGGCAGATGAAGCTTTAGAAAAGACAGATGAAAAAGCCTCAAGGAGTTCTTCTAAAGAAAGGCTGGAAGAAATTCATAAAAAAGCTGACATAAAGCAACATATAGAAAGCAGAAGTAATAACCAGCATAATGAGGATGATAAACATAATAGGCAGTCAGTCAGCCAGCCTCATAAGAAAAAAGACCTCATTGGCAGGCTGAAAGCAGCACTTAATAGTGTGAAAGATAAGCTTATAAGCATAAAAAGCAAGTTTAAAAAGCTTTTAAAAGCCATTGTGGATAAGAAGCGAAGTGCTTGGCAGAAGATTAATGATTTAAAAGTAATTATTAATGATGAAGAGAATAAAGAACTTGTAAGGCTTATTAAGAAGGAACTTAAAGAACTTATAAGAGAAATAACACCGGTTAAGTATGATGTTAATGTGCGCTATGGTTGTGAAGAACCATATATGACAGGCAGGATATTAGGAGTGATTGCGGTTATATATGGAATTACAGGTGTTCAGTTTAATATAACCCCTGAATTTGAACAGAAAGTGCTGGAAGGGGATATATATATGAAAGGCAGGGTAAGAATATACCGCCTGCTTTTGATAGCTTTAAGAGTATATAAAAACAACAGGTTTAGAAAGCTTGTGTTTAATAAGGGTTAGTAATGGAGGATTAATATGGCAGAGAATAAGAATGATTTTAATGAAACTGTTGCATCGCTTTTTAAGGGTATGGATTCCTTTTTATCAGCTAAGACAGTTGTTGGGGAAGCGGTACACGTTAATGATACAATTATACTTCCATTAGTTGATGTATCGTTTGGTGTTGGGGCCGGTGCATTTGCTGGTGATAAGAAGAATAACGCCGGCGGTGGTATGGGAGGCAAGATGTCTCCAAGTGCTGTTCTTGTTATCCAGAATGGTGCAACTAAGCTTGTTAATATCAAAAATCAGGATACTGTAACTAAGATTTTGGATATGGTTCCAGATGTGGTTGACAGAATAACTGGCAAGTTTGGTGATGTAAAGATGGATGATGATATTGATGAAGCTATCAGTGATGTTACAGATGAAGAATAGATTATAAAAAATGAGTATACAGCATATACATTTACAAAATGGATAATATGTATATCTGCGCCATATGTATTGATAACATCATAAAGATAAGGGCAGTGTACATAAGAAGAGGATTGTTATGTGCAGAATGTTGGGCTTTATTATGTTCTGGATTGCGGTTGGAATGATTATAGGGTTAATCTTTACAGGTAGTATGTTCTGGCATATAGTTATAATAATTGCTCTTATTATTATAGGTTATAATATGTTTTGTCATTAAAATGTAATATTTTTAGTAAAAAGGTGTTGCAAAATGTAATATGTTCTGATACAATAATTTCTGTTGTGGGTAAATTTACCCAATACCGGTAAGGAGGTGTAATTGATATGGCTAAATGTGCAGTTTGCGAAAAAGGTGCTCACTTTGGTAATGCAGTGAGTCATTCTCATAGAAGATCTAATAAGATTTGGAATTCTAACGTTAAGTCTGTTAGAGTTAAGGTTAATGGAGCAACAAAGAAGATGTATGTATGTACTTCTTGCTTACGTTCAGGTAAAGTTGAGCGTGCCTAATGCTATTAATTTTCGAAAATTTATATCAGTACATTAAAGTGAATTGCACAATTTAATAAAATTGCGTAATTCACTTTATTTATTTTAGCTTTGATAGTATAATGAAAATATACTTTATATGTGGGGAAAGTTTGACTGCGCAAAACTTCTTGCAAATATGCTTCATAAGAGGCTTTGCATAGATTCCTTAAAATACAAGTCGCAGTATGGAGGCTAGATATGAATGGAACATTAAACAACAAATTAGGAAAAGTATCCATCTCAAGTGATGTTGTTGCTCAGTATGCTGGTTCAACAGCAGTTGAGTGTTTCGGAATTGTCGGAATGGCGGCAGTAAGTATGAAAGATGGTCTTGTTAAGCTGTTAAAAGGTGATAGTCTTACAAGAGGTATTAAGGTTGAGATAGACAGTGACAATAGAATAGAAGTTGATTTTCACGTTATAGTTTCTTATGGTGTAAGCATTTCAACAGTTGCTGACAACCTTATTGAGAATGTAAAGTACAAAGTATCTGAATTCACAGGCCTTGAAATTAAAAAGATTAACATATATGTTGAAGGCGTTCGTGTTATAGATTAATTGTTTTTATAAAGTAGATTGACGGGCCTTGTTTATGGCAGAATGGAGGAAATAAAGTGGCTACTACTACAATAGATGCAGCACTTGTGCAGAAGATGTTTCTTGCAGGAGCTAAGAATCTTGAATCAAAGAAAGAATGGATTAATGACCTTAACGTATTTCCAGTACCAGATGGTGATACAGGAACTAATATGACTCTTACAATTATGTCAGCGGCGAAAGAGGTAAGTGCAATTGCCAATCCAACAATGGAGAGTCTTTCTAAAGCTATTTCTACAGGTTCATTAAGAGGAGCAAGAGGTAATTCAGGAGTTATTCTTTCTCAGCTTCTTAGAGGTTTTACTAAGGAAATGTCACACGTTAGTGAGATAACTGTTGAGACACTTGCAGTTGCAACACAGAGAGCGACAGAGACAGCTTATAAGGCTGTTATGAAGCCGAAGGAAGGAACAATCCTTACAGTTGCAAAGGGTGTATCTGATAAAGCGGCAGAGGTTGCAGGGAATGTGACAGATTTAGAAGAAGCATTATCAGTGATTATTGATTATGCAGAGGAAGTGCTTGCTAAGACACCAGAGATGTTACCAGTATTAAAGGAAGCTGGAGTAGTAGATTCAGGTGGACAGGGACTTGTAGTTGTTCTTAGGGGAATGTTAGATGCCCTTACTGGAAAGGTTACAGATTTCACAATTACAGAACCTAATGCTGAGTTTAAATCTGGTTCTAGTATGCCTGGAAAAGGTGCTGCCATTGAAGATGTAGATATTAAGTTTGGTTACTGTACAGAATTTATAATTATGCTTGAAAAGTCATTTGATGAAAAGACAGAGGCGGACTTTAAGGCATTTCTTTCATCAATTGGTGATTCAATTGTGTGCGTTAATCTTGATGATATCGTTAAGGTTCATGTTCATACTAACCATCCTGGTCAGGCATTTGAAAAGGGGCTTGAATACGGTCAGCTGACTAAGATGAAGGTTGACAATATGAGAGAAGAACATAACCAGAAGGTTGTGGCGCAGTCAGAGATGCAGTCAGCTATTGCCGCAGATGCTATGAAGAAGCACGAGCAGGAGAAGAAGGAACAGGAACCTAAGAAAGATTTCGGTTTTGTTACAATAGCTGCTGGTGAAGGTATAGCAGAGATATTCAAGGGTCTTGGTGTTGATGAAGTAATACAGGGTGGACAGACAATGAACCCATCAACAGAGGATATTCTTAATGCCGCAGAGAAGATTAATGCAGATACTATATTTGTTCTTCCTAACAATGGCAATATTATTCTTGCTTCTAATCAGGCTGCTTCAATTATTGAGGATAAGAAGATTGTTGTTATTCCAACAAAGACAATTCCTCAGGGAATTACAGCTATGATTAACTTTGAGATGACAAGAAGTGCAGAAGAGAACGAGATGGCTATGCTTGATTCACTTTCAACTGTACAGTCAGGTGAATTAACATATGCTGTAAGAGATACTTCAATTGACGGCAAAGAGATTAAGAAGAATAATTACCTTGGACTTGGTGACAAGGGACTTGCGGCTGTTGGAACAGATATGAATACAACACTTATAGATATGCTTGATACATTTGTGAATGATGACTCAGAACTTATAAGCGTATACTATGGACAGGATATTAAGGAAGATGATGCCAACGAACTTGTATCACAGATAGAAGAGAAGTTTGACGGTGTTGATGTGGAACTTCAGTATGGTGGCCAGCCAGTATACTATTATATAGTATCTGTTGAATAATAATTAAAGATATTAGCCCTTTATTTAATTGATGATGACACGCATATAAGCTGTCAGATATGGAGTAGATGTATGGATATTACTCAATTAAAAGGAGTAGGGGCTGTAACTGCTAACAATCTAAACAGGCTTTCTGTATACACAGTAGAAGATCTCGTAAAGCTGTATCCGAGAGATTACGATGTATATGAAGAGCCTGTTTTTATTAGTTCAATTGATGATGATACAGAGATTGCTGCTATAGAGGGAACGGTAGTTGGAAGCCCTGATATATATGGTAATGGAAGGCTTAAAATGCTGTCTGTTATCATTAAGGATTTAGAAGGCGGTGCGATAAAATGTGTATGGTATAATATGCTATTTTTGAAAGCATCATTAAGAATAGGAACACACTATGTATTCAGGGGAAAAGTGAACCATAAGAAAGACAGTTATATATTAGAACAGCCGCAGATGTATACAATGGCTCGGTACAATGAGGTTAAAGGTCAGCTTATGCCTATATATCCTCTGACGAAAGGATTATCTAACAAGACTGTTGTAAAAGCAGTAACACAGGCACTTGATAAATATAAAATCGGGTTGGAAAAGGAATATATACCTGAATATATAAGGGAAAAGTATAATCTTGCAGAGCATAATTATGCGATGGTTAATATACATTTTCCGCAGAGTATGGATGATTATATTATTGCAAGGCATAGGCTTGCATTTGAGGAATTTTTTCTGTTCGTGCTTGCAACTCTTAATATGAAAGCTTCTAACGAAAGAATACCTAATAGCTATGTTATCCCTGATAATGTAAAGACAAGAGAGTTCATTAACCAGCTTCCGTTTAAGCTTACTCATGCACAGCTAAGAACATGGGAAGAGGTTAAGAATAATATGAGTGGAAAGCATCTTACAAGTCGTCTTATACAGGGAGATGTTGGTTCTGGTAAGACGATTGTCGCTGTGCTTGCACTTATGAATACAGCATTTGCAGGGTATCAAGGGGCAATGATGGTTCCTACAGAGGTACTTGCCAGGCAGCAGTATGAGTCTATAAGAAATATGTTCGCCAATGCCGGTATAGATATTAATGTTGGACTTCTTACAGGTTCTATGACACAATCTGCCAGGAGAAAAGTGTATGATGATATAAAAAATGGTACTATTGATATAGTAGTTGGTACTCACGCACTTATTCAGGAGAAGGTTGAATATAATAATCTGGCACTTGTAATAACAGATGAACAGCACAGATTTGGTGTCAACCAGAGAAAACAGTTGTCAGATAAGGGGAACAATCCGCATATAATTGTAATGAGTGCAACACCAATTCCAAGAACTCTTGCGATTATATTATATGGCGATTTGGATATATCTATTATAGATGAAATGCCATCAGACCGACTTGCAATAAAGAATTGTGTTGTGGATGATTCATACAGGCCAAAGGCATACGCATTTATTAAAAAGCAGGTCAGCGAGGGCAGACAGTGCTATGTAATATGTCCTATGGTGGAGGATAGCGAGAATATTGAAGCGGAAAATGTAATAGATTACACGGATAAGTTAAGAGCTGAACTTAAAGGCGTGCGAATTGAGTATCTTCACGGTAAAATGCGTCCAGTCGATAAGAATGAGATTATGGAAAGATTTGCCAGCGGAATGATAGATGTGCTTGTATCTACGACAGTTATTGAGGTTGGGGTAAATGTTCCTAACAGCACGGTTATGATGGTTGAAAATGCTGAAAGATTCGGACTTGCACAGCTTCATCAGTTAAGAGGACGTGTCGGAAGAGGAAAGTACCAGTCGTATTGTATATTTGTTACTGGCAATAAATCCAAGAAGATAAAGGACAGGCTGGATATACTGCAATATTCCAATGATGGTTTTAAGATAGCAGAGGAAGATTTGAAACAGCGTGGTCCGGGAGATTTCTTTGGGGTACGACAGAGTGGTGATTTTGATTTCGGAATAGCAGACGTATTCACAGATGCCAAGACTTTAAAAGAAGCATCAGATGCGGCTAAAGAGATGATGGATAGCGGCTTTGACATAGAGGATGGTGCTAACACATATCTTAAGGAAAAGGTTGATGACTATACGAGAAAATGTCTGGAGAAAATCAATTTATAAAGGAGACTGGTTATGAGACAGATGGAATTTACAATGAGCAGGCCTAATCTTGTTAAGCAGGGTGATGAGGTTGAGATAACTGAGGGAAAGCTTCCAAGCAGTTATTATTATACTATTGAGCCAGCAGTTGCTATGTCAGGCAATTACTCAACTCCTGACAGGCTTAAGTCAAGACATGGAGTTGTTAAAGAAGTCGGAGAGACAAGCAGAGGATATTATGTGCTTGCGGAATTTGAAGATTGAAAATATATTAATAATATGTATAATTAAATATTGAATATTAAACATTAAATGATTTATAAGGAAAGGTTTGGAATAACTAATGGAAAAGAAGAAAAGGGGCAGTTTCACGGGAGAAATAGGATTTGTACTTGCGGCTGCGGGAAGTGCTGTTGGACTGGGTAATCTGTGGAGATTTCCGTATCTTGCGGCACAATATGGCGGAGGAATATTTATTCTTGTATACATTATACTTGCACTTACATTTGGCTTTACTCTTATGACAACAGAGATTGCTATAGGAAGAAAGACAAAGTTAAGTCCGACAAGGGCGTATAAAGAGGTTGATTCTAAGTTTGGATTTATTGGGCCGATTGCATTTATAATACCGGTTATCATTCTGCCATATTACTGTGTAATAGGAGGATGGGTTACAAAATATGTCACAGTATTTGCGGCAGGACAGAATATAGCTGCTGCCGAAGACTCATTTTTTGGTAACTTTATTGGAAGGGAATATGCACCACTTATATTCTTTATTATATTCCTTGGGCTTACATCACTTATTGTAATATCAGGTGTAGAAAAAGGAATTGAGAAGGTGAGCAGTTATCTTATGCCAGCACTAATTGTGCTTGCGGTTATAATATGTATATATGTAATTACAATTCCAGGTTCATCAGCAGGAATTAAATATTACCTTCTGCCGGATTTCTCTAAATTCTCATTTAAGACGGTGTGTGCAGCTATGGGACAGATGTTCTATTCAATGAGTCTTGCAATGGGAATTATGATAACTTATGGTTCATATACTAAAGATGAGGTGAGCATTGTAAAATCTGTCAACCAGATAGAGATATTTGATACAGGAATTGCCATTCTTGCAGGAATGATGGTTGTTCCGGCAGTGTATATATTCAGCGGTGAAGCTGGAACATCACAGAGTGGTGCAGGACTTATGTTTGTAACGCTTCCTAAGGTATTCACACAGATGACTGCTGGAAGATTTATAGGCGGATTGTTTTTTGTGCTTGTGTTTTTTGCGGCACTTACAAGTTCGGTATCCGTTATGGAAGCAATAGTGTCAATGCTTATAGACAGATTTCATATAAGCAGAATTAAAGCGTGCCTTGGTGTTATTATATTCTCGGTTGCCCTTGGAATACCTTGTTCACTTGGTAATGGGGTATGGTCACACATTACAATACTTGGAATGGATTTCCTTACATTCTTCGATTTTATAAGCAACAGTCTTCTGCTTCCTATAGTAGCCTTCTTTACCTGCCTTATGATAGGCTGGTCAACGGGTGCTGACTATATTATTGGAGAAGCTACCAAGAATGGAGAAACTTTTAAGCGTGAGAAAATATACCGCGTTATGATTAAGTATATAGCACCGGTATTATTGCTTATTATTCTTGTGTTCTACACATTGGCACAGTTTAATATAATTAAATTCTAATTCGTCACAGAATATGTATTTTTAATTTGTTACAGGTTATGCGATGAATATAATTACAGGGTTATGTGATTAATATGTATGTCAGATGAAAGCTGTACATTTTCTGCCACACAGGCAGGAATGGAGGCGTTCGTCTGGCATATTTTTTTATTGAATGGAATATACATTTATATGCGTATATATGGAGGTTAGATATATGGATGGAAAAGAGCTTGTATCAGGTGCAGCGTATGATGTATATATGGATATTAAGAAAAGAACCAATGGAGAAATATATTTTGGTGTTGTAGGACCTGTAAGAACTGGTAAGTCAACTTTTATCAAAAGATTTATGGAATTGTGTGTCCTTCCTTCTATGAAAGATGATAATAAAAGAAAGAGGGCACAGGACGAACTCCCACAGTCGTCAGGTGGAACTACAGTTATGACAGTTGAGCCTAAATTTATTCCGAGTGAAGCAGCACTTATAAGTCCATTTGAGGGAATTAATATGAAGGTAAGGCTTGTTGATTGTGTCGGATTTATGGTTGAAGGGGCTAATGGGCATCTTGATAATGGAAAAGAGAGAATGGTTAAGACGCCGTGGGACACTAAGGAAATAGCGTTTTCCAAGGCGGCAGAGATTGGGACTAAGAAAGTGATAAATGACCATTCAACAATAGGGATTGTTGTGACAACAGACGGTTCTTTTACAGAAATTGACAGAACAAATTATGTGGCGGCAGAAAAAAAGACAATTAATGAATTAAAAAAGATAAATAAGCCGTTCGTTGTAATATTAAACAGTGATAAGCCTTATGCTGCAAAGACCAAAGAACTTGCTGTTAATATGTCGGCTGATTATGAAGTTCCTGTTATTCCTGTTAATTGTGACCAGTTAAAGAATGAAGATGTTAATAATATTCTTAAAGAGGTGCTTAAGCAGTTTGCAGTGACACAGATTGACTTTTTTGCACCTGAATGGACACAGGTGCTTCCTGATGAGCATTGGCTAAAAAAAGAGCTTATGCAGGTGGCTGGAGAGGTGTTAGAAGGCATTAATACAATAAAAGATGCTGATAATTATAAATATAGTGCAGATAATGAATACATAAAGAAGCTTGATGTTACAGATGTGTCACTTTCGGAGGGAAGGGTGAGTGTGAAGATGTCTGTAGATGCTAATATTTATTATGGCATTTTAAGCGAGCTTACCGGAACTAAGATATTAAATGAATATGAGCTTATAAGTACAATAAGAGATCTGGCGTTAAGAAAGAAGGAATATGAAAGTGTATCTGATGCGGTAACTGATGTTAATATGTCTGGCTTCGGTGTTGTAACGCCTGTAAGAAGTGCAATAGAATTAGAAGAACCAGTTGTTATAAAAAATGGTAACAAATATGGCGTTAAGATTAAGGCTAAAGTTCCGTCAGTGAATATGTTAAAGACACAGATTAATGTTGAGATTGCACCTATAGTCGGAACTAAAAACCAGGCAGAGGATCTGATTAATTATATTAAAGATAATACAAAGGATAATCCGGACGGCATATGGGATACTAATATATTTGGAAAGACGATAGAACAGATTGTTAATGATGGGATATACGAAAAGACACATAATATAACTAAAGATAATATGGATAAGATTGGGGAAACTATAGAAAAGGTTATGAATGAGAATTCGGGACTTGTCTGCCTGATTGTGTAACGGAGTGCTTGATTGTAAGAGAGAATTCTGATAAAATTAGTTGTAATTAATGTACTTTGCACAATAAAAGGCAAATAGGAGGACAATATGAAAAAGGTTGAAGATTATGTAAGAAGTATTCCAGATTTTCCAGAGAAAGGAATTATATTCAGGGATATAACAACAGTAATCCAGAGTCCAGAGGGATTAAAGCTTGCTATAGATGGAATTAATGAAAAGCTTAAAGGTGTTGATTATGATGTTGTAGTTGGACCAGAATCAAGAGGATTTATATTCGGAGTTCCAGTTGCATATGCTAATGGCAAAGGCTTTGTTCCTGTAAGAAAGAAAGGTAAGCTTCCTTGTGAAACTATTTCACAGGATTATGAGCTTGAATATGGCACAGCAACTATCGAGATGCATAAGGATGCCATAGTACCGGGACAGAAGGTTGTTATTGTAGATGACTTAATCGCAACAGGTGGAACAACAGAAGCTATTATCAAGCTTATTGAACAGCTTGGTGGTGAAGTTGTAAAGATTATATTCCTTATTGAGCTTGAGGGGCTTAAGGGCAGGGAAAAGCTTAGCGGATATGATGTTGACGCAGTTATAAAGTACGCTGGAAAGTAAAATAATAATGAGGGCTGTATGTTTGCTTCAGAGTGCCTTAGTGGGATTTTCTGACAGGATGCAGCCTTTGTTTGGATATGGAAGGGGTGATGTTATGCCAACACCACATAACACAGCGAATACAGGTGATATAGCTAAGACAGTTATAATGCCGGGTGATCCTTTAAGGGCGAAGTATATAGCTGATACTTATCTTGATAATGTAGTCAGGTTTAACAATGTAAGAAATATATATGGTTATACAGGTGTATACAGGGATGTTGATATATCCGTTATGGCTAGTGGTATGGGTATGCCTTCTATGGGCATATACAGCTACGAGTTATTTAAGTACTATGATGTCGATAATATTATAAGAATAGGGTCGGCAGGAAGTATATCTGACAAGGTTGACTTAAGGGATATTGTGTTAGCTATCGGTACAAGTACTGACTCTAACTATGCTAAGCAGTATAATCTTCCTGGAACATATGCACCTGTGGCAGATTTCGGGCTTTTAAACTGTGCATATGAGCAGTCGAAGCTTTATGGTATTGCTGCTGAGGTTGGGAATGTCGTATCAACAGATGTTTTTTATAATGATAATCCAGAATATAATAAGGCGTGGAGTAATATGGGTGTGCTTGCTGTTGAAATGGAATCAGCGGCACTTTATATGAATGCCGCCCGTCTTTCAAAGAATGCTCTTGCTATGTTTACTATAAGTGATAATCTTATGAATGGACAGTCATTATCGGTTGAGGAAAGACAGGAGGGCTTTGATGATATGATAAAGCTTTCACTTGAAACTGCAAGATTGTATAATATCGGGGGAGGCATATAATGGACAAGTCGGGTTATACAGATATGACAAGTATACAGATACTTGTATTTTTTGCACTTGTTATTATTATTGCTGTATATGTCACAGTTACGAATAATAGAAGAAAGCAGAATTTAATTATTAAAAAGCTGAAAAATGGCTGGGGAAAACCGTCACAAAGAAAGTATTCCGGTGAAGATTATGAGTGCATATCACATTACTTTAAAAGAAATGAAGATGAGAACTCTATAGATGATATAACATGGAATGATCTTGGTATGGATGCGGTATTTTGTATGATGAATAATACGAATTCATCTGCAGGACAGGAATATCTATATAAGATGTTAAGATGTCCCAATGCGGATATCCAGTCGCTTAAAAAGCTTGATAAGCTTGCCTCTGACTTTGATAAAAATGCTGCTAAAAGACTTGATATACAGAAAATATTTGTATGGATAGGACGTGCAAAGCATATATCAATAAGTGATTACTGCGATGTTGTGGTAGGACTTGAGAAAAAAAGCAACGTTCTTCATTATGCTTCAATGCTTTTTATTCTTGCAGCAGTTATATTTACCTGCACCATAAGCCCGGTGCTTGGAATATGGCTTTGTATCGCAGCTATCGCATTTTCGATAATAACGTATTATAAATATAAGGCTGCTGTTGATAGGTACTTCATATGTGTTAATCATATTGTGAAACTGCTTATGGGTGCGAAAAAGATAACAGCACTTAATATTGATTTTCTTGGTGAGTATAACGATAAGTTAAAGAATATATCAGAGGAGCTTTCAGATATAACAAAGAGGTCATGGCTTCTTGAAACGGGTAATGTTGATGGTTCTATAGCCGAGATTTTGCTTGATTACCTAAGAATGTTGACACACGTTGACCTTATAAAGTTTAATAATCTTATAAAGCTTTTTAATGATAAAGAAGATTATATATATGAGCTTATAGATACACTTGGTTTTATAGAGGCATCCATATCAGTTGCTTCATTCAGATGTATGCTTGGCAGCTGGTGCGTTCCTGAGTTCAGGAAGGATAATGATATGCAGCTTGAAGTAAGAAATGTATATCATCCGCTTATAACAAAGCCTGTAGCCAACTCTATAAATACTAAGCATAATGTACTTCTGACAGGATCTAACGCTTCTGGAAAATCGACATTTCTTAAGACAATCGCGATTAATGCACTTTTGTCACAGACAATATATACGAGTGTGTCGGAATACTACAGAGCACCTGTATACAGAATATATTCGTCAATGGCATTAAGAGATGACCTTAGCAGCTCCAACAGCTATTATATAGTGGAAATCAAGTCACTTAAGAGGATGTTGGATGCGGCTTCTAAAGAGGGACATCCTGTTCTTATGTTTGTTGATGAGGTGCTTCGTGGAACTAACACGGTTGAGCGTATTGCGGCATCATCAGAGATACTAAAGAGCATAAGGACTGATAAAGCACTTGTGTTTGCGGCAACACACGATGTAGAGCTTACATCACTTCTTAGAGGAAAATATGATAATTATCATTTTCAGGAGGAGGTTACAGATGATGAGGTTGTATTTGATTTCAAGCTGTATACAGGACCTGCAACCACAAGAAATGCAATAAAGCTGTTAAAGACTATAGGTTATGACAGCACTATTATTAATGCGGCTGAGAGAAGTGCGGGCTATTTTCTTAATAATGGAAAGTGGAATGTTGAAAATTGATATGAGCTATGGTAAAATACTATGTTGTTTATAGCTGCTGCAAAGCCGGCAGTAGCAGAAAGGAAGGCTTATGGTAGGATTAACATTAGTTTCGGAATTAATATTTGAAGCGGTAAAGTTTGTAGTTATGCTTGGACTTTTAGTTCTTGCAGTATTTGCCGGTGGTAAGATTAGAAAAGGATTAGATGCTAAAAAGGCAGCTAAACAGGAGGAAGAATAAAGTGCAGTACAGAGGCGTTAACGAATTAAGAAGATTATATCTTGACTTTTTTGAGAGCAAGGGACATTTAAAGATGAAGAGTTTCTCACTTGTTCCACATAATGATAACAGTCTGCTTATCATTAATTCAGGTATGGCTCCATTAAAGCCATATTTTACAGGTCAGGAAATCCCACCAAGAAGAAGAGTGACTACTTGTCAGAAGTGTATCCGTACAGGTGATATTGAAAATGTTGGTAAGACAGCAAGACACGGTACATTCTTTGAAATGCTTGGTAACTTCTCTTTTGGCGATTATTTTAAGACAGAAGCTATTCATTGGTCTTGGGAGTTCCTTACAGAAGTTGTAGGACTTGATGCCAATAGATTATATCCATCAATATATGAGGAGGATGATGAAGCTTTTGAAATCTGGAATAAACAGATAGGTATTGCACCTGAGAGAATATTCAGATTCGGTAAGGAAGATAATTTCTGGGAACACGGTGCTGGACCTTGCGGTCCATGTTCTGAGATTTATTATGATCGTGGCGAAAAGTATGGCTGCGGAAAGCCAGGCTGTACGGTAGGCTGTGACTGTGACAGATATATGGAAGTATGGAATAACGTATTCTCACAGTTCAATAATGATGGTAAGGGTAACTATACAGACCTTATCCAGAAGAATATTGATACAGGTATGGGTCTCGAAAGACTTGCAGTTGTTGTTCAGGACGTTGACTCTATATTTGATGTTGATACATTACAGGCACTCCGTAATAAGGTATGCGAGATGGCTGGTGTTAAGTATAAGGAAGATGAGAAGCAGGATGTATCTATCCGTGTTATCACAGATCATATACGTTCAGTAACATTTATGGTAAGTGATGGTATTATGCCATCTAATGAAGGCAGAGGCTATGTACTTAGAAGACTTTTAAGAAGAGCGGCAAGACATGGAAGACTTTTAGGGATAGAAGGAAAGTTCTTATCAAAGCTCTGCGAAACAGTTATAGAAGGTTCTAAGGACGGATATCCAGAACTTGAAGAAAAGAAGGAATTCATTACTAAAGTTATATCTGAGGAAGAGGATAAGTTCAATAAGACTATTGACCAGGGATTAAGTATTCTTTCAGATATGGAAAAGGAACTTCAGGAGAAGAACCAGAGCGTTCTTTCTGGGGAAGATGCTTTCAAGCTTTATGATACTTATGGTTTCCCTATTGATCTTACTAAGGAAATCTTAGAAGAAAAGAACATAACTATTGATGAAGACGGCTTCATTAAATGTATGAATGAGCAGCGTGAGAAAGCACGTAAGGCTCGTAAGACAACTAACTATATGGGTGCTGATGCAACTGTATATGATAAGATTGATCCAGCTATCACAAGTGAATTCGTTGGATATGACAAGCTGTCTAATGATTCCAAGGTAACAGTTCTTACAACAGAAGAAGATGTTGTAGAAGCTCTTTCAGAAGGAGATAAGGGAACAGTTATCGTTGATCAGACAGTATTCTATGCAACAATGGGTGGTCAGGAAGGTGATAAAGGTTATATCACAACTTCTGAGGGCGAATTTAAGGTTGATACAACAATCAAGCTTAAAGGCGGCAAGATTGGCCACGTTGGAACTATGACAAAGGGTATGCTCAAAGCTGGCGATACAGTTACTCTTACTGTAGATTCAGAATACAGAGCAGATACATGCAAGAATCATAGTGCAACACACCTTTTACAGAAAGCATTAAGAACTGTACTTGGTAACCATGTTGAACAGAAGGGTTCTTATGTAGATCCTGAAAGATTAAGATTTGACTTTACACATTTCCAGAGTATGACAGAAGAAGAGATTAAGAAGGTCGAAGATATTGTCAATGAAAAGATTGCTGAGGCAATTCCAGTAGAGACAAAGATTATGACAATCGAAGAAGCTAAGAACACAGGTGCTATGGCACTTTTTGGTGAAAAGTATGGTGAGAAGGTAAGAGTTGTATGTATGGGTGACTTCTCTAAGGAGTTCTGTGGTGGTACACATGTTGCCAATACAGCTAACATCAGACTTTTTAAGATTGTATCTGAGTCAGGTGTTGCTGCAGGAGTAAGAAGAATAGAAGCTCTTACAGATAAGGGAGTTCTTAAGTTCTTTAATAACCTTGAAACTCTTGTAAAAGAAGCTTCAATAGCAGCTAAGGCAGAGAGCACACAGCTTGTAAGAAGAATTCATACAATGAATGATGAGATTAAGGCACTTATATCTGAGAATGATAAGCTTAAGGCAGAGCTTGCTAATAATGCTTTAGGTGATGTGACAGATAATGTTGTTGATGTTAAGGGTGTTAAGCTTCTTGCAACTAAGGTAGATAATGTTGATATGAATGAACTTAGAAACCTTGGCGATAAGTTAAAGGGAGAGATTGGTTCAGGTGTTGTGCTTGTTGTAAGTGCACTTGCGGCTGATAAGGTTAATATGATAGCGATGGCTACAGATGATGTTGTTGCAAAGGGTGCTCATGCTGGTAATCTTATTAAGTCTGTTGCTTCACTTGTTGGTGGCGGCGGTGGCGGACGTCCTAATATGGCTCAGGCTGGTGGTAAGAATGCTTCTGGTATTGATGAGCTATTAAAGAAGGCACCAGAAGTGCTTGCAGAACAGATTTAATTATAATAGTAATAATAACCGCTATGATATTGGTTATAATATTAATTTAACAAATTGTGCTAAAATCGCAAAATTTCTGTTGACTTAGGTGATTTCTGTGATATAATATCTGTTGTGCGATTAGGTAAAACCCTATATGTATTGCCCAGCACAATTACGCAACAGAAGGGTGGTCAGGAAAAGGTATGTCAAATGTCATCGTTAAAGAAAACGAGTCTTTAGATAGCGCATTACGCAGATTCAAGAGAAACTGCGCAAAGGCAGGCATTCAGCAGGAAATTCGTAAAAGAGAACATTACGAAAAGCCAAGCGTAAGACGCAAGAAGAAGTCAGAAGCTGCTAGAAAACGTAAGTTCAATTAATTTGATAGCGAAATATTTAATCCCGGTGTATTTTAGAATACATCGGGATTTTTTTGCATATTTTATATATAAGCGTAAGTTGTTATGCTGGGGTAAGATATGGGAAAGTTTAGGTGTGCGAAAGATGTGCGTTCGGTTGTTATGCCGCAGTCTGTTACTATGCCGATTCTTACAGTTATTGGCAATAAGGAAATGTATATAGAGAATTTTAAATCAATAATGGAGTATGAATGTGATAGTGTCAAAGTCATTACAGGGCGTGGAATTGTACACGTTAAGGGAAGTGACCTTGATATAGGATATCTGGATATGGATGAAATATCCATAAAAGGGAGGATTAAAGAGATTACATTTGAGTAATATGGTTAATGGGGTGCTGTGTATAATATGAAACTGGGTATTAAAGATGGATTGAAGCATATTTTTTATATTGAACTGGAAATAAGCGGGGATGGTATAAATACATTTTTTAATATGTGCAGAAAAAAAGATATAATATTTTTTGATGTACAGCATATTAAAACTGGCAATAATGCTGTGCGTGCCAGGATAGCAAGAAATGATTTCTTTATGATAAAAAATCTTGTTAAGGCGGCAAGGGTGCATATTAAAGTTATCAAAAAGGCTTATCCAAGATATTACATATTTAGATACAGACAGCATTATTCGTTTGCCTACGGGGTGCTTATTGCATTTGTTATAATAAAGCTTCTGGGAATGTTCGTATGGAAAGTGAATTTTAATGGTAATTATGTATACACAGATGAGTATTTGAAAAGTTATATAAAGGATATGAAAGTTTATAATGGAAATATGCTTAAAAATATTGACTGTGCGTATATTGAAGAATGCATAAGAAATGATCTTGATGTTACATGGGCGAGTGTTGAGATAAAAGGCTCAATGGTTAATGTATACATAAAAGAAAATTATTCTATGAATAAAGAAGCAGTGAAGTCTGTGTATAGTGACGGTGAAGATATAGTAAGCAGTTGTCAGGGTGTTGTTAAGAAGATAATTACAAGAAGTGGTACACCACTAGTAGCCTGCGGTGATGAGGTTCAGGAGGGGCAGGTGTTAGTATCTGGCAGGGTGGCTGTTACTGATGACTCAGGAACGGAGCTGTATCAGGTAGATGTATGTCCTGATGCAGACATTTTAGTTCATACAGTAATTGCTTATGATGATATACTGGAAAGAGAATACGGATACAGACAGTATACCAAGAGGAGATATTCTTCGTTAATTATAGAAAATAACAGCGGCTTAATTAAGCTGACCAAGCCGCACAGGCGGATAGAGCAGTATGATATAATAACGCAGAAATATCCATTGATTGTTGCAGGAGGGATAGATACTGGAATTGTTATTGGGGTAGAGAACAGAAAAGAATATAAAGTTATGAATGACAGGTATAATGATGTCCAGTTAGAAGATATTCTTAATGAAAGATTACAGATGTATATTTCACATATGGAACAAAAAGGAGTGCAAATAATGGATTGTCGTGTTAATATAGATACAACTGATGACAGAGGAAGCTGTACTGGAGAATTGGAAGTACTTCTTCCGGTTACTAATTGATATACATATTAATAGAAAGAGGATTAATATTAATGAGTGAAGTAGAAGTTGTTATTGATATGCCAGCAGAATACAGCAGTATGGTGTTTGGACAGTTTGATGAATATGCCAAGGCAATAGAGAGTAATCTTAATATAGAATTAATAGCAAGGGACGGAGTTGTAAAGATAATAGGAGCAGAAGCTAATGTTATAAGGGCAAGAGGCGTGCTTGATAATCTTATAGAGCTTGCAAGAAGAGGTAACCAGATAAGTAGACAGAGTGTTGATTATGCAATATCGTTATCATTTGATGATAAGCAGGATACTATGTTAGAGATAGACTCCGATACAGTATGCAGGACTATAGCAGGAAAGCCAATTAAGCCAAAGACATTAGGCCAGAAGAATTATGTAGACCAGATAAGGGATAAAATGATTGTATTTGGAATAGGCCCTGCTGGTACAGGAAAGACATATCTTGCAATGGCAATGGCTATTCAGGCATTTAAGTCTAATGAGGTTAATAAGATAATTCTTACAAGACCAGCGATAGAGGCAGGAGAAAAGCTTGGATTTCTTCCGGGTGATTTACAGAGCAAGGTAGACCCATATCTTCGCCCTTTATATGATGCACTTTTTCAGATTATGGGTGCAGAAAGCTTTAATGCTAATATGGAAAAGGGACTTATAGAGGTAGCACCGCTTGCATATATGCGAGGAAGAACTCTTGATAATGCGTTTATAATATTAGATGAAGCACAGAATACAACGCCTGCACAGATGAAAATGTTCCTTACAAGAATAGGTTTCGGTTCTAAGGTAGTAGTTACTGGAGACCAGACACAAAAGGATCTTCCAAGAGATGTAACATCTGGTCTGGACGTTGCTATGAAGGTGCTTTCAAAGGTTGATGAGATAGGTTTTGTAAAGCTTACTAACCACGATGTAGTAAGACACCCTCTTGTACAGAAGATTGTAAAAGCTTATGAGGAATATGAGAACAGACAGAACAAGAAAGAATTTGACAGGCGGAATAGGAAAGAATCTGATGGCAGGTCAAAAAAGAATTACGACAGCAGACAGGGTAAGAAAGAGAAAGGAACAAGAAAGAATGACAATTAATATAGAATATGAAACAGATAAAAAGTTAGATTTAGATTATGAGAAGATAATTAATGAGGTTGTTAATGAGGCAGCTGCATATGAGAAATGTCCATATGAGATAGAGGTTAATGTCACATTGACGGATAATGAGGCGATACATCAGATTAACAAAGAGTTCAGGGAAGTTGATGCACCTACAGATGTTCTCTCATTTCCTATGATTAATTATGAAGCACCATCTGATTTTGAGTCACTTGAAGACGAATTTGAGAATAACACAGAGGACTATTTTAATCCGGATACAGGTGAACTTATGCTTGGTGATATAGTTGTATCAGTAGAGAAGGTGGCTGAACAGGCTGAAAAATATGGACACAGTGAAGTGAGAGAACTTGCATTCTTAGTTGCACATAGTATGATGCACCTTTTTGGATATGACCATATGACAGAAGAAGAAAGCAAGGTTATGGAAGCTAAGCAGAGAGAAGTCCTTGATAATATAGGAATTACAAGATAATTATATTGGATATATTACAATTATAAGAATGATAATATTGTAGTTAACTATAAAATGACAACATTGAGGTTATATATTGCAGTTATAAGAATATAGAAATTGCGGGTGAGAGGTATAGGTATAATGGAATACACAGATAGAGAGCTTTTAGATAAAGCAAAAGAGGCAATGGTTTATTCGTATTCACCTTATTCAAGGTTTAAGGTCGGGGCTTGCGTACTTACAAAGGACGGACATATTTATACAGGCTGTAATATAGAGAATTCAAGCTTTGGTGCGACTAACTGTGCAGAAAGGACAGCAATATTCAAGGCTGTAAGTGAGGGTAGAAAAGAATTCGCTAAGATTGCCATAGTGTCATCTTCAGGTTTAAAGACGTATCCGTGTGGAATATGCAGGCAGGTTATGAGTGAATTCTTTAAGGGTAATGAGCAGATAATTCTTGAAAATGCTGGAGAGATAATTAAATATACTATTGATTATTTACTGCCTGATAGTTTTAAATTGTAATAAATAGTAAAATGAAATGTATAAAATATAACATTTTGCAAATAATTACCATATAAATTCATATTGCAAGGAAGGTGCAAAAGAATGGAAAATGGTATATTTAATAGAAGAAATGTTATATCAATATGTGTTGTGGCGGCTGTAATTGTAATATTAACAATAGTATTTCTGTCACGCAGCAATACAGGCGATGAGCATATAGATGACATACAGAAGGACAGAGTTAAGTATGAAGATATGCAGAATAAAAGAGCTGGCACAGAACAGGTGACGTCCCAGCAGACAGCAGGGGTATCACAGCAGAATAAGACATATACGGATAATTATCTGTTGCAGTTACAGGACGGACAGGCTGTAATATACAGGGGTGTATTGAAGAATTCGGACATTGAATATGAATTCTACGATTATGCCCAGATTGATATTGAACTGCTGCCAGAAAGCATAAAGAAAGAATGTACAGACGGGCTTGGTTTAAATGGAGAACAGCAGCTGTATGATTTTATACAGGCATACAGCATAGAATAACAGTAATAAGGATAGTGATATATGAAAAGCAAATATGTGAAAAAGCACGAATGTGTCATAATCGGCGGCGGTGCGGCTGGAATGATGGCGGCAGTACAGCTTGCAGGTTATGGAATAGATAACTGCATAATAGAACACACAGGAAAGATTGGAAGCAAGATATTACAGACAGGCAATGGCAAGTGTAATTTTACTAATCTTAATATGAGCAGTGAAATGTATCAGAATAAAGATAACAGACTTGTTATGGAAGTTATTGATAAGTTTGATGTACAGCATACGCTTAAATTCTTTAAAAGTATAGGCGTATATTATACACAAAAGGATGGTTATGTATATCCACATTCTAAGACAGCCGCTTCATTACAGAATGCATTAAGATTGGCAATAAAGAACGCTGGCATTAAGGTTAATATGGATACTGTCATTAATAAGATTTATAAGAAAGAAGCTGATGGAAAGGATGTGTTCGTTCTTGAATGTGACGGTATAGACTTTATAGCAGATACAGTAATTATTGCAACAGGTTCAAAGGCTTCGCCAAAGACAGGCTCAGATGGTTCGGGTTATGAGCTTGTAAGACAGCTTGGAATTGATATTGTAAAGCCACTTCCCGCACTTGTACAGCTTGTATGCGGTGACAAAGCTGTATGTAAGCTTGGTGCAGGTGTAAGAAGCTATGGAAGCATAGAGCTTTGGGTTGACGGACAGTGCGTAGCAAATGATACAGGAGAAATCCAGTATACAGATTATGGAATATCAGGAATACCGGTATTTCAGGTAAGCAGATTTGCAGTAAAAGCTATAGATGAGAACAGGGAAGTCAAGGCTGTTATTAATATGATACCTGATATAACAGATAGTGATATAGAAGATATTTTCAACAGGCGAATTATAGCAGAAGGTTATAAGACGTTAGAGCAGTTCTTTGAAGGGCTTATTAATAAAAAGCTTGTTGCTATGATAGCGGCAAGATGCAAAATAAG
Source organism: Bacteroides galacturonicus (assembly GCF_003096855.1). Classification (NCBI taxonomy): domain Bacteria; kingdom Pseudomonadati; phylum Bacteroidota; class Bacteroidia; order Bacteroidales; family Bacteroidaceae; genus Bacteroides; species Bacteroides galacturonicus. The sequence goes on along the minus strand of NZ_QEOA01000002.1, from coordinate 200,590 downwards.
CGAAAGTAAGCACATAGCAGATATTGATATTGAAAAAATGCGACATATTATTGAAACTATGACACATTTTGGATTTGTTATAACAGGTGATAAAGGATTTGATTATGGTCAGGTGTGTCAGGGCGGAGTTGCTCTTGATGACATTGACATAAGTAATATGGAATGTAAAAAGGTAAAGGGTGTGTTCTTTGCTGGTGAGGTTGTTGATGTTGACGGCAAATGCGGTGGCTATAACCTGCAATGGGCGTGGAGTTCGGCATACTTAGCGGCGGCAGGAGTAAAGGAAAGGATAAATAATTGAAACAGGAAAAAGTAATAAGAATTAATAATATAAAATTAAAACCAGACCACACAGAGGCTGAGCTTTTAAAGGCAGTTAAGAAAGCACTCAGGTTAAAGAATAACTGTGATATAAAGTCAGACATTATAAAGAGGTCTATAGATGCAAGACATAAGCCTGACATTATGTATGTATACAGTGTTGATGTGAAGAAGCTTGTTATCAATAATAAAGATACGGATTTGAAAGCGTTTGCAAAGAAAACAGCCAATAATAATATTACATATAATGAGAAGGTTATATATGAGTTTCCATATGGCAGAATTAATAATTATGAGGGCGCAGGAATTAAGGAAGAAGACAGGCCTGTTATAATCGGCTTTGGACCAGCGGGAATGTTTGCGGCACTTAAGCTTAGCGAGGCTGGACTTATGCCTGTTGTATATGAGCGTGGGGACAGTATTGAAGAAAGACACAGAAAGGTTGATGAGTTCTGGAATACAGGAAAGCTTGATACACAGTCAAATGTGCAGTTCGGTGAAGGCGGAGCAGGAACATTTTCAGACGGAAAGCTTAATACAGTAATAAAAGATCCTACAGGACGAATAAGAAATGTTCTTGAAATGTTCGTAAGATTTGGCGCTTCATCAGAGATATTATATTCTAACAAGCCGCATATAGGTACAGATGTGCTGATGAATGTTGTATACAATATACGAAAGTATTGTGAGAGTCTTGGTGCACAGATTAATTTTAATCATAGAATAGATGACATTAATATAAGTGATAAGAAAGTAAGCTCAATAAAAGTGTACGATATCAAGAATGATATATATTTTGAAAGACAGTGCAGACAAGTATGCCTGTCAATCGGACACAGTGCAAGAGATACATTTAAAATGCTTGATAGCAAAGATATAATGATGGAGCCGAAGTCATTTGCAGTAGGGTTAAGAATAATGCACCCACAGGAATTCATCAATGAAAATGCGTATGGAAAGTGTGAGTACAGGCTTCCAACAGCAGATTATAAGGTTACATACAAATCAGTAAGCACAGGAAAAGAACGTGGTGTGTATTCGTTCTGTATGTGTCCTGGCGGATATGTTGTTAATGCAAGCTCAGAGGAGAATATGCTTGCAGTTAATGGTATGAGCTATTCTGGGCGTGACTCAGCTAACGCGAACAGTGCAATGATAGTAACAGTTACACCAGATGATTTCGGAAATGGAGTGCTTGACGGCGTGGAATTCCAAAGAAAGCTTGAAAGGGCTGCATATAAAGAAGGTGTTGGAAAGATACCTGTGCAGTTATTTGCTGATTTTAAGGAAAATGTTACATCTACAGGGTTTGGCAGGGTAATTCCTTGTATTAAGGGACAGTACAAGCTTTCCAATATAAGAAATGTACTTCCTGAATATATATCAGAGGCTTTGTGTGAGGGGGTTACAGGCTGTTCTAAATACATAAAGGGCTTTGATATGGACGATGCTGTATTTGCAGGAGTTGAGAGCAGGACTTCAAGCCCTGTAAGAATAACACGTAATGATGAGCTGATGTCGGTTGGCTGTGCTGGTCTTTATCCTTGTGGAGAAGGTGCAGGATATGCTGGTGGAATAACTTCTGCGGCGGTTGACGGAATTAAGATTGCAGAGAAAATTGCGGCAAATATAGACTTTTTTAAAGAGGTATAGTACAATACCTTATTAGGTATTTAACCATATAGGAATGTCAGATAAGCTTATGCTAAGTCAGGCTGGCGGGAGTGAGGAATAATAATGAATATAAGAGAAGCAGTTAAGGATAAGAAGAGAATAGTAATTAAGATAGGTTCTTCTTCGCTTATGCACAATGAAACAGGCAGGCTTAATCTTGGAAAGATAGAAAAGCTGGTGCGTACAATAGTGGATATTAAGAATTCTGGCAAGGATGTTGTTCTTGTTTCATCAGGAGCTATCGCTGTTGGAAGAATGGCAATAGGGCTTAATGAGAAGCCTGATGAACTCCCTGTAAAGCAGGCGTGTGCGGCTATTGGACAGGCAAAGCTTATGATGGTATATCAGAAGATATTTGCTGAGTACAGTACTACAGCGGCACAGGTATTAATGACTAAGGCTACAGTTATGAATGATAAGAGCAGAAGAAATGCACAGAATACATTTAATGAGCTGTTAAATCTTGGTGCAGTTCCTATTGTTAATGAGAATGATACAGTATCTACATACGAGATTAAACAGGTTCAGACTTTTGGAGATAATGACAGGCTTTCAGCAATTGTTACTTCAATTATTGATGCAGACCTCCTTATATTGTTATCAGATATAGACGGATTGTATACAGACGACCCTAATTCTAATCCGGATGCAAGATTTATTAATCAGGTAGATGTCATAGATGACAAGCTTCTTAATATGGGCAAGAGTACATCAGGAAGCGGTGTTGGAACAGGTGGTATGGCAACTAAGCTTAAGGCAGCAGGAATAGCTGTAAGCTCAGGTGCAGATATGGTTATAGCAAATGGCAATGATATTGATAATATTGCTAAGATAATGTCAGGTGCAGATGTCGGTACACTTTTTGTAAGCTGTAAAGACGAGAATTTTGACCTTGTCAAATTCATAGGCTAAGGGGAGGTGCTGATGGACATAAAGCTTATAAGGAATACAGAAGATGCCGTGTTCAAACCAATCAATAACGGGCTTGTGTTACAGATGGTGGATGATAACTATAAGTTTCTTGATTTTATTGGTAAGAAATTGTATATCCTTAATTCTATTACGAATGAGAGGTATGAAATCTCACCAGAAATCAAGAAATATAATATAGCCAGTATTATTTATGCCCATAATACGCACGATTATGTGTTCTATGTATCTGCGGAACAGATTACAGACAGCAAGGCAGATATATTGCTGTACAGATATTCATTTGATGATAACGAGAGTACACTTGTGTATAGATATGAGATTGATGAACTTGAGAAAATCAGACAAAGTCATATACATATATATGTATTGGAATATGATTTTGCAATAATTGAAGAAATCGGACAAGATAATGAAGTGACTAATGTAGTGCTTCGGGATTTTAATTCTGACAGGGAAATATCAACAGAAGGGTCACTGCTTAAAAGACTTGGACTTTATAATATTATTCCGTTAGAGGGCAATAACAGTGTGTTAAAGCTCGGCAGTAGAAAAGACTTCGATGGCACAGATATTAATGAAGAAAAGCATAATCAGGAATATATAGGTATTGTTAATACCAAGCAGTTTGTATCTGAGATGATGTTAAATCCAGCAGAGATTACTATGGATATATTAGATACAGCGGATACGGACAAGACATTTGCATATATGAAGCGTTCTGAGAACCGGGTTATATATTCAAAGTTTAATATAAGTGCGATGTCAGAAGAAGTTGTGCTTTATGATTTTGAGAATAAAGTAAAGCAGATAAGAATTAATAATGATATTAAGGAAGCATCAGACCTTAGTTATACATATGTTATTGAGGGCAATCCCTACACAATAAAGAAGGACAAAGATGTGACATATCTTATTAATCTTAATACGCAGAAAGAGGAATATCAGATTCCTTCTAATATGCAGATACAATATGTATGTAATGATGTAATTCTTGTCACCCATATAAAGCACAGAATACCATTTATCAAAAAAGGTTCAGAGTATATTGAAGCCTACAAGTTTCCGGATATACACCACGCACTTCTTAAGAAGAAAGCACAATTTAATACCTGTATGGTAAATGGAGATGACCTGCTTGTATTTACATTGTAGGAAGTTGATATAATAAGAATGGAGAAGATATGGTAACAGAGAATACAATTAAAAGAATAAATGAACTCTATCATAAGTCTAAGGGTGAAGGTCTTACAAAGGAAGAAGCCGAAGAACAGATTAGATTAAGAAAAGAATATGTTGCGGCATTCCGTAATAATTTAAGAGGCACATTAGAGACAATAAAGATACAAAATCCAGATGGTTCTATTATAGATGTAAAGCAAAGACATGATGAGAAGATGAAGAATAATGACAGTAAAGCAGAATAAGAAAGAAATCAGAACATTAATAACTAATAAGAAAAAGGCTATGTCTGCTGAAGAAATAACTGCAGGAAGCAGAATAATTACAGACAGACTTGAGTTGTCAAAGGAATATCAGGACAATGATAATATACTTATATATGTAAGCTATAATCAGGAAGTCGAAACATCGGGTATTATTAATAAAAGCCTTGAACGTGGCAAAAAAGTGTATGTTCCTAAGGTTATAATTAATAAAGAAGACAGGTCAGATAAATATATGGAATTTGTAAGAATTAATTCTTATGATGACTTGCAGGATGGATATATGGGAATTAAAGAACCTGTATCTGACGACTATGAAATTCCACAGGACGGACTTCTTGTTATGCCGGGGCTTGCTTTTGATGTTACGCTTAACAGAATAGGTTACGGCGGTGGATTTTATGACAGATATCTTGTTAAGAATGGCGACAGATATTATAAGACAGCCATATGCTTTGATTATCAGGTGCTTGATGATATACCGGCAGAGGAATTCGACATAAGACCAGATATGATTATAACTGATAAAAGAATTATAACAGCTCAGGAGCTGTAATTAATAAAGAGATATGGATATTGAGGAGTTGTAAAAATACTTATAAATGATAATTAGTTATTAAGTATTAGTGCAGTTATGCACGGAAGTGAGGATTGATATGAAGACATTAACACAGATGGGCAGTGATGCAAAGAAAGCGTCCACATATCTTGCAAAGCTTGGCATTAAGGAAAGAAATAATGCTTTATTAAAGGTTGCTGATGCCCTTGTAAAAAGAAGTGATTACATAAGAGAAGCTAATGCTATTGACCTTGCTAATGGCAAGAAGAATAATATGAGCACAGCTCTTTTAGACAGACTTATGCTTACAGAGAGCAGAATAGAAGGAATGGCTGACGGCTTAAGAGTTCTTGCAGGACTTGACGATCCAATAGGCGAGGTCAAGTCAATGAAGACACGTCCTAATGGACTTATGATTGGTAAAAAGACTGTTCCATTAGGAGTTGTTGCGATTATATATGAATCAAGACCTAATGTTACAGCAGATGCTTTCGGACTTTGCTTTAAGTCAGCTAATGCCTGCATATTAAGAGGCGGGAGCGATTCTGTTAATTCTAATATAGCAATTGTGAATGTTATAACAGATGTATTAAAAGGACTTGGAATAGACCCTGATGTCATAAGTTACATTTCTGAAACAGATAGAAAGTATGTTGATGAGCTTATGCACCTTAATGAGTATGTAGATGTAATTATACCACGAGGTGGAGCAGGTCTTATTAAAAATGTTGTCAATAACAGCACAGTCCCTGTAATAGAGACAGGAACAGGAAACTGCCATATATATGTAGATGAATATGCAGATATAGATATGGCGGTGAATATAATATACAATGCCAAGACACAAAGAATTGGCGTATGCAATGCGTGCGAATCGCTTGTTATTCATAAGAATATTGCAGGTGAAGCTATTCCGGTAATAGTAGATAAGTTAAAGACCAAGAATGTAGAGATACGTGGTGATGAGAAAGCTTTAGCTATAGATAACAGAATAATACAGGCAGATGATACGGATTGGGGACGTGAATATCTTGATTATATTATATCTGTTAAAGTAGTAGATAATATAGATGAGGCAATTGCACATATCAACAGGTACAATACGGGTCATTCAGAGTCAATAATAACTAAAGATTATAATAATGCACAGAAGTTTCTTAATGAGATAGATGCGGCTTGTGTATATGTAAATGCTTCTACAAGATTTACTGACGGCTTTGAATTTGGATTTGGAGCAGAGATAGGTATAAGTACACAGAAGATACACGCAAGAGGACCTATGGGACTTGAGGCGTTAACAACAAGTAAATATATAATATATGGCAATGGACAGGTTAGAGAATAGGGTTTGAATATTATGGGACAAATGGGAGAAGATATAGCAGACTGGAAATATTTTTTATCTATAATATCTAAATGCACAGATGATTATCTATACATATATGACTTAAGTAATGATTATGCGGTATACAGTAGTTCTATAACAAAGGATTTTGAACTCGATGTTGCAGAATTCAGTAATGCGGGAAGAAAGTTAAAGGATGTAATATATCCAGATGATTATGAAGCTGTATTTAATAATATTAGTGAACTTCAGAATGGACATATAAGCTGTCATAATATGGAATACCGCTGGAAATCAAGAAAGAACGGATATGTATTTATAAGCTGCCGCGGACAGCTGGTACGAAGAAATGGCATTAATTATATGATAGGCCGTGTATCAGAGATTGGAAAAAAGAACAGATATGATAATGTAACTGGCATATATACAGATTTAATTCTTGAAGACAGGTATGACGATATTGTAAAGAGCGATGGTCATACAGGTTGTATTATGCAGATAGGGATTGATAATTTCAAAGAAATTAATGAGAAATATGGCACTAAGACAGGCGATGAGGTGCTTGCAATATTGGCAGGCATTCTTGTCAGACAATCCAAAGAACAGACATTTTCTGTATATAGGACAAGAGGAGACGAGTTCATAATAGTATCCCTTGATATGAGCGGTGATATTAAGAAAAATGCCAAGATGTTATACAAGACTATAAGAGAAGATATAGACAGTGTTATTGATGACAGAGGATATGATGTATTCTTTAATATATCAGCAGGTGCGTATGCGTTTGATACTAATACAGATACCTATAAAGATATTATTAAGAATACCCGTTTTGCCCTGCATAAAGCAAAGCTTAACGGAAAGAACAGATTTGAATTTTTTGATAAGGCTGATTATGCTAATTATATAAAAAGGCTTGAAATTCAGGGCGAGTTAAGGTCTAGTGTTAATGATAATTTCAAAGGATTTGAATTGTTTTACCAGCCGATTGTTGATGCTGATACAGGTAGGATTGAGGGTGCAGAGGCACTTTTAAGATGGAAAAGTGACCAATATGGTTTTATGTCGCCTGTAGAGTTTATTCCACTGCTTGAAGAAAGCTCGCTTATTATACCATTGGGAAGATGGATTATAGATACAGCTGCTGCCCAATGCAACGAATGGGTAAAGATAATACCCCAGTTTGTTATGCATATTAATCTTTCGTTTGTACAGATTGCAAAGAGCAATGTTATAAAAGATGTAATTGAGAATATAAACAAATATGATGCTGGAAATGAACATTTTGTATTTGAGATTACTGAAAGCATACAGATGGATTCTAATATTGCGATAAAAAGGGTTCTTAAAGAATTCGTGGATAATGGCTTTTTACTTGCAATAGATGATTTTGGAACCGGATATTCTAATTTTGAATATATGAAGGATAAGATGTTTGGTATCTTAAAGATAGACAGGGCATTTATTACTGATATACATCTTACAGATAACAACAGAATACTTGTAAGCTTTATTATAAAAATGGCACACGAGATGGGTGTTAAAATATGCGTTGAGGGTGTTGAGACAAAAGATGAATTGATGGCTGTAACAAAGCTTGAGGCTGATTATATACAGGGGTATTATTATGGCAAACCTGTCAAAGACGTTGAATTTTGCAGAATGATTAAACAACAGGAAAGAATAAAGAGGTAATATATAAATAATGGATACAACAATTGAGAATATGATTAACAGCATAGATTTATCTGCTCCGGTTCCAGAATACGAGCCGATGAGACAGTATTACTATTTAAAGGCCTGCAGAAAGATTGTTAAGGAAAAGTCAGAAGCACTTAACAGACCACTTACTGCTGTAGTTTCAACATTTGGCTGTCAGATGAATGCAAGGGACTCAGAAAAGCTTCTTGGAATATTAAAGGATATCGGCTATCAGGAGTCAGATGATGAAGAAAATGCTGATTTTGTAATATACAATACCTGCACGGTGCGGGAGAACGCCAACTTAAGGGTATACGGACGTCTTGGACAGTTAAAAAAGGTTAAGAGAGCAAATGTCGAGATGATTATTGCAATGTGCGGTTGTATGATGCAGGAGCCGGAAGTTGTAGAAAAGATAAAGACATCTTACAAATTCGTAGATATTGTGTTTGGTACATTTAATATTTTCAAGCTTGCAGAGCTTATGTATATGTGCTTTACAGGTGATGAACAGGTTATTGATATATGGGATTCTACTAAGGAGGTTGTTGAGGAGCTTCCAACTTCAAGAAAGTATCCATTTAAGTCTGGTGTCAATATTATGTTTGGCTGTAATAACTTCTGTACATATTGTATTGTTCCATATGTGCGCGGCAGGGAGAAATCAAGAGAGCCAAAAGAGATAATAAGAGAGATTGAAAGACTTGTAAGTGACGGTGTAAAGGAAGTAATGCTTCTTGGACAGAATGTTAATTCTTATGGCAAGACACTTGACGATAATGTTACATTTGCCGAGCTTTTAAGAGAGATTGCCAAGATTGACGGACTTGAGAGAATAAGATTTATGACACCTCATCCAAAGGATTTATCAGATGAGCTTATAGAGGCAATAAGAGATAACAGCAAGATATGTAACCATATACATCTTCCATTACAGTCAGGAAGCAGCCGTCTTCTTAAGCTTATGAACAGACAGTACACTAAGGAGCATTATCTTGAACTGGTAGACAAGATAAGAAATACAATCCCGGATATATCTATTACAACAGATATAATTGTAGGCTTCCCAGGTGAAACAGAGGAAGACTTTGAGGATACACTTGATGTTGTAAGAAAAGCAAAGTATGACAGTGCTTACACATTTATATATTCTAAGAGAACTGGAACACCTGCTGCCAAGATGGACGGACAGGTTAGTGAAGATATAGTAAAAGACAGATTTAACAGATTGTTAGCAACTGTATCTGAGGTGAGCCACGAACATATCAAGAGATATGAAGGTATGGATATGGATGTATTGGTTGAGGATATAGATGACCACGATAATACATTTGTAACAGGACGAATGACTAATAATATTTTAGTCCATTTCAAGGGTGACAAAGAACTTATAGGAAGTATAGTCAATGTACATCTTGATGAATGTAAAGGCTTCTATTATATGGGAACAAAGAACGATTAATATTATAAGCAGGATGACTGGAGGATAAAGATGGCTGAGTATTCACCAATGATGCAGCATTACATTGCTACAAAGAATGAATATAAGGATTGTATACTGTTTTACAGACTTGGTGATTTTTATGAAATGTTCTTTGATGATGCTGTAGTTGCATCTAAGGAATTAGAGCTTACTCTCACAGGAAAAGATTGCGGACAAAAGGAACGTGCACCTATGTGCGGCGTTCCTTTTCATGCTGCGGAGACTTATATTAACAGATTGGTATCAGCAGGCTATAAAGTTGCAATATGTGAGCAGATGGAAGACCCTAAGCAGGCAAAGGGCATAGTAAAAAGAGAAGTAATAAAGGTGGTAACACCGGGAACTAATATTAATACACTTGGACTTGATGAAACAAGGAACAACTATATGATGAGTATAGTATATCTTGGTGATAATCTTGGAGTTTCAATAGCGGATTATTCAACGGGCGATTTCTTTGTGACAGAGTTAGCCGGTGGAAGTGAGCTTATAGATGAGATTAATAAGTTCGTGCCATCGGAGATAATTGTTAATGAATACTTCGCAATGAGTGGCATTAATCTTGATACTGTCAATACAAAACTTGGAATAGCTATGTCAACGCTTGATAACTGGTATTTTAACGAGGAGACCTGTAAGAAAAGGCTTCTGGAACATTTTCATATGGAGATGTTAGATGGACTTGGTTTAAAAGATTATACAGTTGGAATAATAGCTTCGGGTGCACTCCTGACTTATCTATATGAGACACAGAAAAGCAATATGCCTCATATCACAACACTTCTTCCTTATTCGTCAGGCAAATATATGCTTATTGACAGCTCATCAAGAAGAAATCTTGAGCTTGTTGAGACAATGAGAGAAAAGCAGAAGAAGGGTTCGCTTCTGTGGGTGCTTGATAAGACTAAGACAGCTATGGGTGCAAGAATGTTACGTTCTTATATTGAACAGCCGCTTATTAACAAAGATGATATAATTAAAAGACAGGACTGTATACAAGAATTGGGCGACAGCCTTATCGACAGGGAAGAATTAAGGGAATACCTTAATCCAGTGTATGACATAGAAAGAATTATGACTAAGATAAGCTGTAAGACAGCCAATCCAAGGGATTTAATAGCTTTCAGGAATACACTTGAAATGCTTCCACATATTAAGAGGGTTATAGGTAATTTCCATTCAGAGGAATTTGCAGCCTGCTATGATAAGCTTGATGACCTTGCTGATTTGTACGAGCTTATTAATTCAGCTATAGTTGAAGAACCACCAATATCAGTAAGAGATGGAGGTATTATAAAAGAGGGCTATTCAAAAGAGGCTGACGAGTTAAGAGATGCCAAGATAAAAGGAAAGGAATGGCTGTCTGAGCTTGAGATAAGAGAGAAAGAAAGAACAGGAATTAAGACATTAAAGGTTAAATATAACAAAGTGTTTGGCTATTATCTTGAGGTGACAAATTCATTTAAGGACAAAGTACCTCCTGAATGGGTAAGAAAGCAGACATTGACTAATGCAGAGCGTTATACAACAGATGAGCTTAAACATCTTGAAGATGTAATTCTTGGTGCAGAGGATAAGCTTTATTCTTTGGAATATGACCTTTTCAGCGAGGTAAGGGAGCGTATTGCCTCGCAGGTAGTCCGCATACAGGGTACAGCAAAAGCGGTTGCTATGATAGATGCATATGCTTCATTATCAGTTGTTGCGACACAGAATAATTATGTAAGGCCTAAGATTAACGATAAGGGTGTAATTGATATAAAGAATGGAAGGCATCCAGTAGTTGAGAAGATGATAAGCAATGATATGTTCATAGCCAATGATACATATCTTGATAATAATTCCAACAGGGTTGCGATAATAACAGGACCTAATATGGCTGGTAAGTCAACATATATGAGGCAGACAGCTCTTATTGTCCTTATGGCACAGACAGGAAGCTTTGTCCCTGCAGACTCTGCTAATATATGTATTGTAGACAGGATATTTACAAGAGTAGGTGCATCTGATGACCTGGCTTCCGGACAGTCTACATTTATGGTTGAGATGACAGAGGTTGCTAATATTCTCCGTAATGCGACATCTAATAGCCTTATAATTCTTGATGAGATAGGACGAGGCACAAGTACATTTGACGGTCTTAGTATAGCGTGGGCGGTTGTCGAACACATTGCAAACACTAAGATATTAGGAGCAAAGACATTGTTTGCAACTCATTACCATGAATTGACAGAACTTGAAGGAACACTTGACGGCGTTAATAATTACTGTATAGCAGTTAAAGAGTGCGGGGATGACATCGTATTTTTAAGAAAGATTATAAAAGGTGGTGCAGATAAGAGTTATGGAATACAGGTGGCCAAATTAGCAGGTGTTCCAGAAAATGTATTAAACAGGGCTAAGGAACTTGTTGTAGAACTCAGTGATGCAGATATATCACAAAAGGCAAAGGATATTGCACAGTATTCAAAGAAAGTGGAGAAGATGAATGACCGTTATAAGAAGGTCAATGAACTGGAAGTAAAGCAGATGACACTTTTTGATACTGTAAAGGACGATGATATAATAAAGGATATAAAAGAGCTTGATATAAGCAATATGACACCAATCGATGCGCTTAATATTCTTTATAAGCTTCAGGGCAAGGTTAAGAACAGATACTTTGTTAATGAGAATTAATGTGAAGTGAGGGTTAATATGGGAATTCAGTTACTTGATCAGAATACAATTAATAAAATAGCGGCAGGAGAAGTTATAGAAAGACCATCTTCTGTTGTAAAAGAGCTTGTTGAAAATGCAATAGATGCCGGGGCGACTGCTGTAACTGTCGAAGCAAAGGAAGGCGGAATTTCATTTATCAGGGTTACGGATAATGGTTCAGGTATTAAGAAAGATGAGATAGATATTGCATTTAAAAGACACGCCACAAGTAAGATTAAGTCAATTGAAGACCTTTTAACTGTATCCTCACTTGGTTTCAGGGGTGAGGCACTTGCGAGTATAGCGGCAGTATCGCAGATTGAATTAATAACCAAGACTAAGGATGATATAACAGGAACGAGGTATCAGTCAGAGGGCAGCGAGGTTATATCTGTTGAAGATATCGGTGCACCTGATGGAACAACATTTATTATAAGAAATTTGTTCTTTAATACACCAGTCAGAAGAAAGTTCTTAAAGTCAGCGATGACAGAGGCAGGATACATTAATGCGTTAATGCAGTATATGGCTTTATCACATCCTGAGGTTTCATTCAGATTTATTAATAATAACCAGAATAAGCTTCATACATCAGGAAATATGAAATTAAAGGATATTATATATAATGTGTATGGCCGTGATATAACTGCTAATCTGTATGATATTAATGCAAAGACACAGGATATTAAGATTGAGGGTTATATAGGGAAACCTTTTATTAACAGAGGTAACAGGACTTACGAGAATTATTACATTAACGGACGTTATATAAAGAGCAATATAATTAATAAGGCAATTGAGGAAGCTTATAAAGGTTTTATAATGCCTCATAATTATCCGTTCACTGTAATACATTTTACGATAAGTCCGGATATAATTGATGTGAATGTCCACCCTACCAAGATGGAATTGAGATTTCAGAATAACGAGTATGTATACAATTTCGTATATGATTCAATATTATCAACGCTTAAGGGAAAAGAACTTGTGGCAAAAGTTGAACCAGATGGACAGTTTATGAATAAAATTCATAATGATGAGCTGGAGCAAAAGAAGGCAGAAGAACAGAAGCAGATGGCTTGGTATAGTGCAACTGGAGTACAGCAAAATGTACCGTCAGATTCAGGTGCTGCGGCTACGCAACATAATATGTCGGCAGGCTCAGGTGCTACGGTCAAGCAATATGGTGTACCGGCAGGTTCAGGTGCTATAAATGAGAATAAGGTTATCGCTAATGAATCTTCGATTATGAATAAAACAAGGCTTCCAGAGCCATTTGAAACCGTGAGGTCTGATAAACTTATTAAAGAAGATATTGTACAGTACAATTCAAGAAAAGCAGAGGAGAGCAGGCAGATATCTTTATTTGAGGATAAGCTTCTAGATGAGAAGAATAAGAATAATTACAGGATAATAGGACAATTATTTGATACATACTGGCTTATAGAATTTGAGGACAGATTCTATATGATGGATCAGCACGCAGCACACGAAAAAGTTCTTTATGAGAAGACGATGAATAAATTAAGAACTCAAAAAATTGATACACAGATGCTTATGCCGCCTATTATTCTTACTCTTAATATGAATGAGGAAGAAGTACTTAAAAGGAATATGTCAATATTTAATAAGCTTGGATATGAGATAGAAGAATTTGGCGGCAATGAATATAAAGTAACAGGAATACCGGCAGGTTTTCCGAAGCTTGATTACAGGCAGATGTTAACTGACCTTATAGATGGTCTTATGCAGGATGGCAGAATGACAGATATGGATATACTTACAGAAAAGGTGGCATCTATGTCGTGCAAGGCGGCTATTAAGGGCAATAACGAAATATCATATGAAGAAGCAAAGGAACTTATGGAAGAACTTATGAAAGCTGACAATCCATATAACTGCCCACACGGCAGGCCAACGCTTATAGTTATGAGTAAATATGATATAGAAAAGAAATTTAAACGAATAGTGTAAAAGGGGAATAGTGTATGTGTAAACAACCTTTAATTATACTTACAGGGCCAACTGCTGTCGGAAAGACTTCTCTTTCTATAAAGCTTGCAAAAAAGATTGGGGCACAGATAATAAGTGCAGACTCTATGCAGGTATACAGGCATATGGACATAGGAACTGCTAAGATTACATCTTCTGAAATGCAAGGCGTAAAGCATTATCTTATAGACGAGATAGAACCTACAGAGGAGTTTAATGTCACAATATTTAAAGAAAAAGCACTAAAGGCTATAGAACAGATAAGAAATGACGGCTATATACCTATGATTGTAGGTGGTACAGGATTTTATATACAGGCTTTATTGTATGATATAGAATTTCAAGACAATGATGCGGATACATCTTACAGGCAGGAACTGTACCAGCTTGAGAAAGAAAAAGGTGCTATGTATCTTTATGAGATGTTAAAAAATGTAGACCCTAAATCAGCGGAGAGCATACATTACAGAAATGTAAAGAGAGTTGTAAGGGCACTGGAATATTACAAGCAGACTGGCAACAGAATATCTGAACACAACGAGGAGCAGAGAAAAAAAGATTCACCATATAATTATAAATATTTTGTTCTCAATGACATAAGGGATAATCTTTATGAGAGGATTAATAAAAGAGTTGATATTATGTTCGATGATGGTCTTATTGATGAAATGCAGTTGCTTACCAAAATGGGCATAGGCAGGGATAATACTTCTATGCAGGGCATAGGCTATAAAGAAATTCTTGATTACTGGGATACCTCAGGTAAGCCTTATGGAAGCACTATTGATGAAAATGGTATCGCCTTATTAAAGGAACAGATTAAAGGTGATACAAGACATTTTGCAAAAAGACAGCTTACGTGGTTCAGGAGAGAAAAAGTTATTGACTGGATTAATATTAACGAATATGATTATGATTGCGTTAAAATTATGGATTATATGCTTGATAAGCTTAAAGATAGTGGTATTATTAAGTAATGCAAAATTAACAATCAGGGAGAAAGATAATGAAGGAAATGTATTGCGGACAGCTTGGAATTGATGAAGCTGTATACAATTATGGCAATAATGTACTTGAAAATTTAAAGGAACGATTTGAAGCTATTGATGAAGTGGCTGAGTATAACCAGTTAAAGGTTATAGCGGCTATGCAGAAGAACAGGGTCGCTGAGATGCACCTTTCAGGTACTAGCGGATATGGATATAATGATGAGGGAAGAGATACTCTTGAGAGAGTATATGCAGATATATTCAAGACAGAGGACGCACTTGTAAGACCACAGATTATATGTGGAACACATGCTTTAAATGTAGCTATCTCATCTAATTTAAGACCAGGTGATGAGCTTTTATCGCCAGTTGGCAAGCCATATGATACTATGGATGAGATTATAGGAATAAGACCATCAAAGGGAAGTCTTGCAGAATACAATATATCATACAGACAGGTTGATCTGTTAGATGACGGAAGCTTTGATTATGATGGAATAAGAAAAGCTATTAATGAAAAGACTAAGCTTGTTACTATACAGCGTTCTAAGGGTTACGCAACGCGTCCGACATTATCTGTTGAAAGAATTGGCGAGCTTATACATTTTATTAAAGATATCAAACCAGACGTTATATGTATGGTAGATAACTGTTATGGTGAATTTGTTGAGAAGATTGAACCATCAGAAGTCGGTGCGGATATGGTTGTCGGTTCACTTATTAAAAATCCAGGTGGCGGACTTGCACCTTGTGGAGGATATATAGCAGGAAGAAAAGACTGCATTGAACAGGCAGCTTACAGATTATCTTCACCGGGTCTTGGAAAAGAGGTTGGTGCAACAATTGGTGTCAACAAAGATTTCTATCAGGGATTATTCCTTGCACCAACTGTAGTTGCCGGTGCACTTAAGGGCGCTGTATTTGCAGCAAATGTATATGAAAAGGCTGGATTTAAGTGCGTCCCTGATGCCACAGAGGAAAGATATGACATTATTCAGGCAGTTGAGTTAAAATCAGAGGAAGGTCTTATAGCTTTCTGTAAGGGTATTCAGGCAGCAGCACCAGTTGACAGCTTTGTAACACCTGAGCCTTGGGCAATGCCAGGTTATGATTCAGATGTTATTATGGCAGCAGGTGCATTTGTACAGGGGTCATCAATAGAACTTAGTGCGGATGGTCCTGTAAAAGAACCATATGCTGTATATTTCCAGGGTGGTCTTACATGGTACCACGCTAAGCTTGGAATTATGATGAGTATGCAGAAAATGTATGAAAAAGGGCTTCTTAAGATTTAGTAATTGTGTTATACTACATTAGTCAGTTTTTTAATAATATTATAATATATTGAATAGTTAATATTGTATTCTTATAAAAAAGTTGATAAAATGTTAGCGTATTATTAATATTAATACGCAAGAATGGAGGAATATGAGTAGTATTTCCAAGTACAAGAATGGCTGGTTTCTTATACTGTTCATTCTTATAGGTATTGTGCTGGGTGGGCTTATAGCTGAGATAACATCGGGCATACCAGCACTTAGCTGGCTTTCATATGGCCAGTCATTTGGGGCGGGACTTATGGAGAGTCCTGTTATTCTTAATCTGGGATTTATTGTTCTTACATTTTCAATTCAGATTAAGATAACAATTGCCAGTATTATTGGCGTTATACTCGCAATTGTTATATATAAATTTATTTAGGGTAAATCTTATCTAAGATTTTATGAATGACAATTTAATATGTGACAAAGATTGTATTAAAGACTTAAGACCATACGAGAAATGTATATCACTGGGTGAACAGTCGCTTACTGATACAGAACTTATTGCAGCGATAATAAAGACTGGTGTATCAGGAAAGCCTGCGGGAGAGCTTGCAAAGGATATTCTTGACAAGTCCCATAACAAAGGATTGTTAGGACTATTTGATATGTCTATTGATGAACTTATGGATATCAAGGGAATAGGGCTTGCGAAGGCGGCACAGTTAAAGTGTATCTGTGAGTTGTCAAGAAGACTTGCCAAGCAGTCAGCAGGGAAAAGACTGGATTTTTCATCGCCATATGCTATTGCTGAGTATTATATGCAGGATATGAGACATTTAACCAAAGAACGTCTTGTTCTTGTAATGCTTGACAGCAGGCTTAATCTTATTAAGGACAGTGTTATATCAATAGGAACGGTGAACAGCTCACTTGTTTCAGTTAAAGAGGTGTTTAGTGAAGCTTGTAAGAACAAAGCGGTAAGCATAGTTCTTATTCACAACCACCCAAGCGGTGATCCAGCACCAAGTCCGCAGGATATAAGTGTTACAGAGCAGATAAGAAAGGCGGGTCTTATTCTTGGAATACATCTGATAGATCATATAATTATTGGAGATAATAATTTCACAAGTCTTAATGAATGTGGTTATTTGAGACAATAGAATTGTTGCTACAGGAAAGGAAGAAAATATGTCTAACGTATATGGAATTGATATTGGTACAAGTAATTTTAAAATGTGCTGTAAAGAAAAAGATACAATATTAAATGAGAAGAACATTATAGCCATTGCTAATAAGAAAGACCTTTTAGCATTTGGTGATGAAGCATATGAAATGTATGAGAAAGCACCAGAGAATATTGATGTTTCGTTCCCGGTTAAGTTTGGTGTGATTGCAGATATTGAGAATATGCAGACTTTACTTCTTAATTTCTTTAATAAGGTTAATGGAGATAAGAAGAATACAGGCAATAATGATTTCTATATTGCAGTTCCTACTGATGTTACTGAAGTAGAAAAGAGAGCATTTTATGAACTTGTTGCTGATTCAAAAGTTAAAGCCAAGAATATATATATCGTTGATAAGCCAGTTGCAGATGCAATCGGTGCAGGTCTTGATGTAACTAAGTCAAGAGGTATTATGATGGTTAATATCGGTGCAGAGACAACAGAAATCTCTGTATTGTCATTAGGTGGTATTGTAATAAGCAAGTCAATCAAGATTGGTGGTAATAAGCTTGATGACTGCATTATCAATAATGTTAAAAAGGTATACAATCTTGTAATAGGAAGCAAGACAGCAGAAAGCTTAAAGAAGGAACTTGGAAGTGCGGTAAAGGTTGAAGAAACATTTGCACTCGGCTTTGGACGTAATGTACTTTCAGGACTTCCTGTAAGCGTAGATGTATCATCAGATGTTGTCTATAATGCGATTGTTGATGCACTTCACTCAATTATGGATGCAATCAAAGTTATACTTGAGAGAACTCCACCAGAACTTGCAGCTGATATTATTAAGAATGGTGTATATGTATCAGGTGGTACATCACAGATTAACAATCTTGAACAGTTTATAAAGCAGGAGACTAATCTTAATGTTAATATCGTAGACCAGCCTTCTGAAAGTGTTGTAAGAGGTCTTATAGGAGTAGTAAATAACCCACAGTTTTCTAAGGTTGCATATACTCCACAAGATAAAAATTATGATTAAGGACAGGTAATATGAGAAAAAAATTATCTTCATATATGACATCAAGATACATTCTTATTGCAGTGACGGTTGTATGTATAATATTTGTTTCAACAAGCTTCTTTACAGATAGTCTTGTAGCACCTTTAAGAAATGCTGTTTCTATGGTTGTTGTTCCGTTGCAGAAGGGAATGAATAATCTTGGACTTTGGACCTATGATAAAGTTACTACTTTACAGGAAATCTCAGTTGTATTAGACGAGAATAATGAGTTAAAGAACCAGATAGATAATCTGACAGAAGAGAACAACCAGTTAAGACAGGATTCCTATGAACTTACACGTCTTAGAGAGCTATATAAGCTTGACGAGAAGTATCCGGGCTATACTAAAGTAGGTGCAAGAGTTATCGGTGTTACAACAGATAACTGGTCTAAGGCATTTAAAGTAGATAAAGGCCTTGATGACGGAATTAAGAAAGATATGAATGTTATTGCAAGTGGTGGCCTTGTTGGAATAGTTGCTGAGGTAGGAAAGAATTATTCCATAGTCAAGACAATTATTGAAGATAATAATTCAGTAAGTGGAATGTTAATAGATACTAATGATACCTGTATAGTTGAGGGAGATATTGAGCTTTCTGACAGTGGTCTTGTACATCTTAACCATATTAAGGCTGATATAACAGTAAGAAATGGTGATAAGATAGTTACTTCCAATATCAGCGACAAATATCTTCAGGGAATTCTTATAGGATATGCAAAGGATGTAACAGCGGACTCTAATAATCTGACACAGTCAGGTTATCTTGTCCCAGCAGTTGATTTTAATAATCTTCAAGAGGTACTTATTATAACGGAAATGAAAAATCAGTGATTTAAAGCAGGAGTGTTATGAAAAGGAAAGTTGCAGAAATAATTTTAATATTATTATTTTATCTGATACAGGTTACATTTGGCAATGCTATCGGAATAGGTGGCATTACACCTAATCTGCTTATAATACTGCCGGTGCTGTTTGGCTTTTTTAAAGGCAGGAATGAAGGAATGTTAGTAGGCTTCTTATCAGGTGTTATGTATGATCTTTTCTTTTCTTCACTGTTTGGATTTTCAGCATTGGTTTTTGTATACATAGGATATTTTTCGGGAATATTTTATAAAGAATATGAGAAGGTTGAAGTCCTTATTCCATTGGCAATGATAATGGCATCTGATTTTGTTTTTGAATTTTTATCATATATAGGCAATTTCTTATTACACAACAGGCTGAATGTAGACTTCTTTTTAAGAAGATTTATTATGCCGGAGGTTGTGTATACATTAGTTGTAGCATTGGTATTGTATTATCCTTTGATGAAGTTCGATTCAATATTAGATATTCAATGGAAGAAAAGGAAAAAAGGTATATTAGATGAAGGAAGTATTTGAGTATATATTAAGTCTTTTCAAATCAAGAATTTTTCCACTTATATTGGTATTTGCCATATTGGTAGGCGTGCTTATTAACAGGCTGTTTGGATTGCAGATAATCAATGGAGAGTCTTATGTAAAAGATTTATCAAGTTCTATACAGAAAGATATGAGCGTTGCGGCGACAAGAGGAAGAATATTCGACAAGAATGGTGTGCTTCTTGCTTATAATGACCTTGCATATGCCGTAAGAATAAGTGACAGCGGTAAATATAACAATAACGCAGAGAAGAATGAAAAGCTTAATGCTTCAATAGATAAGACACTTGATATTATTGAGGCAAAGGGAGATACATATTCTAATGATTTTCCTATTGTATATGAAGACGGACAGTATGTATTCAATATAAAGGATAATGAACTTTTAAGATTTTTAAGGGATATATATGGCAAACGTTCAATAAGTGAGCTTAGTGATGAAGAAAGAAATGTAACAGCACAGGAGCTTTTCAGACAGTTATGTGAAAAGTATGAGGTTGTTGTTGCGTCTGATAGTTCAAAAAATCAGGCAACGGTTCTTTCATCAACAGTTAGTTTCCTTAAATCACAGGGGTATATGGTAGAAGCAGCAGGTTTTTCTGTTGACCATGCACTTATGATTGTTAATTTAAGAAGATATATGTCTGCTAATTCATATAACAGATACATTTCTTTTACAATTGCCAATGAGGTATCAGATGAAACTGTTGCGGCAATACTTGAGAGTTCAGATGATCTGACAGGTGTTACAGTAGAAGAACAATATATAAGAAGATATGTGGACAGTGTATACTGCTCACAGATATTAGGATACACAGGTACAGTATCTACAAGCGAGTTAGAAACACTTGGAGATAAGTACGACAGTAACGATACTGTAGGTAAGAGTGGTATTGAGAAGAGTATGGAATCCGTGCTTTCAGGTACTAAGGGTGAACGACAGGTTTATGTAGATACAGTAGGACGAATTACAGAGGTACTTGGTGAGACAGACCCAGAGACTGGCAATGATGTGTACCTTACAATCGATATTAATCTTCAGAAAAATCTATATAATGCAATTGAGGACAGACTTGTACAGATACTTCTTACTTATATGACAAGTGGTGATACCAAGTATTCATATACTTCTAACGGAAGTGTAGATACTGTATACATTCTTGCTAAAGAAGTATATTTTGCACTTATTGATAACAATATTGTGTCAATAAAGCATATCGCTGAACAGAGTACAGACACGGAGGCACAGGTTTATTCAGCTTTTCTTTCAAAACAGGACAGTACAATGGACTGGATACGAAGTGAGTTAGCTGACGGTGATACACCTTATGGAAAGCTCAGCGAAGAACAGCAGCTTTATATATGGTATGTGTATACAAGCCTTAAAGACAGAGGGGTATTTAATACATCTAATGTCGATACAACAGATGATGTATATAAGGACTGGACACAGGCAGATGGAACAAGTCTTAAAGAACTTCTGACACACGGAATAGCTAAGAATTGGATTAATCTTAATGTTTTCTCTACTGAACAGTACACAAGTTTACAAGAATCATATGATGCACTTCTTGATTATATTGATGGATATTTAAGGGAAGATACTTCATTTTATAAGAAAATGTATAAATATATGATTAATTCTGGTTCTATATCAGGAAGACAGGTATGTATGCTTTTGTATGAACAGGGAGTGCTTGATATGAATTCTGAGAATTCAAGATATTCAGCATTAGCAGCAGGAAGCCTTGGAGCATATGATTTTATGACATATGCGATATCTAATAAAATAATAACTCCTGCCCAGCTTGCATTAGAACCTTGTTCAGCATCTGCTGTTGTAACAAATCCTAAGAATGGTGATATCATAGCAATGGTATCTTATCCAAGCTATGATAATAACAAGCTGTCAGGAAGCGTTGATGCCAAGTATTTCAACAGTCTTATTAATGATAAGGCAAGTCCTATGTTAAACAGGGCAACACAGTCATTTACTGCACCCGGTTCAACATACAAGCCATGCACAACTATAGCAGGTATGGATACAGGTATAATATCATCTGGAACTACATTTTATTGTTCTGGTTCATTTGATAAAGTAACACCATCACCAAAATGCTGGAGATTATCAGGACATGGTGGCGAAGTGGCTGCAACAGCAATAAGAGATTCCTGTAATGTATTCTTCTATAATGTAGGTTATAATCTTGCGTGCAGTAAGAATGGCAATTATAACAGTACTTACGGAACAACTATATTACAGAAATACTCAGACCTTTTGGGTTTATCGACTAAAGCAGGTGTTGAAATTGAGGAAAGTGAGCCAATGGCTTCTAATACTAACTCAGTTGCTTCAGCTATCGGTCAGGGTAACCACAAATACAGTACATTAAACCTTGCAAGATATGTAACAACTATAGCTACATCAGGAACCTGCTATAATCTTACACTAGTAGATAAGATTACAGATTCTGATGGTAATCTTATTGAAGATAATCACGCTGATGTTGATCATCAGGTTGAACTAAGCAGTAATATATGGAGTACAGTACACGAGGGTATGATGCTCGCAGGTAATTCATATTCAACAATAGCCAAGCTTGGTTTAAAGATTGCAGCTAAGTCAGGTACTGCACAGGAAAATACTAACGAACCGGACCATTCATTACTTGTAACATATTCTCCATACGATGATCCGCAGATATGTGTATCAGTATGTATCCAGCATGGATACTCATCAACAACATCTATGGATTTGACAGCAGATGTGTATAAGATATATTATGGAATGGAATAGTTATAAATAATATTAAATAAGGGGTGAAGATAGTTGGATAACTCAGTAGTAATCAAGGGAAGTAAGAATGGAATTACTGTTAAACTCGATGATAATCTTGGATTTGACGAGCTCAAAGACAGAATAAGAACCAAATTTGCGGCGTCAGCCAAATTCTTTGAAAAAGCCAATCTTGCATTATCACTTGAAGGAAGAAATCTTACTGACAACGAGGAGCAGGAAATTCTTGATATTATATCTGAGGAGTCGGATATTAACATTGTGTGTCTGATGGAACACAACAAGGATAAAGATGAAGTGTACGCAAGAGCAATCGCCAAGGTTGCCGGAGATGGCATATTGCCAGATGTACCATATGATAATACAAATGAAGAGGTTATGCACAGCCGTGTATTTTCCAGTGCCAGCATAGATGATGTATCGACAGATAATACACTTACACAGCCATTATGCCAGTTCTATAAAGGAACATTAAGATCAGGACAAGTTCTTGAAACAGAGAGTAGTGTAGTAATACTTGGAGATGTTAATCCGGGTGGCAAGGTTATAGCGTGTGGCAATGTTATCGTATTAGGAAGCTTAAGAGGCAATATATATGCAGGTGCCAATGGCAATGAGAATGCATTTGTTGTTGCTCTTGATATGGATCCTATGCAGATTAAGATTGCAGATGTTATAGCCAGAAGTTCAGATGCTCCTGTTGTTATAAAGAAGAGATTAAAGAGTAAGGTCAAAGGCGTACAGCCTAAGATAGCATATGTATTTGAAGGCAATATATATGTTGAAGATTTTGCACAGGATGTACTTGAAGATATTCATTTATAAATTTGAATGTGTAAACAGGTTTATTTTAGAATAAATGTTCATAAATTCAAAAAAAGTCTTGATTTAATGAGCAAAATTACGCATAATTATTTTATTGTGTATTTATTTACTTAGTATATTAATTTTGGAGGAAATAAAATGAGTGAAGTTATTGTTGTTACGTCAGGAAAAGGCGGCGTAGGTAAGACTACAACTACAGCTAATATAGGTACTGGTCTTGCTAAGCTTGGAAAAAAGGTTGTTATGATTGATACAGATACAGGCCTTAGAAACCTTGATGTAGTACTTGGACTTGAGAATAGAATTGTATACAATCTTGTAGATGTTGTAGAGGGTAACTGTCGTTTAAAGCAGGCTATGATTACAGATAAGAGATGTCCTTATCTGTATCTTCTTCCAACAGCACAGACAAGGGATAAGTCAGCTATTTCACCTGAACAGATGATTAAGCTTGTAGATGAGATTAAAGCAGATCCAGAGAACTTTGATTACATATTACTTGATTGCCCAGCCGGTATTGAGCAGGGCTTCCAGAATGCCATAGTTGCAGCTGACAGAGCTTTAGTTGTAACTACTCCAGAAGTCTCAGCTATCCGTGATGCTGACAGAATTGTAGGTTTATTAGATGCTAATGGCTTAAAAGACCGCGAGGATTTAATTGTCAACAGAATAAGAATGGATATGGTCAACAGAGGTGAGATGATGTCAATCGCAGATGTCAACGACATTTTACAGCTCAATGTAATAGGTGCTGTTCCAGATGATGAGAATATTGTAGTTGCTACTAACAAGGGGCAGCCTTTAGTAGGTGACAGCAGTATGGCTGGACAGGCATATATGAATATATGTCATAGAATTCTCGGTGAAGATGTACCTTTCCTTGATCTTAATGGCAAGGGTGGATTCTTTAAGAAGTTATCATCACTCTTTAAGGGTGATAAAAAGAACTAAGACCATTTCAGGCCTTAAGTATATGAGCCATATATGGCAGAATGGAAGAAGATATGAGTTTACTTGATTTATTTAAGAAGAAGGGTTCTGGTGATGTAGCAAAAGACAGACTTAAGCTTTTGCTCGTATCTGACAGGGCTAATTGCTCTCCTGAAGTTATGGAAATGATAAAGAATGACATAATTAAAGTTATTTCAAAATACATGGTAATAGATGCAGAAGGACTTGATATCCAGATAACATCTACAGAATCAGAAGGTGATAATGGTTCTGTACCTGCAATCTATGCTAATATTCCAATTAAGGATATGAGAAATAGTGACAAATAATCACGTGTAATCAAATAAGGATTATTGTGGTGGAGAATTTATGTTTAAAAAATATAAACTAAGATCGTATAATTTCAGGCTTATTGCTTTGATAACAATTACCTGTATATATGCGTTAATGGTTGTAAACAGTGCTAATTCAAGTTATACCATAAAGCAGGGTGCTGGTATGGCTGTAGCATATTTAATGATGATTTTTATATCATTTGTTGATTACAAATTTATAACTAAATATTACTGGCTTTGGTATGCAATAGGCAATATACTGCTTGTTCTTGTACTGCTTATAGGTAAATCAAGCCACGGTGCGAAAAGATGGCTTGGCATAGGTACATCTTTTCAGATACAGCCTTCAGAGTTTATGAAGCTTATTATAGCCATATTCTTAGCTAAGGTAATATCTATGTATAAGGACAGGCTTAATACGTGGAAGTTTCTTGTCATAATTGCACTTGTACTTTTAGTTCCTATACTGCTTATAGTTAAAGAACCAGATTTATCTACCACTGTTATGGTTGTTCTTATAGTAGTTACTATTATATTCTGTGCAGGGATAAGTTATAAGATAATTGGTATGGTGCTGCTTGTTGTAGTTCCACTTATAGCAGCATTTCTTGTATACATTATTGCTACACCGGATCCTATATTTATGGAACAATATCAGAGAAATCGTATTGTCGATTTCATATACGGAAGTGATTCTACTGATGGAACGGTAAGTGCTGGTGTATATCAGCAGAATTATGCGGTTCAGGCAATAGGTT
The DNA here is from genome assembly GCF_003096855.1 of Bacteroides galacturonicus. Lineage (NCBI taxonomy): Bacteria > Pseudomonadati > Bacteroidota > Bacteroidia > Bacteroidales > Bacteroidaceae > Bacteroides > Bacteroides galacturonicus. Next base: position 174,886 of record NZ_QEOA01000002.1, on the reverse strand, counting down.
CAGGACAGTTATCAGGTAAAGGCCTTAATAATGAAGATCCATCTTCACTTAAGAATGCCGGATATATAGCAGAAGCACAGAATGACTTTATATTTGCGGTTATAGGTGAAGAACTTGGATTTGTAGGCTGCTTAATTACAATTTTTTTGTTGTTTACTATCGTAATAGAGTGTATAATTACAGCAGTAAGGGCTAAGGACTTAGAAGGGCGGCTGATATGCTGCGGTGTAGCGGCGTATATAGCATTCCAGACGTTTATTAATATAGGCGTTGTTACAAAGCTTCTGCCTAATACAGGTTTGCCACTTCCATTTTTTAGTTGTGGTGTAACATCACTTGTTAATTTATTTGCGGCAATGGGAATTGTGTTGAATATCAATCTGCAAAGAAATGTCGACAGAGATGATGAGATATTTGCAGATGATTTCCGTGGATAATAGATAAGTATTAAAGATATTGGCTGTAACAAGCCATAGCATTAAAATGCAATCTTGATAAAATAACAGCATAAGATAGGGGGTTCTTATGAACATTGGTTTAATAGCACATAATTCAAAGAAGAAATTAATGCAGAATTTCTGTATTGCATACAAAGGAATTCTAAACAAGAATCAGTTATTTGCGACGGGTACAACAGGAAGACTTGTAGAAGAAGTTACTAATCTTTCTATACACAAGTTCCTTGCAGGACATCTTGGTGGTGACCAGCAGCTTTGTGCCCAGATTGAGCATAATCAGCTTGATCTTGTCATTTTCCTAAGAGATGTGGAATCACCAAATCTTCATGAACCAGATTCTAATAATATATGTATGCTGTGTGATATGTATAATATTCCATTAGCAACTAATCTTGCCACAGCAGAATTATTGATTAAGTCGCTGGAAAGAGGCGATATGGAATGGAGAGAAATATATCAATAATCAGTGAGAATTATTAAAATATAAGCTGCCGTTTGAACAAGAACGGTAGCTTTTGATGTATTATTAATGATTAAGGGAGGAGTTATGCCAGGTAATAAAGTAGTCAGGTATAAAAGAAGACCACGGGCTGTGGCATTTATATTTGCCCTTGTACTTATTTATATAATATGTTTTTTTGTGTTGTATACAACCAAAGCAAAGGTTCAGACATATGAAGTTAACGTAGGTTCATTAACGAATAATGCTGTATTTACAGCGTTAGCAGTAAGAGAGGAAAGTGTATACAATTCGCCTTATTCTGGCAATGTCAATTATTACCAGCGGGAAGGGACGAGAGTTAAGAAGGGTGATACCATTTATACTGTCGATGAAACCGGCAGGGTATCAGAGATACTTTCTTCATATAACAAATTAGGTGAGAATTCACTTTCAGAGAAGAATTTATCAGATATTAAGACGACACTCAATAATTATAAGACTGATTATGATGGAAGTGATTTTACATATGTATATGACCTGAAATCAGACCTTAATGTGACTGTATTACAGTCTATTAATGAAAATGTTGTTGCTAACCTTGATTCTATTGTAGAGAATACAGGAAGCCAGAACCTTTTCCAGACAGTAACAGCTGAAAGCAATGGTATTGTTGTATATGCGGTTGACGGATATGAACAGATTAATGACAACAATGTAACAACTAATCATTTCAATAAAGATAACTATAATAAGAATAATTTAAAAGGTGAATCACTTATTGTATCAGGTAATCCTGCTTATAAGATAGTTACAAGTGAAGACTGGTATATGCTTATCAGGTTATCTAAAGATGATATTGATGAGTATGGACTGGCTTCTAAGAAAAGCCTTAATATTAAGATTAAGAAAGATAATATGACAGTAAAATGTGGTTTTTCTATTATAGAGAAGAGCGATGGCTATTATGGAAAGTTATCACTAGACAGCTATATGATAAGATATGCACAGGAAAGATTTCTTGATATTGAGCTTGTTACAACTGGTAAGAGTGGTATGAAGATACCTGTGTCAGCAGTTACAGAAAATGAATTCTACGAAATTCCAAGGTCTTACCTTACAAAAGGTGGTAACAGCAGTAATCAGGGATTTATATGTGAGAAATATGATAATGGTAATCTTATAACTACATTTGTTGAAGCAGATATATACAAGCTTACTGATGATTATGTGTATGTAAGCAAGTCAGACTGGGAATCAGGAATTGCGGTTGTAATGCCAGACTCTGCATCAAGGTATGTTATCGGGGCAACGAAGAAGTTAAAAGGTGTATATTGTGTTAATACCGGATATACAATATTCTGTCCGGTTGAGATTATTGATGAGAATAATGAATATTATATTGTCAAGCAAAATCTTACACACGGAATATCAGTGTATGACCGAATTATATTAGACGCATTGAAATACCAGCCAAATGAAATGATATATTAATCAGAATGGAGAATTGCTATGTTGGATAATCATAATGAAATGCTAAAATCTAATTATGAAGCTGTTAAGAAGAATATTAAAGCAGCTTGCGAGAGGAGCGGACGTGATAAGAGTGAAGTGTGCCTTATTGCAGTAAGCAAGACTAAGCCACAGGAAGATATAATGCAGATATATGAATGTGGTGAACACCAGTTTGGAGAGAATTATGTTCAGGAAATGGTAGATAAAGTTGATGCGCTTCCTAAAGATATAGTATGGCATATGATAGGACATTTACAGCGTAATAAAGTTAAATATGTTGTTGGCAGGGCTTCTATGATTCATTCGGTTGATTCATTAAGATTAGCAGAGGCTATTAATCAGGAGGCTGTTAAAAAAGGGATTGTAGCTGACATTTTAATTGAAGTAAATGTTGCAGGCGAACTTAATAAATTTGGTTTTAAACCAGAAGAAGTTGAAGCGTTTGTTAGAGCAATTAGTGGATTTAGTGGAATTAGAGTCCGTGGATTGATGACAAGTGCTCCATATGTAGAAAATCCCGAAGATAATAGGTGTTATTTCAGACAATTAAAGCAATTATGTGTTGACATTAATGCTAAAAACATTGATAATATCAATATGGATGTGCTTTCAATGGGTATGACTAATGATTATGTTATAGCTGTTGAAGAAGGTGCTACTCATATAAGAGTTGGTACTGCTATATTCGGACATAGAGATTATGGTAATGCGTAAGATAAAGACATATGTGTGTTGATACAGAAGGATAAGATTTTTAGTTACTATAATTAATGTAATATTATAATATATTAGGGAGAGATGTTATGAGTTTTGTTGATGGATTTTTGAATCTTTTCAAGGTTCAGGATGATGAATTTGATGATGATTACGATTACGATGAAGAGTTTGATGATGACGAAGATGATGATAAGCCTTCAGCAAGAAAGAAGCTTTTTTCAGGTTCTAAGAAGTCAGATGATGAAGATACATCAACTTCATTTACAATGAGCGACAAGCCTAAGAACTCAAGAGGAAAGGTTGTTCCAATTAAGCAGACAGCGAGAGGTCTTGAAGTAGTTGTTATCAGACCAGAGTCTATGGAAGATGCAAGTGAGATAACAGATACGCTTTTAAGTGGTAAGGCTGTTGTACTTAATCTTGAAGGAATTCACGTTGAGATTGCACAGAGAATAATTGATTACTCAGCAGGCTCATGTTATTCGATAAGAGGTAATTTACAGAAGATTACCAATTACATATTCCTTGTTACACCTCCTAATGTGGATATTTCAGGAGATATTCCTGAGATAGTAGATAGTAGCTGGTGGTATTGATCTTACATCATTTAAGAATGATACAAAGTTCTAGATAATTTATATTACTGCCACTCTTTGGTTTGCAAGGAGTGGCAGTTTAGTTATTACTAAGATTAGATTGGAGAATATTATGTCTAAGTGTATTAATGTTAAATACGAAGGAAAGCCTTTATATAATATTGTTATTGAACAGAGCTTCGATAAGTTAGCAGAAGAATTTGATAAGTTAGGAGTTACAGGAAGAAAACTCTGTATTGTGTCTGACAGCAATGTTGCACCTTTATATGCGAAGTATGTAGAGGATCAGTTATCAAAGACTGGCAATAAGGTATTTACATATGTATTTGAAGCTGGCGAGGCTAACAAGAATCTTGATACAGTTGAAGATGTCTATGAGTTTCTTATTAAGAACCATTTTGATAGAAAAGATATGCTTGTAGCACTTGGCGGTGGTGTTGTTGGAGATTTAACTGGATTTACAGCAGCTACATATCTTAGAGGAATAAGCTTTATACAGGTTCCCACATCGCTTCTTGCACAGGTTGATTCAAGTATTGGTGGAAAGACAGGTGTTGATTTCAGAGCATACAAGAATATGGTAGGAGCATTTTACCAGCCTAAGCTTGTATATATGAATATATCAGTGCTTAAGAGCCTCTCAGACAGATTATTCAATTCCGGTTTTGGTGAAATAATCAAGCACGGTCTTATTAAAGATGCCGCATATTATAAATGGTTAAGAGATAATATAAGCAACATTAAGAACCGGAATTCAGATGCCTTAGAGCAGATGATATATGTAAGCTGCAATATAAAGAGAGAAGTTGTAGAAAAAGATCCTAAAGAAAAAGGCGACAGGGCACTTCTTAATTATGGACATACATTAGGACACGCAATAGAGAAACTTATGAATTTTAAACTCTATCACGGTGAATGTGTTACACTTGGAATGATTGCTGCATTAAGAATATCAGTCAACAGAGGCGATATTGATGAGGGGGCTTATAATGATGCAATAGATATGTTCAAGTTATATGATTTCCCGCTTAATGTAACAGGAATTACAGCAGAAGATGTTGTCAAAGTATCAAAGAGTGATAAGAAAATGGATGCAGGCAAGATTAAATTCATTCTTTTAAAAGAAATCGGTAATGCTTATATTGACTATGATGTGACAGATGAGGAGATGCTTGCAGCATTAAAAGATGTTATTTTATGTAATAGGTAATTTCAATAAAACACCATATTACATAAAAATACTATGTGACGATGATACACACTTGCACGAAGCTTTGGTTTGACGCTAACGACCGTGCTTGGCGTGGGAATGTGCAAAGCACATTCTGTTTTATAAAGAGAACATAATAATTGGAGAATAGAGTATATGTCAGATACAGATATTATCAACACAGCACAGCAGGATTTTAACTGCATTAGTAAGAAAAGACGAATATTAAGCCTTGTCTTATATATTGTTATAACAGCAGTGCTTACGCAGATAGACCAGATAACTAAGTATATAGCTGAACAAAGGTTGTACAATAAGCCGGATTTTGTAATTATTAAAGATGTTCTTCATCTTACATATCTTAGAAATAACGGAAGTGCATTTGGAATGTTTAGCGGGAAAATTAATGCCTTTCTGGTGCTTACAGTAATTATGATATGTTTAATTACATACGTAGTTCTTAAGACACCATTAATCAGGAAATATATACCTGTATACATAACCTGTATTTTACTTGCTGCTGGAGCTATAGGAAACTTTATAGACAGGGTGAGATTGGGATATGTGCGTGATTTTATATATTTCAAAATAATTAATTTTCCAGTATTTAATATAGCAGATTGTTATGTTACAGTGTCAGTTATTATATTTATAATACTTATTCTTTTTGTATATAAGAATGAAGATGATTTTGCGTTCTTATCTTTAAAGAAATAAGCAGGGCAATATATTAATTATATGAATCTTGGATTATTATTAGAATTGAGGAATAGAATGCAGAATACTATGGTTGACGAAATAATAAATACGGATAAAGAAAATTTGCTGGAAGATACTACATTTATTGTAGATATTGATGATAAGAATACACGAATTGACAAGTATCTTTCTGATGAACTGGCAGATGTATCGCGTTCAAGAATACAGAAGCTGCTTGATGAGGGGATGATTACTGTCAATAATAACAAAGTCAAATCCAATTATAAGGTTGCGGCTGATGATATTATAAATGTACATATTCCTGAGCTTGTAGTTCCTGAAATTGTTCCTGAGGATATTCCGCTTGATATAGTGTATGAAGATGACGACATAATAGTTATTAATAAGCCAAAAGGTATGGTTGTACATCCAGCTGCAGGGCACTATAGTGGAACGCTTGTTAATGCCCTGATGTATCATTGCCGTGATAATCTATCGGGAATTAATGGTGTATTAAGACCGGGAATAGTTCACAGAATTGATATGAATACAACAGGTGTTATCGTTGCCTGCAAGAATGATTATGCACATAATTTTATTGCGCAGCAGTTAAGTGTTCATTCTATTACAAGAAAATATTATGCTATAGTACATAATCAATTTAATAACACTGAGGGTGTTGTAGATGCTCCGATTGGCCGCAATCCATCAGATAGAAAGAAGATGGCAGTTGATAAAAAGAATGGTAAAAGGGCAGTAACGCATTATAGGGTATTAGAACAATTTGGCAAATTCAGCTACATTGAATGTCAGTTAGAAACCGGACGGACACATCAGATAAGAGTTCATATGGCAAGCATAGGACATCCGCTGCTTGGAGATGATGTATATGGAAGCGGCAAATCTCCATTTAATCTGTGTGGACAGACCTTGCACGCAGGTGTTCTTGGCTTTATACATCCGACAACCAAAGAGTATGTGGAATATAGTGCAGATTTGCCAGAATATTTTCAAAAGGTTATTAGCCGGTTAAGGAACAGTTAAGTCATATTATACAGAAGCAGATAACAGTATATAATTATTTATATAGTAAATATCAAGTATTGTCTGGGCACTTCAATATGACAGATATCAGGATTTATAGCAGGTAGTAGGATTATGAGAAGGAAAGAGTTTATTGATACTATATTAAATGGTATTTCGGATACATTTGATATATATCATAATTATTGGTTTAACAATAGAAAATTTGTCATATACGCATATAATTACAAGAACAGGGATAAGTTCTCGACAACTGATTCTGCAAAATTATGGGATATGAAATGTTTTGAGCATTTATTCTTTATTAACAGTGATTCACTTGATGAAGAACAGTTAAAGGATCTTGTTAAGTTCACGATTGAGCAGATAGAACCGCATTTTGTCCGTAATGATAACAAACTTCCTTGTAAAAATCATATGTATTCGTATATTTCATTTATAATTATTACAAGAAATAAGCCTGATGATAATGTAAAGCTTATGATAGAGAAGACTAACATTGTAAAGAAATATATGTTTGGAGCAAGAGGGTACAGTAATATCCGCCTGGTCTGTGTTACCCCAAGCCAGTTCAGCGTTATTTCCAACCGATATGGCAAAGAAATATCCGATTATCTTAAGAAGATGATGTCCAGCGGTTATTAATAAATATCAAAAATATTGTGTAAAATGAATGAATTTTGCATAAAATAGCTGGATTTTATATACAATTTAATGTATAATACAACTAAATCAAAGAGCTGTTTGAAATATTTAGGTAACCGGGAGGTAATGTATTATGGATGAAAGAACAGTAATTACAATAGGTCGTGAATTTGGTAGTGGCGGACACGAGATAGGAATGAAGCTTGCTGAGAAGTTAGGAATTAAATGTTATGATAAGGAACTTCTTCAGGTTGCTGCAAAGGAAAGTGGATTGTGTGAGGAGTTATTTGCCTCTCAGGATGAAAAGCCTACTAACAGTTTCCTTTATTCTTTGGTTATGGATACATATTCACTTGGTTATTCTAATTCATATGTTGATATGCCAATTAATCACAAAGTATTCTTGGCACAGTTTGATGCAATAAAGAAGCTTGCAGCTAAAGAGTCTTGTGTGATTGTTGGACGTTGTGCAGACTATGCACTTGAAGATGATCCATTTGCAGTAAGTGTATGGATTAAAGCAAGTCTTGATGAAAGAATTAAGAGAATTAAGAAGTTATATGAACTAAATGATTCTAAGGCTGCTGATCTTATACAGAAGACAGATAAGAAGAGAGCAAGCTACTACAATTATTATTCAAGTAAGAAGTGGGGCGAAGCTAAGAGCTATGATTTATGTATAGATAGTGGTCTTGTAGGAATTGATGGAGCTATTGAGCTTATATTAAAGTTCATAGAACTTAAAGAGAAAAATCAGAATAATGGTTAATTGATATGGAAATTCGTGGTTATAAGCGCATAAAGAAGAAAGATATTAAAAGATGGTTCAAAGGCAGTAATTTAATAGTATATGTTTTAATTTTACTGTTGCTTTTATTGATATTGTTGTTTGCATTTAAGACGATAGTCAGTATGCATAATGATAATGTATCATCAGATAGTGATGAGTCTGCAGATACAACAGAGGAAGATACCGGTTCAACAACAGAGGAGTCTGCATATATAGCAAAGAACCAGTCGTATAAGATTAGAATTAATGTCAGCAGGAACATTGCTATTATATACAGTATAGGTTCTAATAATGGGTTCGATAATGTTGTGAAGGCTTTTTATGTATCTGTTAACAGTAATATTAATACGGGTGATACATTTATATCAGAGAAGGCTGAGTGGCGTAAGCTTGATATTACTGGATATGGTCATTATAGTACAAGACTTAATAATTCAGAATATATATGTTCATCTGCATATTTTACCAAGACAGTTGGTAATATGAATATAGATGAATATAATAAAATGGGAACAAGTGCTTCAAGCGGTTCAATCTATATGACACCTGCCGATGCCAAATGGATATATAATAACTGCGGTGTTAATACACGGGTGCAGATAGAGAATGATTTCGATATCCCTTCTTCAGTTAATATAACAGAATTTAAAAAATATAACTATGTTGATAAACTCGAAGAATAAATATGAGTATCATATAATTTGTCTTAATATAAAGATGAATTATATGATACTTTTTTTGTGACAATTTTTGACTAAAGGTCATAATTTGTGATATACTTTATAAGTTATTATAAAAATTACATAAATTAACAAAAATTAACAAAGGGAGAAAATTATGTCACAGATTATTATTATGGCAACGATAATTATATATCTTGCCGCAGTTGTGTACATTGGTGTTCTATGTTCAAAGAAGAACAACGCTGTTGATGATTTTTATCTTGGTGGACGAAAGTTAGGACCATTTGTTACAGCTATGAGTGCAGAAGCGTCTGATATGAGTAGCTGGCTTTTAATGGGACTGCCAGGACTTGCTTATCTTACAGGTGTTGCGGATGCAGCATGGACAGCTATAGGTCTTGCAATAGGAACATATGTGAACTGGCTGATTGTAGCTAAAAGAATACGTAAATATACACAAGCATATGATTCATTTACAATTCCTGATTTCTTTTCAAAGAGATTTGGAGATGATAAGAGAATATTAACATTAATAGCTGCTATAGTTATTGTAGTATTCTTTATTCCATATACAGCTTCAGGATTTGCCGCCTGTGGTAAGCTGTTTTCAAGTCTTTTTGGATTTAATTATTTAACAGCAATGATAATAAGTGCAATTGTCATTGTTGCATATTGTACATTAGGTGGCTTCCTTGCCGCTAGTATGACAGATTTAATTCAAAGTATAGTTATGACAATAGCACTAGTTGTAGTTGTTGTATATGGTGTTAATGTTGCAGGTGGCTTTGATATGGTTATGGAAAATTCCAAAGCACTTCCAGGATATCTTGGATTATTTGATACATATTCAGCAGCGACTAATTCAGCAGAGCCTTACAGCCTGCTTAAAATTGCATCTATGTTAGCGTGGGGACTTGGATACTTTGGTATGCCACATGTATTATTGAGATTTATGGCTATAGAGGACGAAGAAAAGCTTAAATTATCAAGAAGAGTTGCTTCTATATGGGTAGTTATTTCTTTATCTGTAGCTGTATTTATTGGTATTGTTGGTCTTAGTATGACTAAGGCAGGTGCTATTGAAACACTTACAGGAAGTAACTCTGAGACGATAATTGTAAAAATAGCACATTTATTATCTACACACGGAGTTGCCACAGCCATAATTGCTGGTGTTATATTAGCAGGAATTCTTGCAGCGACAATGTCTACAGCAGATTCACAGTTACTAGCAGCAGCTTCAAGTATTTCACAGAATATACTTACAGATGTGTTCCATATTAAAATATCTAAAAAGGCATCTATGAATGTAGCTAGAATTACAGTTGTAATTATATCTGTAATTTCAATTATTCTTGCATCAAATCCGGACAGTTCTGTATTTGAAATTGTATCATTTGCATGGGCTGGATTTGGAGCTACATTTGGACCTGTTGTATTATGTGCATTATTCTGGAAAAAAGCTAATAAATATGGAATTACTGCTGGAATGATATCTGGTGGAATTATGATATTCGTATGGAAATATGGAATATCTAAGCTTGGAGGAATATTCTCAATATATGAATTGCTTCCAGCATTCATTGTTGCATTACTTGTTATACTTATTGTAAGTTATGCAACAGGCGGTCCATCAAAGGAAGTTATTGAAAAGTTTGAAGAAGTTAAAAATAAGTAATTAGATATAATAAATACAATATAACGCCGATAAACTGAGATTTATCGGCGTTATATGTTTAACTTATACTGCTCTTTTTATAGATTTTTATAGATAATAAAAGCTATTGTTAATTACTGTAGGCATTATACATTATACAACAATAAATATAACAATAGCTTTGAATTATTTATTGATTATTTAGCAACAAGCCTTCCCTGATATAGCTTTTTCTGGAGCATATTAATATGGAATTCTTTCTGGTATTTCTTTATCTTGTTAGTTTCATTCTCGGTTATAATAGATAAAGCCAGTCCCTGATTGCCGTTACGTCCACATCGTCCAACACGGTGTATGTATTCTTTTGATTCCTCAGGCAGATTTACATTAATAACAACATCAATATCATCAATCTGAAGTCCTCTTGCAGCTATATCTGTGGCCAGTAATAACTGGAGCTTTCCTGAGCGGAATTTATCAAGTGTATTACGCTTGGTTGTTGCATCTGCATTGCTTGAAAGGTAACCCACATTATAATTATGATATAAGAGCTTTTGGAGTGATTCTTCAAGGTCATATTTGGTGTTAATAAAGATTATTGCCTTGGAAGGTTTAACCGCCTTAATAAGCTTTCTAAGAGTTTCTATGCGTTCACGTCTGTCTGTTATAACATAGTTATGCTTTATTGTTGAAGGAATTACACTTTCAGAAGCTTTGATAGAATTAATATCAATGTCTATAGGTTTAAATGTAAGGTTGTTAGCTTCTTTGCGTGTCTTCTTATCTATGCTTGCAGAAAAAAGAAGAACTTGAGTATACTTCATAAGTGACTTTCTTATCGAATGAACGTGTTCAATATAAGTCTTTCCAAGAAGCTTGTCAGCTTCATCTAATACGAGTGACTTTACTTCGTGTACCTTAATCTTCTTCATATTGATAAGCTGACATATTCTTGCAGGTGTTCCAATAAGAATTGAAGGCTTAGACTTAAGATTATCAATCTGTCTGTTAATATTACCCTCTCCAGTTACAAACATAGATGTATATGGACAACCCTCATATGAGAATAACTGTTCAGCCTGATGGTTTACCTGGGAAGCAAGTTCACCATTAGGAACAAGGATTATAGCCTGAATATTCTTTGAATGAGTAGGCTTATGTCCATTATAGGTGTTCTTATTATTCACAGTGCTTCCAGCGTTGTTATTCTTAGAGCTAATATCAGCATTGTTATTCTTGAAACTATTATTATTGCCTGTTATATGTGAAATTATAGGGCAAAGATAAGCTAAAGTCTTACCTGTTCCAGTTCCTGAGCATACAATTACATCTTTATTGTTAGATATATGCTTATAAGTCTTAGCCTGTACATCTGTCATATCTGTTATGCCGGACTGAGAAAGTATTGAAACAACATTAGTATCAATATTATCTATATCTTTAAATAACATATTTATATATCTCCATTCTGTATAGTATTATAATATATTATTCTATCAGATTAGATGTTAAAAGTCTAATTGTGTTCAGATGAATAATAATATAATAACAGATGATTACCAGTAATTATAGTATCAGATGTCATATTATTAAGCTGCATAATATTATTAATGTATGTATTACGGTCTTCCAGTCCATTATTATAATCAGCTTCTAATGACCATAATGTATCATCAGAAGTTACTTCTACACTTGTATAATACTTCTTTAAATATGGTCTGGTATCTGTCTCAGAGGCTTTAACCATAATAGAGCCAAGTGTTATTACAGCCAGAATAATTACTGGAATTATAAGCTTTAATAAAATATTATTACATATGCAATATATATTATCAGAATTATTATGCCCTAAGCTGTTATGTTTAATATTGAATATGTTATCACTATTACGCTTATCAATATTGTATTGTCTATTATTAACACTTTCACTATAGTTATTACATTCATTATTATATATATTGATTAAATCTGTATGGCTATGTACTGCTATTGAATTGTTCATAATATTACCTCCAACTGATGCATTTAAAACATATGTTCTTTATATTGGTAATTATAAATTGCGAACAGTTGTTTGTCAATATCAATCGAACATAAATTCAGAAAAAATGTTCTGAAAATACGTTTGCGTTATGGACAGATGTATGTTATTATATTGTATATAGTTATATGATTTGGAGGTAAATATATGGCATATGGCAGAATAACACAGAAACAGTCTGAGATACTTGAATATATAAAGTCACAGATATTGAATAAAGGATATCCACCATCAGTTAGAGATATATGTGCTGCTGTTAATTTAAAGTCAACATCATCAGTACACGCACATCTTGAATCTCTTGAGAAGAATGGTTACATAAGAAGAGATCCAACAAAGTCAAGAACAATAGAGATTATAGATGATAATTTTAATCTTGCCCGCAGAGAGGTAGTTAATGTACCTATTCTTGGCCGTGTAGCTGCCGGAGAGCCTTTACTGGCAGTTGATAATATAACTGGCTACTTCCCTATTCCAGCGGAATTTATGCCTAATGAAGAGTGTTTTATGCTTACTGTTCAGGGTGAAAGTATGATTAATACAGGAATTTACAATGGCGACCACGTTATTGTTAAGAAGTGTAATACTGCTGAGAATTCAGATATTGTTGTAGCACTTATAGATGATTCTGCAACAGTAAAGAGATTTTACAAAGAAGACGGACATATAAGACTTCAGCCAGAGAATGATTTTATGGATCCTATTATAGTTGATGATTGTTCAATAGTCGGTAAGGTTATAGGTCTGATAAGATGGCAGGTTGATTAATTATCTGCACATAATATAGTACATAATACACACTGTATATAGTATCATAATTATAATGTATATAATATCATCAAGCGTAATACACTTGATGATATTATATATACTATAAAAGCTGTAAATTTATGAATGGTTATAGATAAATAATACCGACAATCATAAATTTACAGCTTTTATTTTTGCTTTTTTATTTTTAGAGTGTATCTATATCAACTTCTTTGCCATCTCGCCATAATCTTTCAAGATTATAGAATGAACGGCTTTCTTCATCAAATATGTGAAGTACAACATCATTATAGTCAAGGAGAATCCAAGAAGCATTGTTGTAACCCTCTACCTTAGGGTCATCAAAGCCAGCCTTGTACATCTGCTCTTCAACATTGTCAACCATAGCCTGCACCTGATTGGCATTGCTTCCGTTGGCAATTATGAAATAATCTGCAAGAATAGATATTTCACTTATATCTATTACTTTTACATCATATCCCTTTTTTTCCTTTAATGCTTCTACAGCTACTTTTGCCATCTGTTTTGAAGTATCTTTTATCATAATATTTAGTCCTTTCTGTTATCATTTTCTATTATTATTAAGGTTTATTTGCATTTATAAAATTTATAGGTATCCAGAGTAATGCTGTCAATCGGATTGCCTTTTTTGTTAAGATAATTAATTGTATCATCTAATATCTGTAAAACAGCTTTGTCAATATCAGTAAATGCAAGATATCTGATTGTATCAAGATTAGCCGCTTTGTTGCGATATGGTTCAATATAGTCAGCTACAAATACGATTTTCTCAAGCATAGTCATATCAGGATGTCCGGTCGTGTGCCATTTGATAGCACCAAGTATGTCTTCATCTTTAATACCATATTTTACATCTGCATAAAATGCACCAAGCTTTGAATGTAAAAGATAAGGGCTTTCGTATTCTGACTTAGTTATTTCTATATTATTCTGTTCACATTCGGTTATTTTTTGTTCGTCTGGAACACATTTTGCACAGTCGTGTAACAGGCCGCTTATATACGCTTTCTGCATATCTACACCATATCTTGATGCAAGACAGGCAGATGTATCTGCAACACCAATAGTGTGTCTGAAACGCATTTTATCACTCTTTAAAGCACGTTTAACATCTTTTCTAAGGCTTTCAATATATGAATTATCCATACCATTTATCTCCATTCTAGTACACTAATAAAGAAGTAAAATAATTAAATGGTTTACTATGCATTGATATATAAATATATATTTATATTTATAAATTACCATTTTGCAGCAAAAATCTTTTTGATATTAGTATCTTTTATTTTTAAGCCGTAAAAAATTTTTTATTATACAATCCATTGTCGGCTATATATCCAGCAACCGCATTTCCAACAAACGGCGAAATATTGTGACCTGCCGCCGCTTCATCACGGATAAATGTTGAGCTGAATGGGTAATCATCGCAAGATATTAAGTCTATATGTGCATTATACTTATCTATAAGCCAGTCACGTCTTTTTATAAGCTCATCGAGTGGGTGTTCGTCCCTGTTAGCGGCAAGTATATGACAGTTGGCACATATATAATCAGGCTTATACCATGTATTAAGTGTAAATAATGAGTCTGCACCGATTATAAAGTATATCTTATCATAATCGTCTTTCAGCAGTTTTAATGTATCGGCTGTATAAGTTCTGCCACCACGTTCTATCTCTAATGTTGATAATTCCATATAGTCATAATCTTTAATAGCAAGGCTGACCATATTACAGCGATGTGTGGCAGAAACTATATTGCTGTTGTCCTTATAAGCCGGCGAATATGATGGCATAACAAGAATATATGGTATATTGAATTGTTCGTGTGCCGCTTTGGCAATCGCAATGTGTCCATTGTGGACAGGATTAAATGTACCGCCCATTATTCCAACTATGCCGGACATATAGCCTCCTTAAAAACTCATTATGTTAATTCTGTAATATGATTTATTTAATTTGATATTACTTCTTCTTATTATCCTTAGGAAGTTCAATTTTCTTGTTATCCTTAGACTCTTTATATAATACAATCTTCTTTCCGATAACCTGAACAACCTGTGAGTGTGTTCTCTCAGCTACAATCTGTGCGATTTCCTTAGGATCATCAGCACAGTTCTGAAGAACATTAATCTTTATTAACTCCCTTGCTTCCAATGCCTCGGCTATAGCCTTGGTATTTTCTGGTGTAAGACTATTCTTTCCAAACTGGAATATTGGATCCATAGTCATAGCAAGTCCCTTTAAATATGCACGCTGTTTGCTTGTCATAGTTAATTCCTTTCTTTTATGTGTTTCATTGCATAGTCAGTGATAAGATTATGCAATGAAATATTTATAGTGTCATACATTATTTCTATTAAGTAAGCTCTATAATAATAAAATCTATTAAGCTCTATAATAATCAAATTCAAGATAATCGCCAACCCGTACTGTATCGCCCTCTTCAATTCCAAGTTCTTCAAGTCGGTCGATAGCACCAGAACTCTTCATAAACTTCTGGAAGAAGTTAAAGCCTTTTTCTGACTCAAGGTTAGTGTAACCAAGCATTTTATCAATACGTTCACCTTCAACGATGAATACGCCATTCTCGTCAATATATACATTGTAATTATCATCTGAGTTATCAAGAAGTTCGTCAACATCGAATTCCTTCTCAAATATAACTACATCATCAGGGAAGTTATCAAGAAGCTCTCTTACTGCGTATAAAAGTTCTTTAACGCCCTGTCCGGTTACGGCTGATATTGGGTATACCTTAATGCCTTCCGGCTCAAATGCGGCCTTTATAAGCTCTACAGGGTTAGTTCCTGAGCCGTCATCATATATGGCATCAATCTTATTGGCAGCTATTACCTGAGGCCTTTTAAGAAGATCAGGATTGTAAGCCTCTAATTCTGCATTGATAGCTTTAATATCAGCTATAGGATCTCGTCCCTCAGTAGAAGCTGCATCTACAATATGGATAATAACCTTAGTTCTCTCAATGTGTCTTAAGAACTGGTGTCCAAGACCAACGCCCTCAGAAGCACCCTCTATAAGACCTGGAATATCAGCTATTACAAAGCCCTTACCACCATCTATATCAACAACACCAAGATTAGGGTTAAGTGTTGTGAAATGATAGTTAGCTATCTTTGGACGTGCATTAGTTACTCTTGATAAAAATGTAGATTTACCCACGTTAGGGAAACCAACAAGACCTACATCAGCAATACATTTTAATTCAAGTCTTACCCAGAGCTCTTTAGCTTCCTGTCCCGGCTGTGCATACTGTGGAGCCTGCATTGTAGCTGTGGCATAGTTCATATTACCCTTTCCGCCGCGTCCACCTTTAAGGATAGTTTCTTTCATATTATCGCCTGACATATCAGCAATTACCTTGCCTGATTCGTCATCATATATTACAGTACCTTCAGGAACTTTGATTATAAGGTCTTCTCCGTTCTTTCCAGTACATCTTTTCTTTCCGCCTTCTTCACCGCTCTGTGCGATATACTTGCTATTATGTCTGAAATCACCAAGTGTATTAAGTCCTTTATCTACCTGAAATATGATGTCACCACCGTGTCCACCATTACCGCCATCTGGTCCACCAGCAGGTACATAAAGCTCACGTCTGAAACTTACGTGTCCGTCCCCACCCTTACCAGATTTAATAAATATTCTTACTTTATCTGAAAACATATTAATCTCCATTCTAACGCTGCTAAAAGCCGCTTGTTATATTACATAAATATATAAATAAGCCAATCTGAAATATCATATCTGAAATATCGTATAGCAATATTTGTATTATATATTAAAAGAAATATTGCCTGTTTATAGGTTAAAACAATAATTAGATATTAATTAGTTAATTAATTATCCCCTCTAATTCACAAAAAGCCCCAAATCCGAAGATTTGGAGCTTATAAAAACTAATTAGTTCTCTGAGGCAACAGGATAAACAGAAACCTGCTTCTTATCTCTGCCCTTTCTTTCAAACTTAACAGTTCCATCAACAAGTGCGAATAATGTATCATCGCCACCACGACCAACATTAACACCTGGATGAATCTTTGTTCCACGCTGTCTGTAAAGAATATTACCAGCTAAAACGAACTGTCCATCAGCTCTCTTTGCACCTAATCTCTTAGATTCTGAATCTCTACCATTCTTTGTAGAACCAACACCCTTTTTATGAGCGAAAAACTGAAGGTTCAAATTCAACATAACATTACACCTCCTTGACGGTAATCAATAAGTAATCAGGATTATCAGCAGCCATAGTTCTTAAACCAAGTTCTAAGGCATCTAACAATACCTGTGTTGTATCACTGATATTAGAAGTGACTATGTAATCAATACTAGCCTCCTCATCATCAACCGACATATCATATACGGCATCCGTGAATTGCTCAATCGAATTAATCGTATTGATAGTCAATACAGAAATTGCAGAACAGATAATATCACTACCTTCTTCTGCATAGCCAGCATGTCCTGCTGACTTAAAGCCTACAGTCCTGTTCGTAGCAGACGACTTGTAGATTGTTATATGAGTCATGGATAACACACCTCACATCCGATTAATAATTAAGCATTAATCTTTTCAATCTTAACCTTAGTGAAGAGCTGTCTGTGACCGTTCTTCTTGTGATATCCAGTTTTTCTCTTATACTTATACACGATGACTTTCTTGTCCTTACCTTCTTCAACAACGCTTGCTGTAACTGTTGCTCCTGCTACTGTAGGATCACCAACCTTAGCTTCACCGTTATTAACGAAAAGAACCTGGTCAAATGTAACAGTATCGCCAGCGTTAACACCAAGCTTTTCAACCTTGATTACATCGCCTTCTGAAACTGTGTACTGTTTACCACCTGTTGCAATAATTGCGTACATATGGCACCTCCTAAAATAATTACTCGCCAGTTTTGGAGAGGTAAAATACCTGCTTATGTCCTAACTGAGCGGCACACTAGAATATAATATAGTATCAGTAAACAAATGTCAATAGTCTTAAAAAAATAATTCTAAAAAAATTATAAAATCCACAATCCTATAAATCCGCATATAATTCCACATATAATTCCGGCAATAACATCTTTAATAAAATGCACACCCATAACAACTCTTAATACTGCAAGCACAAGTGTCATAACTAAAAGTATAATACCGACAGGCTGGTATATATATAACCAGCACATTGCAATAATAGTGATTGAGAATATATGTCTGCTTGGCATAGACTCTCCCTCTTTATCTTTTTTTACAATAGGTGTTATATTATATTTTGTATATGGTCTTGGTGAATCAAGACATTTTCTTATAAATGATACAAATATAAATGAAGTTAATGGTGCAAGTATAAGTTTAGCTGTAATAAATACATTAGATGTTTCAACATAACCTGTTGCATCTACGCTTAGAGCAATTGCAGGTGTTGCGATTGTTGATTTGGATCTGGCACATAATACAATAAGAACCATATACGATAATGCAGTAACATACGGAAGCACTTTATATAATAAGAGCAGAATGTTCTTTAGTGCCTTATGCGTATCAAGGTAATTGTATACAGCATTATATCTTTTTTCATAGCCCGTTAAATTATTCTCTGACATAAACTCACTCTCCGGTTTTGATTAATTCTTTTAATGTCTTGCCATTATTCTTTCGTGTCATTTCAACAAGTCCAAGAGGTGTAATATCAACCACATTAGTCTGGATACTTTCTAATCGGGCGTATTCCTTAAGAACTGATAATAATTTATCCCTGCTTTCCTGCTGTGCCATATTAATAAAATCAATAATAATAATTCCAGAAATATTTCTTAAGCGGAGCTGTCTTATAATTTCAATTCCAGCTTCAATATTAGTCTTTAAAATGTTGTTCTCTTTATCAGCTTCTTTTTTTGCTTTTGTAACATTTTTGCCTGAATTGACATCGACAACACTCATAGCCTCTGTCTGTTCGATTATAATGTAGCCTCCGCATTTAAGCCATACTTTTCTGGATAATGCTTCTGATAATGTCTTTTCGACAGAATAAAGCTTATATAGAGGCAGTAATTCATCTTCATATAATCGTAAACTCATATTGCTGTTATCTTTAAAATGTGTATTAAGCAAATCATAATAATATGGAATATCTGTGATGACTTCGATTGTATTATCAGCACTAAGATGCCTGAGTTCGCTTACCATAGGCGGCTCTTTTTCATAAAGCTTAGTGTAAAATGTTCCAAATACAGCATTCTGTATTATATGTTCGTACTGGTCTATAAGAGAGTAAGCCTCATTAAGTACTGTATTAATATCTGCATTAGCGGCACTGCTTCTTATAATTATTCCATAAGAAAATGTACCTGAAGCCTGAAGTTTATCATTAAAAGCTGTAAGATGTTCTTTAATATAGTCCTTTAGAACAGAAGAAGCTTCTATACATACAGAAGCTTTCTTGCATTTGTTAGATATTGACACACCTTTGACATCACTTGACACTACAATATACTGTCCTGATATATCTATCTTGGAAGTCGCTGTAGGAGGCTTTGTCTTATGGACATCATTGCTTACCTGTACTAAAAGCTTATCACCAATGTTGACAGCTTTATTATTCTTTGTATTAAGAAATATATTATTCTTATTATTTTCAAGCTGGTAATAGCATTTAATTTTATTTTCAATTTCAACAAAAGCAGAGCTGATGTTTTTAACAACATTTTCAACTCTGCCAATGTATATATTACCAACCAGGCTGCTTTTGTCTACTATATTAAGACTAAGACAACCGTTGTTGTTATACTTTGAATATATTATATTATCGTTAATCTGTGTAATGATATATTTAATAGTCATATCCTGCTCTCATCTATGAATTATAAATCTCTAAGGTACAGATTACGATAGAAACAGCTTCTGTTGCCAGTGTGGCAGGCTGCACCTATCTGACGTACCTTTGCAAGTATTGTATCATTATCACAGTCAATGTCAAGTGAACTTACATACTGGTAATGACCAGAAGTTTCGCCCTTAATCCATAATTCCTGACGGCTTCTGCTGTAATAAGTCATAACCCCTGTATTAACAGTATGGTTATAGGCTTCTTCGTTCATATATGCAACCATAAGCACTTCATTATTGACATAGTCCTGTACAACTACTGGAATTAAACCATCTGAGTTAAGTTTGAAATCAGAAAATGAAAGGCTTGTATTAAGCTTTTTAGAAGCTTCAATTACAGAACTTCCAGATTCAAACATATCAACAGCGTCTTTAAGGTTAATTCTGTTCTCATATAAGGCTTTTCCTATTATTGCTCCGTGGATACCTGCATCATTGATATTCTTTAAATCCTGCACACAGGACATTCCGCCAGAAGCGATTATATTAATTCCTGTCTTATCAGATAAAAGCTTAGTCTGTTCAATATTAGGACCCTGAAGCATACCATCTTTAGATATATCAGTATAGACAATTGTCTGGACACCCATATCTTTCATAGCCAAAGCTAAAGAAAGAGCAGTCTTGTCACTTACCTTTTCCCAGCCTTCAACGGCTACAAGCCCGTCCTTGGCATCAACACCAACAACAATATGTTCAGGTCCGAATTTATCAATTGCCTGCTTTATGAAATCAGGATTTTCAACTGCCTTAGTACCAATAATTACACGGTATACACCAAGGTCGAGAACTTCTTTAATATTCTCAAGTGTTCTTACTCCACCGCCCATCTGGACAGGTATATTGACACTTGATACTATCTTTCTGATTGTGTCAGCATTTACGCCACGCCCCTTTAATGCACCATCCAAGTCAACAGTATGTATGAATTTAGCGCCGTCCTGTTCAAAGCCCCTGGCTATTTCATAAGGCTTATCTGAATATACTGTTACATCATTAAAAAGACCTTTTTTTAATCTTACACACTGTCCGTCTTTAATATCAATAGCTGGGTATAATCTCATTGTATGCTCCAATCTTTACTTAATATTTATATTTACAGGCTTCCCTTTGTAGATAATACTGATTTAATTCTTGCATCTTTCATACAAGCTTCATCTAAAGCCTTGGCAAATGCCTTGAACATTCCCTCAATAATGTGGTGGTCATTCTCACCGGTTATCTTTCTTATATGAAGGTTCATTCCTGCACTGTATGATATGGCATAGAAGAATTCTTTAACCATCTGTGTATCAAAATATCCAACCATATCGGAAGTGAATTGTGACTCAAATACAAGATATGGTCTTCCTGATAAATCAATCGCACATAATATAAGTGCTTCATCCATAGGAAGTATAATATCACCGTATCTTCTTATGGACTTCTTATCACCAAGAGCTTTTTTAACAGCTTCTCCAAGCACGATACCAACATCTTCAATAGTATGGTGGCAGTCAACGATTAAGTCGCCTGTAACTTTTAAGTTAAGGTCGAACATACCATGCTTTGCGAAGCTTTTTAGCATATGGTCAAAAAAGCCTATTCCTGTATCTACCTGTGCATTGCCCTCTCCGTCTAGGCACAGAAAAAGCTTTATATCTGTCTCACTTGTCTTTCTATGAATTGTTGCCTGTCTTGCCTGCATATTTGACATATATACGTCCTCGATTCTGATATAATTATATATTAAAGATGTCAGGGCAAAAAAGATATCCTACCCATAACATCACATATAATGTCCGATTTATTCAAAACGAACTTTTATTGAATTAGCGTGTGCAGTAAGATGTTCTGCTGACGCAAAGTTCTCAATATCATTATGTATAGCTTCAAGAGCTTCCCTTGAATAAGATATTATGCTTGATTTCTTAATAAAGTCATCAACACTTAATGCTGAGAAGAATTTAGCTGTACCATTAGTAGGAAGTACATGGTTAGGACCAGCAAAGTAATCTCCAAGAGGCTCTGAGCTGTATTCTCCAAGGAATATTGCACCTGCATTCTTAATCTTAGTCATTACATTAAATGGATCTTTAGTTACAATCTCAAGATGTTCTGATGCTATATCGTTGGCAACTGAAACAGCTTCATTGATATCGTCTACAAGAAGAATATAACCATAGTTATCAAGTGATTTAGATATAATCTCACTTCTTGATAGTTCCTTTAAGAAGCCGTCAATCTCAGCAGATACTTTATTGGCAAGCTCACTGCTTGTTGTAATAAGGATTGCTGATGCCATCTCATCGTGTTCAGCCTGAGATAAAAGATCTGCGGCTACATATCTTGGGTTAGCTGTCTCATCAGCAATTACAAGAATTTCACTAGGACCTGCAACAGAGTCTATACTTACATAACCAAACACAGCTTTTTTAGCAAGGGCAACATAGATATTACCCGGACCGCATATTTTATCAACTTTTGGAATAGACTCTGTACCATAAGCCATAGCTGCAATTGCCTGAGCACCGCCTGCCTTGTATACAACATCAACGCCAGCCTCATTAGCTGCTACAAGTGTTGTAGGATATACCTTTCCTTCGTGGTCTGGAGGTGTACACATAATAATCTGTTCAACACCTGCAACTTTAGCAGGTACTACATTCATAAGAACTGATGATGGATAAGCAGCTTTTCCGCCAGGTACATATACACCAGCTCTTGCTAATGGAGTTACTTTCTGTCCAAGAATAGTTCCGTCCGGCTTAGAGTCAAACCAGCTGTACTGCTTCTGCTTTTCGTGGTATTCCTTAATATTCCTAAGAGATTTTCTTATTACATCAACTAAAGCTGGGTCAACCTTTGTGTAAGCTTCCTCAATCTCCTCTTTAGTTACAACGATATTAGAAGCATTAATGTCAGCCTTATCAAAGTCTTTAGTATACTTAAAAAGAGCCTCGTCTTTGTTAGTTCTTACATTTAAAAGAATATCATTAACGGCTGCTTCAAACTTTCCGTAGCTGTTAGGACTTCTTTTTAATAAATCCTCAAGGATATTATTCTTAGTTTCATCTGTTAATTTAACTATTCTCATATAGTCCTCCATCCCATTCGTTGAATGTATATTTTATTATTTAATATAAACAATTATTAGTGATTATTGTTCTCAAGGTAATTCTTTATATCATTAATAAGCTTTGTAATTCTTTCGTTCTCCATTTTCATACTTACCTGGTTAACAACAATACGTGCTGATAATGGGCATACTTCTTCAAGAACTTCAAGACCATTTTCCCTAAGTGTTGCACCAGTCTCTACAATATCAACAATAACTTCTGAAAGTCCTACAATAGGTGCCAGCTCAACTGAACCGTTAAGCTTTATGATTTCTACTGTCTGGTGCTTCTTGTTATAGAAATAGTCTTTGGCGATATTAGGATACTTGGAAGCAACTCTTATAAGTTCGTGGTGCTGTAATTTTTCCCTGGCTGAGGCTGGACCACATACACACATTTTACATTGCCCGATTTTAAGGTCATATACTTCATATAATGAACGTCCCTCCTCAAGCAGTGTATCCTTGCCTACAATGCCAATATCAGCCGCACCATATTCTACATATGTTGGAACATCTGAAGGCTTTGCAAGGAAAAATCTTATACCTAACTCTTCATTAGTGAATATTAACTTTCTTGTGTTCTCGTCTTTCATCTCATCACAAGTTACACCGATATGTTCAAATATCTCAAGTGCTTTTTTAGCTAAACGGCCTTTAGCCAGTGCAATAGTTATGTATCTCATACTAATCTCCATTCTTGTTCTTTATAGAGCAGATTAAATCTGTGCATGTTAAATATAAACAACATCTGAAAGCTGTGAAGCCTTTGCATATTCAATATACTGGCTTTCAGACTTATTATCATTCTTTCTTATCATACATACATTAATGCCGTCTTTTCTTAATTCATTAGCACGTTTGACAGCATCCTGAAGCTTATCCCCACTGTATACAAGAAGCACACCGCTGTATTCAACTTCAATCTCTATATTCTGTCTGTTAATTGCAGCCATAAGTCTGTCAATTATAAGAGAGAAACCAATAGAAGCCTTGTCACAGCCGAACTGTCCAAGAAGCTTGTCATATCGTCCACCACTTGCAATTGGTTCGCCCGTTCCAAATGTAAATGCGTGAAATATAATTCCTGTATAATATGTATGGTTACTTAATTCACCAAGGTCAAAGGATACATACTTATCGTAGCCATTAATCTTAAGAAGCTCATAAAGATTGGTAAGTCTGTCAACAGCCTCGATGCATTCTGGAATATTAGTAAGGCTTCTGGCTTTATCAAGCACCTCTGCCTGTCCAAAAAGCTGTGGAAGTTCTAATAATACCTTAGCTGTATTCTTATCAATATTAAGATTATTAAGAATTTCTTCTACACCGATATAATTCTTCTCATTAATAAGATTAAGAAGTTCTTCGTAGGTATCTCCTTTAATTCCTGCATCTTTTAATAATCCGTTAAAGAAGGCTACATTGCCGAGCTCTACCTGAAACTCAGTAAGCCCAGCATTCTTCATACAGTCAATTACCATACAGATTATTTCGTAATCCGCATCAATTGAAGCATCATCTATTAATTCAGCACCGATAACTGTATTCTCTTTTAATCTGCCCTGATAATACTTGCTGACATTAATAAATGTATTGCTGACATAGCAGAGTTTAATAGGAAGAATATGATCCTCAAAGTATTTAGCTGCTGCCCTTGCTATAGAAGGTGTCATATCAGGTCTTAACACAAGAGTATTGCCATATCTGTCGAATAACTTGAACATTTCATTAGAAGGTACGCTGCCTCGTTCTTTGCTAAATACATCAAAATATTCAATAGATGGTGTCTGTATATCGTTATATCCGTAAAGACGGCATACATCGTGGAGCTTGTTTTCTATTATTTTCTTTTCAACACATTCAGTGCTGTATATATCGCGTACACCTTCAGGTGTATGAAGCAGATCTTTTTTCATAATCATCCTCGATTCGTGTAAATTTATATCAGCATCACTTTACTAAAGTAACGTGATAATATGTTAAAGAGATTATACATAATGACTTTTAGGCTGTCAAGCCTGATTGTATACAATATTATAGTTCTCCGTGAATATCTTCCTTGTAGATTATATATCTGTTACCGCCCTTTGATATAGCAATGTCTGTGGCTTTTATTAGTTTATCAGTTATAACCTTAAAATCTGTTCCGTTATCAGGATATCGTCCAATTCCTATAGAGAATAACGGCATAAATGAGACATCAAATGCTTTACATTCCCATATAATACGCGACCTCATATATTCGATAAATGCCCTTAGCTCTGATTCATTATAAAGATCTTTAACTATAACAACATATTCTGTTTCATTATCAGGATTACCTGCTACACCACGGTATTCTACAACCTTTAATAATGTTTCTTTGATTATGTCAAGAATTGTATTATAAGCCTTTTTGCCATGGGTATCCTTGTATTCAGCAATATTATCAATATGAACCTTGATAAATGCAAATCTATAATTTTTATTATAAGAAATATTGTTAAGCGTATATTTCTCAAGTCCCTCACGTCCAAGCATTTTATTACAGTCTTCATAATCATATGTAGTCTTTGAGAATACATTATTGGCATCTGGAAGCTTAAGTGTTCCAACTGAACGTATTGGTTTTCTTTGTGAGTATATTGTTGAGCCATTTATATATGAACCGGTAGGCTTTAATCCATCACCATAATTAACATTTATACTAAAATGGTGCTCGTACACACTCTTAGCATTTTTTATATTATTAAAATATGCAGTATATTCTTTTATTGACTCATCTGGTATAAGTCCTTTTTTTAGAATTCTTTCATATACATCATCAATAGTTGAAGATATTACAGCTATGGCATCGTCATTAACATAATTATATATGGTAAATAAATCTTTATCATATTCATAGGTGTAGACTAATTTATCATTTATTGATAGCACTCTCCTATATATTCCTATATCTTCATTAAGATGATTAGTATGATTTTTAAGACCAATGACATCAGATATATTAAGTTCAAGGTATTCTTTCTTGTGGTTATTGGACATATAAAGTCTTTTTATATCCATAAGAACCCATCTGTATGAGTTATCAACTCTTTTCATACGCAGAACCATACTTTTACTTTGCCCAATACGCAGGTTATTAGACACATTAATAAAATCATCAATATCTACCTGATGAATCGCATCAGAGATTGCTGCCTTTCGCACAGCACCAAGAAATTTGTACATTTTCTCGTTAGCTGTGATAATCGAAAAATCCGTGTCAATAAGTGCATATCCATTGACTAATTCATAATTGTCAAGATAATTATGTTTCATAATTACTGCTCCCGTCTGTCTAAGTCTTTTTGAATCGTTTCTAGATAGTGAATCATAATTCCTTTGCCAGAATTGATTCTAAAGCTTTTATCAATCTCATCATAAGTAAAACTTTTTCTTTCACCAGCTTTAGCTCTTTCCCAAAACTTTATTATATCAGAAAATGGCAAATAATAGAACTCATCTCTTGCTGAAAAAAATAATATTATAAAAGCAATTCCGTCCTGCCTTTCAAATTCTTTCATAAATTCAACCTGATGTTCGTGTATATTATGTATTGGAAATGTATCTGCAGCACATTCCTTAGCATCAAAACATACAGGTATTCCCTGTATAACACCTATATAATCAACAGTACTCTTCTGTTCAAAGTACGCAAGTGTAATCTGTCTTGTCTCCTGATTAATCTTAATAGGCGTTATAGGTGTTGGTATCTTCTGTATAAGTCCTAAATGGTTCAGAAGATATTTCTCATTGGTCATATTAATATATTCTTCTAATGAAGAGCCTCTAAGACCTCTTGAATTCCAGGCTGCCATATATTTTCTCCTTTTAATACATTTAAAAATATATCTGGAATATCCGTATGTATATGGATATCCATATCAGGTATATTAAGCTCATAAGAATGTAATAACTGGCTTTTACAATTGTATTTGTCAGTGAACCTTCTGTTAAAAGAAGCTTTTCCGTACTTATAATCACCTGCCAGCGGATGATTGATACTTGCAAGGTGGGCACGTATCTGGTGGCTTCGTCCGGTTATAAGATGAACCTTTAGAAGCGTGGCATTATCAGAATATGCAACAGGGATATATTCCGTTTCGATTTGAAGATATTCACTTGTATCCCTGCCCTTTGGCAGCGTCTGGCATATTGTAACTTTGTTAAGCTTTTTATCCTTGTAAAGATAGCCTTTAATCAGTTGTCTTTTATCAATCTTTCCAGCCACGATACATATATAATATTTGGTAAGTGTTCTTTCCTTAAAATGTGATGAAAGCTCCTGCAAGCCTTTCATCGTCTTACCTGCCGCAATTATGCCGCTTGTATTTCTGTCAAGGCGGTTGCATATTGACGGCGTGAACATAGCAAGGTCTTCATATGTAAGAGAATTATTATGAAGCAGGTATGCTGTTATATATTCTACTAAAGAGCAGTCATTTTTATCAGCCTTTTGTGACAGCATACCGACAGGCTTATTAATAAACAGGACATTCTCATCTTCATACACAATATCAAGCGGTCTGTATATTTTTTCATAATCAACAGAAAGACCTTTTTTAGAAGCTGTGTAGGAATATTTATCAGCCGTGCTGTCTGTATGTTTGCCATCTGTTCTTACAGCAGGTTCATTAGCAGTGTTATCAGCAGCTTTGTCTGTCATATTATTGGTCTGTCTGCTGCCAGCATTAGATATGCAGCTTTTGCCTTCACTGAACTTATTAAGTGTTTCATCAGAAAAAAATATTTTGACAGAGTCGCCTGATTGTAATTTCTCGCTTCCGTCAGCCTTCTTGTCATTAAGTGTAATATTCTTTTTTCTAAGCATTTTATATATAAAGCTTTTACTTGCGGCAGACAGATACTTTGAAAGATACTTATCAAGCCTCTGGTTGTCGCCTAATTTATCTATTATTAATTCTTTCATTCAACACTCCACATATTATAAGCACATATTAAGGCAGCTTTCAGTTACATACTTTATACGATTGTTCTTATTCGTATCGCTATTGTCATAGTTAGCCGCCATATTAGCTGCTCTTTTAATAAATGTATCCTTTTCTGTATAAAGAGTGACAGTCACATTTAACTTATCATTCTTTAAGAATTCTTTAAGGCTTGTCTCAAATAATGCCTTATCCGGAGCTTTATCATGGCTTAATGCAATTATTGTGTTGTCAGATATGACCATAGCACATACGCCAATGGGCTTTTTGTTATTGCTGACAATTACATCATATAAAGCTGATAACTCTCCCTTTGCAGCTTCAACGCTTGTATATAGTTCCTTATCACATACCTTATGTGGCAGTAATATAAAATAGGAAACTGCTATTTTAGCACCGGGAAGAACAAGAACAGTTGCCACAAGTGTCATATAATTATTTCTTGATTTAAAGATTATTAAACCTGTTACAAATACTGCGGCAATTATTAAAAATGCAATAATAGTAAGAAGCAGGTTAAAACTTCTTTTGTATTTAAGATAACCAAACTCACCTTTTTCTTTTTTACTCATAACTTATGTCCTTTTTTAGTAGATTTTGATTTATTATTGGAACTTCTTTTACCCGCACCAGCACTATTATGTTTTCCCTTATTGTTATAAGCTGTGGTATTTTTAACAGTCTTATGTTTGCGTGATGAAAAGTTCTTTCCTCCTGTGTTATGGGATATTTTTCTTGGTGGAATAAGGCATTTTGGTCCAAATCCTATAAGGTCTGTACGTCCATTTTTAATAAGGGCTTCCTTAACAAGATCGTAATTATCTGGATTACGGTATTGTATAAGGGCTCTCTGCATTTCCTTTTCGTGGTGGCTTACAGGAGTATATACCTTCTCCATAGTAGCAGGATCTAAGCCTGTATAATACATACAGGTAGACAGCGTTGATGGTGTTGGATAGAAATCCTGCACCTGTTCGGGCATATAACCAAGATCCCTTATATATTCTGCAAGCTCAATCGCCTCCTTCATAGTCGAACCGGGGTGGCTTGACATAAGATATGGGACAACGAACTGCTGCTTGCCTGTCTTATTATTAATGCGCTTATAACGTTGTAAGAACTTTTCATATACATCATTGGAAGGCTTGCCCATTTTCGTAAGGACATTATCTGATATATGCTCAGGTGCAACCCTTAACTGTCCGCTTATATGATGTTCGCATAACTCTCTAATAAATGTATCATCAGCATCACACATACAGTAGTCAAAACGTATTCCCGAACGGATAAACACCTTCTTAACGCCAGGCACTTTACGAAGCTTTCTTAAAAGCTTAATATAATCAGAATGGTCAACTGTAAGATTCTTGCAGGGAGCCGGAAAAAGGCACTGTCTGTTCATACATACGCCCTTAGTAAGCTGCTTTTCGCAGGAAGTATGCCTGAAGTAAGCTGCTTTTCGCAGGAAGTATGCCTGAAATTAGCTGTAGGTCCTCCAACATCGTGTATATACCCCTTGAAATCTCTATCTTTAGTCATAGTAACAGCTTCATCAACAATGGATTCGTGGCTTCTTACCTGAATTATCCTTCCCTGATGAAATGTTAAGGCACAGAATGAACAGCCTCCAAAACACCCTCTGTTGCTTGTTATTGAGAATTTAATCTCTGATAAAGCCGGTATTCCGCCATCTGCTTTATACATTGGGTGATAATCTCTCATATACGGAAGTGCATATACATCGTCCATCTCCATAGTAGTAAGCGGTTTTGCTGGTGGATTCTGTACGACATATAGTTTTTCTTTGGCTTTTTCTACAAGTATCTTTGCAGTAAATGGATCAGTATTTTTATACTGTGTATAAAAACTTTCAGCATATATTCTTTTATCTTTTACAATCTCATCATAGGATGGAAGATTTATATAGTCAGATAAATTATCCAATGTCTTAGTCTTGTATACAGTTCCATTGATATAAGTTATATCTTTTACATCAATTCCTGCATTAAGTGCATCAGCTATCTCAACAATAGAATGTTCACCCATTCCGTAAGAGATTATATCTGCACCCGAATCTATAAGAACGGAATGTTTTACTTTGTCAGACCAGTAATCATAGTGCGACAGTCTTCTTAATGAAGCTTCAATTCCACCTAATATAATAGGAGTTGATTTGTATACCTGCTTAATTAAGTTACAGTATACAATTGTCGCATAATCAGGTCTTAATCCCATAACTCCGCCAGGTGAAAAGGCATCTGAATGACGTCTTTTCTTATTGACGGTATAATGGTTTACCATAGAGTCCATATTCCCCGCAGACACTAAAAATCCAAGACGTGGTTCACCAAGTATTGTTATGGAGTCTTTATTCTTCCAGTCTGGCTGTGCTATTATTCCAACTTTATATCCAAAGGATTCCAATACCCTTGATATGATAGCAGGTCCAAACGATGGGTGGTCTACATAAGCATCACCTGAAACATAGACGAAATCACATTGCTCCCACCCTCTTTTTTCCATATCTTCCCTACAAACGGGGAGAAAATCGTGTATCATATATATCCTCATTTCTGTGCACACTTTAATGCAGTATAACTGCAATGTATCTAACAGGTATCTGGTTGATTTGTGTCAAGTGCACACAGACACAAATGTTAATTCCAGCTTTTTAATAAATCAATTTCACTACCGGTTAATGGCCTGAACTTTCCAGGTTCAAGTGTTTCATCAAGCTGTAACTTTCCCATTGATAATCTTTTAAGATAAAGCACCTCTGAACCGGCTGCCTTAAACATTCTTTTTATCTGATGAAACTTTCCCTCTTGAATTGTTATATTTAAAAATGTTGTATCATCCTGATTGTTATATTGAAGTATCTCAAGCTTTGCTGGCATTGCGGTAAAATCTTTATCAACAACAAGCCCATTTTTAAACTCATCAATATATTTATTGTCTATACTGCCTTTTGCTACAACATAATAAGTCTTATCAATATGGTGCTTTGGTGATAACAGCCTGTGTGCCATATCACCATTATTAGTTATGATAAGAAGTCCTTCTGTATCCTTATCCAGTCTTCCAACCGGAAATAAATCCTTACGTTTGTTATCAGTTATAAGTTCAACGACAGTCTTAAAATCCTTATCAGATACAGCAGACACAACGCCTGCTGGCTTATTAAGCATATAATATTCGTATTCTGAATAGCCTAACACGTTATTATCAACAGCTACAACATCCTTGTCTATATCGACTTTAATCTCTGGACGAGTGATAACTTCGCCATTGATTGTAACCCTTTTCTTTCTGATTATGTCTTTTACGGCACTTCTTGTTCCAGCCTGCATATCACAAAGATATTTGTCTAATCTAATAACCATTAAAGTCCTTTCCTTCTACATCCATCTCCAGCCGGCAAGATATTTATTCTTAAGCTGCGAGCCATTAGATTTACCCCAGCCTAAAGGATATCCGTCAACGCAAAGCAATGCCCAGCCCTTGCTGTCAGCAAAATCATCAACGTCAATTGTCTCGCCCTTTAAATATCTTACAACACGTTCATCGTCTACGCTAAGGTTAATGCAGTTATTATACTGTCTCATTGTAAGTGCCATAGCAAGTGCCTGACTTGGCTCAAAGCGGTTCTTTTTAAGTTCACCAAGCAAAAGACCATTTCTTATTATTCTAAGACCCTTTTCATCAGCCATATACCTGGAAATATAGTACACGCGGTTATCTCTTATATTAATATATTTAGTGTCGATATCCATTGATACATTTGCAAGGAAATCCTTTAACTCATCTGGAATTTTAGTATTAAATGATCCTCTTGTATAATGTGCATTATTAATGTCATCTGGATTATCCTTTTTAAGAAGTGCAACAAAATGTCCTTCGCCATGCATTTTATGTGGGAATATCCTCACACATTTGTCAAGATTATACTTATTATCATTATCAATATCAGTAAAGCCCTTAGTAAATCCTTCGTATGGTTTAATATCAACAAGTTTCATATCTGGACAGTTATCAAGAAGATATTTAATGCTCTCTTCATCTTCCAGAGAAGAAAATGTACAGGTTGAATAAAGCATCATTCCACCTGGGCGGAGCATTTTCGCACCATGTATTATAATGCTTTTCTGTATTGCAGAATATACTTCTGGTCCGCTCTGTTCCCACGCCTTGATAAGTTTATTATCTTTTCTGAACATACCCTCACCAGAACAAGGTGCATCTATAAGAACCTTATCAAAGAATTCTGTGAATCTTCCTGATATCTTAGCTGGGTCTTCATTAAGCACACAAAGGTTATAAATACCAGATACTTCAACATTCTTAAGCAGTGCCTTGGTTCTTGAATTGCTTATGTCATTAGTTATAAGAAGTCCTGTTCCATTAAGCTTTGCTGCAAGCTCTGTCGATTTTCCTCCTGGTGCGGCACACATATCAAATACAACATCGCCCTCATCAATAGGAAGTACATTAGCTGGTGTCATTGCACTAGGCTCCTGAATATAGTAAAGTCCGGCGTAATAATATGGGTGCTTTGCTGGTTTATCTGTTTCTTCATAGTAAAAGCCATTCTCAATCCAAGGTATGGGTGTAAGCTTAAATGGACTTATCTTAAGAAAATCTTCTGTTGAAATCTTAAGGTTGTTAACACGAAGTCCATATAATCTTTTATCATTAAAGCTTTCAAGATAATCATCAAAATCATCTTTAAGCATATCTTTCATTGAATTAAGATATTTCTCTGGTAAATTCATAAAATCCTCTTTCTTTATACATTTTATATACTCTGTGCTTTATAATTCTCTGCAATCATATCTACCTGCCTGCTGAATCTTTGCAGTCTGGCAACATCATCAGTCTGGTATATCTCATAGAATTCATCCTGAATTCTGATGATTTCCTGCTTGTTAGCAACTTTATAAAGGCTTTGTATATTATTAAGTATGTCAGATACAATGTTAGCTTTGGTTGATACATAATTCTGTGCATCAATAATTTCATCGTGAATACTCATCATCTCGTTATCAAGCGTATATATGGCATCTGCGGCTGATGTAAGTCGTTCCCTTACGTGCTTTGGAATATTGCCGTTATATTTGTACTGGAGAGAGTGTTCAATTATAGCCCAGAAGTTCATTCCAAGTGTTCGTATCTGGATTTCTACTGGAATTATCTTAGTCCCCTTTACAGTTTCAACTTTATACTGGACTATAATATGATAGCTTCGATATCCGCTTTCCTTGATATTCTTGACATAATCTTTCTCAGTTATGACTTCCATATCGCTTCTTGCCCTTATAAGGTCAGCTACATTATATATGTCATCAGTAAACTGGCATATAAGCCTTATACCAGCGATGTCAAGAATATGTCCTTCAATTTCATTAAGGTCTATATTATGCTTCTGGGCTTTTAATAAGATACTGGATATAGATTTAACCCTTCCTAAAACCTGTTCAATTGGAGAATATATGCCTGCCTGTCGGTATTCTTTAACCATATGATTAAACTTAACCTGAAGCTCCTCTACCGCAAGCTCGTATGGGTTAAGGATTTCTTTCCACATCTGTATTTCCATATAAGTCCTCGTTTCTATTATATATTTTCATAAATTCTTTAAATCTTTTCACTATTAGCCGACGATAATTATAGCACATAACGATACTAATAACCATAAATTAAAGTCTTATTTTGATTAGATTTTAGTATCCAATATGGGTTGATTGACACTTCATTGCCTGAATTATCAGTTATGTACATCCCAAAATGTAAATGTGTCTGAAATTTGCCAGATGTACCCTCTACTTTGCTGTATCCTGTACTTCCCATATAGCCAAGCAGCTCTCCCTTATGAATTATATCACCTGCTTTATAAGCTTTGGCATAGGAATCAAGGTGGGCATAATAGTAATATATTTTATTAGCAGACGTTATGCCTATCCGGTAACCGCCAAGCTCTAACCAGCCGACGTTAGTTACTGTTCCGTCACATACAGACACAACAGGATATAATCCATCTTTATTAATATCAGCACATATATCAGTTCCCTCGTGTGTTCTGTTACCTTTGTAGGTTCTTTCATAATTCCACGAATTAACATAGTTAACCCACTGCTCTGTCTTTGAAGAGTGTGGCACAGGAAAATATTCCATATCATATAGTATGCCTGTTGCGGTTTGTTTTAAAAGCTTGAATTCAGCAGCATTTTTCTTACAGAAGATTGTTTTGACCTTGTCAAAATCAGACACGGTAAGCCGCTTAACAGCATTGTCCGTTATATGACATTCATTCATACAACACAGCACAATAAATAACTCAGCAGGGTTTACATTCATCTGTTCTGCCTTATTAATAATATCCTGCAAATCACATTCCACCTGCATTGCACGGAAGTTATCATCTGATACGGTTAATGTCGTATATGCCGCAATGCGCGTATAGTGTCTTATAATATTAAGATGAATACTGCATATTAAGGCACAGCATATTGTGATAATAAGCAGATTCGTTTTATTATTTATAATGTCCGTTTTATTCATATTTTCCATTTTCACTTTATTATTCACTAAATAATATGTCTAACAGGCTGTTGTAATGAATAGAATAAATTATATTAAACGGACAAATAAGACTTTCTTATCAGGAAATAAATATATGGGTAAAATCAAGAATTCTGCTTATTCTCCACAATTAAATAATAATCACAATAACACATATACACTTTCATTAATCAATAGATGTGATAATAGTTATTCGTCTAAAATAAACCATAAGAAATACAGCCATAATGTGATATTTCTTATAATGCTTATAATATTTCTTGTAACTGTCTGTTCACCACACATTATTATTAATGCAACGCTTAAAGGTATCAAATTATGGGCTTTGAGTGTTATGCCGGGATTGCTGGTGGCTATGATTATCACCGGCTGTATTAATTATTATATGCCAGTGAACAGCCGTCTGGGACTTGTATTTATTATATTTATAAGTGTGCTCTGTGGATTTCCAATAGGTGCTATTAACTGCATTAATTATAAGAAACAATCAGACAGCAGAATAATTGATAATATAACAGGATACTGTAATATATCAAGCCCCGGATTCGTTATCGGATACATATATTATGGCACCATAAATAACTCCATAACAATAATAAAATTCCTTATTGCTGTATATCTTCCTGTAATAATTCTGTGTGCTGTACAGCTTATTAAATATCCAGTGAATAACAATAATAATAAAAATAGTAATAAAGAACCAATTAATAATTGCACAGCAAAAATATTTTATAATAGGACATCTAATACCAGATACAAAGTTAACTTAAATTCATATAATATCCAACATACGGATAATATGTGTAATAACGGCAGACAACACACTATAAATTCACATAAGAATTTCTTCAATGTATTAGACAATGCCATAATAAAATCAATTGATAATGTATTAAAAATGTGTGGATATATTGTTATATTTTCCTGCATATGCTCTATGATAGATGTACTTTTTGGAAGATTTAATTATATCAATATGATTATATGTTCTCTGTTAGAGATAACTAACGGCATATATCTTATCGCTTCAAGTGATATCAGTGCTTCAGTTAAGGCTGCATTTATATTGACAGCCAATGCATTTGGCGGAATATCTACATTAATGCAGACAATCGGAATTGCTGGAACATCTAATAACAATAACGGGATAAACATAAAAAAATACATATACCAGAAAATAATGTTAAGCCTCGCAACAGCTGGCATATCATTATTACTGATATATGTATTCTGATTAGCATTATATAAATTCATTAATATAATCTATACAGCAAATTATATTTCTTACATAAGCCTTATATTGTTACTATATATATTATATTTTATTTTATATTGGTATTATATTTTTGTATTTATATTATAATTATTCAAGGATATCCTCATCCTCAAATTCTTCTTCATAACCATAGTCATCTGTGCTGTCTTCACGCTGGTCAGGTGCGTTATCTACAGCTTCCTCTTCTTCCTGTACAACAGGTGCTTTTAATTCATTACGATTATTATTGACAATCGAAAGAACATTTTCAAGACCAGACAATAAAGAGTCGTACTTCTCGCGGTTGTCACGGATAGACTTTTCGATTATATACTGAAGCTTCTCAAGCATATCATCTGTATAGTCCATAGCACCCTGACGTATGCTGTTGGCATCTTCTGTCGCACTGTCAAGAATAGCCTGTGCCTGTGCACTTGCCTGCTCTATAAGGGCATTAGCCTGTGCATATGCACGCTGCATAATCTCGTGTTCATTAATAAGTTCCTCTGTCTGTATCTGTGCAGCATTAATAATAGATTCTGCCTGCTCTTTTGCATCGGCAATTATGGCATCTTTGTTGTTAAGAATTTTCTGGTATTTCTTAACTTCTTCAGGTGTCTTTAATCTTAATTCAGCCAGCATATCTTCAAGCTGCTCTTTATTTACAATAATCTTAGTATTAGATAATGGCTGAAATTTACAATTATCTATGTAGCTTTCTATATCGCTTATAAGCTGTTCGATTCTACTCATTTTATATCTCCCTTTTCATTTGCCTTAATATTATAACTACTGCTGTATCGTTCTCTCACTATATCTACAATAGACTCTGGTACGAATTTACTTATATCGCCGCCATACATAGCCATTTCTTTAACGATACTTGAACTTAAATAAGCATATTTAAGACTTGTATTAAGGAATATTGTATCAATATCGGGAGCGGCTACTCTGTTAGTCTGAGACATAGCAAGTTCATATTCAAAATCAGTTACGGCTCTAAGTCCCCTTATTATAGCCTGTACATTATGCTCTCTTGCAAAATCTACAAGGAGTCCACTGAAACTTAAAATCTCGACATTAGGAATGTCTTTCGTAACTTCTTTTAACATATTAACACGTTCATCAACTGAAAACAATGGTGTTTTGGTACTGTTGTTTAACACACCCACGATAAGGTGGTCAACAAGTGCTGCTGAACGCTTTATTATATCAAGATGTCCTAATGTAACAGGGTCAAAGCTTCCAGGATATATAGCCTTTTTCATTTAGTCTGCACTTCCCTTCAGTCTTAAGAATAAATGTTTATTAGTCTTATATTTTTTTACCCGGTAAATATCAAAACCACATTCGTCAGCATAGTCAAGGTCAGCATCAAGCTTTTCCTCAACAATTATAATTGTATATTCATCTATAATATCTGAATTTCTAAGGGCTGCTAATACATCACGCTCATAATCATTAGAGTATGGTGGATCCATATAGACGATTGAGAATACATCTTTGCCCTTAAGCCTGTTGATTGCAGATAATACATCCATTTCCATAACATCTGCTTTATCAGCAAGCTTGGTAAACGTAAGATTATCCTTAATACATTCAACTGCCTTTTTTGAATTCTCAACAAGCACAGCCTTAGCCGCTCCACGACTTAAGGCTTCAATTCCAATTGCACCGCTTCCAGAATATAAATCAAGAAATTTACATCCTGGAATATCTGACTGGAGCATATTAAATAATGTCTCTTTAATTCTATCCTGAGTTGGTCTGGTATCTGTTCCTTCAATAGTTTTTAAAGGAAGACTTCTGGCCGAACCTGCAATAACTCGCATATGATTAACCTCTCGTATATTAATAATTTAGTGCCATTCAACATTGCCGGCTTCGATTTTCTTATCTCTTAACATAAGGTCTTTAACGCCATCTGCTGGAGATTTGCCATCAAATAACACCTGATTTACCTGTTCAACTATTGGCATTTCTACGTTGTACTTTTCAGCAAGCTTCTTAGCTGCCTTAGCTGCATATACACCCTCTACAACCATCTGTACTTCATCCATAGCTTCTTTAGTTGTATAGCCTTTGCCGATAAGAATTCCGGCACGTCTGTTACGGCTGTGCATACTCGCACAGGTAACAATAAGGTCGCCTATTCCAGACAAGCCTGAAAATGTAGCAAAATCCGCACCCATAGCAAGACCAAGTCGTGTTATCTCAGCAATCCCCCTTGTTATAAGTGCAGCCTTAGTATTATCTCCATATCCTAAGCCGTCAGCAATACCAGCAGCAAGCGCGATTACATTTTTCAATGCACCACCTATACATATTCCAAGAACATCAGGACTTATGTATACACGGAATACATTACTCATAAACATATTCTGCAAATATTCTGCATCTTTCTTGTTAGCTGTACCAATTACGCAGGTTGTAGGAATTCCCCTTCCAACCTCCTCAGCGTGGCTTGGACCTGATAACACAGCAACTACAGCCTGTGGAATTTCTTCCTTTGTTACCTCACATAATGTCTTTAAAGACTCCTCCTCAATACCCTTGCC
Source organism: Bacteroides galacturonicus (assembly GCF_003096855.1). Taxonomy (NCBI): domain Bacteria; kingdom Pseudomonadati; phylum Bacteroidota; class Bacteroidia; order Bacteroidales; family Bacteroidaceae; genus Bacteroides; species Bacteroides galacturonicus. The sequence goes on along the minus strand of NZ_QEOA01000002.1, from coordinate 136,248 downwards.
GACATTAACGATATACTGTCCTTCTTTAACATATGGTGCGACGATTTTAGCTGTTGACCTTGTATAAGGAGAAGCAACCGCAAGTATAAGCACATCACTTTCAGTTACAACTTTTTCTGTGTCAGCACAGAATTTTACGCTTTCTGGGAATATTACACCTGGAAGACATTTTTTATTCTCTCGTGTGGCGTTAAGCTCATTAATCTCGTCTGGAAATACTGACCAGACTGTTACATCATGTCCATTATTATGAAGAAGCATAGCAAGACCAAGTCCCCAGCTTCCAGCTCCTAATACACCTATCTTTACCATTAATAATCCTCCATTACTGCATTACTTTTTTTCTCCAATTTTACGTTCTGTTCCATTAATAAGTCTTTTAATATTACCACTGTGACGTGCAACACCAAGAATAACGAATAATAACACAACTATAGAAGCCTCTATGAATTCATTATTGTTAAGTGGAAGCCATCCAACAAGCCCCCATATTACAAATTCTATAAAGAAACCAATTATGCCGGTAATAGAACCTAATGATACATATCTTGAGAACTTGGTTACTAATCCAAATGTTACCATTCCAAATATTGTAAACATAAAGCAATATTTAGGAAAAAGTATAAGACTTATTACTAATCCTGATGTAGCAGCAATACCTTTTCCACCTTTAAATCCAAGGTAGAATGGAAAGTTATGTCCAAGGACAACTCCAAATCCGCCATAAAGGATAAGAAGCATTTCTGATATATCCGCATTACTGCCATATATAAAATGTATGATTATGGCAGTAATGCAGGATTTAAAAGCATCCATAAAATATGTTATAAATCCGGCTTTCTTTCCAAGTGTACGCATAGTATTAGTTGTTCCAGCGTTGCCACTGCCATAATCTCTTATATCAATATGATTAAACCTGCCAATCCAGAAACCTGTCTGGATAATTGCACCAATAAAATATCCTAGAATAAGACATATCAATCTGTTAAGCATTATTCTTTCTCCTTACGTTCCCTGTTAATAAACCTTATTGAAGTACCTCTGAAACCAAACGCTTCTCTTATACGGTTCTCAATATACCTTGTATAAGAGAAATGTGTTAATTCCTTATCATTAACGAACATTACGAATGTCGGTGGTTTAACAGAAACCTGTGTCATATAGTATATTCTTAATCTCTTACCCTTATCTGAAGGCGGCTGTTTCATAGCAACAGCTTCTGTAAGAATTTCATTAAGAACACCAGTTGGGATTCTCATAGTCTGGCTGTCGATTATAGTATCAATCAGCTCATATATCTTTCCAAGACGCTGTCCTGTCTGTGCTGATATAAATATAATCTCTGCATATGACATAAATGAAAGAGTATCTTTTATCTTGCTTGTGAATTCATATATTGTCTTGTCGTTCTTCTCTATGGCATCCCACTTATTGACAGCAATAATTATACCTTTGCCACGCTCGTGGGCTATTCCCGCAATCTTAGCATCCTGTTCAGTAACACCTTCTGTTGCATCAATTACAAGAATGGCTATATCACATCTTTCAACAGCTGCAACAGTTCTTATAATACTGTATCTTTCAAGATCTTCTTTTATCTTGCTCTTACGTCTAAGACCAGCAGTATCAATGAATACATATTCTTTCTTGTTATATGTTATGGTTGTATCTATCGCATCTCTTGTTGTTCCCGCAATATTAGATACAATTACCCTGTTCTTTCCAAGGAGCTTATTAATGATTGATGACTTACCAACATTGGGTTTACCAATAATGGCAACCTTTGGCCGCTCATCTTCTTCCTCAGTTTCAGACTCTTGCGGAAAATGCTTGATAACCTCATCAAGCATATCACCAAGACCAAGCTTTGATGCTGCTGATATTGGATGTGGGTCACCAATTCCAAGGTTATAGAATTCGTATACATCAGGCATAAGCTTATCAAAGTTATCAACCTTATTAACTGCCAGAATAACAGGCTTTCTTGAACGTCGTAACATATCTGCTACTTTAGCATCTGAATCAACAAGTCCCTGCTTAACATCAGTAAGGAATATAATTACATCTGCCGTTTCAATAGCTATCTCAGCCTGCTCTCTCATCTGTGCAAGAATTACATCACTTGTATCTGGTTCAATACCACCTGTATCAATTAAAGTAAATGATTTATCAAGCCATGTAACTTCAGCGTATATTCTATCTCTGGTTACACCAGGGGTATCTTTTACAATAGAAATCTGCTGTCCTGCAAGATCGTTGAATAATGTTGACTTACCAACATTGGGACGGCCTACTACAGCGACTATTGGTTTACTCATATATCTGCCTCCGATTTAATTTCTTATTTTATGAAAAATTAACATACATAATCTAAAATATAATAACAGTTTAATTGCTTTTTGTAAAGCACTATGCTATTATACGGAATATTGAAAATGCTTAATTTATGGGAGGTTTTTCGTGTTTAATAAAGGTTTAATAAAAAAGCTGGCAGCAGTTGTTATTTCGGCAGTCACTCTGTTTTCAGTATCAGGATTATCTTCGGCATATGTTAGTGCCGCAGATACCAATCATTTTAAATTTGCTGATATAGATTTAGTCGTAGATGTTCCAAAAGAACTTATATGTTTTACAAGAACAACAACTAACAATAATTCATACCTCGAAAAGCTTGGGGTTGATGAGGCTGCTGTATTAACTAATAATATGATAGCCAATAAGATCTATCTTGAAGCTGTTCCAGAAGATGTTAATTATGAAGTTGTTATATATGGCAATACAGCTTCCAACAGTCTTAGCAGCTTTAATGAATTAGACGAAGATTCACTTGATTCATTATATAAAGAATATGTTGCCTCCCAGTCATCTATCAACAATGATAATATTAAAGAGGAACTGCTTAATTCCAGCATTGTCACAATCAATGATATTCCATATTTTGTGACAGATGTTTATTCATTATCTAATGATGTTACTGTATACACCAGAAAATATTATACGGTTGTCAGAGGGTATATATACACTTATGCAATACAGTCCAAGACTGATAAAGTAAGCGATGATATGAATAATAACCTTGTAAGCATAATTAACTCAGCCAAATACCAGAAAGTAAAGAATTCACCTTTGCAGAATGCCGTATTTACAGAAACTCTCTCTAATATTATTACGGTTGGTGTTCCGATACTTATACTTCTTGTAATATTACTGGTAATTACCAAGGTGGGTCCTAAGGGACGGGCTAAGAGAGTTAATGAGGAAGCACGATTAAGGGAAGAATATAAGAGAACACATAATAAATAAGCCTGAATTATAAAAATGAGCTGATACGCTGAATGATTAGTTAATATTAAATGATTAGCATTTAATAAATCATCTGCTTGGCAGCTCATTTTTTATAATCAATATTTATAATTTGTAATCGTTTATATTATATAATTCCTTATGAATGGAAAGTTTTTTAATTAACCATTTTTATATCAGATTAATCGCATATATATAAAATTACACATAATACCACGTCTTCCACCACTCGCCCTGTGTGAAAAAAGCAGCTCTTTATTACAGCTTGTACATACATCAGCTACATATATATTGTGTGGGAGAAGTCCTGCATTAATAAGGTTGATATAATTAGCAGCTATCAAATCCAGATGGTATTTGCCTGTACATTTATTGTTATCATCTGGTGTTAATATCAGCTCTGTTTCTTCGGCAGAATATACCTTCATAAATTCTATGGCAACATCTTCACTTACCTGATAGCAGTTCTTACATATTCCAGGACCAACAAATGCAATAATATCAGCTTCATTACAGCCAAAGCTTTCCTTCATACATTCAATGCCATTCTGTGATATATTGCCAACTGTTCCTTTCCAGCCAGAATGAAGTGCTGCTATAACACCTTTTTTAGCATCAACAAGAGTAACAGGAATACAATCTGCAAATGATGATACAAGACAAAGATTATTAGTATTAGTTATAATTCCATCTATATTATCGTAATTACGTTCTTTTATAATACCCATTCCTTTATTGGAATTATCGACAATTTTGATGTTTGTAGTATGTGTCTGCTTGGTATACACCATATTTTCAACAGGTATATCAATAGTATCAGCCATTAATTTAAAGTTGGCAAGTACATTTTCATAGCTGTCAGCACTATACTGCCCTACTGGATTGAAAGTCAGATTCATACTTTCATACATACCACTGCTAACACCGCCAAGACGTGTAGAGAATGCCTGCCTTATATAAGGATTGTTCACAAAAGGCTTAAATGTAAGGTATGGCACATTATCAGCAGAAACATTCGTTATAATTGTATCCGTAAAATTATCTTCATCACCATATTTTTCTATAAGTTTATGATACAACTCTTTTGTATTTAATCTTTTTAAATCGGATATGCTGTAAGGCATAGACACCTCCATTAATTCATTAATCATAAAATTCAAGAGTATTCAAACGCATTTTTTATATGTTTTATTGTTCCGTCTTTATATATTGCTATTACATCGAAGCGGCACGGATAATTGACATACCCGTATTTTACACAGAAATTCATAGCTGTATGACATATCTTTTGCTGTTTGTGAAGATTAACAGCCTCCAGCGGGTCGCCGAATTTTGAAGAACTTCTGTATTTACATTCTGTAAACACAAGCGTTGAATTACATTTTGATATTATATCAATCTCACCATATCTGGTTCTATAGTTTCTTGTAATAATTGTATGTCCGTTTTGTTCAAGAAATGCAGCAGCTAATGTTTCATATTCAGAGCCTGTAGCCCTGCTGTTTTTAGGTTTGTTTATATTATGCAATGCACTTATATCATCAAGTATGCTGCTACTCTTAAACTTACTATTGTTCTTAGACTTATCAGCCATTAATTTTGCCTCGTAATTTATCTGTCTTGTCCACGAATACAAGTATTTCAGCAACTACTGTATATAATTCAGGTGGTATCATATCTCCTACTTCAAGATTAGACAATGTGTTGGCAAGCTTGCTGTCCTCATATGTTGGAACATCAGTTTCCTTAGCTTTTTCAATAATCTTATCAGCAAGATACCCTTTTCCTGTGGCTAGGATTTTAGGTGCCTGCTCACCTTTTTCATATTGAAGTGCAACCGCAATCTTTGGTTTGTTGTTATCCTTATCCATCCTAATCCTCATTTCTGCACAAAAATAAATTTTCACGCCCCTCTTTCATAGACTTTTATGACTTTATAGATATTTATGACTATATATATGATTATATATATTTATACTTTTATATATCTAAGCCTTTATATCAAATACATACTGTCCGCCATTGTCCGAATGTACATCTTTTTCTATAAAGTCTGTATTAAAATCAAAGTCATTTTCTTTATTAGACAAGGTCATCTCAAAATGTGTTGAATAACCAAGCTGTTTAAGACGTTCATTTAATTCATCAATATGAACATATACAAAATCAAGCAATTCCTCTGTTTCAAGAATAAAATTCGTAGATACATTGGTATGATTAAGCTTTACATATACATCAACAGATCCAAGATTAGGCATATCCAGATGAAGCATAGCGCTTACTTCATCCGGATTGTTAGCAAGTGATTTTTTGTTAGTAAATACATACAAATCCCCATTGCCTTCGCTATCAGAGAATTTAAGCGGCATCTGGAAAAATGTCATATTCTTATTAAGGTCATTCATAAAATCAATATTGCTTTTTATGTCAGACATATTTTTAGCCAGATCATTATCTGCTTTACTGCTCTTTAATACATTTTCGACATCTTCCATTACTTTCTTGGTACGCTTGTAATAATTGGTGAGCGTATCAGGAGTGTCTGCAACATCTTTAGGTGTTATACGCATAGTTTCATTGATAAACTGATGTAAAAGCTTGTCAAATGTCGCTTTATTGGTTGGAAGAAATGCAGGGTCAGTTATTTTATTATTATTAAGAATAGCGTTGAGCATATCTTTAGTAGTCGTTGATGGGTCATTTAATTTCTCTGCAATATCACTGTTAGAACTTTCTGTTAATTGTCTTGATAATTCGTTAATAAAATCCTTGGAAAAGCTTTCTGTTACCAGTTTTGATGTAACATTCGTGTTATCATCTGCATTGCCATACATACTATTAATGACAGTATTAAGCTGTTGTATATCATCACGGGAGAAATCGCTGAACGCACGCATTATATTATCAGACAGTGCATTCTCCATAGTACTAAGCTGTCCGTCAAGCTTGGCATTAAATGTTTCATATGCCTTATAAAGATTGATATTCTCCTCTGTTACAGGCATATCAAGACGTACAAGATTGGCAATTGTCTTAATGTCACTATCCGGAAACTGTGCCATATATTTATTGACAGTATTAAGCATATCTGTATTAACCGGCATATTAAGGGATAACAGTTCTTTGACCATAGCTGTATTCTCCTCAGTAGGATACAGACCTGCTGCTTCAAGTGCTTTATCGATGAACATATTCTGTTGTTCATCAGCAGGCAGTACTTTTAATGAAATCTGATTATCCTTTACCTGATTGACTATAAATGTAACAACTTCTCCCTGCTTAACTGCCCCCTGATTGGCTAAAGTTGCAGAAAGAAGCGAACCATCATTAAGGCTTATAACAGCATCAGAGTCATTTAATTCACTTATAAAGCCTGTCAGTACGCTTCCAGCGATAAGATTTTTAATAAGTGAACTGTTATTGTTAATATTTTGTGCCTGATTGATACTAGAAGCTGTATTCTGCCCAACCCTGTTGTTATTAACATCATATGACTGGCTCGTCTGTCCCAGATTTGTTTTTAGTAATTGTTGTATATTAATATCCATAAGCCAGCCTCCATATTTATTTTAAGGACATATTTTAGTAATAAATGTTTTTCTATGTATAGGACAAGGTCCGATTTCTTTAAGTACATCTGTGTGAAGCTTTGTTCCATAGCCCTTATGCTTGGCAAATCCATACTCAGGATATAACTCATCATAATGGTACATAAGCCTGTCCCTTGTAACCTTGGCAATTATACTGGCACTGGCAATTGAAAGACTTTTTGCATCACCCTTGATAATAGGCACTTGTTCAATGTCAACATCTGGTATTGTAACTGCATCATTAAGTAATATATCGGGTTTAACTGTGAGATTATTAATGGCTTCCCTCATAGCTTCATAAGTTGCATTTAATATATTTATCTCATCAATTCTTTCTGGTGATACAATTCCAACTCCTACACTTACGGCTTCATTAAGTATTACGTCATATAACATCTCTCTTTTTTTCTCACTTAATTTCTTGGAATCATTCACATATAATATTCTGCAACCCTTTGGAAGAACTACTGCACCAGCAACAACTGGTCCTGCAAGCGGGCCTCTGCCAGCCTCATCGATACCACATATATAAGAAAATGCTTCATATTCTTTCTCATATACGCACATATTTTCAACGCGTTCTTTTTCCTGTGCAAGCTTTAATGCTTTTTTAGCTTCACGTTCTTCACTGGTTGTCTTAATCTTATCTGACATTGTTCTCTCCATTATCTTCTAAGTATCTTCTAAGTATCTTCTAAGCATCTTTTAAGGGGTTTCTAATGATATTCGTCCTAATCGTCCACTTCTGAAATCATCCAGAATAATATTAGATATTTTCTCGTAATCAATATTATTGCCCTTCTTGATACAGCCTCGCTTAACAGCCGCCTGTTCCATAATATATAACGCTACTGAATTATCTGGATTGATAGCATTTTCATCATAACTTGCGGCAGTCTTTTCTTTATCAAGACCGTAGCGTTCAATAACATTATCAGAATATTCACTATATATATATTTTATTGTATCGATAGCAAGCTCCTCGACATTAAGTATCTCATCATTCATAGAACCTATCATAGCAAGTCTTTTGCCGACTTCCTGATTGTCAAACTTAGGCCATAAAATACCCGGAGTATCTAAAAGCTCAACATTCTTATTAAGCTTTATCCATTGTTTTCCCTTAGTAACGCCCGGCTTATTGCCTGTCTTGGCACTAGCTTTTCCAGCATAGGAATTAATAAATGTTGACTTTCCGACATTAGGTATTCCAACAACCATTGCCCTTATTGGTCTGTTTAATATTCCTCTCTGCTTATTACGCTCTATCTTATCTGCACAGGCTGTCATTATAAGACCGTTGACCTGCTTAATGCCTGAATTATTTCTTGAATTAAGCTTAAGGCAGTATATATTATTTTCATTAAAATAATTAATCCACTGGTTAGTTATCTTATCATCCGCAAGGTCTGATTTGTTAAGAAGAATAATTCTTGCTTTATTGACCGCAAGGCTGTCTATATCAGGGTTTCGGCTGCTTATAGGTATTCTTGCATCTACAATCTCAATAACCAGATCTATAAGTTTAATATTTTCTTCCATCATTCTTTTGGCTTTGGTCATATGACCGGGATACCATTGATAGTTCATTTTATACCTCATTTCTACAATTAATACGAATAATTAGTGTTAATATCATATCAATATCGATACTTTGATTAGTATCCATACTTTAATCTTAATAAATGCTATTTAATAAATTTAATATCTTCAAATGGACTAAGCACCATCCACGTCTTTCCTATAATATGCTTTCTTTTAACCATTCCTATACTTGAAAAACGGCTGTCCTCACTGTTGTTACGATTATCTCCAAGGCAGAAATATTCATCATCTCCGAGTTTTACAGGATTAATTGTCATACCTGCTGTTACAATATATGTATCAGTAATATCATTCTCAAGTAATTCTCCATTAATATAAATGTGTCCTTCTTTAATCTGGACAGTTTCTCCAGGAAGTCCGATAACTCTTTTAACATATAACTTGGAAGAGCCGATAGAGTCTGGTTCAAATGCTATGCAGTCAAAACGCTTAGGACCTTTTATTGCATATGCAAATTTATTAACAAGCACAGTATCATCGTTATTAATCGAAGGTTCCATAGAACCTCCAAGTATAGTCGTTCTTGTGCAGCTGAATGAAACAAGCACATAAGCTGTTAATATAACCATTAAAATATCAAATATATATTTTAAAAGGTTAAGTAAAGTAGTATTTTCCTGATATCTTCTATGATATGAAATCATATTCTCCTCCAATCTATGATTTAGTATACAAATATACATTTCTATTCATTATACAAAATACATCTTTATGTGTCAAAAAAAGAATGTCACCTGTTACTATTAACATAACAAGTGACATTCTTTATAATGAGATAATAATAATTATCTAACTAATTCCTTAACCTTAGCAGCCTTACCTGTTCTCTGACGTAAGTAGAATAACTTAGCACGTCTAGCTTTACCGCGTCTTACAACTTCAACCTTCTCTACGATAGGTGAATGTAATGGCCAAGTCTTCTCAACACCGATACCATTAGAAATCTTTCTAACTGTGAATGTAGAACGAACTCCTGTACCCTGCTTCTTTAAAACAGTTCCTTCAAATACCTGAATTCTTTCACGGTTTCCTTCCTTAATCTTAGCTGATACTCTAACTGTATCACCTACATTAAATGCTGGTACTTCAGCCTTAAGCTGAGCATCTTCGATGTTCTTAATAATTGTATTCATGTGTGACCTCCTTATTATTCCGACGTTCTTAATGTGATATACACAACAGAGGACCATCTCTCTTTTTCACAACTTGATAAGGATAACATATATACTAATAATATGCAAGACCAAAATTTAATTAATTTATAAAATTTTAGTTATCTGACTTGTCATTATCAAACGGACTACCATAAGGTGCGTTATTCACTGAACCTGTATAACTGTTACCTGGTTCTTCACTGGCAGAGCTTCCATATGATGAACTGTCATTATTGGCATTGTTAAATACATTATCAGCATAACTGCTATCTGATGAGTAATTATCTGTATTACCGCTGTATGAGCTATCAGAAGCTGCATTGTAATTGTTGAATGAATTATTATCAGAATTATAGTTGTTATTGCTGTAACCGCCATTAAATCCATTATAACCATTGCCGTTGAATGAATCATAATCTGAGATTTTATTGAGCTTATCCTGTGCAATAAGGTAGTTAACTATTCCCAGTCCCAAAAGCTGTAATACAATAAAAAGAATTTTGGAATTGCTTGAGCCATCTCCTATTCCTCTTGAATTAGCAGCGTAGTCAACTCTGTCACCAAGCTTGTAAGCCCAGTACCAGCTGTATATTCCACAGGTTACAATTGTTAACAAGAACGCTACCGGACCAGAAGCACTCTCATTATCATTGGCTGCCAGCTTAGAGTCGTCAGTAAGACATATAAACCAGTAAATGCCAAAAATTCCACAAGTAACAATCGAGAGAATGATGTACATTGCAATGTTTCGTTTCTGAATCATATAGTGATTCCTCCTCATATATAAATTATTGTGGGTTACTATATGTATATATTATGTCAATTCATATTAACCCACTTGTGCTTATTGTAGCATATATATCTCAAAAGTAAAATATGTATTATATTATTAATCAATATACTGTTAATTAATATCAAGCAGTCCTTTTAATATATGAACTGTAACTGTCCTGTTAGTCATATCATGGCTTAATATACACTGGTCTATTACTGGCAGATAATATATTTTGCCTGTATCAGAAGTAACCTCGTATACGTTGTTAGCTCCTGTTTCAATTACGTCTGTCAGATTGCCTAATTCTTCACCCTCATCTGTAATTACACGAAGTCCTATTAAATCACATATAAAATATTCGCCTGGTTCACATTTTACTGCATTATCACGTGTTACGAGCAGATCACATTTTGTATAGATTTCAATATCATTAATGTTGTCAAATTCTTTAAATTTCACAATTACATACTGTTTAAAGAACTTTACTGACTGCACTGTAACATTGACATTGCCACGCTTGCCCGCTATTATACATTCCTTTAATTTCTTAAATCTGTCAGGGTCATCTGTTGTAGGGAATACCTTAACTTCCCCTCTTATTCCGTGTGTCGATGTTATAACACCAACTCTTAATAAATCTTGCATATACACCTCTTAAATCGTAATTATTCATTTCATAGTTCTGCTGTTATGACAGGTAAAATATAATATCTGATACTTCTTCGCAAGCTTTTCAATCAGCCTGTGTGCATTATTAATAGAAAATGTATCCATATTTACAAATGGATCGTCCAATATTATAAACGGTTTTTTATCTTTATACATTGAATCAATAAATGCAAAACGCATACATATTCCAGCCAAATCCTTACAGCCTGAACTTAAGAACCTAATCTCCCTGTACTGCCCAGCTTCATTCTTTAAAAGATTATTATGTATATCAAAACTATACATATTGCTGTCTGTATTATCAGACACAATATCAAAATACTCTTTAAACTTAGCATTTACAGGTGCCTGATACTTCTTTGCATATGAAATCCTTGCTTTTTCAAGATAATCTTTAGCTTTTAACAGATTATTATAGTTGGCAAGGAGTGTTTCATAGTCTGCTTCAAGTCCATTTAACTGACTCTCATACGAACTCAGCTCATCAAGCTCATTTTCCTTGGAATTAAGCCTGCTGTTATATTCGTTAATAGTATTACTGCACAATTCCATACCAGACCTTATATTATTAAGCTGTGCATTAAGTTCAGTAATATCATAATCAGGCATATCATCTAGTTCACGAAGCATACTTAACTGCTGTTCATAATTAACATTATTCTGCCTGAAACGCTTAAATGCATTGTCAGCATCCATATAAGACTTTCTGTACTGTTCAATATAATTAATCCGTTGTCTTATACTGTTAAGCTTTGATATACATTCATTAATAGCATTATCAAAGCCCTGAATATCAGGTATTGCGGTATGTTCCATATAATCAGACATAAATGTATTAATACTTCCAATTATAGCTGTTACATTATACTCTTTCAACCTTTTATTATATTGAAGTTCTCTGTCCCTAAGCATTGAAAGTTCTTTCTTCTGCTGGCTTAACTGCATAAGTTCATAATATGTATCATCAATATTATGTTCTGGCACTATCGCTGATATCCATTCATCAATATCGTGCTGAAGCTTGTTATACTGTTTAGTAAGAGTATCCAGCTTTTCTTTTATAATATCATATTGTTCATTACGGATATTATAGGTACGCATATTATTCTTGTATCGGTCTTTGTTAACAAGACCATAAGCAATACCTCCCATTATACATACAATACCAAGTAAAAAAGTAATAACTGCCAGCGAAGGAATTATAATACCTGCAGCAATTAATATAATTCCAATAATAGCTGCCGCAATAGTAATAGCAAGCGAAGATTTCTTCGGCTTATCATATACAGCTTCATAATTAGCAGTAAGGTGTGCTCTTGTATCTTTAATATCCTGATATAGTGAAGACATTTTATTATATGCTTTCATATAATAATCAATCTCTTTGTCTGTAACATTAGAAAGTTTCTCTTCAAGGCTATCAAGACGTTCTTTTTCTGACGAACTCAACTCAATGTGCTTTAACTGGATGGATATTTTATTAAGCTCATCTAAGTTGCTGAACTGTATACTTAACTTTTCAACAGACGGAAGTTTGCTATATTCTTCCTCATACTGCTTATAAGCTGTATAGCGTTCTGCAAGCTGCGAATTATATATATCATATTGTTCTTTAAAGGCTAAAAGATCTTTCCGTCTGGAAGCTTTATCAAGAATATCTGAAACAGACGTCTGCTCTTTATCAAGCCTGTTATATTCCTTCTTCTGTTCAGTGATTAATGAAATTGTCTGTTGTAGTGCCTGTTCAAGCTCATTCTTTCCCATAAGCTTTGCCTTAAGCCGTTCAATATCCTCTTTCATCTTGTAAAGCTGCCCGGTCTTTCTTTTGGGACTAAGCGAATTAATCTTATCATTCATATGTCCGATTACTTTATCATAATTATTAACATCTACATCATCTACGGCGTCACAGCCAAGAAGTGCCGCTATATCGCCTGTACTGCCGCTTTCACAATTATTCTGAAAAATGTAAGCTGTTTTTTCAAAAGAATCACTGTCAATTTCAAATATCTCTTTACCAATATCAGAAGTATAATCAAATGAATCTAATTTCGTTATAGTATCTACAAGCTTAAAGGTATCGTCCTTATCTTTAGCTTCAAAGGTACGGTATATTGTATACTGCTTATTATCAATCTCAAATGCAAGACTTCCACCATATAAGCCGCCCTGCCAAGGCTTAAACCGCCTTTTTTCATTAACATAATCATCTCTTTTACTGGTGTTATCAAAACCAAAAAACATAACCTTGATAAATGCCGCAAGCGTACTTTTACCCCAGCCATTTTCTTCTATAATCTGATTAATGCCATCTTCAAATACATAGTCAAAATTATTAAATTGTCCAAAATTATCAATATGTAAACTGATTAATTTCATATAAATTCCTCTCCTGATAACGCATCAATGCCTATCTTTATTATTGAAGCTTTCGTAATATCATCAAGTGTATCGTCACTTTCTACCAGTCTTACAAACTCCCCTTTTAATGACTTGTCATACTGGTATGAGCTGTAATCTACTTTTATTGAAGTATGGTCATATAATTTAAAATAATAATAGTCATTCTTAAAATTCTCAGTAATATATGTAAGGTTCTTCTCTGCGTTAATATCAATCTGTCCTGTAAGCACAACTTTGATAAGGCTTGCAGACGCATAATCTTTCTTATAAAGAACCTCTCTTACTTTTTCTGCCATCTCTACTGAATTCATACATTCAGATATATCAACATCTTCTTCATACAAATTCCTGTAGGAAACACTGATAAATTCATTACCTACAAGCTTGTTATCCTTAATATCAAGAAGTACAAAACCGTGTTCACCACATTCATCAAAGCCTCGTCCTTCAAGGCATCCTGGATAACAATATACTCCCCTTGAATCAAGCTGTTCCATCTTGTATGAATGGATATGTCCCAGTGCGAGATAATCAATCGCCTTATTCTTAAGTTCCTTTAATAAAATTACCTCAGTCTTATCCTTTGACGATGACATAGCTTCCTGTCCATGCAAGGTAACAATATTATAATTATTACTGTCAAGTACAAGTGAGTTATATATAACATTGGAATTATCTGCTGTTAATTCTACACCATTAATAGTAATTACTGAATTATCCTCTGGTGCTTCAATCTTATATGAAGTCCAGCTATCTTTAAACATCTTAATATTATCCGGTATTGTATCACAATCTATAAAAAGACTTTCTGCATCGTGATTACCTCTTAGATAATAAAATGTTATATCTGGATTGTTATTAATTGCAGACAGAAAAACATTTCTTGCATTAGCTGATATATTCTTCTTGTCATATAAATCCCCTGCAATAATAACAGCCTTCACAGAGTTATCTTTAGCATAAGCAATCATTCTCTCAAATGTAGCAAGAAGCTCAGCTTTTCTCTGCTTAGCCTGTTCCCTGCTTAGATTGCTTGTCATATTAGAATCAAGGTGCAAGTCTGCACAATGTATTATCTTCATAATGCTTCCCCACTTTTATCTTACTTAATTAATCTATATAATAATGCTGCAGCAATAATCTTATTATCCTGCGATTAATTATTTTATAATTATTGGCATTATATAATCATCAATTACATATATAATACACTATGTCGAACATATTTTCTATTGGTAAATATATACAAAATAAGCCATTATGCTTATACATTAAGCATAATGGCTCATTAACAGCGCATTAATTGTCTATCTCTACAATAACCTTTTTGTCGGTATTCGATGCGGCTGCAGATACAACAGCTCTAATAGACTTTGCAATTCTTCCGGATTTACCGATTACCTTACCAATATCTGAGGAAGCAACCTTTAAATTTACGATAATTGCTTTATCTTTCTGTGTTTCTGTCACTACAACCTCATCCGGATTATCAACTAGTGCTTTAGCGATAACTTCCACTAACTGTTTCATAGCTAAATACCTCCACTAGTCTTATTTTTCGATACCTGCCATCTTGAAAAGCTTTCCAACTACTTCTGTAGGCTGAGCTCCGTTTGATAACCACTTCTTAGCAAGTTCAGCATCAATGTTAAGCTTGCATGGATCGTAATTAGGATCATAAGTACCGATTTCTTCAATAAATCTACCATTTCTTGGAGATCTTGAATCTGCTACGATAATTCTATAGAAAGGAGACTTCTTCTCACCTAATCTCTTTAATCTGATCTTTACTGCCATTATTGTTTCACCTCCTGTAATTAATTATATCTATGTTAAAAAGGCAACTTAAAACGTCCCTTTTTAGCACCTTTCATCATACCAGGCATCTGTTTCATCATCTTCTTCATCTGCTCAAACTGTTTAACAAGCCTGTTTACTTCGCTGATATCAACACCAGCTCCTCGTGCTATTCTGTTCTTTCTTGATGGATTAAGAATATCTGGATTCTTACGTTCCTTAGCAGTCATAGAATGTATGATTGCTTCTGTACGCTTAAGATTAGCTTCTGCCTCATCTTCATCTGGCATCTGGATATTCTTCATATTACCGCCAAGTCCCATACCTGGAAGCATACTCATAATAGAACCTATACCACCCATATTACGAATCTGTCCCATATATTCAAGGAAATCGTCAAAATCAAATTCAGCTTTTTTAATCTTAGCTTCCATCTCTTTGGCTTTATCTGCATCAATCTGTGCCTCAGCCTTCTCAATGAGTGTAAGAACATCACCCATTCCAAGAATTCTTGATGCCATACGATCAGGATAGAACTGTTCAAGGTCTGACAGTTTCTCTCCCATACCAACATAAAGAATAGGCTTACCTGTGACAGCCTTAATTGAAAGTGCTGCACCACCTCTTGTATCACCATCTAACTTAGTAAGGATAACTCCGTCAATTCCAACCTTTTCATTAAATGAAGATGCTACATTTACCGCATCCTGTCCAGTCATAGAATCAACAACAAGAATAGTCTGGTCAACATTAACCTCACTCTTTATATTAATAAGCTCATCCATCATATTCTCATCAATATGAAGTCGTCCGGCTGTATCAAGAATTACTATGTTGTAATTATTCTCCTTGGCGTGTGCTATCGAAGCCTTAGCAATATCTACAGGGTTATGTCCTGTTCCCATAGAAAATACTTCAACGCCCTGCTTATTACCATTGATAGTAAGCTGTTCTATAGCTGCTGGTCTGTATACATCACAAGCTACGAGCAAAGGCTTCTTGCCCTTGGCTTTGAACTTTCCTGCAAGCTTGGCTGTAGTAGTTGTCTTACCAGCACCCTGAAGACCCGCCATCATAATGACAGTAATTTCATTCCCCGGCTTAATAGCAATCTCTGTTGTCTCAGAGCCCATAAGGGAAATCATCTCTTCATTAACTATCTTAATAACCATCTGTCCCGGTGTAAGACTTGACATAACATCCTGACCAATCGCACGTTCTTCTACTGACTTAATAAAGTTCTTAACAACCTTAAAATTAACATCAGCTTCTAACAGTGCCATCTTAACCTCTTTAAGTGCTGCCTTTACGTCAGCTTCAGAAAGGCGTCCTTTGCCGCGAAGATTCTTAAATATGTTTTGAAGTTTATCTGAAAGACTGTCAAATGCCATTATGTATCCTCCTAAAATGTTTAATAATCTTCGATAATTTCGTTAGACAGGTCTTTGATCTCTAATATCAGCTTCATATCTGGTGAAGCAATATAAGAATCAACAAGCTCGTCTATCTTGGTTACTTTGGCTTTAGTATCCATAAATTTCTCAATAAGATGAAGCTTAGACTCATATCCTTCTAATGTATTGGATACCCTCTTGATAAGGTCGTGAACACCCTGTCTTGATATATTATATTCATCAGCAATCTCACTTAAAGATAAATCGTTAAATACGGCATCTTCATATACATTGCGCTGATGTTCATTAAGCAGTTCGCCATAAAAATCATATAATAATGTCTGTTCTACAATACGTTCCACAACACACCTTAACTTTCTGGTTCAAATGATTTATAAGCCTTGAGTATAATATCATAGCAAATAAAAAGTGTCAAGCTTTTTTACTTGACACTTTTTAATATTTTTTGATTTAATTTTTAAACCACAAAACACCTTGGTTATTCATGTTAAAACATATTTACTATTTATCTGGTTATTTACTATTTATCCGGATATTACATTCTGTTATTCATCTGTGGTGCACTGCCATTAGAGCTTCCATTATTCATATTAGGCATATTACCACCATTGTTAGATGAATTGCCGCCCATTGATGGCATATCACCAGAGCTGTTTCCATTCATATCAGGTGCTCCATTGCCTGACATATCTGGCATTGAGCCGTTGGAATTACCATTTCCCATTCCATTATCTGATGAACCATTATTAGGCATACCTGAGCCGCCATTACCAGGCTTATTCATTCCACCAGCTCCGCCAAATCCGCTTGAAACATTACTTGTGACATCAGATGTAACTTCAATTGATAATGTAGTGCTTCCTGCTGTAATGTTATAAGTATTACCTGTTGTTATCTTATCTGAATATACAATTGCTGCGGCATAAGCCTTTGATGGTGTATATGATAATATTTCATTGCCATTCGAGTCGCTTAATGTATACTTGCCGCCTCCACTTACAGATGTAAATGCAGTAACTATACAGGCTCCATTACTTGCACCTTTTGGAATTTCAAGCATTCCGCTTGAGCCAAATGCCATAACTGTTCCACCATTAATTGTACAACTGTCATCATAGTCAATCGCTGTATCGCCGTCCGAGGTTGGACCAAGTACAACGATATATCCACCATTTATTATAATGGAACCATTGGCATCAAGTCCGTCACCACTTGCATTTATCAAAAGATTACCGCCATTAATTGTTATACTTCCGTCAGATGAATTAATGCCATCATCACTTGAAACAACGCTTATATCTCCATCATTAATAACTATGTCATCAGCTTCAAGACCTTCATAGCACTGTGTTATATTTATTGTTCCACCATTGACAGTAAGCAAGTCATCTGCATGTACTCCGTCATCACCTGTAGCTGCATTTATAGTACCACCATATATATATATTACTGAATTGCAATGTACAGAGTCATCATCAGAGTCTATTGTTATGTCTCCGTCATTGATTATAAGCATATTGCCAGCTTTAATACCTTTTCTGCTCTCAGATGTATCATCTGTGGTAGTTGTTGTCTTATTGTTATTAAAGCCAAAACCACCGCGGCCCATATCCATATTATCTATATGTGTCTGTGTTGTATCAGCCGCACCATTATTAGTCTTTATATTAATAGTACCATCATTAATAACAAGTATATTTTCAGCCTGTATGCCATCATTAGAAGCCTTAATAGTTATATTACCACCTTCAATGATAACATTTCCTTTAGTAGTGTCTGTATCATAAGTTGACTTAACCCCGTCTGAACCTGCATTAATATTAATATCACCCGCTACAATTCCGCATAGGTCTTTACCAATTATACCATCCTCAGTACTTGTTATGTTTAATGTACCAGATACGATAATGCAGTCATCTGTACTCTTAATACCATTGCGGTATCCAGCATTGACATTTAATGTACCATTTCCATTGATTATTAAATCCTCTTTAGAATATATAGCGGCTGAATAATCTTCTTCTGTAGATAAACGACTGCTGTCTGTAATTGTATTAGTTGTGTTATCGGCAAGTGTAAGTATAACTTTCTTGGCATCTAACACCTTAATTGGTGCTGTTGTTGTATTGCTTATAGAAGCATTATTAAGAATTAATCTTACAGTTCCCTTATCTGTCGTATTAACGATTATATTTCCTTCTGTTACATTTCCTGATATAACATATGTTCCTGCTTTAGTGATTGTAACTGTTGAACCTGATATTTCAACCGATGAACTATCAGAACTAATCTGGCTTCCAAGTGTAATATGTGAAGCTGTTGAATCATCCCATGATGATACCTTATCTTCATCATCTAATTCGATTGATAAATCTGAATCCGCACTTGAGGCAAGTTCCTCGAGTGATACAATGCTCTGGCTCTCTGTTGTTGTATTGTTATTATGAGTATTAGAACAGCCTGTAAATACAGCCCCCATTAACATAGCTGCTATTGTTGCATATAATAATTTATTCTTTACCATATGAGTCATCTCCTTTGTTGTTTATGCGATTATCATAATGGCAAATAGTGGTTTAAATATGTAAATTGTGTGTAAAAAATGTGAAACCAGCCACAAAACTGATTTCACATCTATACTTGTATATTATATACATTTTATGTAAGCCTGTTAAAATAAAACTTTTATGTATCAGCGTAACATATCAGTGTCACTTTGATAAATTAGATATTAACCTTAACAAGACGTGGTCTTAAACCGTTCTTTTCAAGCTCAGATACAATCTGGTCTTTGTGTTCATGTCCGAAAGCTTCAATAGTTATTCTCAATTCAACTGTAGCCTTTCTGTTAATGCTTACAAACTGGTTATGATCAAGCTTGATTACATTACCATTAGCGTTGGCAATTATCTGTGCAACTCTTACAAGTTCACCCGGCTTATCTGGAAGAAGTACAGATACAGTAAATATTCTGCTTCTCTGAACAAGACCCTGCTGAACAACAGATGACATTGTTATTACGTCCATATTACCACCTGAAAGAATTGAAACAACCTTCTTATCTTTAACCTTAAGCTGTTTAAGTGCTGCAACTGTAAGAAGACCTGAGTTCTCTACTATCATTTTATGATTTTCAACCATATCAAGGAAAGATACAATTAAGTCTTCATCAGGAACTGTTATTATATCATCAAGATTCTTCTGAAGATATGGGAATACCTTTGTACCTGGTGTCTTAACTGCTGTACCATCAGCTATTGTGCTGACAGTTGGAAGTGTTGTAACCTTTCCATTCTTTAAAGAAGCCTGCAGACAATTAGCACCGGCTGGTTCAACACCGATTACTTTAATATTAGGATTAAGAAGCTTGGCAAGTGTAGATACACCTGTTGCAAGTCCGCCGCCGCCAACTGGAACGAGGATATAATCAACTGTTGGGAGTTCTTTAATAATCTCCATAGCAATTGAGCCCTGTCCTGTAGCAACATCAAGGTCATCAAATGGATGAACAAATGTAAGTCCCTTTTCTTCTGCTAACTTAAGAGCATATTCACAGGCTTCATCATATACATCTCCGTAAAGTACAACTTCAGCACCATAACCCTTAGTTCTGTTAACCTTTATAAGTGGTGTTGTTGTTGGCATAACAACAGTAGCCTTTACGCCATACTTCTTTGCCGCAAATGCAACACCCTGTGCGTGGTTACCAGCAGATGCTGTTATAAGACCTTTCTTTCTTGCCTCTTCTGACATTGTGCTTATCTTGTAATATGCACCTCTTACCTTGTAAGCACCTGTATACTGCATATTCTCAGGCTTAAGATATACTTTATTGCCTGTCTGGTTGCTGAAATATTCGCTGAATATAAGGTTAGTTGGTAATGTAGCTTCCTTTACTTTCTCAGCAGCTTCTTCAAATTTCTTTAAAGTTAATTCTTCCATTGTAAATCTACTCTCCTTTAGGTTACTTTATATTATTAAATCAATTATTAACAATAATATACACCATTAATCTAATTATCAATATAAAATATCATTAATTGAATTAAAATATTACATTAATCATCATCTTCTTCATTATCTGATGTATCAAATAATGCGTTGACAAATGTATCTGAGTCAAATTTTTGTAAATCCTTAACCTGCTCACCTACACCAATGTACTTAACAGGTATTCCAAATTCTGCCTGAATAGCAACGGCGATACCACCCTTAGCTGTTCCGTCCATCTTAGTAAGAATAATTCCTGTTATATTAGTTACATCATTGAATTCGCGTAGCTGTGAAAGTGCGTTCTGACCAGTTGTCGCATCAAGGACTATAAGATTTTCCCTATACGCATCAGCATACTCTCTTTCAATAACTCTGTCAATCTTGCGTAATTCTTCCATAAGATTTTTCTTATTCTGAAGCCTTCCGGCTGTATCACATAAAAGAACATCTGCGTGCCTTGCTTTTGCCGCTGCTATAGAATCATATATTACAGCCGCTGGGTCAGAGCCCTCATTCTGTGCAATTATATCTGCACCTACCCTGTTAGCCCATTCTGTAAGCTGTTCAATGGCAGCAGCCCTGAATGTATCAGCCGCAGCAAGGACAACCTTTTTGTTCTGCTCTTTTAAATGGCCTGCAAGCTTTCCTACAGAGGTAGTCTTTCCAACACCATTAACACCAATAAGCATAACAATTGACTTAGTATTCTCAAATTCATATGCATTGGGCCCAAGGTTCATCTTCTCTTTGATTGTATCAATCAATAACTGCTTGCAATCTTTAGGGTCTTTTATTTTATTCTCTTTAACCTTAGCCTTAAGGTCTTCAATAATCTCATCAGTTGCCCTGACACCAATATCTCCCATAATAAGAGTCTCTTCAAGTTCTTCGTAGAAATCATCATCAATTGAAGAAAAGCCATTAAATATATTATCAATGCCCGATACGATATTATCTCTGGTCTTTGTAAGACCTTCTTTAAGTTTACTAAAAAGTCCCATATTAACTCTTCCTTTCTTTAGGCTCATTCAGATCATTGGCAATAAGGTCTACAGAAACAAGAGTTGATACACCCTTCTCCTGCATAGTAATACCATATAATCTGTCTGCCGCAGCCATAGTTCCACGTCTGTGGGTAATTACAATAAACTGTGTATGCTTTGTAAGCTTATGAAGATAATTAGCATATCTTCCAACATTAGAATCATCAAGTGCAGCTTCAATTTCATCAAGAAGACAGAATGGTGATGGCTTTAAGTTCTGTATGGCAAATAATAACGCTATTGCTGTGAGAGCCTTTTCTCCACCTGATAACTGCATCATATTCTGAAGCTTCTTTCCTGGTGGCTGGGATACAATTATAATTCCTGCTTCAAGTATATCTTCATCTTCCACAAGTTCAATTGTACCACGTCCGCCGCCGAATAATTCCTTGAATACCTTATCAAATTCCACTTTTATCTCTTCAAATTTGGCAGTAAACTGTGTTCTCATTCCATTATCAAGTTCAGTTATAACCTTCATAAGTGACTGTTCAGCCTCAATCATATCATCGTGCTGTGTCTTTAAGAAAGTATAACGCCCACTGACTTCTTTATATTCTTCAATAGCATTAACATTTACATCACCAAGCTTCTTAATAGAAGCTTTAAGTATATTAATCTGCTTTCTTAAGTCATTAAGATTAGTTAATTCATCACTCTTTAATTCCAATGCATAGCTGTATGTAAGCTCATACTCATTCCACATATAATCAACAAGCGAATCATTAGATTCATCAAGCTTATCGTGCTGGTTATGAAGACGCATACTTTCTTTTTCAAGAAGGATAATCTGCTCATTAAGGGTTTCTCTTTTCTTAAAGAACTCCTTATGGCTTGCAGTAACCTTTTCTTTGTCAGCTTTAAGCTTAGCCAGCTTCTCGTTATTAGCTTCAAGCTCTTTAACTGTCTTTTCAATATTATCCTTAACATCAGTTATTTCCTGCTGTTTAGTCTTTATTAATTCTGCTGTCTGATTTATCTTATCGTTAATACTCTCTTTTTCATTATCAAGACTATTAATCTCATCAGAAAGTCTTTGAATATTTTCATTAATAAATGCAGCTTTCTGTTCAACTGATGAATGTGATATCTTTAAATTCTCAAGCTTAAGTGATACTGCCGCCTCATTCGCTTTCTTTTCTTCAAGCAGCTTATTAAGGTTCTCAATCTCTTTTCTTGAAGCCTCATTCTCGCTGTCAAGCACATTAAGACTTCCGCTTACCTGCTGTTTATTGCTGTTGACTTTTGATATTTCAGCATCTATGCCTGCCTGTTCATTTACTGCATTTGAATATCCATCAATTATCTCTTTTAACTTGTTATCAGCCTGCTTAAGAGTTACATCTAAAGTATTCTTCTTAATATGTATCTCTCTTTGCTGTTTATTTAACTGGTCAAGATTATCCCTGTTCTTACCGACTTCACTTCTAAGCTCCGATATAGAAGCTTTGGTTTCTGTTATTGTCTTGCTTATGCTTGAAACCTCTGTCTTAAGCTCTTCAATCTCTCTTCTTCGTCCAAGAAGGTTGCTTGAATTCTTAAAAGCACCACCAGTCATTGAACCGCCTGGATTAAGCTGCTCACCTTCAAGTGTTACAATTCTTAATGAATATTTATACTTTCTTGCAATTACCAGAGCATTTTCTATATTATCAACTACAAGAATACGGCCAAGCAGATACTTGGCAAGTCCTTCATATTCAAAAGACACTCTTACAAGATTGCTCGCAACTCCTACAACACCCTTTTCATTAATACAATTATCATTCTCTAATGTATTTCTTGAATGAATAGCATTGAGTGGTAAAAATGTTGCACGGCCAAGCTTATTTACTTTAAGGTAATTAATAAGCTCCTTAGCAGTATTCTCTTTATCAGTAACTATGTTCTGGATTGTTCCACCAAGTGCAGTTTCAATAGCAGTTTCATACTGCTTCTCTACTTTAATAATATCTGCGATAACACCAAGAATACCAGGGTTACTGTCCTTTAATTCCATTATCTTACGGATACTGTTGCCATATCCGTCATATCGTTCAGTTATATTAACTAAAGATTCAAGTCTTGACTTGCTTCTATGGTAATTCTGTGTAAGCTTGTCAAGTTCCTGTGTCTTCTCAGCTATTACACCCTTAATAGATGTTACATTGGCATTGCCTTCTGCAATAGAAGCATTGATACTGCTTATATTAACATCACATTCTTTTAACTGTGAAGTAATAGAAGCTATTACCTGTCTTTGTGCTGTTTCATCACTTTTTCCAGTTATTATCCTGCTGTTTAACTGCGATTTACGGATTTCAAGCTGTTCAAGCATTGTAATGAACTTCTGGTTCTCTGCTTTGATAGATGACTGTTCTGTCAGATTATCATATATAAGTGTCTGACGGTTCTCTATCTGTCCTGATATTCCGTCTATCTCAGCCTTTACAGCCTCAGCTTCCTCATTAATGGCATTAAGCTTTGTGTTATATTCATTAATCTCTGTATTAATCGCCTCTGCCTGCTTCTTTAATTCATTAATCGAAGCTGTCTTGGCAGTCTTATCCTTCTCAATGTCATTAATTCTCTCAGAATGAAGCTGCTTGTTGGCGTTAAATGTCTTAACCTGTTCCTCAAACAGATTAATCTCACCCTTGAACTTCTGGTTATCAAGCTCTAATGCAGAAGATACCTGATTAGTCTGCTCGATTGTAAGATTAAGCTCATTAAGCTGGTTCTCAGCCTCTTCATATTCTGCCTTAGTAGCATCATATTCATTTCTTGAGCCAGCCAGATCATTATCAGCAATCTCTATTTTATTATCAAGCTCAGCAATTTCTTTTCTTATACGGTCAGTTTCTAATAAAAATGCGTTGACATCATATTTTTTCAAATCTGACTTTAAATTAAGATATTCCTTGGCTTTCTCAGACTGTACCTGTAATGGTCCAACCTGCTTTTCAAGCTCTGATAAAATATCATTAACACGGACAAGATTATTTCTTTCATTGTCAAGCTTCTTAATAGCCGCAGCTTTACGGCGTTTAAATTTAACAATACCTGCCGCCTCGTCAAAAAGCTCCCTGCGCTCCTCAGGTTTACCACTAAGAATTTTATCAATCTGTCCCTGTCCGATAATTGAATAACCTTCTTTACCGATACCCGTATCATAGAACATCTCTGTTACATCTTTTAATCGACAGGTATGTCCGTTAATCTTGTATTCACTTTCCCCTGAACGGTACACTCTTCTTGATACCGTAACTTCATCATATTCAACAGGAAGCGCATGGTCACTATTATCAAGTGTTATTGCAACATACGCAAAACCAACAGGTTTACGGTTCTGTGTTCCTGCAAATATGACATCTTCCATTTTCGCCCCACGAAGCTGCTTCGCACTTTGTTCACCAAGAACCCATCTTACAGCATCGGCAACATTACTTTTCCCAGAGCCATTAGGACCTACAATGCCTGTAATTCCGTTATGAAAGTCAAATACTATCTTATTGGCAAATGACTTAAAACCCTGAACCTCTATACTCTTTAAATACATATATACAATTCCTTTGCTATTTTCTTATAGGAAATTCATATCCCTGCTTCTTTAATTCCACAAGTGCCTCATATGCCGCGTGCTGTTCAGCGTGCTTCTTGGTATGACCCTTGGCTGTAACGTGGAACATTCCATCGACCTTCGCACTTGCAATAAAGTCTTTATCGTGCTCTGGTCCTGATTCTCCTATAATCTCGTATACAACTTCCTTATGTGCCGCCTGTACGACTTCCTGTAAAATAGTTTTGCTATCATAAAAGAGTTGCTTGCTTTCCAAATCATTAAGAATAAATGATTTAACGAATTCTTTTGCATTAGCAAAACCACCATCCAGATATATTGCTCCTATTACCGCTTCACAGGCATCTGATACTATAGAATCTCTCTTTCTTCCGCCTGTTAATTCCTCACCTTTACCTAACATTATGAAATTATCAATTCCAATAGCTCTTGCACATATAGCAAGTGTAGGTTCACATACAATACTTGCACGAAGTCTTGTCATCTGGCCCTCATTCATATTGCTGTAATTCTTATAAATGTAATCGCTTGATGTAAGTTCCAGAACTGCATCACCAAGGAACTCAAGTCTTTCATTATCCTTATACTTCTTAATCGTCTTCTCATTAGCATAAGAGCTGTGAGTAAGTGCATTTTTTAAAAGATTAATATCTTTAAACTGATAATTAATTTTATCCATTAACTCAGATAAATTCTTATTATACATTCAATCTCCAATCTGGTGTCAATCTTATAATTATGTCCAATTTATTCAAAAAAGAAAATACAGTCAGATAAAATCCTGCCAGATTACTTTATATGTAACAGGGAATTCTATCAAAATTTCCTGTTACATAAAAAAGCATTAATTTATCCGTGTAATATGCACACTTATAAATTAATGCTCTATTGACACATATTATAGACCCCTGCTATATCAACACCAATATTCTTTATATTAATTATTTAGCAAGTGCATTCTGAATCTGAGTTGCTGCATCTCCTACAGTAACAATATTCTCAATTGCATCGTCTGGAATCTGAATACCGAACTGGTCTTCAATCTCTGTTATAATCTGGAATACATCTAAAGAATCTGCCTTAAGGTCATCAACAAATGCTGATTCTTTAGTAATCTTATCCTCGCTTATATTAAGTACATCTGCAATAATTCTCTGTAACTTCTGAAATTCCATATAAATCCTCCATTCTGACCTGATATCTTAATTATATGAATATCAATATATATCAGGCGTTATACACAATTCTAAATCTGATATTCTTATTATAAATATAACATCTATTCTTGTATTACTATTATAAATATAATATCCGTTCTTGTACTACTTTTATAAATATAATGTACATCCTTGTACTACTATAAATATTATATCTATTCTTCTGTTAATTCCGGCATATGCGAAAGTGACTCAACAATCTGCTCATTAATATTGCTTTTTGAAAATGTCACGCATTGAAGAATTGAATTCTTTACCTCTTTAGCTTTGGCACTTCCGTGTGTCTTAACAACAAGACCATTAAGACCTATAAGTGGTGCTCCACCATACTCTGATGCATCCATAGTCTTAAGTGTACTCTTAATTGAGTCCTTAACAAGCATTGCTCCAATCTTTGACTTAAGATTAGAATAAAATGCACCCTTAATCTTAGATATAATTGTACCAGCAAGACCCTCGTAAAGCTTTAATATAACATTACCAACAAATGCATCACACACGATAACATCTGCACCGCTTCTTGGTATCTCTCTTGCTTCAATGCTTCCTATAAAGTTAATATCATCACACGCTTTAAGAAGTGGAAATGTCTCCTTAACAAGCTGGTTGCCTTTCTCCTCTTCAAGGCCAACATTAACTATCGCTACTCTTGGCTTCTTAATCCCAAGACAGTTCTCCATATATATAGAACCCATCTTAGCCCACTGCACAAGAAAAGCTGGTCTGGCATCAACATTAGCCCCACTGTCAACTATCAGCACACAGCCTTTATCAGTAGGAACAATCGCACCTATTGGTGGTCTTTCAACGCCTGGAAGACGTCCAACAATAACCTGTCCACCAACTAATATAGCACCAGAACTTCCTGCTGATACGAAAGCATCAGCTTCTTTATTCTTAACCATATTAAGAGCCTTAACCAAAGATGAATCTTTCTTATGTCTTATAGCCATAACAGGTGGCTCACCTGTTTCTATAACCTCTGTAGCATTAACAACTTCTATCTGCTCTTTGCTATAAGTATATTTGGAAAGTTCGTTATTAACAACATCTTCTTTTCCAACAAGATATACAAAACATTCTTTGCTTGTATTTACGGCATCTACCGCACCTTTAACAATCTCGCCAGGGGCATTATCTCCACCCATAGCATCAAGTGCAACTTTTATCATAAATATACCATTCCTTATATAAATTATGCCTTTTAAATATACTACTAAAATGCTATTTATGCAAGCAAAGCTTAAAAGAAAGCATATGCTAAAAATGTATTTCACCTATATTCTTAATAAGGATCCAAAAAGAATATATCTATGAACAGGAACACCTTTGGTCTTAGCCGTATCCGTCCCACCATCCAGGCAGATTAGAAACTTTCATTTATTAGAAACGTACACGAAAGGCATAAAAAATGAGCCTGCCCTCTAAAGGACAGACTCATTAAATAAGTTACTCTATAGAAATTAATCTACAGTAACGATTTCTTTCTTGTTGTATGAGCCACAAGACTTACATACTCTATGAGGCATCATTAATGCACCACACTTGCTGCACTTTACGAGATTAGGAGCGCTCATCTTCCAATTAGCTCTTCTCTTATCTCTTCTAGCCTTTGAAGATTTATTCTTAGGACAAATTGACATTCGGTTACACCTCCTTAAAATTCTTTAAAATATCTTTGAAAACAGACATTCTTGGATCCAGGATATCCCTGTCACAACCGCACTCTCCTTTGTTCAGATTCGCACCGCAAATCAGACAAATTCCTTTGCAGTCCTCCTTACATAAGGTCTTTCCCGGCATGGATATCAGTATTTCGCCGAAAACTAACTTGTCCACGTCGAGGTCGTATCCATCAATATAGTCTTTTTCTTCTTTTGCTTCTTCCTCGGATGCGTTATCATTAAAGTCAACAATCTCATCAACCGTATAGTCAACGCGTGTATCAACTGGCTCTAAGCATCTGTCACAAGGAATACTAAGGGTAACATAAGAATCAGCCTTAATAGAAAGCTTATTCTTACCTAGCTTCTTAATGATAACATCAACCGCAGGCTTATCAATTATATCATAATCAGAAGAACCTGTATTAAATGTATTCATCTCAATATCTGCTTTATAACTCTTCTCATCCTGTGAACCGGATAAAAGCTCTCTTAAATCAATTAGCATAATTGTCTCCAATTCATACTATATATAGTAAATAAGCATAACGCTTACCACACTTGGTCTATTATACGCACCTGATATTGGTTTGTCAATAACTAATTTAATATATTTAATCACGATATATCAAACCGCACGATATATTTATTCATAATATATTCAATTATAAAATATTCAACCATACGATATATCCAATTATGATATATTCAATCAATTAACACATGTCATTAATTACTTTACAAGTGCTAATGTTTCTCTTGCAATAGCAAGTTCTTCATTTGTAGGAATTACGCAAAGCTTAACCTTTGATTCTGGTGTAGAGATGATGCCTTCAACACCGCAAGCCTTCTCAGAAGCTGCTTCATCAAGTTCAACACCAAGGAAGCCAAGATACTTGCATACCATTGGTCTTAACCAAGCTGCATTTTCACCAACACCAGCTGTAAATGTGATAGCATCAACACCATTCATAGCTGCTGTATAAGAACCGATGTACTTAGCTACTCTGTAAGCATAAGCTTCAAGTGTAACCTTAGCTACTTCATTGCCTTCGTTAGCTGCTGCGTTAAGATCTCTGAAGTCAGAAGAAATACCACCTGACATACCAAGTACACCTGACTTCTTGTTAAGAATATTAAGCATTTCGCTTACTGTAAGATTCTCATGGTTGCAAAGGTATTCGATAATAGCTGGATCAAGATCACCTGAACGAGTACCCATAATAAGACCTTCAAGTGGAGTAAGACCCATAGATGTATCTACACACTTGCCACCGATAGAAGCTGAGATTGAAGCACCATTACCAAGGTGGCATACGATAACCTTAGCTGTCTTAGGGTCAAGGTCAGCAAACTTGATTGTTTCCTTTGATACAAAGCTGTGGCTTGTTCCGTGGAAACCATATCTTCTTACACCATACTTTTCATAATATTCACGAGGAATAGCGTAAAGATAAGCCTTTGGCTCCATTGTTCCACCAAATGCTGTATCCCATACAGCTACATTTGGCTTACCAGGCATAGCAGCTTCAACAGCTTCAATACCGATAAGGTTAGCTGGGTTATGAAGAGGTCCTAAATCGAAGCACTCTCTTACTACCTTCTTAACATCTTCTGTTACAAGACAAGACTCGATATACTTCTCACCTGCATGAAGTACTCTGTGACCTACAGCAGCAATTTCGTCTGTAGACTTGATCACACCGTGTTCTGCATCCATAAGAGCATCAAGTACAAGCTTAACAGCAATGTTGTGATCCTTCATAGGTGTTTCAACAACATACTTATCCTTTCCTGTTGGCTTATGTGTAAGGATAGAACCATCAATACCGATTCTTTCTACGAGACCCTTTGCGATAACGCTCTCATCTTCCATATTGATTAACTGATACTTAAGTGATGAGCTTCCGCAGTTTAATACTAAAATATTCATTCTTATTAATCTCCTATAAAATTAAATATAAGTTATATAATCATTTAATATAATATAAATCATTTAACAATACTTTCTTTATCGGTTCACCGATAGCACTATATTCAAAATAAAAATATCATATTAAATAATCAGTCTATGTTAGTTATACAAACAATATGAGGGGCAAATAATTCGTCCCTCATATTATTATAAATGATGTACCTGACTGCCGCGTAGCAATCATATCATCAAAATGTATGTACACAATTATTTAGCAGCATCCTGAGCCTGAACTGCTGTCATAGCTACAACACCAACGATATCTTCTGCGAAGCATCCTCTTGAAAGATCGTTAACTGGCATTGAAAGACCCTGAAGAACTGGACCATAAGCGCCAGCCTTAGCAAGTCTCTGAACTAACTTGTAACCAATGTTACCAGCTTCAAGTGAAGGGAATACTAATGTGTTAGCCTTACCAGCAACCTTGCTGTTAGGAGCCTTAAGTGCTGCAACTTCTGGAACTAAAGCAGCATCTAACTGAAGTTCACCATCAACAGCAATGTCTGGGTACTTTTCGTTAGCAATCTTAACTGCATCAGCTACCATAGTTACTCTTTCGTGCTTAGCACTTCCGTATGAAGAGAATGAAAGCATAGCAACTTTAGGTTCTGCACCAACAAAGCTCTTGAATGAATCTGCAGATAATGCTGCAACTTCTGCAAGCTTCTCTGAATCAAGATCTGGGTTAACAGCACAGTCAGCGAATACGAATAATCCATTCTCGCCTAATTCACAGTTAGGAACCTCCATAAGGAAGAAACCTGATACACTGCTGATACCTGGCTTAGTCTTTAATAACTGAAGAGCTGGACGGATTGTGTTACCTGTTGAATGGCAGGCACCTGAAACTGCACCATCAGCATCACCGCACTTACACATAAGGCATGCATAGTACATATAATCCTTCTCCATCTGTTCCTTAGCCATCTCAGGTGTAACACCCTTCTTAGCTCTTAATTCAACGAACTTGTCGATATATTTCTGCTTATTAGGATCATTGAATGGATCTACGATTGCAGCACCTGTAATATCATATCCCTTGCTGTTCTCAGCGATTTCTTCTGGTGTACCGATGATTATAAGATTAGCGATACCTTCCTTTAAAATCTTCTCAGCAGCTGCGAATGTTCTCTTATCCATAGATTCTGGTAAAACGATAGTCTTCTTATCTGCTTTTGCTCTAGCGTAAATTGTGTCAATAAATGCCATGATTACTGACTCCTCCTTAAAATATGAATTTCGGCACATTATGTTTACCATTATGTTACCGCTACTTTTGCCCTCATTATATACCTTTTTTTGCGTAAGACAAGGTGAGGATTGTTCTAAATGTTAAGCAATTTTACTGAATTATGTCTATAATCCAATGTTATTTAAGCTGCTGCATTATCATTTATGGTATCTATAACCTTTTTAATTCCAAACCACACAGTTAAATCTGTGAATATATCTACAACGCTACACTCATCACTTCTCTATATGGATTGACCGTAGACAATCCTATTTTAGCAATCCAACCATCTATAGGCATAAATAAATCCTGTAATACAGCAAATGCCTGTCTCATCTGCTCCTTATCAAGACATTTGCCAAGTGTAATATGCGGCATCCACGAATATGGCTGATAAAATTTGCTTATATTAGTTTCTGGAATTGTTGCAAATTCATTATATATTGATATTGAAAGATTCATCATATACTCGTTAAGTACAGGTGCGGCATATATCACGCGAGGAAAAAGCTGTCCGACCGATACTATATTTATCGTATTATTTATATTTACAACGCCTTTTTCATCTAAAGGCTGTAACTTTTCCCTGCATACCTTTTCAAATGCTGGAATTAACACATCAACATTCCTTGCCTCAATTGCGCTGATTGTAAGATGAGGCATAACATTATTCCTTATCATAAAATCATTGCCTGTTTTATCGGCAATTCTTTGTTGCAGATGTTTCAATATTTTATTAGTATTTTCATCAAAATACGCTGATATTAAATACATACCTAACACTCCCTGAATATATAACCTGTGCCAACAGCATACTATTTTCCAACAGTTGAATTGTATATGTTTCCTCTTATTTAACTCACACTTTTTATCATACCCTGACAGGTCCCCTCACAAAATCCCCCAGTTCTTTAACTCCATATTTTCCAGCAACAATCATATTATAAATATTAGCCGCGTGTATATCATCAAGCAGCATTTCCTTATAGTCAGCGGTCTTTGTTATAAGTGGGACTTCCACAGTTTTTCTTATATATGAAAGATACTCCTGCCCCTTTTTATCAAATCCAAGCACTCTTATATATGGTGCATTGGAATATTTTTTCATGTGTTTTTTATCAAGCCCTAGCGTTATCCTTACAAGTGCTCTTTTTATTCTGGAAAGCGGCACTTCTTTTGTCTTTATATGTTCGCACAGGCTTCCAAATGAAAACGCCCCATTATCTTCACTTTCTGACCTCTGTTGTACTGTTCTTGTTATCATATCCATAGCGGACTTATATAATCTGCCAGCAATCTCCTTGTTTACATCTGGATACTGCATAACATTTTCTATAAATACATTTTTATCATAACTACTCGCAAAAAGTATATCTAAAAGTCTGGTAAATAACGCTTCTGTTATGTCATCAGGATATATATAATTCGTATTTGAGGATAATATTAACCCCGCTTTTACAGGTATATATTCCGATATATTAATAATATTAATATTATTATTTTTTTCATTATTTATATCATTATCATCTTTCGTTATAGTATCTATAGTGTCACCAGCTACGCAATCACTATCTATACATTTTTTCATTCCATTTTTAAGATTTTCTCTCAATGCCGTCGCACTTGCATACTCACTTCTTATATCTGTATCATTATAACTATCCCCCTGTCTTTGTACGGTATAAGGCTTAATAGCATAATTATTTTTTATAACAGCTTTCAGATATTCAACCGCAAGTATATTATTAGAACTTGTAAGCATTGCCGCAGTATCTTTATCCGTCAGCTTCTCCACAACCTTCTGTCTTGCAGCGGCGTAGGATATTCCATTGGCAGTGTATTTAGATATTTCCTTATATAGCGTATCTTCATTATCGCACAAAACGTGTGCAAGCTTAGAAAGCCTTTCTATATCCCCGCTCTCACTCCCAAAAGCAATACTGTCAGCTTTTATATAATCAAGAACCTTTAAAGCACCAGCGGCAAAGTTCTCAGCACTAGACACAGCATAATTAACAGGTAGTTCAACGACAAGATTAACTCCGCTGTTAAGTGCCATAGAAGCACGCGTATATTTATCAATAACAGCCGGTTCTCCACGCTGTACAAAATCCCCGCTCATAACAGCAACGCTTATATCCGCCCCTGTAAGCTCCATTGCTTTATTAAGATGATATAAATGTCCATTATGAAATGGGTTGTATTCTGTTACAAGTCCTACTGCTTTCATATATAAATCCCCTTGTATTTTAATTCTATGAATAAATTCCATAAATATTATGTGCTCTGCGTTGCTTTTCCACGCATCCGAAGTTTCGAAGAAACTTCTAAGTGACTACGAAGTAGTCATATTATATCATATGCCCTGCGTTGCTTTTCCACGCATCCGAAGTTTCGAAGAAACTTCCAAGTGACTACGAAGTAGTCATATTATATCATATGCCCTGCGTTGCTTTTCCACGCATCCGAAGTTTCGAAGAAACTTCCAAGTGACTACGAAGTAGTCATATTATATCATAACATAAATTATAATTAATATTAAACACAGCGAATATATCCAACACATAAAAATGCCTCTGAAGCTTTTGCTCCGGGGGGATTTTTACTATGTAAGTTATTTCAATATATATGTCACTTCGTTATATATATTAACCACCATATAACTTATGTTGTCATATAACTTACAGCAATATATTAATTCTAAAATGTGTAATTAATTCTTAAAACTATGTATAGGCGCAGGTATTCTTCCTGGTCTGTTTACAAATGCTGAGCAGTCAAATGTATTAACCGGCATAATAGGAGCATAGCCTAAAAGTCCGCCGAATTCTACAGTTTCGCCAACACCTTTTCCAACAACAGGTATTACTCTTACGGCTGTTGTCTTCTGGTTTACCATACCGATAGCTGCTTCATCTGCAATGATACCAGATATTGTAGATGCCTTTGTATCTCCTGGTATAGCAATCATATCAAGACCTACAGAACATACACATGTCATAGCTTCAAGCTTTTCAATAGTAAGTGAACCCGCATTAACTGCATCAATCATTCCCTGATCTTCACTTACCGGAATAAATGCACCACTAAGTCCGCCTACATATGATGAAGCCATTACGCCGCCTTTCTTAACCTGATCGTTAAGAAGTGCAAGTGCTGCTGTTGTTCCCGGAGCACCGGCTCTCTCAAGTCCGATTTCTTCAAGAATTTCTGCAACAGAATCACCAATTGCCGGTGTTGGGGCAAGTGAAAGATCAATTATACCAAATGGTATGCCAAGTCGTCTAGAAGCTTCCTGAGCAACAAGCTGTCCTACTCTTGTTATCTTAAATGCTGTCTTCTTGATAGTTTCGCAGAGTACTTCAAAGCTTTCTCCTCTTACACTTTCAAGCGCATACTTAACAACACCCGGACCACTGACACCTACATTGATAATAGCATCATCTTCTGTAACTCCGTGAAAAGCTCCTGCCATAAATGGATTATCATCTGGAGCATTACATAATACAACAAGCTTTGCACAGCCAAGAGAGTCTGCATCTTTCGTTAATGCGGCAGTCTCTTTAACTATTTCGCCCATAAGTCTTACAGCATCCATATTAATACCCGTCTTTGTAGAGCCGACATTTACTGAGCTGCATATAAGTTCCGTAGATGCAAGTGCTTTAGGAATTGAACGGATAAGCAGTTCGTCGCTCTTTGTCATACCCTTTGATACAACAGCAGAATAACCACCTATGAAATTAACTCCGACTTCATGGGCAGCCTTATCAAGTGTCTTTGCAATAGTTACATAATCGTCAGGTGTTTTACAGCATGAGGCACCAACTAATGAAATAGGTGTTATAGAAATTCTTTTATTAACTATTGGAATACCTATTTCCCTTGAAATATCCTCTCCTGTCTTTACAAGGTCTTTAGCAAGAGTTGTGATTTTTTTATATATTTTTTCATTTACTTCATCAAGATTCTCGCTTGCACAGTCAAGAAGATTGATACCAAGTGTAATTGTTCTTACATCAAGATTTTCCTTCTCAACCATTTTGTTGGTTTCAGTAACTTCATATATGTTAATCATTTTTCTCCTCATTTCCGCATCGCCAATGGCGTATACTTAATAATAGTTAATTAAATTCTGTGCATCATATCAAAGATTTCTTCTCTCTGACATTTAATTACAACACCAATTTCCTTGCCAAGATTCTCAAGTGCTGTTACAACTTCATCAAAGCCTGTATTGGAATTTGATAAATCAACTATCATCATCATATTAAAATAACCTGATACGATAGTCTGTGAAATATCAAGAATATTAATTTCTGTCTTAGCAAGATATGTACACACCTTTGCTATGATACCAACAGTATCCTTTCCTACAACTGTAATTACACATTTTTTCATAATAGTCCTCCATTCTTTGCATTTGTGCATATGTATTTATGTAAATATGCTCTCGCATATTTATACCACTGTAGTGCTATATTTCAAGAAGTGTTGATGGCTCACTTCTCTTTGCTACCTCTATATGAAAATCTTTAGACTTGTATTCATTATCACTTAAGTCTATCTCTAACTTAACTGTTTCATATGCAAGCTTATCATAATTATTCTCTTTGCTTAAATGTCCAAGGTATATCCCTTTAATGTTATCATTAAGAAGGGAATTGATAAGCCTTGCTGATGAATCATTCGACAAATGTCCTTTATTGCCAAGTATGCGCTGTTTAAGATAATAAGGATAACTTCCTATCTGAAGCATATTAATATCGTGGTTGGCTTCAACAAGCATCATATCTGAATTCTCAAGATTATCAATAATATAGTCATCATAATATCCAAGATCTGTTATGACCGATGCCTTGTTATTATCACAATATACACTGTAGGCAACTGGTTCATTGGCATCGTGCGATACCCTGAAACTATGTATTGTCATATCTTTAAGATGAATATCTGTATCAGCTTCAATTATATGGTAATAATCTGAGTCTATATTTCCAAGGCTCGTAGCTGCCTTAATTCCATTAATTGTTCCGTCTGTTGAATATATTGGTATTCCATCTTTTCTTGACATTACGCCAAGTCCTTTTATATGGTCAATATGTTCGTGTGTAACAAATACTGCATCTATATCCTTTAATGATACATCTATGCTGTTAAGCCCTTCTTCTATCTTCTTACGGCTTATTCCAGCATCTATTAATATATGTGTATCATCTGAACCAATATATATACAGTTGCCACTACTGCCGCTTGCAATCGGCATCATTCTCATAAGTCAATCCTCATTTCTATTATTATGAATTATAAATTCTTCACATTACTTAAAGCTTGTTATTCCCAGAATATCTTTATATCATCACCATCATTTAGCGGTGCTGTATATTCACTTCTGATACCATTATGTAATATTACAATATTTCCCTTGGGTTTGGAAAGGTCAAAGTCATAAAACTGGAATAAATCAACAAGCACATAATCACTCTTTCCCTTTAATACAACAGGTGTCCCATTAACGATTATTGACACATCCCTGATTGGCCTTTGAATATCAGATGCTGTATTAAATGAAGCTTCATCGGCTGATTCTTGTGTATCACCGGCATTATTATTACCTTTAGTCGCATCAGACATATCAGACGAATTATTATCATCACTATCATTCTGGACTGCCGGTCCATTTCCAGCTTCATTATTCTGCTCAGTATTGTTATCTGAATAATAACCTCTGTCAGCATCTTCATTTTCTACATCATCTTCTAAATCAGCATAGCTAGTCTGCTTAGGCACATTGCTGAATGAAACCATAAAATTCTCATAAACCTTAGTATGTTTATTGGCTGGCATATTATTAACTAATACATCATAATCTTTATAGTCCAGGTCAAGGAATGTAAATAACTGTTCTACTGTATAGAAGTTCTCTATTCTTATTGAGTCTTCATTTCTGATATCATAGAATTCTGACTTTAATTCACCATTAACGTATGCAAATCTTGGGCAGACGATATTCTTTCCATTGACAACAAATGTTATATCTGAACCAAATTCTTCTATCTGTCCTAAAGTAATTGAAGCCGGCTCACCAATCGTTGACTCCTCAACAAATATGACATCATTCTGCTCAATTGCTGTATTAAGGCTGGCAGGCTTATTATTAAGTGTAATGACTGCACCTTCCCCGGCAAGACCTCTTACAAGCCTTACTTTGCCATTAACCATAAATTCAATCTGAGCACCCCGTCTTGGGAAAAGCTTCTCATTAGGATAACCTATCTGCATAATCGCATCAAATACTGTGAGCTTATTATTATCATATAACTTAATACGCTCATTATTGACATTAACAAATATAAACTTATTCTTCTGTGTATAATAATTCGTACATATACCTACTGGTGTTACATATAAAGAATCTTTCTCAAAGCCTTCAACATTAAAATCCACTGTTGTAAGGACTTCCTTTCCTCTTATTGCAACTCTTTCAGGTGCTATGCCAAGATTCTTAGCAAGTACCTTGGTGTAACTTGGCATTTTACCGCCACCACCTACAACGAATACAGCATTTACCGGCTTACCGCCATTAAGCTCGATAATCTTATCTGATGTCGACTTTGCCATATTATCAATTGATTCTTCTGCTATTGCCTGTATCTCGCTTGAAGCAACCCTCTGTTCAAGTCCCATAATATCATTGAACACAACCTCTTTATTGTCCGGATTGCTTGCGGATATCTTAATAGTCTCCGCTGTGTTGAAGTCAACAAGATAATTCTTTGCAATTTTTTCTGTTATCTCATCACCTGCTAATGGAATCATACCATAAGCCACAATGCTTCCATCTTTAGTAATACATATATCCGATGTACCCGCTCCGACATCGACAAGACATATGTTAAGAAGTCTGTACTGTTCTGGAATCGCAATATTCATTGAAGCTATTGGCTCTAATGTAAGTGAAGCAACATTAAGTCCAGCATACTCTACTGCCTCGTATAGTCCGTCTACAACTTCTTCCGGAAGAAATGTAGCAATAAGCTCAACAAATATTTTTCTAGCCTTATGCCCCTCAAGGTTACCTATATCATAACCATTAAGCTGATATCTTATAGGTGTATTGCCTACACAGTAAAATCTGTCTTTCTGTGTGGCATCATTGATTGAATGATGTGCATTCTCTACCGCAAGAAGATTAAGCGAATATATATCCTCCGCTGTAACTCTTGTCTCTTCTTCAAATTCATACTCGGCAGTCGCATTAACTGTTCTTAAAACCCTGCCCGCAGCAGCTATACATACATCTTTAAGTTCCATATTAAGCTGCCTTTCAAGTGCAAGCTTAACCTGACGTATTGTGTCGCCTACTTTATATATATCGTGTATCTGCCCATCAAGCATAGCACGCGTTGTATGGAGCTGCTGTGCCATTGCTGCTATTTTAAATCTGCCATATTCAAGATAACCTACAACGCCAACAACGCTCCTTGTTCCTATATCAAGACCAAACACATAACTATTGTTGGAATTCCTTTCTTTATCCATATCATATCCTCATTTCTGCCCACATTTTAACACAAGAGCCACTTTAGCTCAATAAAATGTTTTGTATCTGTCTGAAAGTATATTCTAAATCCTTATTATTATCAATACAATAGCTGCATTTATCTTTAATATTCTCTAATGCCTGCTGGCTCTTTAATATATTATCAATCTTCTCATCACTATAGCCACGGCTTTCTTTTAAGCGCCGTCTTCTTATATCCTCTGATGTGTCTATATACCATACCTCATCGCAGAATACATCATAATGTTCTGTAAGCAGCAGTGCTGACTCAACAAATGTATAATCTAATCTTCCAGCTATTTTATTATTCGTTATGCGTGTGATAACCTCCTGCTTTACTGCCGGGTGGACTATACTATTTACTGCCATACGTTTATTGGCATTAGAAAATATTATATCTGCCAGCTTCTTTTTATCAATCTCTCCTGTTTCATCGACAATGTCTTCGCCAATCAATGCTATCATCATTTCATATGTCTTAGAACCTTTTGTATACAATCCTTTGGCTACATCATCCGTCATAATAATATCACAGTTGTAATTATCAGCTAAATATTCAAGAACTGCTGATTTACCAGCACCAACTCCACCTGTTATTCCAATTGTCTTCATAAGTAGTCCTCATTTATAGTTATAATATACTTTTCTATACCTATAGCATTAATGTGCCTCAAGCCAGTTTTTACCCTGCTTTATATCTATTTCAAGTGGCACTTTAAGACTTACTGCCTCTTTCATACCCTCTGTTAATATCTGTCGTACTTCATCAATTTCATCTATAGCTGTTTCAACTAAAAGTTCATCGTGAACCTGTAATATAAGGTGTGATTTAAGACCTTTTTCCTTTAAAGCCCTGCTGACCCTAATCATAGCAAGCTTAATAATATCAGCCGCTGTTCCCTGTATTGGTGCATTCATAGCAACTCGTTCCCCAAATGAACGCTGCATAAAGTTACCAGATGAAAGTTCAGGTATCTCTCTTCTTCTGTTAAACATTGTAAGAGAATATCCTTTTTCTTTGGCAGAGCTTACAAGTCCGTCAATAAATTCTTTAATTGATGGATATGTCGCAAAATATTTGTCAATATAAGCCTTAGCTTCTTTTGGTGTAATACTTAAATCCTGACTAAGACCAAACGAACTCATTCCGTATATTATTCCAAAATTAACTGCCTTGGCATTGCTTCTCTGTAATGGTGTAACCTCATCTATAGGAGTATTAAATACTTCTGCCGCTGTTGCCCTGTGAATATCTTCTGATGAATTATATGCAGCTATTAGCTTCTCATCACCTGACATATGGGCAAGTATTCTTAACTCAATCTGTGAATAATCAGCATCAATAAACACATAGCCGTCTTTTGGAATGAATACCTTTCGTATCTTCTTTCCCATCTCCATTCGTATTGGTATATTCTGAAGATTAGGATCTGTACTGCTTATTCTTCCCGTAGCAGTAATTGTCTGGTTAAATGTTCCGTGAATCCGTCCATCTTCTTTAATATATGCTGTAAGTCCGACAGCATATGTTGAATTAAGCTTTGCTAACTGTCTATATTCAAGTATCTTCTTAACAATTGGATAATCTGGTGCAAGCTTATCTAAAATATCTGCGGCTGTAGAGTAACCACTTTTTGTCTTCTTTCCGTTAGGCATACCCATTTTCTCAAACAGAATAACACCAAGCTGTTTAGGCGAATTAATATTAAATTCTTCGCCTGCAAGCTCATATATCTCTTTCTCAAGGACATTTATCTTCTCTGTAAGTACCTTTGAGTAATCATCAAGCTCATTCTTGTCAACCCTTATACCGAATCTTTGCATATCGTAAAGCACGAATACAAGAGGCATTTCTATATCATTGTATAATGAATACATATCCTCTGATATAAGGACATCTATAACAGGCTGTGCACATCTATAATTTACATATGCCTTAAAGCAGGCAAGTTTAAACAAGTTCGCATCATCAATATCAAAGCTTTCCTTTATGCTTCTCTTTCCAAGAAGCTCTGTCTGTGACATAATAAGCATTGAAAGGTATTCTCTTGCCAGTGCTTCATAATCATATCTTTCATTGTTAGGATGAATAAGATATGCAGCAATTGCTATATCCATAAATGCCTGTTCTGATACTTCAAGGCTGTCATCGTTATTCTCATCTGTATAGTTATCAAAAATGTAAAGATAGTCTTTAAGATTATCTATTACAATATTCCTGTTATCTGAACACTTTATTAATATCATAAGCTTATCTTTTAAATAATCAGATGTAATAAAGCCTCCAGCTGGAATATAATATATATCCTCATCAGAATATGATATCGAAACTCCAAGAAGCTCGTCTTCTGCAATTATTCCAAGTCCGATTTTTTTATTTTCTTTAATATGTGAAGCTGCTGTTTCAAACACTTCCTCGGCTTTGGCAAAATCCTCCACCTTATAAAAATGTTTACAACATTCAGGCTCTGACTGTGTACCATTGTCACATCTTTTAAGCATATTCTTGAAATCGTAACGCTTAAAAAGCTTATATGACTCCTGATTAAACATATCATTAATATCCGCATTATTAATGTCATAATCGACATCAACATCTATCTTAATCTCTGATAAATAACGGCTTAATTTAATCTGCTCAATATTTTCTTCTATTGATTTCTTAGCCTTTGGCGGCTTTAATTCTGATATATTATCTATAATATTATCTATATTATGATACTTTATTATTAAAGCTGAGGCTGTCTTAGGGCCTATTCCCGGTGCACCAGGTATATTATCAGAGCTGTCACCCATAAGTGCCTTCATCTCTATGAATTCCGCAGGTGTTACGCCATAAAGTTCTTTTACATCTTCTGGATAATAATCTTCAACCTCTGTAACTCCCTTTTTAGTCTTTGGTATACGGATTTTGATATTAGTATCTGCAAGCTGCAACAAATCCCTGTCACCAGATACAATAGACACGTCAATTCCCTGCTTCTGCGAGTTCTTGGCTATTGTTCCTAGAATATCATCTGCCTCAAAGCCTTCTTTTTCTACTATAGTTATATTCATAGCTGTAAGTAGTTCCTTCATAAGCGGAACCTGCTGTCTTAACTCAGGAAGCATCGGCTTTCTTGTGCCTTTATAACCATCATATACTTTATGTCTGAAAGTTGGTGCACTAAGATCAAATGCAACTGTAACATAATCAGGCTTTTCCTCATCTATAAATTTAAACATAATATTAAGGAATCCATACATTGCATTAGTATGTATTCCTTCGCTGTTAGTTAAATCAGGCACTCCGTAGAATGCCCTGTTTAATATACTGTGCCCATCTATAAGCAGCAATTTACTCATTCTAAATCTCCATTCCAGCTGGAAATCCTGTAAATAGCAGGATACAAAATGCCGTATTACAACATTCCAGCTTTTAATAATATCTGATTATTATACAAATAATAAAAGTCAGAAGCATAATTACTTCTATCATAATATTCAATATTGTTATATTATGATTCCATTCTCTTATTGCATTGCATTTATCTATGCTTAGAGATAATTTCAAGTCAACTAATGTCTTAAAATCATAGCTGTCTATGCAGGCTTTGATAGCTGGAGGGGTATTTTTTGATATATTGTCTTCATCAAGTCCGTATGACACAATATAATATATCTCCAGTTCTTCTTTGCAGTCCTCACAGTTAAGGATATGCTGTATGAATTGTTCTTCCTGCTTTAATGAAAGATTGCCTTTGTCGTAATCTTTAATCATTTTCTGAATTTGCTTGCAATTATCCATAATATGCCTCACTGAGCCAATAGTTTGTCGGACGGACGAAATCGCACAAGATGTGCTCTTCTGGTGGTATCCGAATTTAGTTCTTAATTCAGGCTAAAACCATTGGGGTATTTTAGTACGCCGTGCAGGTTCTGGAAAGCTTTGCTTTCCAGAACTGTCGGGCATTCGCCCTATCAGTCTAAAGCCCAAAGAAGAACTTTGTGCAAGCACAGTTCTTCCTCAGGCTTCAGACTGGCACGGCTCATTGCTTACGCACATTATAGCAGAAAATGCACAGACTTTCCATTAAAAGTCTGTGCATTATTAAAAAATACATTACTAATTTCAGGTTGTTACATTTAACGGATATTTATTTATCCCTGTTAATAACTCTTAATATGAGGTTGACAGCTTCATCTATACCATAGCTTGCACTGTTAATACATAAATCATAGTTGTATGCCTGCCCCCATATATTATTGGTGTAGAATTTATAGTAACGTTCTCGCTTTTTATCCAATTTAACCAACCTCTTTAATGCCTTAGAATATGGAATTTTCTCAAGTTCCATAATACGTCTTGCTCTCTGCTGTACAGGTGCAGTAATAAATACACTGACGTGAGGTATATTGTTATTCTTAAGAATAACGTCAGCACAACGTCCGATAACAATAAAGTCCTCTTTCTCAGCAAGTTCCCTAAGAATTTCTGATTCATTAAAGAATGCCGCATCATTAGCTGGAAGTCCATGGTTACGGCTGAAACGTCTTGCCTTTTCTGGATTAATCATTTCGTGGCTTAAGTCAATCTTCTTGCTCTTCCATCTTGCATCTTTTTCTGCATCTTTACGGATAACAAGATCCTTGAAAATCTCAGCATCATAATAGTTAAGTCTTAATTTATCAGCAAGTGCAAATCCGATATCAGTACCAGCACTTCCCTCTGTACGGCTTATACATATTATCATTCTGTTATCGTTGTTATTTCTATGGAAGTTAGATACATTTAACTCACTGATTGATGTATCAAGTATATCAACTGAACCAAATCCGTGAGGAAGTTCTGCTATCTCGTTTAATATGTCATTATACTGACGCATAAACTTAGACTTAGCTTCCTTATCCTTAATTGTTCTTGCCATATTTCCTACAAGAGCAACTTCACTTCTTAACAGATATCCGTGTGGGTTAGTATATATAAGTGCACTAAGCTTATCAAGACATTTGTCCGCATCACCTATAAATACTCGTCCAAGTTCTGAACCTACACTCTCATATACATTGCTATCAAGTTCATATATCTTCTTAGCAAGATTGTA
The DNA here is from genome assembly GCF_003096855.1 of Bacteroides galacturonicus. Taxonomy (NCBI): domain Bacteria; kingdom Pseudomonadati; phylum Bacteroidota; class Bacteroidia; order Bacteroidales; family Bacteroidaceae; genus Bacteroides; species Bacteroides galacturonicus. Next base: position 92,207 of record NZ_QEOA01000002.1, on the reverse strand, counting down.
GGCAATTGTCTTAGCATCATAATTTGATGACTTATTCTCATTATTGATACTATTATCAATATTATTAATATTATTATCGCTCATATTGCCTTCCTCCTATAAAAAGAATATTAATGTGTCAAGTATAAACACAGGAACTAAAATACCTATAGACCAAAGCATATATCCGAAGAAACCAGGCATTCTGACACCATTCTCGTCTGCAATGGATTTAACCATAAAATTAGGTGCATTACCGATATATGTACCAGCTCCCATAAATACCGCACCACAAGATATAGCAGTAAGAAGCTTCACAGTTATAATACCTGCACTTGTTGTAATACCATTTGTAAATCCTAATGTACCAGCAGTGGTAAAGAATACAAGGTATGTTGGTGTATTATCAAGGAAACTTGAAAGTGCACCTGTTGTCCAGAACATCTGCCATGCCTTGTTAATTCCAAGTGTTGGACCAACAGCCTTAAGAATCATCAGAGCTGGCTGCATTGTAATAAATATACCTATAAAAAGTACAGCTACTTCCTGAATTGCACCCCAGTTGAAATGGTTCTTGGTTCTAATCTCAGATGGTGTTGTCTTAAATGACAATAACGCTGATAAAAGAATTATTGCAATCTCTATCATTGTAACAAATGAGAATGTTACTTCTCCAATATGTAATCCCTTAAGCTCTCCGTTAGCTCCGATAAATGCTGGGACATTAGTAAGTGTACCACTGAGTACAACGGCAATTACGATTGTTACTATAAATATAATATTGTGAGCACCCTGAAGCTTTAATTCTGTTGATTCCTTACTTATATCAGGCACACTACCCTCAGCAATATCAAGTCTGTAATTATGTCTGTCAATCATATAGAATATTGGAAGCAGAATTACAAGATTAAAGCATAATACTGGAAGCAGATGTAAACTCCATGTAAACGGAACCCCTCTCATAAATCCCATAAGAAGTGGTGGATCACCAATTGGTGTAAGACAGCCACCCATATTAGAGATAAGGAATATAAAGAATATCATAATATGACTTCTTCTATGTCTCCAGGAGTTCATCTTAATAAGCGGACGAACCAATAACATACTTGCACCAGTTGTTCCTATTAGGCTGGAAAGAAATGTTCCTATTAATAATGTAATTGTATTTACTCTTGGTGAACCAACCAAATCACCATCAACAGATATATTACCTGTAACACAGAATAAACCAAATAATAAAATAATAAAACTAAGATAATCGTTAATTATACATTCAAGCACCGTTTCCGCTGCTGTTGATGCACCTTTTGTTACCGCATATGGAATGATAAATAAAAGTGACCAGAATATAACTACGTGTATCTGATGACTTTCCCACCATTCAGCTTTCACAAGTGGCATAATTGCAATACATAAAAGTAATCCTGCGAAAGGGATACAAAGCCATAATGGCAACATAATAAATTCCTCCTGTTCATAATAATGATTATTTATTAGATAAACATAACCTCAATGTTTATTGCTAAAGAATTATAGTCCATTTATAAAAAAAATAAAAGCATTATTAAGTTTTTATTTAAAAACAACAAACCACTTTTCGCTTTTCACACAGCATTAATATATAAAAATACAACAAACAATATATAAGCATAACAAATAATATAAATACACAGACAACTATATATAAACACATAACAAGCAATCTATAAGTAAATGCCAAATTGTATATAAGCCATTTCTATTACATAGTCTATATGTTATACTTTAGACAAATAATTAATTAGTTTACTTATGGAGGTTATTATGTACGACTTAAATGTATTGATATTTGATATAAATAAAACTGCCGAAGATGAGGAACAGGTAAAGACATTAAACAACCTGTTAAGTCTCTTTGGCGGCAAAGCAGAGATAAAAAATAAGTTCGATAGAAACCAGCTTGTATTATCCTACGATGAAGAAAAGCTCAAAAAATGGAAAACAAGAAATGCAGGCCGCACAAGCAATTACTATAATCTTTCCGTTAAAGAAGTCAGGGAAATGATTAATACACTGGGTGCAGAGCAGGCAGCCGCCAAGCTTGGAATGACCAAGCAGGGAATGTATAAAAGGCTAAAACGCTGTCTGGAAATTGATACAGAACGATTCTAGCCATATCTTACACCAAAAATCACAAAAAGGAAGCCTTTATACAAAGACTTCCTTAATCTATTAATGCGGAAGATGGGACTTGAACCCACACGATGTCACCACCGGCAGATTTTGAGTCTGCTGCGTCTGCCATTCCGCCACTTCCGCATAACAATAAAATAATACCATAACATAATTAAAAAGGCAAGTAGAAAGTTTCTTTTACTGTTAAAAAAATGCCAGACCAACATACATCAGTCTGGCAGGTAAATAACAATATTCAATTACATAACACACAGCACTATATTTTATAATTCTTGCGCTCATTACATTCTAGAATAAAGAATTATATAATTCCTCATACTTCTTAGCTGAACTCTTCCAAGAGAAATCTGCTTTCATTCCTCTGTCAACTATCTTGTTCCACTCTCTCTTGTGGTTATAGTATACGCTCTTAGCATAATTAATAATCCCAAGCATTTCGTGGGCATTGTAATTAGCAAATGAGAAGCCTGTTCCTGTACTCTCATATTCATTATATGGCTCAACTGTATCCTTAAGACCACCTGTCTCTCTAACTATAGGCACTGTACCATATCTTAAAGACATAAGCTGGCTGAGTCCACAAGGCTCAAACAATGAAGGCATAAGGAATGCATCACAAGCTGCATATATCTTGTGTGACATCTCCTCTGAATAGTAAATATTAGCAGATACTCTGTCATTATATTTCCAGTCAAAATGTCTGAACATATTCTCATATTTCTCTTCACCAGTTCCAAGAACTACAAGCTGTACATCTTCTGCACATAACTCGTCCATAACATAAGCAATTAAATCGAGACCCTTCTGGTCTGTAAGTCTTGATACTATACCTATCATAAACTTGCTCTTATCCTGTGCAAGTCCCAGTTCTTTCTGGAGAGCAACTTTATTCTTCCACTTTTCTTTACGGAAAGTAATCTGATTATAGTTAGCCGCAAGAGATTTATCTGTCATAGGATTATATACTTCGTAATCTATGCCATTAACAATACCACTAAGAACATTAGCTCTTGCATTCATAAGACCATCAAGATTCTCACCATAGAAAGGTGTCTTAATCTCCTCTGCATATGTCTCGCTAACAGTAGTTACCCTGTCAGCGTATACTATGCCACCCTTAAGATAATTAGCATCTTTATATGCTTCAAGCTTATCTGATGTAAAATAGCTGTCATCTAATCCGGTAATATCCTTTACCTTCTTAAGATCCCATATACCCTGGAACTTAAGGTTATGTATAGTCATTATTGACTTTACACCATTGTAGAAATCCCCAAGTGCAAAACGCTCGTGTAAATATACCGGAATAAGTCCTGTCTGCCAGTCATTGCAATGTATTATGTCTGGCTTAAAACCAATAACAGGTATTGCTGACAAAGCAGCTTTGCTAAAGAATGCAAATTTCTCAATATCTTCGTGTATCCAGCTATAAGGCTTTGGTCCTCCAAAATAGAATTCATTATCAATAAAATAGAATGTAACTCCATCATACTCCATTTCAAATACGCCAACGTACTGTGTACGCCAAGCTAAATCAATATAGAAATGAGTCTTGTATACCATCTTCTCTCTGTACTCCCAAGGAATACATGTATACTTTGGAATCATAACACGAACATCAAATTCATCCTTATTAAAATACTTAGGAAGCGAACCAACAACGTCAGCTAAACCTCCTGTTTTAATGAAAGGTACTGCTTCTGATGCAATAAATAAAACATTCTTCATATAATCCCCTTTCTATACATCTATGTAACTAAATGTATAAATATAATCAATGTAATAACTATATTAAAACATATTTTTCAAAATATATCAATTACCAGTATCTTCTTACACCAATTATCTGCATTCCGATATTAACTGAAGAAACCTTTACATAATCACCAGGTACAGAAGCATGTATCATCTGTCCTCCGCCGATGTAGATACCAACGTGTCCCGGGTAACATATTACATCACCTGGCTGTGCGGCACTTATGCCACCTGATACAGCAACGCCTCCATATGCCTGTGAACTTGATGAACGGGCAACACCAGATATACCTGCCTGTGCAAGTACATATGATACAAGACCTGAACAGTCAAATCCACTTGGTGAAGCTCCACCACTTCTATAAGGAACACCAACATATCTGTAAGCTATTGAAACAATGTTAGATGCAACTGATGAATCATTATTAGCTGATGTAGGTATTGATGTAACTTTTGTCTTAGTTGTTGTCTGACCGCTTGTTGCAGCTGCTCTTGCTGCTTCTGCCTGTCTTTTCTGTTCTAATGCCTTAGCAGCTTTTTCATTAGCTTCTGCTAATAATTCGTCAAAGTTGCTGATATCACTCTGTGCAGCATCAATTGCTGTATAAAGTGTAGCCTGCTTGTTAGTAAGCTCCTTCTGCTTGTCATTAAGAGCTGCCTGCTTAGTCTCTAAATCACTTTTATATTCAGCGATAGATGCTGCTGTTGCAGCCATCTCTTCAAGCTTGTTACGATCATAGTCATATACCTGCTGCATATAACTTGCCTTATTAATAACATCACTCATATCAGATGCTGTAAGGAATACATCTGAAATTGATGTTGACTGGTCTTCATACATATATTTAATTCTTAATTTAGTATCATCAAACTGTTTCTGCTGTAACTGTTGTGCAGCTTCAAGATCAGCGTTAGTCTGGTCAATCTCATCTGAGAGATCTGCCATATCCTGTTCTAAAGAACTCATCTCTGTAAGAAGATAGGCAGCCTGCTGCTGCAGCTGATCAAGTTCATTCTGTTTATCCTGCTTCTGCTGTGTAAGTGTACTGATTTCGTCAGCAAATGCTGTTGAACCTATAATTGTTGTTCCCGCAATAGTTGTTGCCAATGCTGCTGCAGCAAACGTTTTGAATACTCTTTTACGCATATATAAAACTCCTAAATATTACAATTTTGTTAAAACATTTTTACAAATACGTTAATATTATAATATACAAAGTTCAATATAGCAAGAAAAAACCGCAAAAAAGCTGATAAACTGTCAGTATAATTCCTAAAAAACCATCAAACTGCTGTCTGATGAAGCCTTATATTATCTGATATAAGTGCTATGAATTCTGAATTAGTCGGCTTGCCTTTGCCATTACTGATTGTATATCCGAACAAATCGTTAAGAATATCCGGATTACCTCTGTTCCATGCAACTTCAATAGCGTGTCTTATAGCTCTTTCAACACGGCTTGGTGTTGTGTCAAACTTTTTGGCTATAGTTGGATAAAGGACTTTGGTAATACTATTTATTATATCCGGATCATTAACCGCAAGTGTTATAGACTCTCTCAGATACTGATAACCCTTTATATGTGCTGGAACACCAATCTCGTGTATCATTCCTGTAATCTCATTCTCAAGGATATGTTTGTTATGAGGAATACTGTCGTTAACCGATTTTTTTATATTGACAGGCTTTATATTAATAATTCCTCCAATATATTTAATGCGGTCAATCAGCATATTATTATCAAATGGTTTCATAACATAATATGTAGCTCCCATATTGAAAGCATCCTCTGTCACTGCTTCCCTTCCAACTGCACTAATAACAATAAATGCAGGATTAACACAATCATTATCCTCCCTTATCCTCTGCATAACAGTTAGTCCGTCAATCTGCGGCATAATAATATCAAGAAGTACAATATCAGGCTGTGTCTTTTTAATGACATCAACTGTATCCTCGCCATTCGTTGCTGTACCTACAACATCTAACTGCGGCTCTCCATTAATAACCTCTTTGATTACTTCTACCATTCTCTTGTTATCATCCGCAATTACAATTTTCAATGGATTCATAAGCAATTCTTCCCCTCGTCATATAATAATATATAAATATGCTATCCGCCAAAAGAACCTATCTTTCAGCACCGCATAATGAATATATTTATTATTATATATTTAAAAATGTAATTTTACAACGAAAACACATCGCAACTATCGACATAATTCGACAAATAAAATTAAATCATATAAATATATTGGCATTATAAACCTTTTTATTTAGCTTCATTATTGCAGATAATAATATCATCAGATAAATTTCAAATAAATTTTAAAGGAGGAAAACTATGCTTATTAATAAAAATACATTTTCTAATAAATTATTAAATAAGTATATTTACTGGTCAGGAATAATAACACTTTTATTTATTCTTATTACATCTTATGTAAACTATGTTAATAAGCATTTTCCTGAACAGATATATATAACTGAGCAAAGCGATACAAGTATCAACCTGTCACTCCCCGTTACCGGAAGCGTTCACAACACGCAGAATGGTACTAATAACAGTCTTGCAAATGCTGATTTCAGCCGAGAGGTTACTTTTATAACCGGCAGTCCTGGAAGTTACCACATCGACCTTCATCTGTTCGGCTTCTTATTTTTAAAGACAGTAAATGTCAATGTAGTTGATGAAAAATACGTCTATCCCTGTGGCTTTCAGGCTGGCTTATATCTGAAAAGCAGCGGAATACTTGTAGTAAAGACCGATTCCATCGAGAGCAAATCAAGTGGTACAATAACCCCCTGCGAAAATATTATTACCAAAGGCGATTACATTTTAAGAATCAATGATGAAGAAATCAATTCCAAGAAGCAGTTATCTTGCAAGGTAAATGAATGTGCTGGCGAGAAGCTTAATATAGAATTACTGCGTAATGATGAAATAATAAATGTAACTGTAACCCCTGTTGAGGATAAAAACAGTGAATATAAGCTAGGTCTGTGGGTAAAAGATGATGCACAGGGTATAGGAACAATAACTTATATTGATACAGATTATAACTACGCTGCACTTGGTCACCCGATAACTGATAATACCACCGGCAAAGCCCTTAATATTAAATATGGCAGATTATATAACACAAGAATTCTATCAATAATAAAAGGACAGAATGGCACTCCTGGAGAATTGCAGGGAATTATAGACTACAAGAACAGTACCCCGATAGGAACAATTGACAAGAACAGCTCTTACGGAATATATGGAACAATCGACAACTCTATTGTAAAGAAGCATTCTCTTTCACTTATGAGTGTCGGTTACAGATACAGTGTCCACAAGGGTAAAGCATATGTAAGATTTTACAGGAATAATAAATATGATGACTACGAAATTAAAATTACACAGCTTAACAATAACGATTCCAAAAATATCAGTTTTGTTGTTACCTCTGAAGAACTTCTTGATATGACTAATGGAATTGTACAAGGTATGTCTGGCTGTCCTATTATTCAGGACGGAAAGATAATAGGTGCTGTAACACACGTTCTTATTGATGACTCAAGAAGCGGATATGGCATATATATAGAAAATATGCTTAATGCTTCATAAAATTAACAGCTGGTATATACATACCAGCCGTTAATTTTTCAGAGTGCTTTTACTGTTCCAGATATAATTATTATAATAACTATATCTAAAAATCACAACTCTGATTTCACTTTATCAGCCATAATCTTTAATTCTTTGGCATTCTCAAGCACAGAGTCTGTAAGTGTCTCACCGGATAACATTCTGGCAATTTCATTAAGACTATCATCTCCTGCGACCCTCTGGATATTACTGTAGGTCTTATTATCGTGTACACTCTTTTCTATTATGTAATGGGCATCTGCCATAGCCGCAATCTGTGGCAGATGTGTTATACATATTATCTGATGCGATAACGAAAGCCTTGCAAGCTGATTAGATACCTTTGAAGCCGTCTTACCACTTATACCTGCATCAATCTCATCAAATATAAGTGTCTTATCTGCATCTTCTGACATAACTGTCTTTATGGCAAGCATAATTCTTGAAAGTTCACCACCCGAAGCAATCTTTGATAATGGCTTTAAATTCTCACCAGGGTTCGTTGATATCATAAATCTTACATTATCACAGCCCTTTGAAGATAAAGATGGTTCTTTAGCAAAATCTATTCTGAACTTTACATCTAAAAAGTTAAGATTCTTTAAAGAAGCTATGAATTGCTCTGCAAGCTTTACTGCTGCCTGCTGTCTTATGGAACTTAGCTTTTGGGCTATATCCCACGCCTTACAGCATGCTTCTTCATACTCTTTTTTCCTTCTGCTTATAAGCTCATCAAAATTGTAATAATCTGCAAGCTTCGCATTAACAGCCTTTAAGGTATCATTAATAGCCTCTATTGAACTTCCATATTTGTTCTTAAGATTATTAATAAGATCAAGTCTTTCCTGTAGTTCGCTAAACTCTCTTGGATCATATTCAGAGTTCTCTATATATGAACTGATACTGTGTCCGGCATCACGAATAAGTCCTTCAGCATCAGACAAAGTATCACAGCACTCTTTCAATACATCATCATATTCACTTGCTGCTATAAGTGACTTTAATGCAGTTCCTATCATATCACTTATATTATCATTACCTGAATTCAAAAGCATATCTGCATACGAAAGCTCATTAGTAATCTTCTGGTAATTATTAAGCTTATGATATCTTGCTTCAAGCTCCTCATCTTCATCTGGCTGTATATCGGCCGTCTGTATCTCATTAGCTTCATACTCAAGAAATGCTATCTCTTTTTGAAGTTCATCTTTATCCTTATCAATAAGTTCTAACGCTTTCTTTGCTTTAACCATATCTTTATATGCCTCTTCCATAGCCTCTCTTAATTCAGCTATTTCATCAGCACAGAATGTATCTACAACCGTCAGATGATTAGCATCATCCATAAGTATCTGGTTATCGTGCTGTCCATGAACATCTATAAGATAGCGTGCAAGCTTCTGTGTCTGTGCCGCCGTAAAATTCTGTCCATTAACCTTTATCTGCGAACGTGTTGGTGTTATCTTTCTTGAAATAAGCAGTTCACCATTCTCAATATCTATAACTCCAAGCTCTTTTATGCGTTCAACTACATTATCATCTTCAATATTAAAAAGCAGTTCTGAAAGTCCATATTCTGCACCTGTTCTTATAAAATCAGGCGATGTCTTGGCACCTAGTGCCGCATTAATAGAACCCAATATAATAGACTTACCTGCACCTGTCTCTCCTGACAGAATATTAAGCCCCTCTTCAAAATCAATATTTTCTTCTTCTATAAGTGCAAGATTCTTAACATGTAAATTAGATAACATATTCCTCCTCTGATACTATATCTTTATAATACTATGCCTTTATAAGTTTCTTAAGTTTATTAGAAACATTTACAGTATCCTTAACAGTCCTTACAGCACACATAATAGTGTCATCACCTGCAATAGAACCAACTATCTCATCAAGCTTAAGTGCATCCAGTGCCGCACACACCGCCATTGCCATACCCGGAACAGTCCTTATAACAAGAATATTCTGTGCCATATCCATAGAAAGATAGCCTTCCTTTAGCACTCTTATATATTTGTCATTAGGTACAGGACTGCTATGTGAAAGAGTTGTATACTTCTGATTAACCCCGTCAATTGTGACCTTGGTAAGATTAAGTGCTCTTATATCCCTTGAAACAGTCGCCTGAGTCACATTATATCCTGCTTTATTAAGTGCATCAGCAAGCTCTTCCTGAGTTCCTATATTATTATCAGCTATAAGTTCTAATATTTTTTTATGTCTGTCTGATTTCACTTTTCTTCTCCTATTCCGGCTACATTTTATTCCTTATCCTTTCAAGGAAAGAAATTCTGCTTGTCTTTATAAGCCGTGCTGTCTTATCAGAACGGGTAATAACAACTCTGTCCCCTGTTATGACATTACAATAGCTTTCTCCATCATATGTAGCTACTCTTTCTTCTGATAATTTCTTATTATCATTCATCTGTATTACAATCTCATCATTCTGTTCAAATATTATACTTCTCTGAGTAAGTGTATGTGCACATATTGGTGTAATCATTATAAGATGTGCATTCGGCTGGACAATTGGTCCGCCTGCCGATAAAGAATAAGCTGTAGAACCTGTCGGCGTAGATACTATAACTCCGTCTGCCGCGAACGAATTAAGATATTCTCCATTGACATATATATCAAAATCTATAACCCTTAATATTCCCCTTCTGCTAAGAACTACATCATTAAGTGCTACATCTTCATATATAAGCTCGTCATCACGGTATATCTTTCCATCAAGCATCATCCTTGTATCTATCTCATAACAGTCATTAATAAGGCTTTCAAGGGTATCATACACTGTGTTCATATCTGTATCAGTAAGATACCCCAGCGTTCCTATGTTAACACCAAGAAGAGGTATATTCTTAGAATTAAGGTCTCTTGCCGCCTGTATAAGCGTACCATCCCCACCAAGAACAATTATGCATTCTGTATCATCTGGCACAATATCAGCATTCGTATAACAATAATCAGTATGTTCTACATCTGCCGAGTCAGGATTATATATACAGCTTACATTGTGCTTGTTAAGATAATCCAGAATACTGTTTGTATATACAAGGTCTGGATCTTTAGTTGTATTCGTGACTATGTAAAAAGATTTCATTAACGCCTCTATACTTTAAATTAATATTAATATCTATATGAATATATTACAATGTTTCGTGGGCTTTGTCTACTATATTTTGTATTGTGAAAGGAATATTATCATAGGTTCCTTCTATATGTTTCTGTAAATGAAGAAGATATTCGATATTTCCTTCCGGACCCTTAACTGGCGAGAATTCAAGGTTAAGTATCTCAAATCCAATTGAAATTGCATAATTAATAACCATTTCTATAACTTCGATGTGTACCGCCTTATCCCTTACAACACCGTGTTTACCAACCTTTTCTCTTCCAGCTTCAAACTGTGGCTTTATAAGACATACTATCTGCCCGTCATCTGTAAGAAGATTTTTCACTGGAAGCAGCACCTTTGTAAGCGATATAAATGATACGTCAATGCTTGAAAAATCTATCTTATCCGCAATATCTTCCGGTGTTACATATCGTATATTAGTCTTTTCCATACATACAACACGCTCATCATTACGAAGCTTCCAAGCAAGCTGTCCGTGTCCTACATCAACAGAATATACTTTAACAGCACCATTCTGAAGCATACAATCTGTAAAACCACCTGTTGATGAACCAACATCCATACATATTTTCCCTTCAATCGTTACATCAAAATTCTCCATAGCTTTTTCAAGCTTTAACCCGCCACGGCTTACATACTTAAGTGTATTGCCTCTTACCTCAATATTAACAGTCTCATTAAATGATGACCCAGCTTTATCTTCCTTCTGTCCGTCAACATATACATTTCCAGACATAATTATAGCCTTTGCCTTTTCCCTGGAATCAGCAAGCCCCCTGTTCACTAACAGAACATCTAATCTTTCTTTACTGCTCATTATTATTATCTCCAATATTATTATAAACTGCTGTTATACGTTTAACAATTGTATCTTCATCTATTCCTGTCTCACGCCGTAATATATCAACACTTCCGTGTTCTATATAATCATCAGGAAGTGATATGTCAAGCACATAGTTATGAAGTTCTTTATCATTGATATATTGACAGACTGCACGCCCAAATCCGCCCGATGATACATTCTCTTCAAGTGTTACTATAAGCTTATGTGTTGTGCTTATTTTATCAATCATTGCACTGTCTATAGGCTTTACAAAACGTGCATTTACAAGTGTCACGTTATAGCCCTGCTCTTTAAGTCTTTCCCTTACATTAAATGCTGTATCAACCATACTTCCAAGTGCAAGAATTGCTATATCACTTTCTTCATACATAAGCTCAGCCTTGCCGTATTCAACCGGTGCATTAAATTCGCGAAATCTGACAACTGCCTCGCCTCTTGGATATCTTATAGCTATCGGCCCATTAAATTCTTCCAGAGCGAACTCAAGTGATGACTTTAATTCATAATCATTCTTTGGTGCCATAATAGTCATATTAGGTATTGATGACAGGAATGATATATCAAATATCCCCTGATGTGTCTCTCCATCACTTCCAACAAGTCCTGCCCTGTCTATTGCAAACACAACGTGAAGCTGTTGTATACACACATCATGTAATATCTGGTCATAAGCTCTCTGTAAAAATGAAGAATAAACCGCAAACACTGGTTTTAATCCGCCTGCTGACAATCCTGCCGCAAATGTTACAGCGTGAGCCTCAGCAATTCCGACATCAAAAAATCTATCCGGAAACCACTTTGAGAACTTAGCAAGCCCAACTCCGTCTGGCATAGCCGCTGTAATAGCACATACAGACCTGTCTTTCTTGGCTATTTCACATATAGAATTAGAGAACACCTGCGAATATGTTGGCCGGTCAGATTTATTAATCTCCATACCTGTCGCCACATCAAATGGTCCAATACCATGAAACTTGCTTGGATTGCGCTCTGCCGGCTTGTAACCACGTCCTTTCTGCGTAACAACGTGGACAAGCACAGGTCCATTTATTCTTTTTGCAACTGTAAGTATCTTGATAAGCTTATCCATATCGTGTCCGTCAACTGGTCCAAGGTAATATATACCCATACTTTCAAACATCGAATCGTGAAGAATCACCTGCTTTAGATTCGACTTTGTCTTCTGGATAAGCTTTACAACCTTGTCCCCTTTAGGAAGCTTATATAATACATTGCCTATATTCTCTTTTAAATCATAGTAAGAGTCTGACGAACGTATTTCACTAAGCATATTGGATACGCCGCCGACATTTTTAGAAATTGACATTGTATTATCATTAAGTATAATCACAAAATTACCCTTAATACCTGAAGCATTATTTAAAGCTTCATATGCCATACCACCTGTAAGTGCACCATCACCTATAACAGAAACTACACTGTAATCTTCGTGCTGTACATCTCTTGCCATAGCAATTCCAAGTCCTGCTGATATTGATGTCGAGCTGTGACCTGTATCAAAAGCATCGTAATCACTTTCATTTCTCTTAGGAAAGCCGCTCATACCGCCGAATTTTCTTAATTCATCAAATTGATTTTTCCTTCCTGTAAGTATCTTATGCGTATATGACTGATGTCCTACGTCCCATATAAGCTTGTCCTTTGGAAGATTAAATACAATATGAAGTGCCATAGTAAGCTCCACAACGCCAAGATTAGAAGCCAGATGTCCGCCTGTGACACTTATCTTATCAATAAGAAACTGGCGTATCTCATCAGCAAGCTGGTTGTATTCTATTGGTGATAATTTCTTAATATCGTTAGGTTTATTGATTTTCTCAAGTATCATAATTAACCTCTTTCACACGATTACCTATCCCTATGTATAAGCATTGTGATTAAATCCTCCAGATACTCGTTATGTCCAATAGTTTTGAGTGTTTCCAATGCTTTTACAGACATATCAGCAGTATCTTTTTCTGCTTTTTCCATTCCATAAAGTGTAACATATGTTGTTTTATTATTTCTCTCATCACTTAACACAGGCTTTCCAAGTACTTCCTGTGTGCTTGTAACATCAAGAATATCGTCCTTAATCTGAAATGCGAAGCCTATATTATAACCTGTTTCCTCAAGAAGCTTAGTGACATTTTCATCACAACCTGCAATAATTCCACCAGCCATAAATGCTGCTTCTATAAGAGCACCCGTCTTTAATCTGAAAATGTAATCAAGCTGTTCTTCATTCATCGGCTTATCTGTAAGCATTACATCAAGCGATTGTCCTCCGACCATACCATCAACACCAGCCTTATTAGCTATCACATCTGCGGCAGCAGAATATCTTAATACAGCCTGTGCATCACCTGTCTTTGCTGCTTTATGTATAGCTGAAAGCATTGTTTCATACGCAAGATTCAAAAGTCCGTCACCCGCTAATATTCCAAAATCTTCACCAAATTTCTTATGTGTTGTAAGCTTTCCTCTTCTATAGTCATCATTATCCATAGCAGGAAGATCATCATGCACCAAAGAATAAGTGTGTATCATCTCAAGAGCCGCCATAAATGGATACAATTCTTCCTCGTTAGTACCATTACACAACTTGTAAGTTTCAAGCATAATCATTGGTCTTATTCTCTTGCCGCCAGCTTCCACGCTGTAATCCATCGCAGATTTAATATATTCTGCGTGTCCCTTAGCTTCTGGCAGGTACTTTTCTATTATATTATCTATACAGGAGGTCTCTTTGCTTAACTGTTCTTTGAAATTATTCATTATTATCCACCACCCCATTATCATCAATTATAACAATCTGTTTTTCAACCTTATCAAGCATAGTATTACATTTATTGAGTAATTCCATACCTTCTTTATATTTTTTAAAAGACTCATCTAATGTAAGCTCGCCCTGTTCCATTTCATTAAGAACTGCCTCAAGCTTATTAAATGTATCTTCAAGATTAGAAGCCTTTGCCATTAATTATACCTCATTAAACATTATCAATATTTATGACCTTAGCTGTCACAGTACCATCTTTTAAATAAAGCGTTAACAAATCATCTACTGATACATCGTTAACCGACTGTACTCTCTGTTTATTATTCTCTACATAGCTGTAGCCCTTGTCAAACTTCTTTAAAGGACTTACATTATCAAGTCTGTACGCAGCTAATGACAGCTTCTGCCTGTAGCGTTCCACTGCTTGTGTCATCTGGTTATTTAATATATCCTCTATATGAATAAGACGTTGTCTTCTTTCATATATCTGGTTAATAGGATTGTATATCTGCAAAGAAAGCTTGTCCTTCTCTGCCCTGTTCTTATATCTGGCAAATACATTATCCAGAGCATTTCTTAAACGTCTCTTGTATGCCTGCATATAATCATCAACCTGTACCATATCAAATACTGCACACTCTGCAGCGGCAGATGGTGTTGGAACTCTTAAATCTGCCACAAAGTCTGTGATTGTAAAATCTGTTTCGTGCCCAACCGCTGATATAACCGGTGTATTACAGCTAAATACTGCCTCTATAACCTCTGGTTCATTAAATGCCCACAAGTCTTCAAGTGAACCTCCTCCACGTCCAACAATAATGCAATCCACCCCGAACTTATCAAGCACAGCTATTCCCTTGGCAATACTGTACTTGGCATATTCGCCCTGAACTAATGCAGGATACAGATACAGACTTACATACGGATTGCGCCTGTGTGATATATTCATTATATCGTGTATAGCAGCCCCTGTTGAAGCTGTTACAATTCCTATCTTTCTTGCAAAACGTGGTATCGGGCGCTTATATGATGAATCAAAATATCCCATATCATCATACTGCTGTTTTAATTGTTCAAACTTCTTATATAAATCCCCCATACCACTTTCGGTAATATTAACGGCATACAACTGATACCTGCCATCACGTTCATATATATCAATTCTGCCATCTACTACAACAGACATTCCATTTTCAAGCTTTATATCAAGCTTTGATGCATAAGAGGCAAACATAACAACTGCAATCGTTCCACCCGAATCTTTTAAAGTAAAATAAATATGACCGGATGTATGATACTTGCAATTAGATATTTCCCCTTTTATCTGAATACGATTAAGTACAAAATCCTGTCTAAACATATTCTTAATATAGGAATTAATCTGTGTTACAGTATATACTCCAGCCATCGTTCCTCTTTCTTAATCTCTTTATTATGCTCTTTAATTCAGCAAAAGGTTATTATACAAGCTTTGCAAGAACACCATTGACAAATGATGCTGCATTATCATCAGAGCCATAACTTTTAGCTAACTCTACAGCCTCATTAATAGCTACATTAACAGGAATATCATCATCATAAAGCATCTCATAGACTGCAAGCCGCATAATAGCAAGCTCTGCCTTACCAATACGGTCAACCGGCCAGCCTTCTGATACCGAATTAATCTTCTCGTCAAGCTCATCGCTTAATTCACATACAAGAAGTGCCTTATTCTTAATATATTCGTAATCTTTCTCATTGACATCTGTCAAATCATCAAAATAGTAGTCAATCTGTTCTCTTAATTCATTCTTATCGTGGAAAGGAACACGGAATATAAGCTTAAAAACGTGTTCTCTCATTTCTGATCTTGTCATAGGAATCCTCTCATCAATTAATTACTCAAACAGGACTGCCCATTAAGGACAGTCCCAAAAGCTTACTGTACTTAGTTGTCAATATTAACGCCAGCAATCTTAATATTAACTTCTGATACTTCAAGACCTGTCATTGTCTCGATTGCTGTCTTAACTCTGTCCTGTACTGTGGCTGATACCTTAGGTATCTCACAGCCATATTTAATATTAAGTGCAAGATTGACTGTCACATCATTCTCACCAACGTGAACCTTAACACCCTTAGATAAATTCTTCATTCCAAGCTTGCTTACAAGTTCATTAGTGATGTTGCCAGCCATACTCTCAACGCCTTCCACCTCTGTAGCAGCAAGACCTGCAATAATAGCAACAACCTCATCTGCAACTCTTACTTCGCCAATATCCTTGCTTTCGTGAATTGTATAAGTATTACCTCTATCTTCAAACTCTTTTGTCATAATGCCCTCCTGACTGTTATTAACGTAATCTTTAATCTATTATAATAAAAAATATAAATAAATGCAATGATAAGTTACTTAATAACGTTAATGGTAATTTTATCCGATGTAACCCCTGTCTTTCTCTTTGCTATATCTTCAATCTGAGCTTTCTGGCTGTTTTCTAATGTCTGCTGGTTAATTACAATATCAACGCTGTCTTCTGCCACTGAAGCCACCACATCATTAAATCCCTTTGCCTCTAATAACAACTCAATAGCTGCCTCTTTTTCTGAATATTCTGCAATTTTGGCAAGTTCATTTATCGCCTCTGTCTTTGAAGCCTTATCGATTGCTGTATCATTGACTATATTAGTAAGATTTTCTGTATTCTTGGCACGTATCTGTTCTCTGTTAAGCTTAGCTTCAGAGATTACACTTGAAGACACGCCCTGTCCTGATGTAAGTATAACACTCCCCGGTTCTTCAAGACTCTCATCATCTGGTTCTTCCTCTGTAAATATTGTATCATCTGTTGATGTATTGACAACTTTACTGCCGCTCTTACTGCTGACAGATATTATATCTGAAATGTTTCCTGCATAATTAATATATCCCGCAACAGCTATCATAATAGCAAGTGCTGTAATAATAACCTGATTTTTCTTAACTCTTTTCACAAAAAACCTCCATATTTAAGACATTTTCATTACTTTGATTTTATGTACAGGAACATTTAAAAGCCCATATACAGCATTCGTAATCTCACTTACAAGCTCTTTATTATCACCACCCTCACATACTATTATCACACCTTCAATAACAGGCATATTCTCCATTACTACATATGGCGTATTACCATTAGCTGTATCATAAAAAATGTGTGTCTCTGTTTTTTGCGTACTATTGGAATTCTCATCATTATTCCCATTAACTTCTTCATCAGAATAATCTGTATCCTTGGCAAGTATCTTTTCAGACGAATTCTTAAGACTGACCATAACTTTAACCTTTCCTGCCCCCTCAACATCAGATAAGGTATCTTCTAATCTTTTCTCTACATATTCCTCATACATTTTCTGTGTGGCCTCACCGCTTTCCTGATTAGATGTTGTGTTTTCTGATACAGTCTGTCTGTCTTTTACAGGAATTGATATAACCATAAGCAGTATGCCTGCTAGTATTACTATTAATATTTTATCTTTGCCTAATTTATTCAATATATTTTCATAATTAAATATAATAATTCTCCTTTCCGTCCTGAACATCGGAATACGAAATATTCTCTGTACCTGGCTTAATGTATATTGATAAGTATTTCATCTATACTAAAATTATCCGCTACCATTTTAGCGAATTGCTCTATGTCCGATTTATTCAAAGCCGTTTTAGCATTCTGTGTGCTTTCCAAACTTGAAACACTTTTTTTGTTTTTTACTGATATATCAATCCCTGTAATTACAGATGAATAATCGGTGTCTGATTTATTCAATATGCTCTTATCGTTTAATTCAACCTTTACATTATTAACTTCAACTTTGCACTCCTCTGCTATATTTAACACCCTGCTTATAACTGTCTGTTTTACTGCATTGCTCACATAGCTGTAATAGTCTGATTGAAGGCTGCTATCACCAGTATACGAACTTGAATAGCCTGCAATGTTTTTACTATAATCATTATACAATGTATTTACCCTGTCAGTTATATATTCCTCATTAAATAAAAGCAGAAGTACAGGCTTTAATAAAATCATAAGGAATATAAGCCTCATTACCACCTTATAGCTGCCCTCATACCTGGGTGGAATAATATTCGTTAATACAGCCGACATAACCATAAATATGAGCAATGCCCTAAGCCACGAATACAGTTTCATTGTGCCTCCTTTCATACTGATACACAGTTAGTTGCAACACATATAATTGCTATTGTTAATATAAACAGGACAAGTGTAATCATCATAATATATACAATCATTCCAAGTGCCTGCCCAAGCGAACTGACTGCCCTTACCATTCTCTTATCACTTATTGGCTGTAGTCCTGCAGCAATCCCCTGATATATAACCGCAAGAAGACCAATCCGCAGCAACGGAAAGAACATACACATAACAATAGCAATAATTCCCGACACACCGATTGCATTTTTTATTAATGCAGAAGATGAAAGTATCGTATTGGATAACACCTGTGCTGTGTCACCTATACCAGGTATAAGGCTTATCCCCATAAATATACCTTTAGAATTAACCGTGTCCTGAACAGGTGTTAATATGCTCTTAATTGCATTAAGTCCAATAAACACTGTAAGTATCGTATAGCAGCACCATTTCACCCCTTTTTTAATAAGGTTACACGCCTTATCCATATGTGCTTCTTTGTCTATACAGTCACATAACGAAATTATGAGATATATTTTATTTGTTTTTAATAATATATTTTTAAAAAATATATTGCTGACCGCAATCATAGCAATTATTATCTGGTAATACACAGCTTTACTCATTATTGCACCAGAAGCACTTATTGCCGGCAGGAACACCATACTGATTGCTTTATAAAGATTAATAATCGATGTAAGAGTGCTGCTGGCTGTATCCGAAGCCTGTATGAACACAATAAACAATACCGTTATAAGAGATATTGCTATAACACTTAATGTGCTTTCGGTAAGCTGCTGTTTATTAAAAAATGGGCCAAATACATTTATAAATGCAGATAATATACATAAAATAAGTATCTTCATACAATCATTACGGTTACTGCTTATAACCTCTGTTATATACTGTACAATCTTCTTACCCGAATCCCTCGTTGAATTACCCGAATATATGCTGTCTACTATATCCTCAAAGGTAACCGAATTGTAACTGCTTTCTTTTAATATCTTATCAATATCCTTATAATCATAATCAGACCAGCCAGATGTATCCGTGACAGTTTCCTGTCCGTTAGTTTCCGCTTTAATCACATTGGCATTATTGTATACAAGCATTAATATTACTGACATTAGTAATACGCTTTTTAATAGCGGTAGTATATAATTAAGTTTCATAAATATATATTTCCGCCCAGTAAATATGCTTCTTAATAATGACAACATATATTGGGGGCAGTTATTGTGCATTAATATATATCTTATTTTATACATTTATTAATCATCTCCATAAGCGACAGTACAATTGGAATACTTATTGTTGCAACAGCAATCTTACACATAATCTCAAGCTGTGATGCCGCCGCGTTAAACCCATTATCCCTACACACATCAGATATAAGCTGCGTTATAAAGGTTATTCCTATAATCTTCATTATTATCTTTATATACACATCACCAATTCCTGTTAAAGAAATCATTACTCCAAGCTGTCCTGTTATGGCTGATATGTTATTTATTATATTAATTGAAATAATAAGGCATAACGAAAGTCCTATAACAGAAGCTGTTACCGGTGACTGTTTTTTTATAAGCAGTGATGTTATAACCGTGCATAATGCAAGCATAGATATTTTCAGCAATTGTTACTCCTTTTACATATCAAACAATTTCTGCATAGTTGTAAACAGTTCTAATATGTATGGAAGTATCCAATAAAGCACAAGCAGAAGTCCTGCAAGCCCTGTTAAGAAAGCCTGGTCATCTCTTCCACTATGCTTTAATATCTGATTAAGTATAGAGATTATTATTCCAACGGCAGCTATTTTAAATATCAAATTAATTTCCATACACATCCCCATTCTTTATTATGCTGTGTTCATATCAGCATTATTGCTATAAACACTCCTGCTGTTATTCCACCAATCCTGCAGATTTTCATTCTCGGTGCAATATCCATTGCCACATTTTCATTTATTCTTTTGAGCCTTTCAATTGATAATTCCAGATTTTGAACCTGCATATTTTTATCAATATACGAATTAAAATGCGACAATTCATACATTACATTAAGTTCGTCTTTTTTTAATATTTTTCTCCTGTTAAGTACATTTACAGCTACCTCCCACACAGCTTCATATGTAACAATGCCCTCATCACTTAATGTCTTCGCTGCATAACTGAACATTTCCTGAACATAGCAGTTATCAGAATTAACAGATAAATCCCTGAATATGTCAGGGAGCGTGCTTGAAGCATAACCTATCTGTGCCTTAATATAATGAAGGGCTGTTATTAGCGATTGTATAATCCGTGTTCTCATATATAGGTTACTGCTTAAATAAAAGCCATAATATGTACATGCAGTTATTATGAGTGCTGCTCCCGATAATTTAAACATTGCTCCACCGTCCCCTTTCCCATTCTTCCTGACAATATTATTATCTTGTTAAAGTAATCAGAACTTATAAGCTCACCCATAAAAGGCTTGTTCATTACATTTTCAAGCGAATAACCGTGAATTGTAGCAATAATCGTACAGCCACAGGCTATGCAGTATTTAATTGCCTGCACATCATTCTGCCCACCTATCTCATCTACAGCTATTATACCCGGCGACATAGCCCTGATTGCCATCATCATTCCTGCATCTTTTGGACAGCCATCATATACATCTGTACGTCTGCCTATATTATTCTGCGGGATTCCCATAT
Organism: Bacteroides galacturonicus; assembly: GCF_003096855.1. Taxonomy (NCBI): domain Bacteria; kingdom Pseudomonadati; phylum Bacteroidota; class Bacteroidia; order Bacteroidales; family Bacteroidaceae; genus Bacteroides; species Bacteroides galacturonicus. Next base: position 71,004 of record NZ_QEOA01000002.1, on the reverse strand, counting down.
AGCAGCCTGCTATCTCCTGTCTTTCATCTATAAGACTTACATTAATATGAAGCCTGTCATTATCAGATATATTTCTTACAAGATCCCTTAAAAGCGTTGTCTTGCCACAACCCGGCGGTGAAATAATAAGCGTATGGTCAATACCTCCTCCATATACGAAATCAACAACCTTATTACTACACCCTATAACCTCATGTGCCACCCTTATACAAAGAAAGGTTATGTAATTAAAATTCTTAATGACATTATTCTCTATAATCGCATGTCCTGATATCCCAATCCTATGCCCTCCCTCTATTGTAATAAACCCCTGTTTGAAACTTTGCTCATACGCATAGATAGAGTAATTGGAAGCTAATTCCAGCATTTTCATTATGCAGTCCTTGGTAACCTTAATATCATACATTATCTCTTTATTGTCATATATTAAAGTTACATTTCTGCCAACTCTTAATCTTAGCTCGTTGAGCCTGCCAAATGACAACGTATGCAGTCTAAGCTTGTCAGCCAGAGCTGGCGGCAGAATTTTTATAATTTGTCCAATATCCCCCATACAAAAATAACCTCCACATATATCGTTTTTCACAATATATGTGGAGGCTCTTATTAATATTACCATTATTTGTGCAGGCTTGTCAGCTTATCTATTCTTTAATTCCTGCACTAAATTATTCATCAAATCATTAATTAAATTCTCAATTAAATCCTTTATCAGCAATCACGAATTATTCTATTGACTTTAAAGATTCCACCATTGGAATTTTCTTAAGTGACGGATACATAATTGCATTAATAATCAATGAAAAAATTAATGTAATTCCATATGATAACAGGAATGAACTTAAATTAATTCTTGTTCCAAACATTACTCCGTCTAATTCTATTGTTGTCATTATGTATGTATGAAGTGCTCTTCCTAATAAAAGTCCTGCAAGACCGCCTATAAGTGTAAGTATGATATTCTCCCTGTATATATACTCTCCAACTTCATTATCATAAAAGCCAAGAACTTTTATTGTCGCAATCTCCCTTATTCGCTCAGATATATTAACATTAGTAAGATTATACAATACAACAAACGCCAGCATACCTGCAGATATTATAAGCACCCATGTAACAAGATCCAGGGACTGTATCATATTCTCAAATCTTGACATATTAACCTTTAAGAATGTAAGCGACTTAACTGCTGAATTAGACAAATATCGTTCTCCGATAACTGCCTGAACATTATCGCTGTCATCACTAAGTATACCTAATACTCTGTTATTATCTGGTGTATAGCCAAATGTGTCATTGAAATAACCTGATGTCATAAAAATATAATTATTAATATATATTTCCATAATTCCAGTCACCTTAACTGCCGCCTGCCTATCATTAATATCACATATAGTAATATTATCACCAACAGAAACCTTCAGATCCTTTGCAAGCTTTTCAGATATAATAACACCGTCATCATTAAGCTCTAACTGGTTATGCTTCTTTCTTGTCCTGAATGTAACAAAATCACTATACTTATCTGTATCATCCACAACAGTTATCTCAGTTGAATAACTGTCACCACCACCTAATGCTTTCACATCAGCAGTATATCCATAATCTGTAGTGTATTCTTTATAATATTCATCTTTATTTATAGATGATATTATATTGTTAATTTCTTCACTTTCAACATCACTCTTAAATGTAATTACATTATCATAATGCAGTATCTGTTCATACTGGTTATCAATAACACACTGTATACTGTCCTTAATTCCAAAACCTGCCGTTGTCAACGCTGTACATCCTGCGATTCCGATTACTGTCATAAAAAATCTTTTCTTATACAGGAATATATTACGCATAGTAACCTTCCTTGTAAATGAAAGATGCTTCCATATAAATGTATGCTCTAACAATATCTTTCTTCCACTCTTAGGAGCTTTAGGTCTCATAAGTATAGCCGGCACTTCTGAAAGATCATTGTAACACGAATAGAATGCCGCAAGAAATGTTACCGCTACAAGACAGATAATAACTGCCACAGATAATAATGTATGGCTTGCATAAGTTATATGCGGCATCTGGTATATTATGTTCCACGAATTATATATTATATACGGAAACAGCTTTAAACCAACAATACAGCCTATTACACTTCCAGCAAAGGAAGCTATAAAGGCATAGGCAACGAACTTGAATACTATAGTACCTTTTCCATAACCTAAAGCCTTGTATGTTCCGATTAAACTTCTCTGTTCTTCTACCATTCTTGTCATTGTTGTAAGACACACAAGACCTGCAACAATTATAAAGAACAATGGGAATACTGTAGCTATAGCTTTCATTCTGTCAGCACTCGACTCATAATCCCTATACGAATATTGCGACTGTCTTGTAAGCACATACCATTCCCAGTCGTCAGAGTTATTCAAAGTTTCATTCATCTGCTCATCATACTTTGCATATACCGCATCAAAGTCAAACTCTTGAACTGCTTTAATATACGCTGGTTCAATATAAGGTGCTATCATTGAAGACACATCATATCCCGGATAATATTCCTGATACTGCTTCGTAATAGACTCTGTTACCTTCTGTCTTATTGTATCAAGCAGTTCCTGTTTCTTATCTTCCTTGGCTTTGGCAAATTCTTCTTTTATATCCTTCTTTCTGTTATCAAGCTGTCCTGCTGCTATATTCTTAATTCTGTTCTGTACATTTTCAACCTTTTTATCATATTCATCAGAATATGTATCAAGCTCTTTTGCTCCGTCTACTACAGCGTAAGCTTCTGTATAATAATCATTCTTAAATTCATCATCTCCAACATATACACAATAGCTGATATTGCCGTTACCAATATCAGACGAACCTAAATCATAAGAAACGAAGCAAGGCGAATATACTACTCCAACAACTGTATATTCAGTATCCTTAAATGTATCGTTAATATCATCAGAAGTTCCAGACTTAAATTTTAATACATCGCCCACTTTGACAGCTTCCCTTGTAGACTCGTACTTCACAACACATTCTTTATCATTCTGTGGCAGTCTTCCCTCTTTAATGCGAAGTCTGTTAATATAGCTGTCATCATTATCATCTGCATTAAGAGGAATACTTAAAACATGCGCAACTGACTCTTTATCATCATAATTGATGAGCACATCTTTGCTGTTGGCACCATATACTGCCTTTACTCCCTGCGCTTTTGCAATTACCTGCAAATCATCATCTGTAAGCCCTATAGATGATATTATTCTTATATCATTCATATTATATTCATCATAATAGTTATCTGACGAACGCTTCATATCGCCCGAAGATGCTGTGACTCCGGCAAAAAATGCAGCTCCTATGGCTGTGATTGCCATTATTGAAATAAATCTTCCAAGCGAACCTTTTATCTCTCTTATTAAATCTTTAAATACCGACTTTCCCATTATGTTAATTCCGCCTTTCCATATTAACTACCATTCTATCTGCTCTATTGGAAGCGGATTTTCATTGACAGTCACACTGTCAACTACTCCATTTTTCACTTTGATAACCTTATCGCCCATAGCTGTCAGTGCAAGATTATGTGTTATAACTACAACTGTAACACCTCTTTCACGGCATGTATCCTGCAACAGCTTTAATATCTGCTTGCCTGTATTATAATCAAGTGCTCCCGTAGGTTCATCGCATAACAGAAGCTTTGGATTTTTGGCCAACGCTCTTGCTATTGCAACTCTCTGCTGTTCACCACCTGATAACTGTGCCGGAAAGTTAGAACTTCTTTCCTTAAGTCCCACTGCTTCTATAACCTCATCAACATCAAGCGGATTCTTACATATCTGTGTTGCAAGCTCAACATTTTCCCTTACAGTAAGATTTTGTACAAGATTATAGAACTGGAATACAAATCCTATATCATATCTTCTGTATGTTGTAAGCCTCTTAGCTGTGAACTTTGACACATTCTCTTTATCTACAATAATCTTTCCTGTCGTAGCTGTATCCATACCGCCCATAAGATTAAGTATTGTACTCTTACCTGCACCACTCGCACCTGCTATAACTGCAAACTCTCCCTTATCTATCGTAAAGCTTGCACCGTTAAGTGCTTTTATCTTTACATCACCCATTTTATAAATCTTCTTTACATCATCAAATTCTATGTAGCTCATACGCACCTCTGTAAATTAATATGATTATTTATGTAGTAAATATATAATAACTCATTTTAGGTATAATAGCAAAACAAAAGTGTATAATTTATTAATTATAATAACCGGGTTTCTTATTTATGCTATCAGCAGTTACTTATTTTTTTCAAAAGCTTATACAGCCATTAAAATTCATAATTTTAATATGTCTGATTATTTCAATCGTCTTAACTCCATTTAATCGTGTAAATGCTAAAGAAAACGACTCATCTCTGAAAGATAATGAAATACACGCCAGATTTGCAGCAGTAATAGATGCCGATACTAACAGGCTTCTATATGGTAAAAATGCTGACACCAAAGCACCTATGGCAAGCACCACCAAGATTATGACATTAATAACCGCCCTTGAGATATGTCCTGATGATTATATTGCCACCACTTCTGCATATGCGGCTTCTATGCCAGATGTACAACTTAATGCTGTAAAAGGCGAACAGTTTTCAATAAAAGACCTGTACTATTCCCTTATGCTTCGTTCCCATAATGATACCGCCGTTATAATTGCAGAAAATACCGCCTACTATTATATCTGTTCTTTAACCGATAAAGAACGCAACGAACTTACCTTTGACATTTCTTTTATAAATGACTACTCTTATAACTCACATTTTATTGAGAATATATCCAAAGAACAAAGCAAAGCACTTGTGCTGGTATTTACTAATTTAATGAATAGAAAAGCCACCAGTCTTGGCTGTAATAGCACGCATTATATAACGCCTAATGGTCTTGATGCTTCTGATGATGCAGGCATTCACTCGACAACAGCCTATGAATTGGCAGTTGTTATGTCCTACTGCATTAAAAACGAACATTTCCTTTCTATAACACAGACACACGATTACAGTTTTACAAGTCTTTCCGGCAGAAAATATTCTGTAAGCAATGCCAATGCTTTTCTTAATATGTATGATAACATTATATCCGGCAAGACGGGCTTTACTGGCGATGCCGGCTACTGCTATGTATGTGCCTATAGGGATAACGACAGGACATTTATCGTTGCCCTGCTTGCCTGTGGCTGGCCTGACAACAAGACTTATAAATGGTCTGATGCAAAACGTCTTCTTGACTACACCAGAGCCAGCTATACAAATCAGGACATACTTATCTGCCCTAAAGTCTTTAATATAAAGATTAAAAATGGCTCTAAAAGTTCCATTGATATACTATTTGATAAAAAACTGTCTGCCTGCATAAGCGATAATGATAATGTAGAAGTCGTGTACAACATTCCATCAAGCATTACTGCACCGGTTAATAACGAGTGTATTATTGGAAATGTATGTGTTAACATTAATGATAAGGAAATTCAAAGATACAATATATATTGTAATGAAAACATAAAAAAAGTTTCATTTATTAGTAAAATAACACAAAAAGTCAAGAAATTATAATTTATTATTGTATTTTTTGTGTATTTGATTAACAAAATAATGACACACTAATGTTAATATAGTATAATTATAAAATATGAGATTGTATACATTATGTTAATATATACAAGAATGGAGGATTATTATGAACAGAATATACAAATGCTTTCCAGGAGGTAAATTCAAGGTATTAACATTAAGCTACGATGACGGCAAGCTTGAAGATAAAAGACTAGTTGATATATTTAACAAGAACGGCATACGTGCTACCTTCAATGTCAATTCAGGGTTAACAGATATGCCAATCAGACTGCCTGCAAGCGAATGGAATGATTTATATGACAATCATGAAATAGCCCTTCATACATGCACACACCCTACTATGAACAGATGTGGTAGCTATGAGATAGCAAGGGAAATTCTTGAAGATAAGACTAATATTGAGAAAATAATACATAAACCCGTAAGAGGAATGGCTCTTCCTAATGGAGCCGGCAACAAGCTTATTACTTCTATTGCTGCTGACCTTGGCATTAAATATATACGACCAGCCACTGACCAGTACGCTGTTGTCAAATCAGCACTCGAATATGCCAACGATTGTGAAGGTCCTATTCTTCTTGGTGATGAAAATGGCTTTTCTATGCCAACAGATTATATGAACTGGATACCAACCTGCCACCACAATCATAATCTTGTTGAGTTTGGCAAGCGTTTTATGAAGCTTACTAAAAAGCAGTACCTATATATGATGTATGTATGGGGACACAGCTTTGAATTTGAACGTAATAACAATTGGGAAGTTATGGAAGAATTCTGTGAAATGATTGGTCACCGTGATGATATATGGTATGCTACTAATATCGAAATCGTAGATTACAACGAAGCCTTTGACAGGCTTCAGATATTCGCTGATAATGAATATATCTATAACCCAAGTGCCTGTTCTGTCTGGGTTGCTGTTAATAATGTCCGTGTCGTTGAGATACCAGGTGGAGAAACTATAAAGTTATAGTTATATTTACAATATGTTAAGCCATTATATCAATACCTGTATGCAGCCCTGATTATCTCACATATTGTTTTATGTATAATAATACCTCCAGATATGACATGAATATCTGGAGGTATTAATTATTTCTTGTATAAAATAATCAGATTATTTATTCTTCTGCTTGCGAAGGCTCTTTATTGCTGTAGTTATCTTAATTGGATTGCCATATCTAAGCGTTCCCATTCTGTATATTGATGAACCTATCATACCAACACCTATAATGCTTGCTACAAGTATTATAAATGAAACAACAACTTCCCAAACAGCTACATTTCCCATTGCAACACGGGCAAACATCGCACTGTATGAACTGATTGGCAGATATGACAATACCTTCATAGCAATACCATCTATATTCATAAGCTGAAAAAGAGTAATAAAGTATACAATCATAATAACCATCTGTATGCTTCCGGCACTCTTATTAATATCCTCTGTCTTAGAAACAAGTGCACCAAATGCTCCATATATAAATGTATAGAAAAGCACACCGCCAAGTCCGAATAACGCATAGGTAACAAGTACATTTGCAGGAATATCAAGTAACATATCTAACATTCCGCCCCACGCACTCTGATTAAACTTATATGCACCGACAATCGCAAGCATAAGTATTCCAGCCTGACATAACGAAGCTATTGTACCAGCAAGCACCTTTCCAAAAAATAAAATCTTAGTATCAGCACTTGTTACAAGCACCTCTATAGTCCTGTTGGACTTCTCCTGAGTAACTGATGTCGCAACCATAACACCATAGAATATTATTATCATAAATATAATGATAATGAGTGCATAACAATAAAAATAATTATTTCCCATATCCTTGCCAAGAACAACTGTCTGACTGTTAATCTCTGGATTAAATGCCGTTATTATCTGCTCATAATCAAGATTATGGATACTGCAGTACACCATCTGGTTAAGTGCTGTAAGTACCTGATTAAACTGCATATCAATGCTGTCAGTCATACTCTTATTGTATACAATATACTCATAATCTGTAAGACTGTGAACCACAAAGCCTGCCTTGACTTCTTCATCTGACACTTTATCCTTTAATTCACTTTCTGATGACACTTTTTCAACCTTCATATCATCAAAAGCTGCCTGAATTATCTGAATATCTGAAAATGTTCCAGACTCATCATATATAAGAATTACATCTTTATTATTGTCTGCTTTATTATCTTTATCAGAATCACTCTTACCATCAACATTATCTTTATCGCTGTCAGAATCACCAGAATTCTGTTCTGTACTATTAGTAATTCCTGTGATGGCACTTATATCTATAAATCTTGGCACAAACATAATAGCAGCAGCTATAACAGCTATAACAACCGTACTGATTACATACGACTTATTCTTAATATAAGTCATAAGCTCATATTGAAGAACTACACCTAACTTTTTCATCAGCGTACACCTCCCTCAACAGACTTTTTATGTTCACTGATTTCGCCTTGCGGTAACTCATCAACAATATCTCTATTATAACTATTATCGTCATTACTATTATTCTTATAATCTACCACTTTGTCGTCTTCCATATCATCACCTACAAGAGATACAAATATATCATTAAGAGATGGCTTATAAGTTTCAAAATGCTCAATTTCTATACCACACGCAATCATTCTTTTAAGAATATCCGCCCTTGACACGCCATTTATATTCCTTACAATAATCTCCTCTCTTGTTCTTCCAGTCTCTGTTATTATGTCAGACACATTGTCTTTTATAATCTGTGACAACTCATCAAGCCCCATATTAACATCTGATATAACCAGCTGATTCTCGCCATACTGTCTCTTAATGTCTTTAAGATTGCCTGCAAGTGCTATATTTCCCTTATCTATTATCGCTATGTCACGACAGAACTCCTCTACATAACTCATCTGGTGGCTTGAAAATATAACTATTCTTCCTTCGTTTATGACTTCTGTCACAACATCCTGAAGTATCTTTGAATTCACCGGATCAAGCCCGCTAAATGGCTCATCGAGTATAACTATCTCTGGTTCACACGCAAGTGTTGAAGCAAGCTGTACTTTCTGCTGATTACCCTTGGATAATGTCTCTAACTTTCTGTTGGCATACTCATCTATCTCAAGACGCTTTAGCCACTTCTTTGCATTACTGACTGCCTCTTTCTTGGAAAGTCCTCTAAGTCTTGTAAGATATACTATCTGTTCAAGCACTGTCTTCTTGGGATATAACCCTCTCTCTTCTGGCAGATACCCTATAAGATGCTTCTTAGGGTTAAACGGCTCATCGTCAAGATATACCTCACCCTCATCTGCTTTAAAGACATCCATAATAATTCTTATCGTAGTTGTCTTACCTGCTCCATTTCTTCCAAGAAGTCCAAGTGCACTGCCACTTTCAACTTCAAAAGAAATGCCGTGTAGAACCTGATTACCTTCAAAAGACTTTGTCAGGTTTCTTACTTCAAGTTTCATTAAAATGTTCTCCTCTCATATTTGTAAAACTTTTATAGTAATTGTATCATATGAAAGAATATTTTGACAGTCAAATTTTTGTTGAATTTTAAGAATTTTGGGAAATATTCTTTCTATATATTCCTATTGAAGTTCAAAACCAAAAAGAGCCTGAAACAAGCAAACTTGTTTCAGACTCTTCTGTCATTATCTATACACGCACATCGTGCTTGTAATATTATTTATTACTGTGGCTGCTTTCCGATGTAAGCAAGGATACCACCATCAACATAAAGAATATGTCCGTTAACGGCATCTGAAGCTTCTGAAGCAAGGAATACAGCTGGACCAGCTAATTCTTCTGGCTTTAACCATCTGTTAGCAGGTGTCTTAGCACAGATGAACTGATCGAATGGATGTCTAGAACCATCAGCCTGTCTTTCTCTTAATGGAGCTGTCTGAGGTGTCTCGATGTAACCAGGTCCAATACCATTACACTGGATATTGTACTGACCATACTCAGAACAAATATTTCTTGTAAGCATCTTAAGACCACCCTTAGCAGCAGCATAAGCTGATACTGTTTCACGGCCTAACTCTGACATCATAGAGCAGATGTTAATAATCTTACCGTGACCTCTTTCGATCATTGATGGAATAACTGCCTTAGATACGATAAATGGTGCATTAAGGTCAACGTCGATAACCTGTCTGAATTCAGCAGCTGTCATATCGCACATTGGAATTCTCTTAATGATACCAGCATTGTTAACAAGGATATCGATAGGAGCTACATCCTTAGCAATCTGAGCAACCATAGCGTTAACCTGCTCTTCGTTAGTTACGTCACATACATAACCGTGAGCATCGATACCAGCTTCCTTGTAAGCTGCTAATCCCTTATCTACTAATTCCTGCTTAATATCGTTAAATACGATTGTAGCACCTGCCTTAGCCATTCCGCTAGCGATAGCAAAACCGATACCATAAGAAGCACCTGTAACTAAAGCAACTTTTCCTTCAAGTGAAAAATTTACTGACATTTTAAAATCTCCTTTTCTCTTAATATTATATCAATGAACTCCAGAGCTTATGGAATATCACAATATACTCCATACCTCTATGAGAATCATCCATCATAATGGATTATGCCATTAATATTAAACAGCATAATGTGTATGTAACCTATAATAATACAGCTACTCTTTATATATCAATCAATAACAATAAAATAATCTTGTTAAGCAATTATAAAGACATTCTGATTATCTAAGATCCTTCATATCTACATCATCCATATCATCGAAGTCCTGGTTCTCACCAACCATACCCCAGATGAATGTATAAGCGTGAGTAGCTGAAGCTGAGTGAATTGACCAACTTGGTGATATAACAGCTTCTTCATTTCTCATAACAATGTGTCTTGTCTCTGTTGGCACACCCATATAGTGGAATACAACAGCATCTTCCGGAACTTCAAAGTAAAGATATACTTCCATTCTTCTGTCATGTGTATGACATGGCATTGTGTTCCATACGCTTCCTGGTTCAAGGCAAGTCATACCCATCTCTAACTGGCAGCTTTCAACCTGTCCTGGAAGGATATACTTATTGATTGTTCTATGGTTAGCACTCTCAAGACATCCAAGTTCCTTTTTATTCTCAGGTAAAATGTCCTTAGCTGGATCAATAAATACTGTTGGGTATGTCTTATGTGCTGGTGCACTGTTAAGATAGAACTTAGCCGGGTTCTTAGGGTCTTCACTCTTGAATGAGATATCCTTAGCACCCATACCTATGTACATACCGTCTTTATATTTGAAATTATATTCCTTGCCATCTACTGTAACTGTTCCGTTACCGCCGATGTTAATGATACCCATCTCTCTTCTTTCAAGGAAATACTTAGCTCTAAGTTCAGCACCTGCTTCAAGAACAAGTTCCTTATTAACTGGTGTAGCAGCTCCTACTATAATTCTGTCAATCTGGCTGTAGATTGTCTTAATCTCATCAGCTACAAATAAATTCTGAATTAAAAAGTCATGTCTTAATCTGTCTGTGTCATAGTTCTTGACATCAGCAGGATTTGCTCCTGGTCTTACTTCCATTTTTATGTCTCCTTTTCTTGTTCAAATATGATTATGGATAACTTACAATAATATCATCCAGCTCATTTTATATAATATAATACCATTATTTATATATTTTTACAACTAATAATTCGTTTAATAAGCGGACTTGTCTTTACAATATCCTCTGATATTTCAAATGCTTTGATAATTAAGCCCTCTGCCTCTAATATTTTATCTTTATTGGCGGCATAGATTGTGGCAAGGCAGTCACCACATTTTACATAATCTCCGCGCTTGGCTGACAGCTTTACGCCGACAGAATAATCTATAACATCTTCTTTTGTCATTCTTCCGCCACCTAATATCATCGAGGCTTCTCCTATAAGTTCTGACTCAATTCTTTGAACATAGCCTTCTTTATCTGCTTTAACCTCTATTTTATAATTACATTCTGTAAATTCATCTAAATCGTCAAATACAGTTATATCCCCACCCTGACGTTTAATGAATTCCAAGAATTTATTATATGCACTTCCATCATCTATGGAATTCTGTAACATACCTCGTGCCTTGTCTGCATTTTCTTCTACTTTAGAAGCAATAAGCATCTGTGTGCCTAATTCAAGGCAGAGATTAATAAGGTCTTCTGGGCCTTCTTTCTTTAAAGTCTTTACCGCTTCCGCAACCTCCAGTGCATTACCTACAGCAAGGCCCAGCGGTTCATCCATATCTGATATTACTGCTATTGTGTTTCTGCCAGCAAGACTTCCTATCTTAACCATCTCTTCTGCAAGTTTCTCGGCATCCTGCATATTTTTCATAAATGCACCGCTTCCGACTTTAACATCAAGCACAATTGCCCCTGCACCTGCGGCAATCTTTTTGCTCATTATACTGCTTGCTATAAGCGGTATGCTGTCAACAATGGCAGTAACGTCCCTTAAAGCATATATCTTCTTATCTGCCGGAGCAAGATTGCCTGTCTGTCCTGTAAGTGCAAGTCCTATCTCTTTAATATTATCAATAAATTCTTCTTCACTTAACTTAGTCCTGAAGCCTTTAATGCTCTCTAGCTTATCAATTGTTCCGCCAGTATTGCCAAGTCCACGTCCGCTCATCTTGGCAACCTTGCCTCCACAGGCAGCTACCATTGGTGCAAGTATAAGTGTTGTCTTATCACCAACACCGCCTGTGCTGTGTTTATCTACATTAATGCCGCCTATCTCTGACAAATCCATCATATCACCGCTATGTGCCATCGCAAGCGTAAGATTGGTTGTTTCCTCATAATTCATTCCATTAAAATATATTGCCATAAGAAGTGCCGACATCTGATAATCCGGAATTGTGCCATTGGTATATTCATTAATAACATAATCAATTTCTTCTTTTGACAATGATTCATTATATTTTTTCTTGGATATTATATCAAACATTCTCATAGCTATCACTCCTCAAACAATTGATTTTTAATTGTAACACTCTGCTTTATTTTACATTTTTGTGAATTTCTGTTTCGTAACATTGTATTTGATTATATACTAACATTTTTCTGTAATTTATGCTATTATTATTAGCAGAATTCTTAAAATAAGAATGCAGACAGCAGTTATTGCCTGCGGTTATTAATATAATACAAGGAGATATAATAATGAGTTTTGAATTTATACGAAAGCTTCCTACACCAACGGATATCAAGCGTGATTTTCCAGTTCCTGAAAGGGTTGCTGAATTAAAGAAAGAACGAGATAAAGAAATTGCCGATGTAATTACTGGCAGGTCAGATAAATTTCTTGCTATAATCGGACCTTGTTCTGCCGATAACGAGGACGCTGTATTAGACTATACATTAAGACTTAAAAAAGTTCAGGAAAAGATTGCTGACAAAGTACTAATCATTCCAAGAGTATATACTAACAAGCCAAGAACCACAGGCACTGGCTATAAAGGTATGCTCCACCAGCCTGACCCAGAGAAAAAGCCTGACCTTCTTGCTGGACTTGTTGCTATCAGAAAAATGCACATAAGAGTTATGGAAGAAACAGAACTTATGCCAGCCGATGAAATGTTATACCCTGAGAATTACTGGTTCCTTGCTGATGTACTCTCATATGTTGCCGTTGGTGCAAGATCTGTTGAAGACCAGCAGCACAGACTTACTGTAAGTGGTATGGACGTTCCTGCTGGTATGAAGAACCCTACAAGCGGTGATTTCTCAGTTATGCTTAACTCTGTAATCGCTGCTCAGGCAAAGCAGTCTTTCATATACAGAAACTGGGAAGTTGAAACACCTGGTAATCCTCTGGCTCACACTATATTAAGAGGTGCTGTCAACAAACACGGACAGAACATTCCTAACTACCATTATGAAGATTTAATAAGACTTGCCAATATGTATAAGACTAAGGATTTACTCAATCCAGCTTGTATCGTTGATGCTAACCACAGCAACTCTGGCAAAATGTATGCTGAACAGATAAGAATTACTAAAGAAGTAATTCACAGCCGCAATCATTCAAATGATGTTAAACAGCTTGTTAAAGGTGTTATGATTGAAAGTTATATTGAACCTGGCTGCCAGAAAGTCGGCGAAGGTATATATGGCAAATCAATAACAGACCCTTGCCTTGGCTGGGAAGAATCTGAAAAGTTATTATACACAATAGCTGATATGCTCAAGTAACATTTTCAGACACCCCGGATTTACGTAGGCTTCGCACAACGTGCCTGCCAACAATAATATAAAACTGACTAATAATGCCATTGCTATTTTCCTTATATTAATATTCACATATGACCCTCTGCTGGTTTCCCATATGGATATTAGTATGAATATAGTAATGGCATATATTATATAATGTGGAAATGTCATCACTATGTATACAAACATTCCTTTTATCCCCATATTCATTACACTTACGCTCACAACCATTCCAACGCTCATTCCAATAATTCCGAAAATTATATATACTGCCGGAACTGCAACAGGTGTAATAAGCAGTAATATAAGAAGTGCAAATTCTTTTATTCTCGTTTTGAAAATATATTGCCACAACGCCACATTATTTACCTTCATATCAATAATAGATAATCTGAAATCATTATTCAGTACTCCAACCTTATCCGTTATATTTATTATTGCATAATTAGCTATCAGTGTCCCAGCAATAACTCCCACCATAACTGCCAACATATATCTGTATCGTTTTAAAAAAATCCCAGCCATATAAACGCCTCCTTATTTATCAGGTCAGGCTATTTATATGCCGGGATTTCTTTTAATATGTTTTGATTATTGAATTTAATTATTGAATTTAATCATTTGATTGTTTTAATTACTTTATTTACTTCATTTATAATGTCTGCTCATATGCAAGTATAGCAGATATTGTCTTGGAATCTTCTATTATTCCGTTCATAATCATATCTTTTAATTCCTGCAATGTATAATACTCAACATTAATATATTCTTCTTCGTCAAGCTGCTGTACTGACTTTGTAAGCTTATCAGCCACATATATATCAACCTTTTCATTGCAGAAAGCAACTGCCGTAATTATAGATATAAGCTTTCTTACATTATCAGGGTCAGCTTTATACCCTGTTTCTTCTTCCAACTCTCTTATTGCCGCAGTCTTGACAGGTTCACCCTTATTAATTCCTCCTGCTGGTATTTCAAGAGTTTCTTTATCTGGTGAATTACGAAACTGCCTTACCATAATAATTCTGCCATCATCACGAACAGCAACAACAGCCGCAGCTCCCTTATGCTCAATATGATCCCAATACACTGTCTTGCCGTCTGGTGTAACAATCGTATCTTTATAAAATTCAAGCATTGAACCTTTATACATCAACTCTCTGCCAACTCTTTTTATATGTTCCATATTGAATCCTCATTTTTATTATTTAATATTATGACACTTATCATAACATGCATCTGTGGCTTTTATGACAGCATTACGGAAATTGTGTTCTTCAAGTGCTGCTACACCAGCTATTGTTGTACCACCCGGTGAGCATACTTTATCCTTTAACACTCCCGGATGCTCGTTAGTTTCAAGAACCATCTTAGCTGAGCCAAGAACTGTCTGTGCAACTAATTTATAAGCATCATCTCTCTTAATTCCATATTTGACAGCACTATCAGCAAGTGCTTCAATAAACATATATACATATGCTGGCGAACTTCCACTTGCACATACAATAACATCCATAAGCTTCTCATCAACATAGACAACCTTTCCAAATGAATTAAAAAATCTGTCTACAACATCTCTCTGTTCAAATGAAAATTCATCTTTATTGTATGATACGCCAGTCATCCCTTCTCCGACAAGAGCGGGTGTATTAGGCATTGCTCTTACAACCTTAGTATTAATTCCAAGATTATCCTTAATAGAGTCTATTGTAATTCCAGGTGCTATAGATATAACAACGCTGTCTTCTCTTATGACATTAACTATATTCTTCATTACAGCACTATATACCTGTGGCTTAACTGCTAATACTATATACTGGGCATTGTTAGCACACTCTGCATTGCTCTCAGCATATTTGACACCTGTTTCATCACTTATCCTTTTACATTTATCAAGGTCTGGACAGGTAAATATAATATCTGATGGTTCAAATACATTAAGGACACCTTTAAGCATAGCATATCCCATATTACCCATTCCAATAAAGCCTATCTTTGCCATACTGCCTGCTCCTTTCAGGATTTAGTTTTAATTTTTATCAACATTTTATTAATGTTCTTCTATTAAATTACTTCTGCTCAAGAAGCTTTTCTACACTTACTAATTTTGTACATAATACAAATAATTCTGCTGCTTCAGACATTTCCTCTGGTGTAGGGAAAGATGGTGCAATTCTTATATTGCTGTCCTTAGGATCTTTTCCATAAGGGAATGTAGCACCTGCGTTTGTAAGGATAACACCTGCTTCTTTACACTTTGCAACTATTGCCTTAGCGCAGCCTTCCATAGCATCAAATGATATGAAGTATCCTCCTCTTGGCTCTGACCAGGTACCAATTCCAAGACCTGTAAGTTCATCTTCAAGCACCTTTAAAGTAGCTTCAAACTTTGGACGCATAAATTCAGCGTGCTTCTTCATATGTTCCTTAAGACCTGCAACATTCTTGAAATATCTTACGTGTCTTAACTGGTTAATCTTATCGTGACCAATTGTCTGAATTGTCATCTGCTTCTTAATATCAGCTACATTATCCTTTGATGTTGCAAGTGCTGCCACACCTGAACCTGGGAATGTAACCTTAGATGTAGAGGCAAATTCAAATACCATGTCTGGATTTCCAGCTTTCTCACATTCAGAAATAATATCAAGGATTTCATCCTGCTTGTCATCATAAAGATGATGAATAACATACGCATTATCCCAGAATATTCTAAAGTCCTTAGCTGCTGGCTTTAATGCTGCCATTCTCTTTACTGTCTCATCTGAGTATGTGTAGCCTTGAGGATTTGAATACTTAGGTACACACCAGATACCCTTAATAGACTCATCTTCGCTTACAAGCTTCTCTATCATATCCATATCAGGTCCATCAACAGACATTGGAATATTAATCATTTCAATTCCAAATCTTTCTGTTATAGCAAAATGTCTGTCATAGCCTGGAACTGGACAGAGCCACTTTACTTTATCAAGCTTGCACCAAGGTGTATTTCCAAGAATACCGTGTGTATACGCTCTTGATACCTGATCATACATAATATTAAGACTTGCATTACCATATATAATAACGTGTTCAGGTGTTGTTCCCATCATATCTGCCATAAGCTTCTTAGCTTCAGGAATTCCATCAAGAACACCATAATTTCTACAATCTGTTCCGTCCTCTGACTTTAAGTCAGATGAACTATTGATTACATCAAGCATATCCATTGTTACATTAAGCTGAGTTGCTGATGGCTTACCTCTTGACATATTAAGGTTAAGTCCCTTAGCCTTTGCTTCCTTGTATCTTTCATCAAGTTCAGCCTTTAACTGTAATAACTGTTCTTTGCTCATTTCGTTGTACTGCATATTAATCCTCCATTTCATAATTAAAAGGTCTTAAATACTATACTATGAAGATGATTTTTTAGCAATAGTTTTCACATTATATTTATGAATTTTGATTAAAAATATTAATTAATTAGACATTTTTAAGAATTTTATTAATAAAATTAAGTGTTAGCTTAATATTATTAAGTCAGTCTTTGAATTTTATACTAAGAATTACATTTCAATAAGCATTGTAATAATTATTGTATATAACTGCCATATGTTTAATTTTGGCATATTAACACTTAAAATCAAAAGGTAATTTAGTCTATTCACCAATTTGACATCAATAAAAGGCTACACAATAGTATAAGACGAAATATTATAGTAAATACTAATACAAAACATAAAAAAAGAAGCTGCCAAGAATTTTGAATTCTTGGTAGCTTCTCTGGTTCTTTAAATATGTTCGTAATTACTTAGCGTAATCAACAGCTCTTGATTCTCTTACAATACTAACTTTAATCTGTCCTGGATATTCCATCTGATTTTCAATCTGTTTAGAAATATCCCTTGCAAGTAATACCATATCTGAATCACTAATCACTTCAGGAACAACCATTACTCGAACCTCTCTACCTGCCTGAATAGCAAAAGACTTCTCAACTCCCTTATATGAGTTGGTAATATCTTCTAATTGTTTTAATCTGTTTGTGTAAGTTTCTAACGTCTCTCTTCTAGCACCAGGTCTTGCGGCTGAGATTGTATCAGCAGCTTGTACAAGACAGGCTATTAAACTTTCTGGTTCAACGTCACCATGATGAGCTTCTACCGCATTAATAACAAGTGCTGATTCCTTGTATCTTCTACAGAGGTCAACACCCAACTGAATATGTGAGCCTTCCATTTCATGGTCGACAGCTTTACCTATATCATGTAATAAACCAGCTCTCTTTGCCATCTTTACATCAAGACCTAATTCGCTGGCTAACAATCCTGTAATCTGAGCTACTTCAATTGAATGTTTTAATACATTCTGACCATAACTGGTTCTGTATCTTAACTTACCAAGTAAGCGAACCAATTCAGGATGAATTCCATGGACACCAACCTCAAGGGTTGCAGCTTCACCTTCTTCTTTAATTAATGTTTCAACTTCTTTCTGGGCTTTTTCAACCATCTCCTCAATTCTTGCTGGATGAATCCTTCCATCAAGAATAAGCTTCTCAAGAGCGATTCTTGCAATCTCCCTTCTAATTGGATCAAAGCCTGATAAAACTACAGCCTCAGGTGTATCATCAATTATAAGTTCTACACCAGTAAGTGTTTCAAGAGTTCTTATATTACGACCCTCTCTACCAATAATGCGGCCTTTCATTTCATCATTAGGAAGCTGTACAACTGATATAGTTGTCTCGGCAACGTGGTCAGCGGCACATCTTTGAATTGCATTAACCACTAATTCCTTTGCCTTTTTATCTGCTTCCTCTTTTGCCCTGCTTTCTAATGTCTTAACCATTACAGCAGTATCATGTTTAACTTCATCTTCAACAGTTTTTAATAGATATTCTTTTGCCTGTTCGGAGGTTAATCCAGAGATTCTTTCAAGTTCCTGCTGTCTTTTCTTTTCAAGTTCGTCAACCTTCTGTCTTTGTTTACCAAGTTCTTCTTCTTTTCTGGTAATACCTAAGTCACGCTTCTCTACTGCTTCAATCTTTCTGTCAAGAGTTTCTTCTTTAGAAAGGACTCTCTTCTCGTACTTCTGAATTTCTGCACGTCTTTCCTTAGTCTCTTTCTCAAGCTCATTCTTAGTCTTTAAAGATTCTTCTTTAACTTCTAAGAGTGCCTCTTTCTTCTTAGTCTCAGCCGCTTTCAACGCTTCATCTATTATTTCTCTGGCTCTTTCGTTCGCATTGCCAATCTTTTCATCATTGCTTTTATTGATGGCTTTACTAGATACAACCCAGGTAATAGGTGCGACTATCACAAGTGTAACAAAAAATGTGACAACTGCCGGAATAAATGACACAGGAGCACCTCCTTATTAAGTTTTCATTGTACAAAAAATACAACATACTAATATTATACTCTAAACGGCATTATGTCAAGGTTACATCAACCTAACTTGTCATTATCTTGCATATATTATCCGGCCTATTAATACTCATTAGTATCACATACCATATCAAGTGCTTTATTGATATCATCAAGCCTAAAGCCCTTTCTGTAAAGTGAAGCTTTTAATTTCTGTAATTGATTATAATCTTTAATATCAATTGAATTAATCTTTTTATTGATATGTCCGATTATTACATTAATCTCCTTTGCATAATCATCTTCCTCACAATAAAATTCATCACAGGCTTCTTTTATAATATCAGCAGAAACACCAAGCTTTAACAAAGATGTCTCAATCACACGCCTTGATTTAGAAGATGACCTCGATATTATATAATTATCAGCAAATCTTCTGTCATCAATATAACCATATGAATATATATATGCTACAGTCTCATCAATACAGCACTTAGGATAACCATTAGCCTGTAGCTTCTCCCTTAGCCTGCCTTCTGTATAATCGTGGCTCTTAAGCAGAGCCATCGCCCTTATCTTAGCTCTTTTAGTAAGTATAGTTATTATCTCATTGTAAATATCGGACATAATAACACTGTCCACTTTAATCTGATACTTTCTTATCTCTGAGTTATATAAAACGAACGCAGGTTCGTAATTAACAAATACTCTCCTGCGTTGTTTATTAACATCGACAATCGAAGTGACTAAATATTGTATATCTGAAGAAACTTCATCATTATACATTTACTTCTTCCGCCTCTTTCTCGCCAGTCTTTTTCTTAGACTTAGCTTTAGTATCTTCTGCTTCTGCCGTATCAGCTTCTTCACCTATTCCATAATGGGCACGAACTTTCTTATCTATCTCATCCTTTAATTCCGGATTGTTAAGAAGAAACTGCTTAGCATTCTCTCTACCCTGTCCAATCTTCTCTCCATTATATGAAAACCAAGCTCCACTCTTCTGTACAATTCCCACATTAGAAGCTAAATCAATTAAATCGCCCTCTGTTGATATTCCTTTACCAAACATTATGTCAAATTCCGCTTCCCTGAATGGAGGTGCAACCTTGTTCTTAACTATCTTAACCCTTGTACGGTTACCAATAACTTCTCCACCAGACTTTAATGTCTCTATCTTACGGACATCTAGTCTTACAGACGCATAGAACTTAAGTGCACGTCCACCTGTGGTTGTCTCTGGGTTACCGAACATAACTCCAACTTTCTCTCTTAACTGGTTGATAAATATAACAACACAATTATTCTTACTTACAACAGGAGTAAGCTTTCTTAAAGCCTGTGACATAAGTCTTGCCTGTAAACCTACATGTGAATCACCCATATCACCATCAATCTCAGCCTTAGGTACAAGTGCAGCTACTGAATCGACAATAACGATATCAATAGCACCAGATCTTACCATTGTCTCACATATCTCAAGTGCCTGCTCACCACTGTCGGGCTGTGATATATATAAATTATCAATATCTACACCTATATTCTTAGCATATACAGGGTCAAGTGCGTGCTCTGCATCTATAAATCCAGCTATACCGCCACGCTTCTGAACTTCTGCAACCATATGAAGTGCTACTGTTGTCTTACCTGATGATTCAGGACCATATATCTCAACAACTCTTCCCTTAGGCACTCCACCTAAACCAAGTGCTATATCAAGGCTTAATGAACCTGTCGGAATACATTCAACATTCATATTAGTAGCTGAATCACCAAGCTTCATTACAGAACCCTTACCAAACTGTTTCTCAATATTAGAAATCGCAGCATCAAGTGCTTTCATCTTATCTTCATTATTAACCAATTATAAATACCTCCATATCAATGAACATTCGTTCGTCTTTAATGATAATATTATATACTGTGTCATTTGTCAATAGATTTTCGAACATTCATTCTGTAAAAATAGTAAATTTAATTAAACACTGTATATATTCACCTGAAATCTATACCAGCCAGTACATTACAGCGTTGCAAAACGTTAATCATAATCCAGGCCAATTATATAATGTCAACTTAACTTAAAATCTAATTACAACCTAATTCAGCTTAATCCAAATCAATTCAACCTAATTCAAATTATAATTGCAGTCTTAGACCAAGTCTTAATTATTATTACTATGTAACATATTGGATACATATATCCTATCATATATCGTCCTTTATGTAAAGATATAAATAGTATTTTATCAATATATTTTCATTGATATAATAACATTTATATCATTTCAAATTACAGATTAAATATTATTTTAAATCGCACTTCAAATCATATTAAATATAATCTTAAATCGTACTTCAAATCATATTAAATATAATATCAAATTATACTTCAATCATATCCTGCAAGCCTATACCTGCGACAATTCTTCCAGTATCATATTCAGAGCTTCCTCACAGGCTTTTTTACGTACAGTCTCCCTGTCACCTGTAAAGTTGAATTCTTTAGCATAGCTCCTGCAATTATGTGCTATTCCAATATATACAAGACCTACAGGTTTATCGTCTTCCATAGACGGACCTGCAACGCCTGTCACTGATACAGCTATATCCGCATTGGCGGCTTTTAATGCTCCGTCTGCCATTTCACAGGCTGTATTACTGCTCACCGCTTTATATCGTTGCAGTGTATCATTGCTGACACCAAGTATTTTGTGCTTAGCTTCATCGCAATAAGTAATATAGCCTTCGTGAAATATTTCTGATGCACCGCTTACATTTACAATTGAAGATGCAACCATACCGCCTGTGCAGGACTCAGCAGTTGTCAGCAGGCAGTTGCACTCTTTTAATTTCTTAACAACTTCTTCCTCTAATTTCATATTTCGTTTCGACTCCTTTTATTAATCCCTTCATAATTCAACAATGGTTCGGATGCACAATACACCCGAACCATCATCTGCAAATATTAAACATAAACATTTAACACATAAAAACATCGAATAGCTATTCCATATCAATCAGCAATTAACAATCACCTCAGTTTATTAATTAATCTGTCTTTATCAATTTTTCATAAAACAGCTTATCAATATCAACTAGTTATTAGAACCCTCTATAAAGATTTTATAATTCTTTACAATATAATCAATAAGTGAAACAACCGTAAGTATAAGGGCAATATATGTGACTACCATATTAACAACCCCGCTAAATGGATAATTCAGGTCTAATATAAGAAGAATTATCATTATCATCTGGAAAGTTGTCTTAAACTTGCCCCAGTAGCTTGCTGCAATAACAACACCATTATCAGCCGCGATAAGCCTGAAACCACTTATTATAAATTCTCTTGCAATAATAATTATTACAATCCAGGCAGCAACTTTATCAAAATCAACAAGTGCAATAAGTGCTGAACACACTAAAAGCTTATCAGCAAGTGGATCCATAAACTTTCCAAAGTTAGTTACAAGGTTATACTTTCTTGCAATCTTTCCATCAAGAAAATCTGTAATGCTTGCAAGTATAAATATTGCCGCAGCTGCTATATTTCCAGCCATTCCCAATCCCGGTATATATAATACAACAAGAAATACAGGAATCATAATCATTCTTAAAATTGTTAATTTGTTAGGTAAATTCATAATACTCTCCATTCCTACACTTCTGCATATAATCTTACTGCATTGTGCATATTAATATCTGTGATGTTAATTATTCAACAATAGTTCCAATAAGATCATATTCGGTTGAGCCTGTAATCTTAACATCAATGAAATCACCTGACATAAGCTCTCTGTCACATTCAACAAATACAAGACCATCAACATTAGGTGCATCTTTGTATGAACGTCCAACATATGTATTATCTTCTGGTATAAAGCCTTCAATCATAACTCTCACAATTCGTCCAATCATAGCGGCTGACCTGTCTGCTGATATTTCCTGCTGTAACTGCATTAACTCATCTCTGTATTTTTCCTTAATCTCTTCATCAATCTGGTCAGGCATCTGTGCGGCTACAGTATCCTCTTCTCTTGAATATGTAAATACACCTAATCTGTCAAACTCACACTCATCTATGAACTGCATAACTTCCTCGTGATCCACATCTGTCTCACCAGGAAAGCCTGTAATAAGTGTAGTTCTTAAGGCAATATCTGGAATCTCCCTTCTAAGCTTTGCAACAATATCTGTAAGCTCCTGCTTTGAAGTTCTTCTACCCATACGCTTAAGAATATTGTCGCTTGCGTGCTGTATAGGCATATCAAGATAATGACAGACCTTTGGCTCATTTTTAATAGCTTCTATAAGCTCATCATTAATCTCTTCCGGATAACAGTAAAGAATTCTTATCCATTCAAGTCCTTCTATTAAGCCAAGATTATGTAAAAGCTTAGGAAGCGACTTCTTTCCATATAAATCAACTCCATAAAGAGTTGTTTCCTGTGCAACAAGTATAATCTCTTTAACACCGCCCTCAACGAGCTTCTTAGTCTGGTTAACAAGATACTCAATAGGAAAGCTTCTAAAGCTTCCCCTTACCTTAGGTATTACACAGTAAGTACAGTGCTTATCACAACCCTCTGCAATCTTTAAATACTCATAATAACCCGGGGTTGTCACAATTCTATCAGCTTCAACCATTGGCATTCTGTTCGCATCTTCAACAAAATTAGATATGCCCTTTTCTTCAAGTACAGAATTAATCATATCAGCAATCTTATCATAAGAAGATGTTCCAACAAATGCATCTACTTCCGGAATTTCCTTAATAATCTCATCCTGATATCTGTGTGCAAGACAGCCTGCAACTACAAGCACCTTACATCTGGCATCTTTCTTATGTTCTGCCATCTCAAGTATTGTATTAATACTTTCCTGCTTGGCATCGCCTATAAAACAGCAGGTATTAATTGCTATAATATCAGCTTCCCATTCATCATCAGTGAACTCAAATCCCTTATTCTTTAAGATGCCAAGCATATTCTCAGTATCAACAAGATTCTTATCGCAGCCAAGCGAAACAAATAGTATCTTCATAAATAACCTCTATTATACTCTCATAATCATAAAATACTTGTGTATAATAGCATACATTTAACAAAAAATAAATGGCTATCCCCAAGTTAATACAATGTTTAATTAAAATTTAACACATATTAATTATATGATGTTGTGGCAAAAGCCCCAAAATATGAGCAAACTCACATAGTTTTAATCCTTTTGCCCCTGGTATCATTATATTAATGTAGTTATAATAAGTGCCACCGCCGGCAGTGTTATTATGCTTATAAATGTAGTAAGCACCACCATAGCCGCCGCAACATCCTCATCATATCCGAATTGCACCGCAAATACAGAAGATATTGATGCACAAGGACACGCCTCAAGAATAATTACAACATCAGCAACCATTCCGCTGATATTAAATATTTTAAAAATAGCTATGCACACTACAGGTATAATGAACATTCTGACAATAATTGCAAAATATACAAGCTTATTATTAAACATATTCTTTATTGGGCTTGCCGCAATTATCATACCTGTAATAAACATAGATAATGGCGTGTTAATAGCCGCCGCATAACTTATTGGCTGACTTATAATATCTGGAAGCGGAATTCCTGCAATAAATATTAAAAGTCCAATAAACACTGATATTATAGCTGGTGTTGTGAATATCTTTTTAACAATTGCTTTTAAATCAAAGGTTCTGCTTACAATTGAATATCCAAGTGTCCATAAAAAAATATTGAATGCTGTCACAAAGGCACTTGCATATATAAGTCCCTCACTTCCAAATAGAGCCTGTATCAGAGGAAATCCCATATATGCTGCATTAGAAAACATACAGCCAAATCTTACGATAGGCACATTATCTCCCTTTAACTTAAAAGATAATAAAAATGTTATGGCAAATCCAACAACTAAAAGCAGTATGCTTAATCCCAATGCGTACAATATATTCTTAAAAATATTGTCATCAAATTCTGTCAGATAAGAATTAATTATCATACAAGGCACAACAAAATATACCAGAAGATCAGAAAATGCTTTCCTTCCCTCTATCTTTACTGCACCTGTCTTAACACATATAAATCCAGAAAATATTAATATAAATAATACAATAACCTGTTTTGCTGTTATAAGAGCTAACATCATATATTTTTCCTCCATTGTTATATATAACATATAATAATGCGAAAGAAATTATTCGTCAATATTAAAGTCAGATATAACAATGTATATATTTGAATACTATTCTTTTTTTCTTCTTTAATTCCTTATAAATTTCTTCCGCCGCTTTTCTGTATAAGACCAATACATTCTTCTTATAATATGACCTGCCTTTATCTGTATCAGCAAAACGTATATACATAATACTATCGTATACATTTTTTGCTTCTTCGTATGTAATATTGCCATAACGTGCCGAAAGCTTATAAGCAAAATCTTCCTCTGTCCCGTTATATCCGGTGAAATCTCCCGCAAAATGCAGCATTTCCATTAATCTTTCATATATATCACACGAACTTAAAGACTGAATTTTCCTGAGCCTGCTTACCCTGTATAACTTAATCCATAATGGCAGCAAGACAATTAATATAACAAGAGTCAGTATTGCTATATATTTAACAACCACTACAGCCACTTTAAAGCCTTTTTTTAATGCCACCTTAACAGCTCCGCTTCTTGTACTTACATAAGTTACATCTTCACTGCTATCACCGCTAATGCTCGCTTTATCGAGTGTCCAGCCGTGTTCACTCATAACATTGTTAAATGTATTAATATCATAACCCGGATATGAAACTGCACAGCTTCCATCACTTGCTGGCGTAACATCTACAGGAACCCATCCATAATTATCAATAAATATTTCCGTCCACGCGTGCATTTTTTTATCAGAAACCTCTGCAACATAAGTTGACTGATCAGTTTCCTTGAAGTCCTCGGCACTTAATCTGTAACCACATACATATCTTGCTGGAACTCCGTACAGCCTGTACATAATTGTAGCCACCGTTGCATAATGAACGCAGTAACCCCTCTGTGCATTAAACAGAAAATCCTCCGCAATATCTGATGATCCCAACATTACCCCCGGAGTTCTTGTATATCTTGTATTGCTTAGCAGTGTATACATAATAAATGTAGTCTTATCACTTAGTGATGTTAATGGATTAGCCTGAACATATGAAGTCAGCCTTGGAACCAAACTTTTGGATACAGCAGAATAGATTGGAGTCATAGCTGCCTTATACAACTGCTGTACATTTTTATAATCCCGAACTGTTGTATTATATTTTTCATTACTCTTCTCTCTCCATTCAGACTGCATATCTGCCTGTTCAATATATTCAATATTGTATGTTTTCTTTCCGTCATCACCTTTGCTGAAATTCTTAGAACCACTATTGTAATAAGGCTCTATTGTCTGTTTATAATTATCATTAACATATTTAACATCTAATTTTCTGTTTATTTTATTATTGTTAGAGGTCGCAACAATTCCGCTGTTCCTCATATATATATTAATATAATAATACATCTTTTTAAAATATGTTGATGCGTAAACAGGCTGTGATATCGTTTCTTTCTTAAATTCAGTTCTGTCTATATTCTTACATATAGTATCATCATCAGTTGAATCCCAGCTTCCGCCCTTATATTCGCCACCTCTGAAACCGTAAAGATATAAATCCTCTGTTGGCATTTTACTTACTGTAACTGTCATCTGGGTAATTCCAGACTGGTAATTATTGCCTGAACTTATCTCCCCATTAATCTTAACATCAGAACTCTTGCCTGATATTCTCTTTGATGTCTTATAGATAGTCTGCTCTATGCCCGAAATAGAACCATACATATATTCAGAAAATATATTGGTAATAATATCAGCTGCAAAGAAAATAATCACTGTCGCTGCGATACAATATATTATACTTTTCTTATGTATCAACTTTCCGCTTCTTGTTGTATACAGCATTTTCTTACGTCTTCCAAGCACAGCGTAAGACACGCCCACTATAACCTGATGCATAACTATTACAAATATATGAAACAAGCTTACCTCTAATCTTAATATAGGTGAAGCTGCAAGCATTACAACTGTAACCAGTGTCAATATAACACGGTTTTTAAATATAACCTCTAACAGATATATAATATAAATAAGCACGACACTGCTTACAAACACCACATATGTAACATTCTGTGTATTTGCCCGTCCGTCAACCAGTGCCTGCATTATTGATACAGACTGCTCTGATATACGCTGTATATTAAATACAAACAATATAGCTGTTACAACCACTTCTCCCACTATCACAAATGGCAGAAACTTCCTCTTATTATAATGTGCATAACTTAAAATATACGCATATATTCCTGAGAATAATAATACTCCCACAACTGTAAAGCTGACAGCATCTAATTCATCAACAAATAATATAACCGATAACAGCCCTGTCATTATCCCTGCAAAGGCTATATAAGGATTACCATTATATGTGTCAGAATGTGCCTGCCTTACATTAATACGCATGTTCTCCATATACATTTTCTCCCAATAACTCAGTAACATCAGATGATGTATCTATCTTTATGATATTCTTATCAATATACTCTCCAAGGCTGTATTCCCTGCTAATATCCGTATCATTATTACGACAATTATAATGAAGCCTATATAATATATAATATACATTCTTTAAATCATCATAATCTGATACTGTCTGTTTACATAAAGCTCCAGAATTAAGATCATTCCACAGCACTGATACCTTCGTGTCATCCTGAATAAAACCCATAACAAGCATAGCTGTCTTATCATAAAAGCTGCTCATACGCTCAATATTATTAATATCATCAGGCAATGTATCAAGAAGCACAAGTATCTCCCTGTCAACTTGTCCACAGAATTCCTTAATAAGCAGATCTCCCGTTCTTGAACTTAAATTCCAGTGTATGTGCCTGTAAGAATCTCCTGTCTGATATTCCCTTATCTGTCTTATATCATCGTGTGAACTGCCTTTTCTGTTGATATACAACTCTATATTATTATTGCTTTCATATTGTGAAAAAGCGCCTTCATATATACTGCTTTCAACTTCTGGAAATATCAAAATATTCATTATGCTTAAAGGCTTTATTGTACAATAAAACAAGCCTGTGTAATCATACACTTTCGCTTTAACTATCTTTACATCCGCCATTCCACAATATGGCAGGCTGACAGATAAATCCATATTATCCTTCCTGCCCTTACAGCCTCCGTACAGCTTTACGTTCTTTCGGTATTTCTTGTATTCTTTACCTTTCTTATCACAATATGACACGACTACATCTAATCTGATTTTCGTGATTGGTATTCCTGTTTTATTGCTTACATTAATTCTTAACTGGCAGCCAGAATTCTTTAACTCCTCTGCCAGATTAACATCAAAATCAAATGCAACATTTCTTTTATATATACGGGTTAATATATACATACCTGCTATTAGCAGAAGATTAACAGCTACATAAAGCATAAGTGCAAATGAATGAAATATGCCTGCTACATACCACACAACAGCAAGTATAATAATCAAAAATACACCTGTCATTATGCCTTCTTTCCTACTGCTGGCTTAGCAACTGATTTCAAAATATCATTAATCACTTCTGCCTTGTCTTTACCGTCCATTCTCGCCGCCATATTAAGAATTATTCTGTGTGTTATAACATACTCAAACTGTGCAATAACGTCCGCAGGAACAACATAATCCCTTCCGTTAAGCCAGCTCCACGCCTTACACATCTTTACAAGTGCTATAGTCGCTCTAGGACTTGCACCTCTTTCTATATAACGTGACTTTCTTGTAGCTGTAACAAGATTAACTATATATTTGTATATGCTCTCGTTCATATATACATCATATATTTCATTCTGCATACTTATAAAATCATCTATGCTCACCACTGGTGTCATATCACTTGTCCTGCTCTGCTTTCCTACAGACATAGCCATATCAAGCTCACTTTCATAATCAGGGTAACCGATTGATAAAGTAATCATAAATCTATCCATCTGTGCTTCTGGAAGGCTCTGTGTTCCTGCATTACCAAGCGGATTTTGTGTTGCAATAACAATAAAAGGTTCTGGAACTTCTCTGGTAACGCCCTCAACGCTTACCTTTCTTTCTTCCATAACCTCTAAAAGTGCTGACTGTGTCTTAGGTGATGTTCTGTTAATCTCATCAGCAAGCAGCAGATTACAGAACACGCTTCCCGGCTGATATATGAATTGACCTAAGTCATTTCTGTATACAGAATATCCTGTAAGATCAGACGGCATTACGTCCGGAGTAAACTGCACCCTCTTGCAGTCAAGTGCCATTGCCTTGGAAAATGCTGTCGCAAGTGTTGTCTTACCAACACCCGGAATATCTTCCAAAAGTATATGTCCTCCGGCCAGAAATGCCGCCATAATCTCTTTTATTTGTTTATCTTTTCCTAATATAACATTGTTAACCTGCTCTATTACATTAAGTGCCTTTAGTACATTATTATCCAAAACCTCTTCCTCCCTGATATATATGCTTAAAATTATACACTATATACAATAACAAAGCAAAAACAATATATTTTTTATTCAGTTTTATTCATCTGTATAAGAGATGGCACATTTTACGGCTCTTCTCCAGCCTGCGAGAAGAGTATCCCTGTCTGATGGTGCCATACTGCTCTCAAATGTGGAAGCCAACTGCCAGTTATCTCTTATCTCATTCAGATCCTTAAAGAAACCAACTGCCAGACCAGCAAGATATGCCGCACCAAGTGCAGTAGTTTCTATACACTTAGGACGTCTTATCTTAGCTCCAAGAATGTCTGCCTGAAATTCCATTAGGAAATCATTGGCACTTGCCCCACCATCTACTTTTAACTCTTTAACTATATGTCCTGTGTCACTTTCCATTGCCTTTAACACATCATATGTCTGATATGCTATTGACTCAAGCGATGCCCTTATAAAATGTTCCTTGTTAGCACCTCTTGATAAGCCTACAACGCAGCCTCTTGCATAAGGATTCCAGTAAGGTGCACCCATTCCCGAAAATGCAGGAACAATATATACTCCATTGGTGTCATTTACCATTCTTGCATAATCTTCTGATTGTGAAGAGCTTCTTATAAGCCTCATCTCATCACGAAGCCATTGTACAATTGCACCGCCTGTAAATACACTTCCCTCAAGTGCATAATGAAGCTGGTCATCACTTCCTGCCGCAATCGTAGTTATAAGACCATGCTTAGACTCCACAGGCTTATCCCCTGTATTCATAAGAAGAAAACAGCCTGTTCCATATGTATTCTTTACTTCTCCCGGCTCAAAACAGCACTGTCCAAAAAGTGCCGCCTGCTGGTCACCTGCCGCACCTGCTATTGCAACATTTCCAGCAAGAACAGAAGGGTCTGTATAACCATATATACAGCTTGAAGGCTTTACCTTAGGAAGCATAACCTCTGGTATATTGAACTTTTCAAGAAGCTCTTTATCCCAGCACCTGTTATGAATATCAAAAAGCATAGTTCTTGAAGCATTAGTATAGTCTGTAACGTGCACCGCACCGCCTGTAAGCTTCCATATAAGCCAGGTGTCAACCGTACCGAATAGCAATCTGCCCTCTTCTGCCTTTTTCCTTGCTCCTGCTACATTACTAAGTATCCACGCAATCTTAGTTGCACTAAAATACGCATCTGGCACAAGTCCTGTCTTTGCCTTGATTACATCTGCATAACCATCTTTTACAAGCAGATTAATATCCTTGGCTGTACGTCTGCACTGCCATACAATAGCATTATATACAGGCTCACCTGTTTCTTTATCCCACACAATTGTGGTTTCACGCTGGTTGGTTATTCCAATGCCTGCTATATCATTAGGCTTAGCACCCAAAAGTGCCATAGCCTCAGACATAACTGCATACTGTGTTGACCATATCTCCATTGGATTGTGTTCCACCCAGCCCGGCTTAGGATATATCTGTTCAAATTCCCTCTGTGCCATTGAACAGATATTGCCAGCCTTATCAAATAATATACATCTTGAGCTTGTCGTTCCCTGATCAAGCGCCATAATATACTTTGCCATATTACTCCTTATTTAATGCCTCATCTAATGTATGCCAGCCAAGTACAGCACATTTTACTCTTGCAGGCATATGTGATATATCTTTAAGTGCTGATGCCTCGTCTAATTCTTCAATCTCCTCATCGGTTGCTTCACCCTTAATCATCTTAAAGAATAAATCTCCAAGCTTTAAAGCTTCTTCTTTAGTCTTTCCAATTATCATTCCAAGCATAATATCAGCCGATGCCTGGGATACAGCACAGCCATCTCCAACAAAAGCTCCGTCCTTAATAATACCGTCTTCAACCTTAAGCTTAAGCCATATATCATCACCACAGTTAGGATTTACACCCTCAAGGACGATATTGGCATCTTCTAAGTCGTGTTTAAATTCTGGTCTTATATTATGTTCTGTAAGTATTTCATTATAAAAGCCTCTATTCATCATAACCCATTCTCCTTCTTACGTTAAGCACACTCTCAACAAATGCTTCTGCTTCCTTCTCTGTATTATAGAACATAAAGCTTGCTCTTGTCGCATTATTAACTCCAAGAAATGTAAGCAGTGGCTGTGCACAGTGATGCCCAGCCCTTACATCTATTCCGTCAGAAGATAATATCTCGCTTACATCGTGTGGGTGAACCCCATCTATTGTAAATGCTGCTATTCCTGTATGGTTCTTATAATCATCAGAGCCTAATATATGAATGTGCTTATGGTCTTTAAGTCCATTAATTGCAATCTTTGCAAGTCTTTCTTCTTTCTGCTGTATATAATCAAAGCCTATCTCACTAATGTATTTAATTGCTGCTGCAAGACCAACAGCTCCTGCCGCATTTACCGTTCCTGCCTCGAACTTGTGTGGAAGTTCTGCATAAGTTGCACCATCTCTAGTAACTGAATTAATCATCTCACCACCTGTAAGAAATGGCTGCATATTCTTAAGTATGCTTTCCTTACCATAAAGTACACCAATTCCCATAGGTCCCATAAGCTTATGTCCTGAAAACGCAAGAAAATCAGCATCTAAGTCTTTTACATCAATCTTCATATGTGGTGCACTCTGTGCCGCATCAACAACCATAACAGCACCATTATCGTGTGCTATTTTGGCTATCTTTTTAATTGGATTGACACAGCCTAATACATTGGAAACCTGTGCAACTGCAACGATCTTAGTATTAGCATTAATTCCCTCTTTAAGAGTATCATCTTTTAATGCTCCGTCCTTCTCACATTCCAGATATCTTAAAGTTGCACCTGTCACTCTTGCAACCATCTGCCATGGCAGAAGATTGCTGTGGTGTTCCATTATTGAAACTGCTATTTCATCTCCAGCCTTAAGATTATTAATACCATAGCTGTATGCAACAAGGTTAAGGCTTTCTGTTGTATTTCTTGTAAAGATTATCTCTTTATCAGAGTCCGCATTAAGGAACTGTCTTACAACCTCCCTTGCATCCTCATATTCCTTGGTAGCGGCAAGGCTTAATGGATAGAAGCCACGGAGAGGATTGGCATTATTAACCTCATAAAATCTGCTTTCAGCATCAATTACGCACTGTGGCTTCTGTGCTGTTGCCGCATTATCAATATATATAGAAGAATTATTATTAAGAAGTGGAAAATCTTTTCTATAATCTTTCTGCTCTTTAATCTCCATTACTGCCTCCATTACTGCAACACTTCTTCAAGCTGTTTCTCTGCAAGCTTTTCTGTGTCCTCATCTTTAATCTTTCTTATAATAACTTCAATTCTTCCTTTAGTCATTATATCCTCTGCGTTCTTCTTATCAATGCCTCTTGAAGCATAATAGAACAATGTTTCCTCATCGAGCTCACCGATTGTAGCTCCGTGTGAACCATTAACATCTTCCTCTGCACAGAGTATAAGAGGTATTGTCTTATTTCTGACATCTTCGCCAAGTAAAAGTACATTTTCTGTCTCTGCACCAACTGAACCAGAAGAACCATTTTTAAAATCAATAGAACCTCTGAAAAGCTTAGAAGCTTCGTCCTTTAATGCACCATCAACTCTTATCCCGCTGTTAGTCTTCTTTCCAATATGATTAGATATAAGGTTAATATCTATATTCTGCTTCTTAGCTCCAAGGTATCCAATATCTGCTGTAAATGCAGAATTATTGCCTATAAGCTCTGTCCTTATTCCATCATAAAGGCTGCCCCTGCCTACGAATACCTGAACAATCTCAAATGAGGCATTATCTGAAAGCCTGCATCCTGTATCGCTTAATACATCAATGCTTTCTGGCTGCATATATACCTGAATAAGGCGTACCTTGCTGTTAAGACCTGTATCTATAAGTGTTCTTAATGCTACCCTGCCTTCTGTACTGCTCTCACCTTTAAAGTTCTCAATTATTGTAAATGTAACATTATCCTCTACATTAACTATAATCTTTCCTGACTGGCTCTTATCATTGCCATTGACATTAATATATAATGTCTGGCCGTTAGTTTCTTTATCTGCATTTACAAGTAATGTATTAGTTACGCCTGCTTGAAATAACACATCTGCTTCTTTGCCTGCACCTGTAAGAACTGCATTTTCTATATCACTGTAATCTTTAGCATTAACATCTGAACATACATTATCACAGCCTTTTGTATCCATATCACAAGGTACTAAATTATCATCCCATAAAAGACGTGTATCATTCATATTAAGCTGGTACCATGTCTTTGCTGGAAGTGCATTTATTCTATATTCATTATTATTCATAAATTTCTCCATTCCTGCTCATCTTATCAGCACAATTAACCTATACTGCCTTTCATTTCAAGTCTTATGAGATTATTCATTTCAATTGCATATTCAAGTGGAAGCTCCTTAGATACGTTATCTGCAAATCCACTTACGATACAGGCTCTTGCATCTTCCTCTGTCATTCCTCTTGACATAAGATAGAATACTGCTTCATCGCTTATGCTTCCAATCTGTGCTTCGTGTCCGACATCCGCCTTGCTTGTCTTAATATCCATTGCCGGGATTGTATCTGAACGTGATATGCTGTCAAGCATAAGTGACTGACACGATACAGAAGCCTTGGAATTCTCTGCCTTGGAATTAACTATAACTGATGACCTGAATGTACTAATTCCACCATCCTTTGATATTGACTTAGTATTAATATATGAGCTTGTGTTCTTTCCTGTATGGACAACCTTTGCACCTGTATCAAGATTTTGTCCTTTTCCTGCAAATGTAATTCCTGTAAATTCCATTTTAGAATTATCACCCTTAAGAATACTCATAGGATAAAGATATGATACGTGTGAGCCAAATGAGCCTGATACCCACTCAATTGTACCACCTTCCTCAACAATAGCTCTCTTAGTATTAAGGTTATACATATTCTTAGACCAGTTCTCTATAGTTGAATATCTAAGCTTGGCATTCTTTCCTACAAATAGCTCAACACAACCGGCGTGAAGATTGGCTACATTATACTTAGGTGCTGAACACCCCTCTATGAAATGCAAATCAGCTCCCTCATCTACAATAATAAGTGTATGCTCGAACTGTCCGGCTCCCGGTGCATTAAGCCTGAAATATGACTGTAATGGTATCTCAACTGATACTCCCTTTGGAACATATACGAAAGAACCACCAGACCATACTGCACCATGAAGTGCCGCAAACTTATGGTCAGTAGGCTTAACAAGCTTCATAAAATGTGTACGCACCATATCTGCATATTCACCCTTTAACGCACTCTCCATATCTGTATATACAACACCCAGCTCAGCAACTTCCTGTCTTACATTGTGATACACAAGCTCTGAATCGTACTGTGCTCCAACACCAGCAAGTGACTTTCTTTCTGCCTGTGGAATACCAAGCTTTTCAAATGTATCCTTAATGTCTTCTGGTACTTCTGACCATTTAGCTTTCATATTAGTATTAGGTCTTACATAAGTTACTATATTGTCCATATTAAGACCTTCTATAGATGGTCCCCAGTCAGGTACTTTCATATTATTATATATCTGTAATGACTCAAGCCTGAAATTCTGCATCCAAGCAGGGTCATTCTTCTCCTTTGAGAGCTTCTCAACTATCTCAGGAGTAAGACCAGCATTTAACTTATATGTGTCCTTATCATCATTCTTGAAATCATATATGTTTCTATCTATATCATCTACATATGTCTTTTCTTTCATAATTCGATGTAAACTCCTTTCATATATCAACGTATGATTATGGCTGACTATTCTGCTTCGTATTCTGCGAAACCATTTTCATTAATCTTATCAACAAGTGAAGCATCACCTGTGCTTATAATCTTCCCCTCAATCATAACGTGTGTATAATCAACTGATAAAGATTCAAGTATTCTTGTGCTGTGTGTAATTATAAGAAGGCTTCCCTTGCAGGTCTTCTGGTATTCTTCTATACCTGCTGATACAGTCTTTACAGCATCAACATCAAGTCCTGAATCTGTTTCATCAAGAATTGCAAATGATGGCTTTAACATAAGAAGCTGTAATATCTCTGCCTTCTTCTTCTCACCACCTGAAAAGCCTACATTAAGATCTCTCTCTGCATAAGACTTGTCCATAGATAAAAGCTCCATAGTCTTTTCAAGTTCTTTCTTGAATTCCATATATCTTGTTCTCTTGCCGGTCTTTAATTCAAGGGCATTTCTTATAAATGAACTGAGTGTAACACCCGGAACTTCAAGTGGGTTCTGGAATGATAAGAACATTCCTGCTTTAGCTCTCTCATTAACTGGTTCATCAGTAATATTCTTACCGTCAAACCATATCTCACCACTCTTTACTGTATATCTTGGGTTGCCCATTAAAGCATAGCCAAGTGTTGACTTACCTGTTCCATTAGGTCCCATAAGTACATGTGTTTCACCCTTGCCTATTGAAAGATTAACACCATGAAGAATTTCCTTATCTTCTACATCTACATATAAATCTTTAACATTTAATAAATTCTTATCTGACATAATACTCCTCATTTCTGCACACTCATTTAAACGCAGGACTGCTTTGTGCCAAGTGTGCCAGCACAATGCCGCATATATTATCAGGCATTATATGCCGTCTTATTACCCGCCTTATCAATTGCTGTTGCCGCAACATCTGCGAGTGTCATATTATCAAGATAGTTATTAATTACATCTGCAAGTCCCTGCCATATAGGAAGCGTATAGCAGGAAGACGAATGTTCACACATTAAAGTCTCCTCATTAAGACAGGTTACAGGAGCAAGTGTTCCTTCGGTAAGCTTTAATATCTCACCAACGCTGTAATCCTCTGGCTTTCTTGTTAATCTGTAGCCACCGCCGTGTCCGCTTGCTGCTTCTATAAGATTTGCTTTTGATAACATTCTTGTAATTGTCTCGAGATATTTCTTTGACAATTCTTCTTTATCTGATATCTCCTTTAATGGTATATACTCATCACTATGATGAACTGCAAGATATACCATTACTCTTAGGGCATAACGCCCTTTCGATGATATTATCATTTCCTTGCTTCCTTTCTTATTATCATCTTTTTGTATGATATTATACCCATTCGCCTACCGTGTCAATGGGTGAATGTGAAACATTTTCTTCTGACAATATAATAAGCTGTCATCATAGCAATTCCTGTGATTACCCACGATATTGGATATATAATCATAAGCACCCAGAATACGTGTACAACCTTACATACTGTTGATATCCATATAAGTCTTATAACACACGAACCAACACAGGTAATTACCGCTGGAAGCAGT
The DNA here is from genome assembly GCF_003096855.1 of Bacteroides galacturonicus. Lineage (NCBI taxonomy): Bacteria > Pseudomonadati > Bacteroidota > Bacteroidia > Bacteroidales > Bacteroidaceae > Bacteroides > Bacteroides galacturonicus. The sequence continues at coordinate 33,922 of NZ_QEOA01000002.1, read as the reverse complement.
GAATATCCCAGACCTCGCATAGCTCCTGCGCTTATCTCATATACTGCTGTTAATAATTCCAGCGTTGTTGCAATGATAATTCTCTGCCTCGCAAATACAAGAACATCTGCATCGGTCGTATATATACGAAGAAAGAATTCCCTTCCCATAACAAATATACCCGAAAGAATACCACACGATACAAGCGCAAACACTAAAGATATGCGGAATATTTTCTTACATCTGTTATATTCCCCTGCGCCATAATTCTGGCTTGTAAATGTTACTGCCGCCTGAGCGAACGCATTTACAAGGAAATATGCAAAGAATTCATAATTAAGTGCCGCCGCTGAACCTGCAACTGCACTTGAACCAAAGCTGTTAATTGTGCTCTGTATACACACATTGGCTATTGAGAACATCATTCCCTGAAGTCCTGCCGGAATACCTATAACCAATATTTTCTTTAATTCCTTAACAGATATCTTAAGCTGTCTTAATTCCAGCTTTATAGGCTCTGATTCGTGTGTAAGAATATATATAACCATTGAAGAACTTACTATATTAGAAATAACTGTTGCAATCGCAACTCCTGACACACCTAATCTGAACACTATAACAAGCACAAGATTAAGAAGTGTATTAATAACTCCTGCAACAATAAGACAATAAAGAGGTCTTCTGCTGTCGCCCGTACTTCTAAGAATTGATGAGCCAAAGTCATACAGCATAATAAATGGCATACCTAGAAGATAAATTCTAAGATACAACACGGCAAGGTCAATAACATCCTCCGGTGTTCCCATAAGAAGAAGCACAGGTTTTGCTATGAACTGACCTGCAATCATAACAAAAAATCCGCTTATAATGGCAACAAGTATTGCTGTATGTATTGCGGCGTGTATGTTTTTTTCTGATTTCTCTCCTATATAACGAGCAATAACAACATTTGAACCTAATGATATTCCTATAAAAAGATTAATCATAAGTGATATTAAAGAACTGTTGCTTCCAACAGCCGCCAGTGCCTGACTGCTTGCAAATCTTCCGACTACCGCCGTATCAACAGAGTTAAACAACTGCTGTAATATACTGCTTGCCGCAAGTGGAAGAGCAAACAGAAGTATTTTGTTCCATAAAGCTCCACTTGTCATATCTATCGATTTTTTATTAGATACACTCATATATACCTCCTGTGTGTTTAATATATTTAATCATCTGAATACTTAATAGCTTATATATTCTACACCCAAATACAAGTGTGTCAACAATACTTATCAAAAGCACTTTAATAAAATATAATTATTTAACTTCAATTTATCTCTTGTATGTGTTAATTACTGACATACTTATCAATTACGTCAATTACAATTTTATTTTTAATATGTTATACTGTGCGTAGTCAACAAGATATAAATATTAAATATAATGAAAGGAACTTTTTATGAATTCATCTACAACTGACAACCCTCTGGGTTATAAAAAAGAGTCCACTCTTTTAATTAATTTTGCAATTCCCTGCATAATCTCAATGCTGGTAACTGCTCTTTATAATATAGTAGACCAGATATTTATCGGACAGGGTATTGGTATGCTTGGCAATGCTGCAACTAATATTGCATTCCCACTATCAACTACCTGCACTGCTATCTCACTTCTGTTAGGAATAGGAAGTGCTACGAACTTCTCACTTCATCTTGGGGCTGGCGAGAAGCATTTATCAGAAAAATATGCTGGCAACGGAATATTTCTTATGGCTGTATGCGGAACTGCATTGTTCTTAATTACAACAATATTCCTTACGCCTATGCTTAAATTCTTTGGTGCAACTACTGACGTTCTGCCATATGCTAAGGCTTATACAAGAATAACAGCGTTTGGATTTCCATTTCTTATCGCCAACACAGGTATGAGTAAGTTGATACTTGCTGACGGAAATCCACGCTACTCTATGACTTCTATGCTTGTTGGTGCTATTGTGAATACAATATTAGATCCTATATTTATCTTTATATTTAATATGGGAATGACAGGTGCAGCTTTAGCAACTATTACAGGCCAGATTATATCTTTCTGCATAAGCTTAAGATATATGTTCCATTTTAAGAATATTAAACTTAGCGGGGACAGCTTTAATATAAAATGGTGTTACTGCAAGAACATTTTAATACTTGGTGCAAGTGCCTGCTTTAACCAGATTGCTATGACAATTGTCCAGATTGTTATGAATAATACACTGTCCCGCTATGGTGCACAGTCAATCTACGGCGGTGATATTCCACTTGCGTGTGCAGGAATAATAACAAAGGTTAATATGATATTTATGTCCTTTGTAATTGGTATATCACAAGGCACACAGCCGGTTATCGGATTTAACTATGGCGCACGTAAGTACAAACGTGTAAAAAAGACATACCTTTTAGCACTTGAAGCAGCTTCTTTCTTATCACTGATTGCATTTTTCTGTTTTCAGGTATTTCCAAGACAGATTATCAGCGTATTCGGTAACGGAAGTGAGCTTTATTTCCAATTCTCTGAGCGGTATTTCAGAATATATATGTTCCTTACTTTAATTAATGGAATACAGCCGGTTACATCCAACTTCTTTAACTCTATCGGCAAATCGAGCCTTGGCGTATTATTAAGCCTTACACGACAGATATTATTCTTACTTCCGCTCATAGTAATATTCCCAATATTTATGGGAATTGATGGTGTTATGTATGCCGGCCCGATTGCCGATGCCGCAGCCGCAATTGTGTGCGGATATTTCACGATAAGAGAATTAAAAGAGCTTACAGCTAAAGATAAAGCAAGTAATTATCTAACCAAAAAAATCACATATAATTAGTTGCCTAATATTTTCTTTAAATCTTCCTCTGGTGTACTGATAGGTGCTATAGCGTAATTCTCAACAAGTATCTTCAGTACATTAGGTGAGATGAATGCTGGAAGTGTAGGTCCTAAAAGTATATTCTTAATTCCAAGATGAAGGAGTGTAAGAAGTATACATACAGCTTTCTGCTCATACCACGATAAAACCATTGAGAGTGGAAGCTCATTTACTTCACATTCAAATGCTTCTGCTAAAGCAATTGCTACCTTTATCGCACTATAGGCATCATTACACTGTCCCATATCCATAATTCTTGGAAGACCATCAATATCTCCAAGCTCAAGGTCATTAAATCTGTACTTACCACAGGCAAGTGTAAGAATTATAGACTCTGCTGGTGTCTTTTTAACAAATTCTGTATAATAATTACGTCCCGGTCTTGCACCATCACAACCTCCTACTAAGAAGAAATGGCTGATTGACCCATTCTTAACACCTTCTATTACCTTATCAGCAACGGAAAGCACTGCTGAATGTCCGAAACCTGTCATCACATACTCTCCGCCATTAATGCCTGTTCTATGCTGGTCTTCTTTATATCCGCCAAGCTCAAGTGCCTTATTGATTACAGGTGTAAAATCTTTATCTTCCCCGATATGCACCATCTGTGGATATGACACTACCTCTGTTGTAAATACCCTGTCTTCATAGCTTTTCTTAACTGGCATAAGGCAGTTAGTTGTAAATAATACAGCTCCCGGAATTGCATCGAACTCCTTCTGCTGATTCTGCCACGCTGTACCAAAGTTACCCTTTAAATGAGGATATTTATTAAGCTTAGGATATGCGTGTGCTGGAAGCATTTCGCCGTGTGTATATATATTTATTCCTTTATCCTTAGTCTGTTCAAGAAGCAGTTCCAGATCTTTTAAATCGTGTCCTGTTACAACAATAAATGGTCCTTTTTCTACATTCAAAGTAACCTTTACCGGTGAAGGATTTCCATAACTTGTTGTATTAGCCTTATCTAAAAGTTCCATACATTTCAAATTAACTTCACCAACTTCCATAACTACAGGAAGAAGCTGGCTCTCGTCCAAATCAAAGCTTATATATGAAAGAGCCTTGTAGAAGAACTCATTAACTGTATCATCTGTATAGCCTAACACCATTGCGTGGTAAGCATAAGCTGCCATTCCTCTTACTCCAAAAAGGATAAGTGATTTTAATGAACGTATATCAGCATCTGCATTCCATATCTCATTCATATCATAATCATCTGTATTGCCACATCTTGCCTCACAGGCACTACAGCCTGGTGATATAATATTCTTTTCATTATGAACCTTATCAATCATATCCTGTAATGTCTGATTATTAAAATTCACATTAGTTATTGTTGTAAACAGACCTTCGATTATTATTCTGTCTGTATTCTCTGTCTTAGGATTGCTTCCGCAGGTCTTAACAAGTCCTATAAGTGCACCTGTAAGCTCGTCCTGAAGCTTTGCTGTAGAAGCGTCCTTTCCACAGACACCTGCATTACCTGTACAACCTGAACAGCCTGCTGTCTGCTCACACTGAAAACAAAACATTTTATTATCCATATATTTACTCTCCATTATTTAATCTATTTATCCTGGTGCTTCTGCACCCGACACGCTTATTATATTTAATGAAGAAGTGATTTTCTGTTGTTTATACAACATTTTTTCAAATTTATAAACGGAAAATATTATCTAGCATACTGCTAATAGCTATTTTTCAATAAATACATTTTTCCTGTGATATTTTATATACTTTATGTTCTCTTCTGTAATATCTATTTTCATCGTAGGTGTTATATTCATATACATTCTGTTATTATCATCTAACTTTTCAGAAATTAAAATTCTGCCAGTATCATCAAATGAAATATATCCTCTATCAAATAACTTATCGTGATTAGGACACATTAACAGACCATTATGTATATCAAGCTTCTCATTTGCATCACTTATACTCCATGGTTTAATATGACTTGCCACCAATAATTCGTTCATATTAACATTGCACAAACAACATTTTTTATATTTATTTATTAATTTTTCTCTGAACTTGTCCTGATTAATTCTTACCTTGACAACCGCTTCTTTTTCTTTTCCTTCCAATTCCTCTGTGTATTTTTCTATTTCAGTAACTTTATTAATTTTATCTTTTTCATAGTTTTCTATAATCGTCTCTACTTTCCTATCTTCTTCTTCGTTTCCGTACCATATATTAGATTGCCCCAAACCTTTAACAACATATTTTCTATCATTTACGTCCAGCAGCACCACCTTCTCTGCATATATATTATATATATTATAAGTTTTATCTCTTTCTTGCCATAAAGTTTCCTCCATCTCTTTTTTATCTGCTTGTTTTTCAGTAAGCGCTACATAATAAGTCTCTATTTTTTCAATAACTATTGCAAAATTATATCTTGTTTAAGAAAATATTTTAATTTTAAAGATAAAAAATTCTTCATCCTGCAATGCTTTATATTCTATATTGTAATTATTCAGAATATTACTTACAATATACAAGCCTAATCCATTACTATTTTCCTTATTTAAATCAAATTTAACATCAAATATTTCATCCATATTCGAAATTCTATTGTTACCATATGAATTCTCTATATATAACCAATCATCAACTATCCCAATATTAATTACCCCATTTACATCGGTATATTTTATCGCATTACTAATCAAATTAGATAAAATAATCTTTAACGCTGTTTTTCCTATATAAATATTCTCATCTGATATATAATTATTGACGGTTATTTTCTTTTGATTTGCTAATATTTCGTATTTTTTTAATATATCTTCTAGTGTATCATTTATTTTCAAATATTCTTCATCATTATTCAAATTTTCTATAGAATGAACTGATAATATTTGAGAAATATTTTTTGTTAAACTATCAACGATGTCAATACATTCATTAATATAAATATCTCTTTCTTTATATTTTCCAATATTGTATTTCATATTTTCCAGTATTATTTTAAGACTAGCAAGAGGAGTTTTAAGTTCATGGGATGCACCTTTAAAAAAGTCATATTTTAACTTTTCTAATTTTAAAATTTCTTTATTTTTAAATTCCAAATTATCAATTGTTCTTAATAAAGTAGAATACAAATCATTAATTTGTTGTTTTAATTCTCCAACTTCATCATTAGAATTAACTTTTAACCGCGTTTCTTTATCAAGTTCCATCATTTTATCAGTAACAATTTTTATTTCCTGTATATTATTTTTTATTATTTTTGCATAAATTAAAGAAATAATAGCAGAAAATAAAATTGATATAAATAAAGAATATGGTAAAAATTTAATACTTAAATCTTTCGCATCTTTTTGCATATCAGCTGTAGAAACAAATTGTAGATTTATTTTTTCACCATCATTAAGCGTTATTTCTCTTTCTTCAATTATCAAAGAATTACTATCACTTTCTAAATTAACATTTATATCATCTTTGATTTGTATTTCATTTTTATTATTTTTTTCTTTTATAAATGCTTTTATTTCACTACTCTTCGAATAAAGCTCCAAAGTTTGTTCTATGTATTTTATTTCTTTTCCATTCATATTACTAGAAATTTCATTTGCAATATTATGGATCTTTTCTTTTCTTGTCTCCAAATATGTTTTAGGAAAGATAAAATAAACTAATGAATGAACTAATATAATTATTATTGCAAGAACAGAAAATATTTGTATGAACATTTTGGGAAATATCTTTATTTTTTTCATTTTCTCTCCAATTTATATCCTACATTTCTTATAGTAGTTATACAGTCTAATTGTAATTTTTTTCTAAGTTCTTTTATATATACATCTATTACCCGATCATAAGGAATTTCTTCGCTATCTTTCCATACATAATCAATAATTTGCATTCTTGTTAACACCTGTCCATTATTATCCAATAAACATTTTAATACTTCTAGTTCTTTTGCATTTACATCTATCTCTTCTCCATTTATTTTAGCTGTATAGCTATTAAAATTAACTGATAGATTCTTATATTCAAACTTCTCTAAATGTCCATAATTCTTCTTAATTAAAGAATCTATTCTGGCCTTTAAGACCGGCAATGAAAATGGCTTTTCTATATATCCATCTGCCAAATTAGTAAATGCATCGATTTTATATTCTTCATCACTAAATGCAGTCAGGATTAGAATTGGCAAATTGCTTTTCTTTCTAATTTCTTTCAACACTTCTAAACCATTAATAAAAGGTATCTGAATGTCTAAGATAACCAGATTTATATCGCTATTAAATTTTGACAATGCTTCTCTTCCATCTTTAGCTTGAATAACTGTATATCCAAATTCTGAAAGATATTCACTTATCCCCTCTCTTATTATATTATCATCTTCAACGGTTAATATTTTCATGTATACCTCCACTTAAGCATATTCGCTTATATTGTACAGCATATTATTGGGTATTGAAAAGCAAAAAATTTTTGGTGCTTTTCAGCACCAAAAATTTTATTTATTGTCAATTAATAATTCTTTTGGATTCTTTCTTAATATATTGAAAGAAGATATAATCAAAGATACAAGCAGTACTAAACTCATAAATATAACTACATAAATTATGAATTTAGGTAATACATTTATATCTAAACTTGATAATGTCTTGTTAAATCCTTCAGCTTCTGCACCACCACCTAATTGGCTAGATGCAGATTGTCTAGCTATTTGTTTTGCTATATCGCCAGTAACCTTATTCAATATATTATTCCCAAGCTTATCAGCTGTATACCCAGCTAAGAAATAAGAACCAACGAATGCGGGGATTGATATAAATACCATCTCAATTAGGAATTGACCAAAAATTTCTAATTTTGATATACCTAATGATAGTAATACTGCTATTTCTTTCTTTCTGGCATTCATCCATAAGAATAATAATAATGAAACTACAACTCCTGCAAATATTAATGAGCCAACAAATAATTTATTTGAAATTGAGTAGATACCTGATATAGATTGTTGTAATGCAGGGTAATTTGATGAACTTTTAATCAAATTATATGCTCTCCAATTTATATCTAATTTCCCAAGATCTTTTATTACACTATCAAGATTCTTATCACCTTTTACAAAGAATGTTGCATCCTGGTATACAGCTGTATCTTCTGTATTACCATAAACTTTAGCAGCTGTATGAACATCAGTGATTAATGTATTTTCGTATAGTTCTTGTGCTGCACTTACTCCACCGCTATTATGCCCATCGAATAGACCTTTAATTTCTACTTCTACTGTTTCGTCTGCACCTTTCTCATTATCAGCATCAAATAAATTAGATTTTATTTTTATCTTATCTCCAACTTTAAGATTATTTTTTTCAGCCAAATCTTTATGCATTAAGATTTTATTTTTATCTTCATTTTCTAAATGCTTTCCTTCTACTAATTTATATGCTCCTGATACAAATTTTGTTTCTTTTGATGAGTCGTTAACTCCGGTTAACATCACTGTTCTTTTAAAATTCTTCGCTCTTTTAGGCGATTGATTCGCAAGAGTCTCTTTAGTTTCAATAATATCATAATCAACTAAATCTGCAACACTGTTTATTCTTTTTACATAAGAGTCTATACTATCTGTTTGAGATATCTTTTTAATATCTTCACCCTTTACATTTCCTCCACCTCTAGGTGTTCCTGGATTTACCTGTCTATTTATCTCCATAGAAAAACTATTTGTTATATTAGCAAATGTTTCTTTTGAAGCTCTGTCCGTAGCATCTTTAATAGATAAACTTATAAGACTTAAAGTTGACATAGCCAAAATGACTAACATAATAATTATTGATTTTAAGCTTTTTCTAGTTACATAAGCAAATGCATTTTTTATCATTATTCAACCTCCAAATTCATTTTATTTACTTTTTTCAACTTTTTACCACTTAGTTCTAAAATGATATCTGCAGAATCTGCTACTTCCTTACTATGTGTTACAACTATTACACATTTATCTCTATCTTTAGCTAATGTCTTTAATATATTAATTATTTCTCTAGCAGTAACACTATCCAGATTACCAGTAGGCTCATCAGCTAGTATTATTGGAGCATCTGATACCAATGCTCTGGCAATAGCTACTCTTTGCTGCTGTCCACCAGATAATTTCATAACATTTCTTTTTATTTGTTTTTTATCTAAGCCCAGCTCAAACAAGATACCTTCATCTGCTGATTTATTCACCAATCTAATATTTTCAATCGGCGATAAATAATCTATTAAATTATAGTTTTGAAACACTAAAGATATATTATTTTTTCTATGATTACTATATCCTTTCTTTTGTATATCTTCATTCTTAAACAATATTTGTCCTGTTTGAGGTTTATCAAGTCCAGCAAGTAAGGAAAGAAGTGTAGATTTTCCTGCTCCTGACTTTCCTACTATCGCATAAAACTTCCCAAGTTCAAATTTTTGATTTACTCCTGACAAAACTTTTTCTTTAGAATTGGCATAACTATATGATACATTCTTTATTTCTAATATTTCCATAATTTTCTCCTAACTTATTTTTGATAATATTTCTTTAGGCTTCTTGATTAATATTAATGAAGAAGCAAATACAACTGATAAAACAATAATACTTATTAATATTAAATAACTTTGTCCAAGTGTTGTAATATTTAACACAAAACTACTATCATTTATTAAATTTCCACCAGAAATCATTGAGTTCTCTGAGTTAATTAATCCACCTGCAATTACTTTTATCAATACATTTCCTAAAAATAAGGAAGATATTATACTTGGTATCGATATGAATAATAACTCGAATATAAATTGCATTATAATTTGTATCTTAGATGTTCCAATAGATAAAAATATACCTATTTCATAAATTCTTTCTCTTAACCATAGAATCAAAATCAATGAAAGAACAATAATCCCGCCTAACATAATAGAATAAGTCATTATTTTTATCATATGTTTTATTCCACTCACTGACTCTAAAGACTCTTCAAATGCATTAGAATCTTTTTGAACAAAATACTTTGACTCATCAATCTTAAGCTCTTTCAATTTGTTTAAGGCTAAGTCTGTAGATTCTGCGCTACTAGAATACATTAAAATTTTATTTGCAATTTTGTTATTTTCTGATTTATTTAATATCTCTTGGCTTGTTGAATAATCTACAAACACCATATTTTCACTAAAATCAGAAGATAATCCTGTATATGTTTCTTGTTTTTTACCAGAAAAGATTCCTATAATTTTAAATTTATGACTTTTTATTTTTCCACTTTCTTCAATGTCAAGTAATTCAAGATTAACTTCATCACCTAATTTTAGATTATTTTGTTTAGCAAATTCTTCATGAACAATAATTGAATTCTTATCATTTTCTTCTATATTTTTTCCTTCTTTAATTGTAAACACTCTACTGCTAAACAAAATATTTCTTTTAGTATTATTTGTAGCTTCGAATGAAACAACATTCTTAAATTCGTCAGATAAATCTTCTCTATTTATTCTTTGTTCTCCGCTAACTACTTTAGCATCTTTTAGTTTTGCTAATCCATCATATTGAATTATTATTTTTTCAACTTCTTTTATTTTTTCAATATCTTTAAATTGATTAACGTTAAAATATTTACCATCTTTTTTTGTTATTGAAATTGAAGAATTAGAACTTTCATATAAAGTCTTTTCTATTTCATTGCTTGATTTCATTATTGTTAAACAAGAATACAAACAAGATAGAACTATAGTCAATATGATAAAAATTATTAAAGTTCGATTTCTCTTTCTTGTAATATATGCTATAGCATTTTTTATCACTTTACTAACTACTCCTTTCTATTTTTTAGTATTTCATAACTGCTTTCAATAACATTCTACATAGCTTTTATGAAACATTTATGAAATATAATTTTTTATTTTTCCAAACTATGGTATAATAATATAAGCATTATGCTTAAAATTGTTCTTACACGATTAGTATATGATCTATTAGTATATGAGTAAGCACAGTAAGTGTACGGACACTTACGAAAAAATTGATGAAGCAGCCCTCTGGGATATGCTTCTTTTTTCAAATAAAAAGACGATAGTTTTTCTATCGCCTTTGATAACCTATTTATGAAATTTTTAACTTTACTGTCTGTAATTTATAATACTATTTTCTTCCATTTTCTAATTTTGTTCCTGAAAGTTTTAAAAGGAGCTACAGTATTCACATGAATAAACTTATAAACTTCCCACACTGCTGTTTTAGTCGCATCATCAGCCCATTTTCTCATATGTGGTTTAAATAATTCTTCATCACTTAATGAATCAATCCAAGCTAATCCAGCTTAATTTCAACATCTATATGCTTATCGACATCAAGTTTGGACAATAACACTACCGTCTCCACATGGTCACAAAAAGGGAACATATCAAATGGTCTGCACTCCAAAACCTTATATCCACCTTTCATAAGCATATCAACATCCCTTTTCTGAGTATCTGGATTGCACGATACATACACAACTCTTTCTGGCTTAATCTTAAGTACCGACTCAAGAAATTCCTGACTGCTGCCACTTCTTGGAGGATCCATTATAACAACATCAGCCCTCTTATGTGTGGCATATTCAACAAGAAACTTTCCAGCATCATCATTCACAAATCTAATATTCTTTATATTGTTAATCTTAGCGTTGACCTCTGCATCTTTTACCGCATCTGCATTTAACTCAACCCCTATAACCTGTCCTGCCTTGGCAGAAGCTGCTATTCCTATTGTTCCTATTCCACAATAAGCGTCAATAACTGTATCCTTCTTAGTTATTCCAGCCATATTTATCGCCGTCTTGTATAACTTTTCTGTCTGCTGGTGGTTAATCTGATAGAAAGATGATGGGCTTATTCTAAATCTGTAGCCACATAACACATCTTCAATATATCCCTTGCCTGTAAGCACTATATTTCTTGGTCCTAACACCATACTTGTATTGTATTTATTAACATTCTGTACGATTGTATTAATCTCTGGGTGCTTCTCTTTTAATGCTTTAAGAAAATGTGTCTTAGACGGAAATGCAACATCAGCCGTCACAATAACAAGCATAATCTCCTTAGTTGAAAAGCCTTTTCTTAAAAGAATATGCCTTATAAAACCAGTTCCCTTATCTTCATTATATGGCTTGTATTTAAACGACTTAAATAAATCTCTTAATGTAGCTATAATGCTGCTGCACTGTGAATCTTCAAGCAGGCAGTCAGATACAGGTACTATATTGTGGCTGTTCTCTTCATATGTTCCCGTTATAATATTGCCATTCTTATCTTCCCCGACAACAGCGTGAACCTTGTTACGGTAATGCACTGGTCTGTACATTCCTGTTATCTTATCTACTGGACAGATGTCTTTAAAAAGTTTGTCTACATATCCCTGCTTTATCTTTAATTCATTATCGTATTTCATTCCTGCATAGGCACAGCTCCCACATTTTTCTGCACTTTCACAGTTAATTACACGCTTCTTCTCATCATATATATTACTTCCCATAACTTTTATGTTACCTCCCAACATCAAAAGGCTGTCACATATAAAATGCAACAGCCTGTAAATTCTATTATTAATATTACAAATGACAATATTATGCAGTAATCATTATATCAGCAAATATCCATGCATAAAATCAAAATCTGAAATTACATAATTTCACTGTCATCGCCATTGCTGACAATCTTAACCTTGCCTTCATATAACTCTTCTACAGCTATTGAAAGTGGCTTCATATTCTCTGCATTATCGATAAGAGGTGTTCCTATCTGAAGCTTTCTTGCCTCATCTGGTGTTGTAAGCGGCTTTGGCTCATTCTTCTTATCCTTATTATCCTTTTCCTTTTCCTTTGGAGCGTTCTCAGCCTCAATACGAGCCTTTCTAACCTTCTCCTCTATTGTTCTTGCATCAATAATCTCTTTAGCTCTTGCGGCAGTAGCCTTAACAATTGAATAACGGCTCTGTACGATTGGCTGTTCGCCGTCCTCTACCTCACTATTAACAACTGCCATTAATTCTGAATATGATGGATGTAACATTATTATTCTCCTTTCTCATAAGCTTTAAGCTCTTCTTTAATATTATTAATTAAACTCATATTGTTAACTGCTTTTCTCTTCTCACTGTTAACTATAGAATGAATTGCCTCAACACAATCATCCACTTTATCATTGATAACTATATAGTTATAATTCTCTACGCCCTTAGCCTCATCACTGGCTCTTTGCAGTCTTGCCTTTATTGTGGCTTCATCTTCTGTTCCACGTCCTACAAGTCTTCTCTCTAATTCTTCTGCACTTGGTGGCATAATGAATAAAAGAACTGCATCTGGATACATCTTCTTAATATTAAGTGCACCCTGAATCTCGATTTCAAGTATCACATTCTTACCTGCTTCAAGCTGTTCCTCGACATATGCCTTAGGTGTTCCATAATAGTTGCTGACATACTTTGCATACTCAATCAATTCAGAATTATCAATCATACTCTCAAATTCTTCTGTTGATTTAAAGAAATACTCTCTTCCATTCTGTTCACCTTCTCTTGGTGAGCGGGTTGTCGCTGAGATAGATAGAGCATAATCATTATGAAGCTCTAATAATCTCTTAACTACAGTTCCCTTTCCAGCTCCTGAGAAACCTGAAATTACAAGTAATAAACCTTTCTCTTTCATCTCTATTCTCCAATCTGTAAATACCTGTTGGCACGCACACAACATAAGTGTACAAGTTATTATACAGAAATACACCGATTCGTGCAAGCTTTTTTATTCTATATTCTGTATCTGTTCCCTTATTTTTTCTATTTCTGTCTTTAAATCTATAGCTGCATTTGATATTTCTATATTATTCGCCTTAGATAAAGTTGTATTGGCTTCCCTGTTCATCTCCTGTGCTATGAAATCCATCTTTCTTCCAATCCCTCCGTCTTCGTTAAGGCATTTTCTTGCGTGTTCAATATGACTTCTTAATCTTACTGTCTCCTCATCTACGCATACTTTATCAGCATATATAATCACCTCAGAAGCTATCCTGTTCTTATCTATATCAGCATCTGAAAGGATTTCTTCCATCTTGGCTTCTAACTTCTTCTTATAATCTTCTATTATCTGTGGATTTTTTGTTTCAATATAAGAAACAAGCTCCTCCATATGGTCTAACTTTAACAAAAGATCATTCTTTAAGTTCTCACCCTCAATAATTCTTGTATCAGCAAGCCCCTTGCAGGCTTCTTCTATTGCCTCATTAATAAAGTTCCACAATTCTTCTTCATCTTCCTGCGATTCTTCCATTGTGATAACCTCTGGGTATCTTGACAAAGCTCCAACAGTAATATCATTTCTTATATTAAAACGCTCCTCCATCTGTCTGAATATATTCATATATTCCCGTGCTATGCTTTCATTAAACTTAAGGCTTACATTGCTCTCTGAATTATCCTCGTATGTAATAAATACATCAATCTTTCCCCTTGATGCATATTTCTTAATTGTATCCCTTATTCTTGCCTCAAATATATTAAGCTTTTTAGGCATCTTTATACTGTTCTCAAGAAATCTGTGGTTCACCGACTTAATCTCTACTGTTATTTTACGGTTGCCTCTCTCTATCTCGCTTCTTCCAAAGCCAGTCATACTTTTTATCATCAAAGTGTCCTCATTTCATTTATTCATTGTTGATAACATTAAAAAATATTTTAATACTAAATGTAGTTTAATACATCGCTTATTAAACATCAACTTACATATCAAACTTTTAATTACAACTGCTAATTATATCAATTTTACTTTAACCATACAAGACAACATCTATAAAATGTGCTATCATTTATTCTAAAGTATTAATGGCGTACCAATACGCCAGAATGGAGTATTATGGCATTTGATGGAATTACAATAGCGAATATTGTACACGATTTAAACAACACAATTCTTGGTGGAAGATTATATAAGATTGCAGAGCCAGAAAATGATGAGCTTTTACTTACCATAAAGGCTAATTCTGGACAATACAGGCTTGTATTATCTGCAAATGCTTCACTTCCGCTTGCATATATGACTAAAGATAATAAGCCAAGCCCCCAGCTTGCACCTAACTTTGTTATGTTTCTTAGGAAGCACATCAATAACGGACGAATTATATCAATAACACAACCCGCTTTTGAGCGAATAATTGATATTGAAATTGAACATTTAGATGAATTAGGTGACCTCTGCCGTAAGCATTTAATCACAGAATTTATGGGCAAACACAGCAATATCATATTATGCGATGACAATAACACAATATTAGACAGTATTAAGCATGTGTCAGCACAGATAAGCTCTGTCAGAGAAGTTCTTCCAGGAAGGGAATATTTTATTCCTAATACATCTAACAAGCACAATCCGATGAATATGGATTTTAATACCTTTAATGAAAATATATTATCACAGCCTAAGACTACTGCCAAAGCCTTAAGCAGTGCTTACACTGGAATAAGCACCTGCATATCAGAGGAAGTCTGCCACAGGGCACATATTGACAGTGCCAAACCAGCCAACTGTCTGTCCAGTGCTGAAAGCATAGCTCTATTTGAAGCATTCAAGGCTATTATTGATGACGTGGCAAATGGAAGTTTCAGCCCTAACATCGTATATGATAACGGTGCACCCACAGATTTTGCCGCGATTCCTCTTACTATGTATGATAAATCCGAAAGCTACACCTCAATAAGTGAATGTCTTATCGGTTATTATCACGAAAAAGAAGTAAGAACACGAATTCACCAGAAATCGACTGATATAAGAAGAATAATTACAACTCATCTTGAGCGTTCTTATAAAAAGCTTGATATTCAGGAAAAACAGTTAAAGGATACTGAAAAACGTGACAAATACAGAGTGTATGGAGAGCTAATCAACACATACGGCTACAATATCGAGTCTGGTGCAAAAAGCTTCACAGCTCTTAATTATTACACTAACGAAGAAATCTCTATTCCTTTGGACGATACATTGACACCAATTGAGAATGCGAATAAATATTTTGCACGATACAACAAATTAAAACGTACTTACGAAGCTGGTGTAAGACTTATCGAAGAGATTAAAGATGAGATTATGTATCTTGAATCAATAATAAATGCCCTCGATATTGCAACTACTGAGAATGACCTTAATAATATCAAAGAAGAACTTATCATAACCGGCTATATCAAGAAGAACAGCAAATCCAAAAGCAAGGATAACAAGAACAACAAACCTCTGCACTATATATCATCAGACGGTTTTGATATGTATGTCGGCAAGAATAATCTTCAGAATGATGAACTCACATTTAAATTTGCTTCTAATAGTGACTGGTGGTTTCATGCCAAGCAGATACCTGGCTCTCACGTTATAGTTAAGACTAACGGCAAGGAACTGCCCGACAGAACCTTTGAGGAA
This sequence comes from Bacteroides galacturonicus, assembly GCF_003096855.1. Taxonomy (NCBI): domain Bacteria; kingdom Pseudomonadati; phylum Bacteroidota; class Bacteroidia; order Bacteroidales; family Bacteroidaceae; genus Bacteroides; species Bacteroides galacturonicus. The sequence continues at coordinate 17,614 of NZ_QEOA01000002.1, read as the reverse complement.
GCTGCCGCACTTGCAGCCTACTACTCTAAAGGCCGCAACCTTGATAAAGTTGAAGTCGATTATGTATTAAAGAAAGAAGTCAAAAAGCCTGCCGCTGCCAAACCAGGCTTTGTTGTATATTACACTAACTACTCTCTTATCGCCATAGCTGATATTAAAGGCATTAAAGAAGTTACTGGCTGATAAAAAACTGGTTGTCCGAAAGCTTTATATGACTTTATCATATAAATGTTTTCTGGACAGCCAGCTTTTTATTTAATTAACTTAAAGTTCTTAACCCTGTAACAGCTAACACTATAACTCCTATAACATCAGCCACAGCACACAGCATATACATAACTGAAAGCGAAGCCCTGTTTAGTCCTGCCACAATAAGCATAACAAGACTTAACACAAGCAATGTGCCTGCTATTATATACATACACTTTATATTAATTCTTTCATTAACGACCAATACAATAAATATTATGCCTGTGATTAATGATACGCTCATTCTTACAAGATACCATACAAATGCAGCTTCTGTTAAATCACACAGCGTATTATCTGTTGTAAGGTATCCAAATAATGATGGCGGATTAAACGCATATATAACGGATGGAATAATAACAATAATACTAAATACAGCTATCTCAATAATCATAAGTTTATTATTATTATTTAATACTATTGCAACGCAGGTTACAATAGTAAATATAATAAGCCACGACCAGTTAAAATAGAATTTACTTCCAATATAATAGTCCTGAATATATCCTGCTACAGTCTGTATATACTCATCTGATGATAACATCACCACTCTTGAAATAACAAGATTTCTAATAACTTCAAGTATAATAAAACCTGATAATGCAGGGAATATATATATAACAGCATTATTATATGCCATCTTATCATTATATATTTTTAGCTTTGTTATTGTACTGCTCTTAACCATTAAAAGTCCTAATACTGATAACACCATAACAAGAATATAAGCTATTGGTATTCTGGACATTAATTGTACTGTCTGTATATTACCAATGTCCGATTTATTCATATAAAAGCTATTTATAAATATATGAACACCTTTTGAACTTTCTGTTATTCTTGCAAATAACAATAACGCACCTGTTATAAATGCACTTATATTAGCAACTATTGACAACCTTGATGCCATACTCACCTTTTTGTATACACATACCGCCGCAGTCACAAGTAGTAATATCGTTATTGGAAATATAATCTTATATATGCTCCCAAAACCAGCATAAAAATAATAATTATAAATTGATGTATCAAGCGTATCGCCATCATATACATTACTATTCATTCTGTTAAGTATATTCTGAAATGTATGCTCCCCTACAAAAAATAATAATACAGCCGCATTTATAACCATAATTAACGCAAGGCTCATAAGCCTTATAAAGGTAATTTCACTCTTTTTCATACTTATCCTCACTCTTTAACTCTCCAGAACCAGCAGTATTACTGCCGGCTCTGAAACATTTTACAATATTATGCCTGTACCTTTATAAATGACTTCTTACCCTTCTTAACAACTACTCCATCACCAGCAAAGAATTCTTTATCAAACTTTGCTGCTATATCAGATACCTTTTCACCTGCAACAGAAGCACCGCCCTGTGAGACAACTCTTCTTGCTTCTGACTTAGTAGCTGCAAGACCTGCTGCGTGAATTAACGATACAATATCAATGCTTCCATCTGTAAAGGCATCATCTTCAAGCTTAACTGCTGCCATATTAGCCGCATCACCTGATGTAAATATAGCCTTAGCTGTTTCTTCTGCCTTCTTAGCTTCTTCCTCACCATGAACCATCTTAGTAAGTTCAAATGCAAGTATTTCCTTAGCTCTATTAAGCTGTGCACCTTCCCACTTATCCATTTCATCAATCTGCTCAAGTGGTAAAAATGTAAGCATACGGATGCACTTTAATACATCTGCATCAGCTACATTTCTCCAATACTGGTAGAACTCATATGGAGAAGTCTTTTCTGGATCAAGCCATACAGCACCGCTTACTGTCTTACCCATCTTCTTACCCTCTGAATTAAGAAGAAGTGTGATCGTCATAGCTGAAGCATCCTTACCAAGCTTCCTTCTGATAAGTTCTGTACCACCAAGCATATTGCTCCACTGGTCATCTCCACCAAACTGAAGATTACAACCGTATTTCTGGTATAACATATAGAAATCGTAACTCTGCATAATCATATAGTTAAATTCAAGGAATGTAAGACCTCTCTCCATTCTCTGCTTGTAGCACTCAGCTCTTAACATATTATTAACTGAGAAGCACGCACCGACTTCTCTTAAAAGGTCAACATAGTTAAGCTTCAAAAGCCAGTCTGCATTATTTACAAATAAAGCCTTATCATCTGAAAAATCGATGAACTTGCTCATCTGCTTCTTAAAGCACTCACAGTTATGCTCAATCTGCTCCGGTGTAAGCATTTTTCTCATATCTGTCTTACCTGATGGGTCACCAATCATACCTGTTCCGCCACCGACTAATGCGATAGGCTTATTGCCTGCCATCTGAAGTCTTTTCATAAAGCAGAGTGCCATAAAATGTCCTACATGAAGACTGTCTGCTGTTGGATCAAAACCAATATAGAATGTAGCCTTTCCATTATTAATTAAATTCTTAATTAATTCTTCATCTGTTACCTGTGCAATTAATCCTCTTGCAACTAACTCGTCATAAACTGTCATTTCTGCCATTTCTGTTCTCCTGTTCCTATTACGTTATTATTTGATAAATGATACATAACCCTGTTAATAACAAAAAAGAGCATATCTTTCATCCTTGTTAAAGGACGAAAGCATATGCTCCGTGTTACCACCTTTATTCATAAACAGCTCACACTGTTCACCTTAACGGGTCTTATGATCCTTGATACTGTAACGTGTACCACACGTCGCCCCTACTAAGCACTATATGCCTTTCAGTTTGCTGCTACGGAATGTATTCAGAATAACTATCCACTGTGCCTCTCATCAGCCGGCTGCTTTCTGTTGTTTACTGTTATGCCTACTTGTTTCCATCATCGCATTATATTAATATAGATGATAATCTTACTGTCAACCTCATACAACTTATTATGAAAATTGCATAATAAAATATTATATTCTGATATTCGACACCTGATTATCATATGTCTACTAAAGCTTATACCATATAGTTGCTAATTTTGCAAGCGTTATATCATATTTTTGCACTCATTATATCTTTATTCTTGTGCCGCTTTTCAGCACATACAAAGTTCCGTTAGGAACTTTTAAGATGAGTGCTTTTGCACTCATTATATCTTTATTCCTGTGCTGCTTTTCAGCACATACAAAGTTCCGTTAGGAACTTTTAAGATGAGTGCTTTTGCACTCATTATATCTTTATCAATTAATATTATAGCATTTTTCGTCTTTATGTTTACATACATTTTTATATATAATATATACTATAATAAGTCCTATTATGCTCCCTGCCGCATCTATCAACACATCTAACACACAACCATACCGACCTGGCACGAATGTCTGGTGAAACTCATCTGTTGCTGCAAATGCTATTGCTATAACTGCTGATATGACAGGAATCCTTACACCCTTAATCCCATCAACTATAAGTGCAATCATTACAAATATTGAAAAAATTGCATATTCTGTCATATGTGCAGCTTTTCTTATTGGAAACTGCACCGCCTCTATCATACTTTCCCTGTTATTCTCATTACAATCTATAATTCCAGCCTTATCACACACTGTAAGTATAATATCCGCCGCCTTATAGCTTAGCCCTGATGACTCTTCCCCATCCTGCTTTGAAAAGCCAAATATAATCATTGCCATAACAATGGCTGGGAGCCATATCAATATCTTTTTTATGCTCATATTCAAATCTTTTAATATACACCTATGTTATTATCAAACTATTCTGCTATTTTTTTAATATCAAGCTGCATATTCTATTCTAACCTCCTTAATTGGTTTCAAAAACTCATCTACATCACTCCCATTGCATATATATAATTACGTATATTTATTTTTCGATTATTATATCATTCAATTTTTAAATTTTCAATTATGTAGTGTTCTAACCAACTTAAAACAAGCCCACAAAACCAATTTCACAAGGTTTTGTGGGCTTATATAACTATCTGAAATATCTTATACCAGCTATAATATTAGAGTGTAACAACTCTCATTGTATTAGTAAGACCTCTCTTAGCTGATGGATCAGATGTTGTAGCGATACCGGCAGATACGATAACTGTATCTCCTTCTTCTACATATCCAGCCTGCTCAGATACAACTAAAGCGTGCTCAATAATCTTATCTGTTGAAGTCTCTGTAGCTGTCTTTAATGGTCTTACTCCCCAATAAATCTGCATCTTTCTAAGAACATTATCATATGGTGAGCAGCCGATAATTTCTGCATTTGGCTTTAATTTAGATGTAAGTCTTGCTGTGAATCCTGAAATTGTTGGGCATACAATAGCCTTTGCATTAAGGTTATCAGCAGTCTGAACTGTTGCGTTACATACAGCACTTGAAATGCTTCTCTTGCTGTGAACCTTAGCGATATCTGCAGATCTTCCCTTGATATCCTGCTCTGTTCTTTCAGCAATCTTAACCATCATCTTTAATGCTTCAAGTGGATACTTACCATTAGCTGTTTCACCTGAGAGCATAACCACGTCTGTACCATCATAGATAGCGTTAGCAACGTCAGTAACCTCGGCTCTTGTAGGACGTGGATTTCTAATCATAGAATCTAACATCTGTGTAGCTGTAATAACTGGCTTATATGTTGCGTTACACTTCTTGATAATTTCCTTCTGGTAATGAGGAACATCTTCTGCTGGAATCTCTACACCCATATCACCTCTGGCAACCATAATTCCATCAGCAACTTTGATAATTTCATCAAGATTTTCAATACCCTCTGCATTCTCAATCTTAGCGATAACCGGAATATCAGCACCATGCTCCCATAAGAGCTGCTTGATTTCCTGAATACAAGCTGCATTTCTTACGAATGAAGCTGCAATAAAATCAAATCCCTGTTCAATACCAAATATAATATCATCTTTATCTTTATCTGTAATACCTGGAAGCTTAATGCTTACGTTAGGTACATTAACACCCTTCTTAGAACCAAGTTCACCACCATTGATTACTGTACATACGATATCCGTACCATCGACTACCTCTTCTACTCTAAGCTCAATAAGACCATCATCAATAAGAATAGTATTACCATTAGCTACATCTGCTGGAAGACCTGCATAAGTAATCATATCAATAGTATCATCACCTACAATATCTCTTGTTGTAAGTGTGAACTTCTGACCTTCCTTAAGTGTAACCTTCTTGTCATCCTTAAGCACACCAGTTCTGATTTCTGGTCCTTTTGTATCAAGAAGTGTAGCTATAGGCTTGTTAATCTCTTCCCTTACGCTCTTAACTAATGCAAAACGGCCTGCCTGTTCTTCATGGTCACCATGTGAGAAATTAAATCTTGCAATATCCATACCACTAAGTGCAAGCTGCTTAATAAGCTCTCTATCATTAGTGTTAGGACCCATAGTACATATAACCTTAGTCTTTTTCATTATAACCTCCAAGTAAATAAAATAAATTAAATTCAAAACAATCCAACAAATTATACTTAATAACACATAAAATAGCAATACCCATTCTGAAATTGTTATGATAATTAAGTGTTATTAATAATATATACCATCATATTACCATATATTATTGTGTTTTGCCAATATGAATATGTGTATATAAATGGTCATTACAATATTCATAATTGCCAGCACATTTTGAGCAGAATCTGAACACAAGATTTTCATCGTCTAATTCCGTTCTTCCACACACAGCACATTTGTGCTTAGGTGTTCCATTAGCAGGTCTGTATGGCTTATTAGCCCCCTGCCATGTTGTCTTTTCACTATTGGCATTATAAAATGTTTCATTAAAGCTCTGTCTGCTGCCATTATTCTTCTGTGCTTTTCCTGCTGTATGCATAGCCTTATTATAATTCTTCTGTGTAGAAGTCTTAAAAGGTCTTCTCTTAGACACTGTAATGAATATTATAAAGTTAATCATAGACACTAAAGCTGCAATCGCATTGGCATAACATCCCATTCCGCTTCCTGACAGAAGTCCTGCATTGTATAAACCTTTCCACATAGTCCAGCCAAAGTTCACTCCGCTTACTGCAATTGTTGGAACAATAAAGCCTCCAAGAATAATTATTGCAAATACTATTCCATCAAGGAGTGCCATCCATTTAATCTTGATCGGTATTACAAAGAACAACAACACTTCCATATCCGGCTGTTCCATAGCAAAAGCCATAAATAAAGCAAGGTTAATATAATGTGTGCTCATATTAAAACTTATGCCAAATATAAGATATATTATAAGAGCCGCAATTATATTAAGTATTACTCCAGAGAAGAAATACACATTAAACTTAAATGACCCCCATATATTCTCTAACACTGTTCCTATAAGATAATAGAAATAAAGTGAAAAGAATACAAATATTATGCTTGTTGATGGTGGCTGTATAATAAATGTTACAAGCCGCCATATCTGTCCCTTAAATATATATGCAAAATCCAATGAAAGATATGTGCTGTAAACCCCAGGTGCAAACACCTCGAATACAAAACCTACAGCATATAACACAATAATATACATCATTAAATTCTGTATTGCATATTTAGAATACTTTCTTTCTAGTTTCTGAAACCAATCCATTAAACTCCTCATTTCCGCAGGAATAATTCCCACATTATTAAATTATGTATATTTAAAGCGATTTAATAATAAAAGTATAAAAACAAAACCTATGTTTGTCAATTATATAACAATAATAGTATTATTAATTTTATATAAACAATGTTCTAACAAGTGTTGAATTTCTGTGTCATTTCTTATATAATACGTCGGATTGTAACTTTTCGATTTTATTATATATTTTTCGACACAATATAATTAACAAGGAGGTCGGCTCTGCCGTAATGACTATGAACAAATACAGATTAGGTATTGATATTGGCTCTACAACAGTAAAGATCGCTATTCTTGATGATAATAATAATATTTTATTTTCTGACTACGAAAGACATTTTGCTAATATTCAGGAGACCTTACAATCTCTTCTTGAAAAGGCTGTCGCTCAGTTAGGTGAATTTGAAATATACCCTGTTATCACAGGTTCTGGCGGACTTACACTTGCCAAGCATCTTGAAGTACCATTTACACAGGAAGTTGTCGCTGTATCTACAGCACTTCAGGATTATGCACCTCAGTGTGATGTTGCAATAGAACTTGGTGGTGAAGATGCCAAGATTATATATTTTACTAATGGTATCGACCAGCGTATGAATGGTATATGTGCAGGTGGTACAGGTTCTTTCATCGACCAGATGGCTTCACTTTTACAGACAGATGCTTCTGGTCTTAATGAGTACGCCAAGAATTACAAGTCAATATACCCTATTGCCGCAAGATGTGGTGTATTTGCCAAATCAGACATACAGCCTCTAATTAACGAGGGTGCTACTAAGGAAGATTTATCAGCTTCTATTTTTCAGGCTGTTGTCAACCAGACAATCTCTGGTCTTGCGTGTGGCAAGCCTATCCGTGGCAATGTGGCATTTCTTGGTGGTCCGCTTCATTTCTTATCAGAACTTAAGCAGGCATTTATCCGCACATTAAGCTTAACACCTGAACAGGTTATAGCACCTGACCACTCTCATTTGTTTGCGGCAGTTGGCTCTGCTATGAATTATGATGAAAATGTATGTGTAAATGTTGCAGATATTATCAAAAGACTTTCAGGCAAAATCAAGCTTGAATTTGAAGTTGAACGTATGGAACCACTTTTTGCCAATCAGTTAGCTTATGATGATTTCACTAAAAGACATAATGCACATCATGTAAAGACTGCTGATATAAGCACTTATGAAGGTAACTGCTACCTTGGTATTGATGCAGGCTCTACAACAACTAAAGCTGCTTTAGTAGATGAAGATGGTAATTTATTATACTCATTTTACTCAAGCAACAACGGTTCTCCTCTTGATACTACAATCAAGGCTGTTAAAGACATTTATACAAAGCTTTCACCTAAGGCTAAGATTGTGCAGGCCTGTTCAACAGGTTATGGTGAGGCTCTTATCAAGTCAGCACTTATGCTTGATGAAGGTGAAGTTGAAACTGTGTCCCACTTCTATGCTGCTGCATTCTTTGACCCTGAGGTTGACTGTATTATAGATATCGGCGGACAGGATATGAAGTGTATTAAGATAAAGAACCAGACAGTTGATTCTGTCCAGCTTAATGAAGCCTGTTCTTCAGGATGTGGTTCATTTATCGAAACATTTGCAAAGTCGCTTAACTACTCTGTTCAGGACTTTGCCAAAGCTGCACTTTTTGCCGAGCACCCTATTGATTTAGGTACAAGATGTACAGTATTTATGAACTCTAAAGTCAAGCAGGCTCAGAAAGAAGGTGCGGAAGTCGCTGATATTTCTGCCGGTCTTGCTTATTCAGTTATCAAAAATGCTTTATATAAAGTTATTAAGATTGCTGACCCTAACGACCTTGGAAAGCACATTGTTGTACAGGGTGGTACTTTCTATAATGATGCAGTATTAAGAAGTTTTGAAAAGATTACAGGTGTTGATGCCATAAGACCTGATATTGCTGGTATTATGGGAGCATTCGGAGCTGCTCTTATCGCAAGGGAAAGATATGACGGCATATCTGAATCATCAATGCTTTCAATAGATAAGATCAACCGTCTTACATATGAAACAACACTTACAAGATGTAAGGGTTGTACTAACAGTTGTCACCTTACTATTAATAAGTTCTCTGGTGGCAGGCAGTTTATAACTGGTAACAGATGTGAAAGAGGTCTTGGAAAAGAACGAAATAAAGAACATCTTCCTAACCTTTTTGATTATAAATTCCATAGACTTTTTGATTATGAACCATTATCCGCTGACCTTGCAGTGCGTGGAACTGTTGGTATTCCTAGAGTACTTAATATGTATGAGAACTATCCTTTCTGGTTCACATTCTTTACTAAGCTTGGATACCGTGTAGTTCTTTCGCCTCAATCCACAAGAAAGATTTATGAATTAGGTATTGAATCAATACCTTCTGAGTCTGAGTGTTACCCAGCCAAGCTTGCACACGGACATATAAGCTGGCTTATCAAGAAAGGCATTAAATTCATATTCTACCCTTGTGTTCCTTATGAACATAAAGAGATTGATAACACTAATAACCACTATAACTGCCCTATTGTAACTTCTTATGCAGAAAATATTAAGAACAACGTTGAAGAATTAAAGACAGAAAATATAGATTTCAGAAATCCTTTCCTCTCATTTGAAAGTGAAGAAATTCTTGCCAAACGACTTAAAGCAGAATTTCCTTTAATTCCCGCACCAGAAATCAAGGCTGCTGTTCACGATGCGTGGGAAGAACTGATGCAGTCAAGAACTAATATGCATAATAAAGGTGAAGAAGTTATTAAATACCTTAAAGAAAATAACAAACGTGGTATTGTACTCGCTGGAAGACCTTACCATATTGACCCCGAGATTAACCATGGTATTCCAGAACTTATCAACTCATATGGAATAGCCGTTCTTACTGAGGACAGCGTTGCCCACCTTGGCAATGTTGAAAGACCACTTATTGTTATGGACCAGTGGATGTACCACTCACGTCTGTATGCCGCAGCAAGCTATGTCAAGACTCAGGATAATCTTGATCTTATACAGCTTAATTCATTCGGCTGTGGACTTGATGCAGTTACTACAGATGCCGTTAATGATATTCTTACTAAGTCTGGCAAAATATATACAGTTCTTAAAATTGATGAGGTTAATAACCTTGGTGCTGCAAGAATACGTGTCAGATCACTTATTGCTGCACTTAAAGTAAGGGACAAGAAAAATTACCAGCGACAGTTAGTTTCAAGTGCATACAAGCGTGTTGAATTCACACCTGAGATGAGAAAGAATTACACTATTCTCTGCCCTCAGATGTCACCAATACATTTTGACCTGCTTGAACCTGCTCTTAATTCGTGTGGATATAACTTCGAAGTTCTTGCCAATGATAATAAATCGTCTGTAGATATGGGACTTAAATATGTTAATAATGATGCCTGCTACCCTTCTTTAATGGTTGTCGGACAGATTATGAACGCGGTTCTTTCCGGTAAATATGATTTAAGCAAGACTGCCATTATAATTACGCAGACTGGTGGTGGCTGTCGTGCTTCTAACTATATTGGATTTATAAGACGTGCTCTTGAGAAAGCTAATCTTGCATACATACCAGTTATTTCTTTAAGTGCACAAGGACTAGAGTCTAACTCAGGCTTTAAGTATGATCTGCCTATGTTAAAGAAAGCTATGATGGCTATTGAATACGGTGATGTATTTATGAATGTTGTATACAGAACAAGACCTTATGAGAAGGAAAAAGGCTCTGTTAACGCCCTTCACGAACATTGGAAAGAGATATGTATAAAGCAGCTTACTTCTGACAAAGTAAGAATGAAAGACTTCAATAAAAATCTGCGTGATATAGTTCACGATTTTGATAATATTGAACTTCTTGATATTAAAAAACCTAGAGTTGGTGTTGTTGGAGAAATTCTTGTTAAATTTCTTCCCGCCGCTAACAATTATCTTGTAGATTTATTGGAAGCTGAAGGTGCTGAAGCTGTTGTTCCAGATCTTATGGGATTTCTTCTTTATTGTGCAGAAAATGCTAACTTCAAACACAAGTACCTTGGTGCTTCATCTAAGTCAGCATTTATCAATAACGTGGTAATTAAATTGCTTGAGTGGTTCAGAAAAGCTGGTAACGAAGCATTAGCACAGAGCAAGAGGTTTGATGCTCCATCTTCAATTAAAGAAACTGCTGCTCTTGCCAAAGACCTTGTGTCACTTGGTAACCAGACTGGTGAAGGCTGGCTTCTTACTGGTGAAATGATTGAGCTTATTCATAACGGTGCTGGAAATATTGTATGCTGTCAGCCATTTGCCTGCCTTCCTAACCACATTGTTGGTAAGGGCGTAATCAAAGAATTACGTGCAGCATTCCCTGAAGCTAACATAATCGCCGTGGATTATGACCCAGGTGCATCAGAAGTTAACCAGCTTAACAGAATTAAGCTTATGCTTGCTACTGCTAACAAGAACCTTTAATGTCTGATGTCTGCTAAATCAGATTTATTATCGTGAACTTATATAAAAGGCTGAGTGTTGCATATTTATTGTATACATATGTGTTATAGAAACATCTGTATATAATAAATATGCTGAAATATTTAATTTCAATATATTGAAATTAAATAATTTCAAGTGTATAATACTAATAAATGGAGGTCGGTAATATGAACTTTTTATTATTTTTAGGACCAATTATCGGTGTTGCAGTTGCTATATTTGCAGTTGTAGTAATTATTGCTGTAATAGGAGCTGTTGCAGGTTCAGAAGAAGATTTTGATGAATAGACATTTCTTCCGTAGTTTTATTTTCTAAGCAAAAAGCAGCGTTGATTGACAATCTACTATTAAAGGTTGTCAATCAACGCTGCTTTTTATTTATTTTAAAATATTCATAATATCAGATATTCTCTATCTGCCAGTCAATAGGCTCAACTCCATGGCTTTCAAGGAATTCGTTACATTGGCTGAAATGCCTGCATCCAAAAAATCCTCTATATGCTGATAAAGGACTAGGGTGTGGACACTTTAATATAAGATGCTTAGGATTGGTAAGCATAGGTATCTTTCTCTGTGCTGGTGAACCCCAGAGCATATATACTATCGGTCTGTCCTGCATATTAACCGCATTGATAACTGAATCAGTGAACTGTTCCCAGCCCATTCCCTGATGTGAATTAGCATTATGAGCCCTTACTGTTAATACTGTATTTAACAATAGTACGCCTTGATCAGCCCATTTTTTAAGGTAGCCATTATTAGGATAATAACAGCCACAGTCATCGTGTAATTCTTTATATATATTCTGTAGTGACTTAGGAATAGGATTACCCGGAAGAACCGAAAAACTAAGTCCATGTGCCTGATTTACCTCGTGATATGGGTCTTGTCCTAATATGAGCACTTTAACATCTTTTAAAGGTGTAAAATGAAATGCATTAAAAATATCGTCTGCTGGAGGATAGACAACACATCTGCTATATTCGTCTTTTACAAATGTATACAACTTTTTGTAATAATCTTTCTTAAATTCATCACTTAAAGCATCTTTCCAATCATTAGTTATCATTGACATAATAACACCCTCCAATATCTACTTAACTAATCTTATAGGTATTCCCTTATCAGATAAATACTGCTTTAAATCATTTATCTCCATCTCTTTATAATGGAATAAAGAAGCAGCTAATGCAGCATCTGCCATACCTTCTGTAAAGGCATCATAAAAATGCTCCATATTGCCAGCCCCGCCTGAGGCTATAACTGGAATTGATACATTAGAGGCAACCTCTCTTGTAAGTTCAATATCGTATCCTGCTTTAGTCCCATCACAGTCCATACTTGTAAGAAGTATCTCTCCTGCTCCAAGCTGTTCTGCCTTAACAGCCCACTCAACAGCATCAATATTCATATCAACTCTTCCACCATTCTTATAAATGCTCCAATGACCATCTTCCTGTCTTTTGGCATCTATTGCAACAACCACACATTGACTGCCGAACTTATCAGCCGCCCTTGATATAAGTGTTGGATCCATAATTGCCGCTGAATTAATAGATATCTTATCAGCACCTTCTCTTAAAAGCACCTTAAAATCATCTACTGTTCGTATTCCTCCGCCTACAGTGAATGGAATAAATACTTTTTCAGCAACTTTTCTTACTAAATCAACAGTTGTATTTCTTCCGTCACTTGAAGCTGTTATATCAAGAAATACAAGCTCATCAGCTCCTGATTTGTCATACATTGCAGCAACTTCAACTGGGTCTCCAGCATCCTTTAAATCAACAAAATTAGTACCTTTTACAACTCGTCCATCTTTGCAGTCAAGGCATGGTATAATTCTTTTAGTAAACATATAACATTCTCCATTCTATAATTCAGCAAAATTTTTAAGTATTCTTAAGCCTGTTTCACTACTCTTTTCTGGGTGGAACTGACACGCAAAAAGATTACCTTTTTCTACTGAAGCATGAATATGTGTTGAATATTCAGTAGACGCTGCTACAATATCATCATTATCAGCTTTTAGATAATATGAATGTACAAAATATACATATGGATTAGCATTGATTCCTGCAAACAATCTCGCATCATCCTTAACATTTAAGGAATTCCAGCCCATATGTGGTATCTTAAAGCCTTCCTTAGCTGGAATTTTAAATATCTTTCCTGGAAGAAGGTTAAGACCTTCAGCTCCTGGTGTCTCTTCGCTTTCCTTGAATAAAAGCTGAAGTCCAAGGCATATTCCAAGAAATGGTGTATCCTTAGCTACAACATTTTTAATTGTATCTACAAGTCCAAAACGATCCAGATTGTTCATCGCATCACCAAATGAACCTACTCCAGGAAGAATAACTTTATCTGCCTGAAGTATCTCACTTGGGTCTCTGGATACTATAACTTCTTCACCGAGTGCTATTAACGCTTTCTCAACACTCTTAAGATTGCCTGCATCATAGTCAATAATCGCTATCATTTTACTGCCTCTCCATATGCTTCTATCTTGTAATAATAAGTAACAAAATCGCTATTAGACATATCTGCTAAAGATATAGCTTCTGTCTCTGATATCTTATATGTATCCTTAAGTGCATTGATAATCTTATCATAGCTTTCCTTCATCTTATCATCTACGCCTAATTCTTTACCTTCAGCCCTGTATGTCTGATATCTGTCAACACCCTTTATAAGAGCATTAATTGCCTCTGTATTCATATTCATCTTTCTGTAATTAAGATATGACTCATACTGTCTTTGAACATACATAACAACCTTTGACTGGTTATATATTGTCTCTTCATTACCTGAAAGGTTCATACCACTTAAACTATTATAAGCTTTCTCGTATTCGCCATTGATAAAGTAATCTTTAGCTGCATTTACTTTACTGTTGTAATTGATACTATAGCCAAATACCTGTATAAGCATAATAATTCCTGCTATAAGTAATATAAATAAAATGATTGATTTTGGTTTAATCTTAAGAATATCACCTGGTTTAGGTGGTTCTTTAACTTTAACTTTTTTAGGTTTCTTTTCTTTCTTAGGCTTCTTATCTTTTGCCTGTTTAGCCTGCTTTTTCTTTTCTTCTTTCTTAGCTGCAGCCTGTTTCTTCTTCTCCTCAGCCTGAGCCTTTTTTGCTTCCTTAGCCTCAGCCTTCTGCTGATTTTCTATTTGTTCCTGTTCTTCTTCAAGCTTACCTTCTTTTTCCTGCCTAATCTTAAACTGCTGATACCTATACTTAATCTTAGCAATTAAGCCCTTCTTAGGTGCTTCTGGCTGGTCAAGATTAGCTTTACCATGAAATACCTCATCAATGAGCTTCTCATTCTCATCCTGCTCTTTTCCATCATCCACTGTGTTAGTCTTAGCAGCTATTGCATTATCAACAGTCTTTTCAAGCAATTCTCCATCGCCTGTTGCCACATTTGCTTCATTAAGATCATCTTCAATACTTTCAAAGAAAATGTCTTTTATAACAGAAAAAATACCTTTTTTATCTTTTTTCTTTTGCTTTTTGTTGTGCTTCTTTTTCATAGAAGCTTTATCAGCCTGTGCTTCATCGGCATCTGAAGCTTTATTCTGCACACTGTCTTTATTAGCTGCTTCTGTGCCATTGTCATCAGATGTGCTATCTGAAGCTGCATTTGCCTCATTATCAGCATTGCCTAAAGAAGCATTATCTGCTGATGAAGCTGAATTATCGGCTGATGTATCCTCAGCAGCTACCTCATCTTCTGACTGCATACCGTTCTCTTTAAGAAGCTCATTCATAGATGATTCATCTGCATTATCATTCATCTCACCTATAAGATCATCCAAATTCATACTTGCAAGACGGTCTTTTTCGGTATCTGATAAACCCATATCATCCATAAGCTCATCGTTCTTATCAAGATTAGTACCAGCAGCTTCTTCAACTGGAGTGTCATCTAACATCTTATCAATAGCTTCATCTGCCTGCTTATCCTTAGATGTATCATCTGCTTCTGTCTGCTTATCTGCTTCCTGTGCCTTCTTAGCAACTTCCTCAGGAGTTAATTCTGATACTGTATCATCAGTTATAAATGTTTCCTCCGTATCAGAAGCCGCCATATGACGAGGAACTGTCATAACATCTTTTAATAAATCTTCTATATTATCGTCATTAAGATTTCCATCCTCATCATCATATATATTTTCAAATTTAGTACTCTTCTCATTAGACTTTTCAAAGGCTTCCCTTACCTGCTCTTTGATCTGTTCTTCCTCTTCATCCTTATTCTCTGATTGTGCATTCTCATCTTCAGATAATGATTTCAATAAGCCATCAAGGTAATCCTCTTCATTCTCTGCCACAATTCCACCACCTTCGTAAAATTATAAATAAAATTCTACCATAAAGAATATTAATTAACAACATTAACTAACTCTTTCAATACTTCATATGAGTTAATCTTCATTGTACAAGCTTTGTCTGCTATTTCTTTAGGTATCTGATAAAACGTACTATGTACCCTGTAAAAATGTGCTTTATCATTAATCATAACAATTCTCTCAAATGGCCACCTTATAAGATTAGGATTGTTAAATCCTTCCCCTATCTCAATAACAAGCAGCTTCTTAGCCAATGTCGCTGATAACCATTTGTTGTAGAAATCCCACTGTTTCTCATCTTCATTAATATATGGACAAACCATTCTTTTGGGATTTATTGTTGATTCACCTAGATAATTATGCTTGGTAGACGATATAATAAAATAATTATTCTTATCAAGAAGTTCACCAAACTTATTAAGCATATCTATAAGATTACCATCATTATTATTAAGTGCTTCATCACCAAGACCTATTAATATATAATCATAATCTTTAACATCTTCTCTAATTCTATTACAGTAATCTTGTAATGTATATTCCATATCTATCCTCACAGCCTTAACAATAAATTATGGTGCTATCATTATATAGATAACACCATAATAACATAAATAATATTATCTGAGAAGTTTATCAATCTCATTAACTAACAATCCAATCTCTGGCTTAGATAACTGTACATCAGCTCCTAATGCTTCTCCCTTAGCTCTCATCTGGTCATTAATTAATGATGAGAATATAACAACTGGTATATTCTTTAATTTATCATCTGTCTTGATAAGCTTTGTCAATCTGTGTCCATCCATTAATGGCATCTCTAAATCAGTTATAACACAAGCTACATCCATCTGTGCATCTTCTGAATCCTTCAGAGCAACAAGATTCTCCCAGGCCTCCTGTCCATTAGCACATAATGTAAGATTATCATATCCTGACTTAATAAGTGAGTCTGAAATAAGCTTCATAAGTAATGGAGAATCCTCTGCAATTACAATATGTGCTTCATTCTTAGTTCTTCCTTCAAGCTTTTCAATATCTGATACTTTTAATCCTGTCTCTGGACTTATATCTGATACAATTCTCTCAAAGTCAAGAATGATAATTAACTGTCCATTAATCTTAACAACACCTGTTGCAATTCCGCTGTCAGCACTGCTTATTGTGCTGTCTGGCTTAATAATATCTGTCCAGGATACTCTATGTATTCCAACAACCGATGCCACATGAAATGCAACATTAAGCTTATTAAAATTAGTGATAATAAACATATCCTTTGTAATATCTTTAGAAGGTGCACACTTAATAACCTTAGCTAAATCAACTATTGTTATCATTAAATCTCTTGGCATAAACACACCTTCTACACAAGGATGTGAATTAGGTACTGGTGTAACCTTGCTATATGGAACTATCTCTTTAATCTTAGCGACATTAATTCCATAATGATTCCCTCCAACTATGAATTCAAGCACCTCTAATTCATTAGTACCACTTTCCATTAATATATTAGTTTCCATATAGTTTTATCCTCCATAAATCCCGTACTTTTATTGAAATATTATAACAAATCACATACATAATTTCAATTGCTATTACATATAATTATACAAAATATGAATATTGTCCAATATATTATCTACTTGAATGCTTATATTTAAATGCTGATGTTTAAATACTGATATTATTGTAAATAACAATATTATTAAAACTTTCTAATCTATATAATATCTACATAATATATAAATTGATGATAATAAAAAAGAGGCTATAAAGCCTCTTAAATAACAATTATTCACTACTCATTCAAAACTGCACATTAAATATATCTTATACATCCGTATCCTGTCAAGTACTTTCGTACTTTCCTTTGGAATAACTCTCTTTGTTCTATCCAAACCTTAACCTCTTTCGGTTAAGCCCTCGACCTATTAGTACAGATCAGCTCCATATGTCACCACACTTCCA
>NZ_QEOA01000001.1:0-3943 GCF_003096855.1 Bacteroides galacturonicus | reverse complement strand
CGGATATTTTATCGTATTCCATGTTTTCTATCTTTCCAATATCATTCTTGTATTTCCTTGTTTTTGATATCTCATAATTAGCCGGCTTTATGAATGCTATCTGATTATTAGCTTCAAGAAACAGATAGTTTTCCTCGCTCTCATAACCAGCATCTGCAGTTATGTTCTTATATTTGAATTTTAAGTTATGTTCAGCATCTTTAAGAGCATACAGCTTCTTGCGTAGTCTCTTTAAATGTTTGATTTTTATTACATTTCCATAAACTATTTTTATGTCATAGAGTTGTTCACATTCAGCTACAAAATCAGCTAATTTAATTAACAGTTTTGCCTGATTTTTTGTAACGGCTTTTTTCCACACGAAAGTATATTTATTGGCATCTGCCTCAATCTTGGTACCATCAATAAAGATAGTTTCACCAGATATTTCACCTAAATCAAAAAGGATATTTGAAACTTCTGCGAGAATACGCTTAGAACAAGGGGCAAAATGAATGCTTCTGAATCCTGCAAGTGTTGCATGATCAGGTGCAGAATGCCCTTCTAAAAGAAACATGAAATTGATATCTCTTTTGCAGTTTAATTCCATAGAACGGGATGAATAATCGCCATTCATGTAAGAGTATAAAACAATCTTCAAAAGTGTTCTTGGCGATAAAGAATTTATTCTATCATAAGTAGAATATAGATCAGTCAAATCCATCTCCTCTACAAACTGACTGAGTAACCGCACAGAATCATTCTTAGGAATAATTGTTTCTAATTTGAGTGGAAGTTTTAGTTGATATCCACTCTGATTTAACGTATAATCTTTTTGTAATTTATTATGTAATAGCATACTAATATTTTACCATAAATCCCAGGTTTTTCGAAGCCTGGGATTTATTTTTTTAGGTTATATCCCACCTTAACATAAAAGAAGGGGCACCGCACTAATTTCTTAGTGCGACAGCCCCATCTTATACCTATATCTAAAATCCTGGTTTCACTTCGTATAACTTGCCATCAACCTTAAGACTAACCGCACATAACGCTATGCAGCCACGCTTAATACGTATGCCTTTTATCCTTTCAGCTGCCTGGACTGCCATATTTCCACCATACTTTCCATCACCAGCAACCGGCATGTTTCTTGAAGCAAGCTGGACACGTATCTGATGATGTATGCCTGTTATAAGATGAATATCCAGCCTTGATATGTCTGCTTCTTCATCATAAGAAAGAAGCCTGTACTTAAGTCTTGCTTCCTTAGAACCCGCCGTTCCTTTTGAAACTACCGATGATTCATTATTCTTTGCATCTTTTATAAGATTATCCACAAGTTCGCCCTCATCAGAATCTGGTTTTCCACATACAAGCACCTGGTAATGTTTACATAGTGTTCCTTTTTGCATAAGTAAAGACAATCTTGCTGCTTCCTTTTTATTCTTAGCCATAAGCACAAGCCCTGATACAGGACGGTCAAGTCTGTTTATTATAGCTGCGTAAGCTTCTTCACCCTTGCTTTTTCTATATGTAAGAACTTCACTTACAAGATCCATCTCAACTAATAATTCCAATACTCTTAATCCACTTTGTAAAAAGTACTTTCCACTCACCAGTCTGTGCAAAATCATCACCACAGCCATAACCATGGCCACCTGTTCTAAATATATGAAGTTCAGCACTTACACCGGCTTTTCTTGCTGCCATATAAAAGCCCACACTGTTCTCAGACAATGTTGTTCTGTCATCATCCGTTTCACATATAAATACTGGCGGCATATCCGGTCTTACAAGCTTATCCGGATTATACTTATGCAGTATCTTTGCCTTACTGTCACTGATTCTCTCAAGCACCTGTTCCTCAGACATATATCTTTTGCCTGCTTCAATACAATCGTCAATACTTATAACCGGATATGAACAAACAGCAAAATCTGGTCTTGCTGATAGTTTATCATATTCATCCTTATACTTATAATCCGCATACACATCACTTTCATACGCTGTTGATAATAACGCTGCCATAAAGCCTCCTGCTGAAAAGCCCATAACGCCTATCTTAGCTTCATCTATACCGAATTCCTGTGCCCTTCCTCTTATAACTCTCATTGCACGCATAGCATCTATAAGTGGGACATCCTCTGCATTATCATGTTCATCTGATGGAAGTCTGCATTCAAGAACAAATGCAGCTATTCCCATACTATTAAGCCACTTTGCAACATCTTCACCTTCAAAGTTGTATACAAGGCGTCTGAACGCACCTCCTGGAATAATCAATACTGCCGGAATCCTTTGTCTGTCTGTACTGTTACCAATACCATCAGGTATATAAGGAACAATATCCGGATCTGTAATGTTCTGCACTATATGCTTTACTCTTCCATCAGGCATATCTTCAGTGTAATATTTTCTTGTAAGCTTAAGGTTCTGCGAACCCGGAGCCCCATGCTCAAACAGCCTTATCTTGTTTACTGGTGACTTAAACACCTCATTCTGCGTATCTGTCATATCTACTCCCCCCTGCTCTCAAGAAACAAAAGCTTATTAGCCTGTATGCTCAGCTCATCATAATGCATAAGCATATCACTCTCATCATATTCTTCCGGAATCACTTTATAGCCTTCAAACCTTATAAGATTCTTGAAATATTCTTCCACATCTGCTGTCTGCTTAACAACAACCTCACTGAATGCCACTTCCTCTTCTGACTCCTGAAAATCTGGTCTGTAAAGAAGCTCACCGGTAATTATATTTTCTTTATCGGCTACAAATACGGCTTTGGCATAATATTTGTTACTGTCCGTTGTCGCAAGACGTATTCTTCTTAGTGGTGCCATCGTCTTATCATTCATGGCATTCGCTTTCCTGACTTCTTCTGAATCAAAATATTCCTTTTCAATTATCATATTTAACCTTCTTTCTGTCATATAAATCACTCATAGTTTTACAATATCCAAAACAGGACGATATATTTAAGGTTCTTAATTGATATATGTTCTAAACAGGCTTTTGTATCAGAGAAAACTATTTTTCCATTTTTTAGCCCCCAAAATGGAATTTATTTTTTCACTTTCTTTTCCACAGTTTTGCATTAAATAAATTCATTTTCTTCTTTTCACCTTGCTTCTTTTTGAAAAATTATATTTCCTTTTTTATGAAGAATTTCGGAAATTAGATTTGCGTGATACAAAGAAGTAATTGTCTACCACTATGCTAACTCACATAGTGCTAAACGTCAATTATTTCTTACCATTATATTTCATCTGGTCTGACTTCTGTTGAATTAACTTCACGCACCATCTGCATCATATAATTTTTATTCATATCACCATTATCAGGAACTAATATAAGTTCGTGTATGCTGCTTGGTAAAACATATAGCCCTTTACAATTATTACCAGTTTAATCCTTCACCTTATTTAAACAATCCTTTAAAATGTCTGTGTTATCGTAAAGCAATAAAGATACCCCGAATGTTCTGTCTTTATTAGATAGCACATAAAGGCTTGTATCAAAATCATCTTTATCCATATAAGGGTATAACTTTTCTGCTATATTAAAAAATTCTGGTGTATTTTGTTCCATAGTATTCTTATAAGCATAATCCCACAATTTATTTACGGCATCATTTTTATCTATTCCCCATATGTCTAACATCTGATTAGTAATAGTTGCAGGAGCACCACGTTCAATCTGTAAGTAATACATTACCGACAAATCATCTGTAATAGGGAAGTGTGGAGCATTACTGAATAATTTTTTATTTGCCTGTGTATTAACAATTATAAGAACATAACTGCAGATGCTGGTTATGAGAGCGAGGAAAACTATCTGTTTCTTGAAGCTAATAATCAGATAGTATTCATAAAGCCGGCTAATTATGAGATATCAAAAACAAGGAAATACAAGAATGATATTGGAAAGATAGAAAACATGGAATACGATAAAATATCCG